>JARKPN010000018.1 GCA_029975275.1 Geobacteraceae bacterium | reverse complement strand
CAGTTCACGTAGCTGCCGTATTCGTTGTCGTACCAGCCGAACAGCTTGGCGTGGGTGACCGGGATCTGCACCTCGGCGTCCGCGGGGAGACCGACGCTGGCGAGGGTCTCGGGCGGCAGGTTGATGAAGCCGGTGCGGGTGTGGCTCTCATGCCCCTCGATGACCACGGCGGCCGGCACGCCGATGAGGTCGGAGGAGACGTTCTGCCGGTCGCTGTAGACCAGCATCCCCTTCTGGGAGCCTTCGGCGGCCTTGCGGTAGATGTCGTTCAGCAGCAGGTGGGTGATGACCGGCTCTCCATTCGTGTCCAGCGGGGTGTGGAAGGTCAGATTGAGGATGATCAGCGACACCGTGCTGGTGGGGATGCGAACCGAATCGGCCATGAAACCGACCCGCTTGATCTCGGGCATCACCTTTTCCAGCGCCTTTGCGGAACCGGTGGTGGAGAGGATGATGTTGTTCATCACCGAGCGGTTCTTGCGCAGATCCGAGGCCCCGGTCTTGGGTACCGAGTCGAGCACGCTCTGGGTGTTGGTAGCCGCGTGGATGGTGGACATGGAGGCGGTCAGGATGTGGGAGGTTTCCTTGTTTTCCAGGAGCGGCTTGATCATGTGCGCCAGGCCGGTGGTGGTACAGGAGGCCGCGGAGATCACGTGGTGGCGGGAGGGATCGAAGTCGGTGTGGTTGATCCCGTGCACCAGCAGGACGCTGTCGTCGGGCATCTCTTTGGTCTTGTCCTTGATCTTGAACGGCGCCGATGCCAGCACCTTCTCCGCTCCGGCCTCCAGGTGACCGCGGAGGCCGCCGGTCTTGAAATCCGCCGGGACCGTGGGGTCCAGAAACTGCCCGGTCGTCTCGACCACCAGCCTCACCCCCTCCTTGCGCCAGGCGATGTCCTTGGGGTTGCGCGCCTCCCTGAGTATCTTGACGGTGATTCCGTCTATCTCCAGGATAGCCTGGTCGGCATCGGCCACCTTGATCTCGCTTTTTCCGGTATAGCCGTGCAGGAACCTGCCCAGGGTGCCGTAGGTGGAATCGGTTTCGATCACCTGGATCAGGTCGTCAAGGCTCTTGCCCACTTCCCGGCCGGTGTTGACGATGATTCGGTCGAACCGCCTGGTCAGCAGGTTGTTCCACAGGGTCAGCTTGCCGATACGGCCCAGTCCGTTGATGCCCAGAGGGTGTGATGTCTTGTCGCCCGTGCTCATTCGTGTCCTCCTTGGTCTGATAAATGGGATGACGGAATGCTTCCCGTCTAGAAGCTCTCGGTGTACTCCACCGGATAATTGCCCAGGTAGATGTTCCCCAGCCTGCCGTCTATGGCGATCTCGTCGCCGAGGCTGAGCCTGGTGTCGTTGATGCGGCATTTCTTTTCAGCCTCGTAGACCTGGAGCACCTTGCAGTTGACGATGCAGATCTTGCCGAGGCGGGCGGCGGTGACCGCCGCGTGCGAGGTGGCCCCACCCCTGGAGGTCAGCAGGCCGTCGCATTCGAAGATCATGTCGATATCGTCCGGCACGGTGTCCGGACGCACCAGGATCCGTTTCTTCCCCGGGAAGTCGACTGCGGCGTTCTTCAGGTCCTCCCGGTCGAACACCAGCACGCCGTTCATGGCGCCGCCGCCGATGCCGATGCCCGAACCGAGGAACTTCATGGACCTCTGGTCCGCGGCGAACACGCAGAGCTTTTCCGGCTGGCTGGTGGCGTAGTCCCTGGTCTGGAGGATGAACAGGTCCTCTTTGCGGGGCGACTCGAAGGTGAATTCCAGCTCCTGGTGGTTGTAGCCGTACGATTCCACCAGCAGCCGGGAGCGATGGAGCAGCTCCCGGTAGACCTCCGGGAAGTCCTTCTCCAGCGAAGTCCTGATGTTGCCCGGCATGGACTTGCGCTGTTTCTCCGAGACCGGGAGGGTGTGCACCAGCCCCGCCACCACGTCCTCCCCCTGGCTGAACAGGGTGAAGTCGCCGTAGAGGCTCACTCCGGGCTTGTCCTCGAGCGGACTGCGGGTGAACACCACGCCGGTGCCCGAGTCTGCGCCCAGGTTGCCGAGCACCATCTGCTGCACGATGACCGCGGTGCCCCATTCCTCGGCGATCTGCAGGTGTCTCCGGTAGGTCCTGGCCCGCTCGGTGTACCAGGAATCCATGGTGGAGAAGATGGCCTGGATGATCTGCCGGAACGGGTCCTGCTCCACGTGAACCCCGTACTCCTTCAGCAGGGTCCGGTAGGAGAGGGTTATCTCCCGCATCTGGTTCTCGGTGAACTGCACCTTGCGGGCCACCTGGTAAAGGTGCTTGAAGTGCGAGATGCGGCGGTCGAATTCGTCCCGGGCGATGCCGTGGGCCATCCCCCACCCCTGGAGGAAGCGGCGGTAGCAGTCCCAGGCGGTCCATCCCATGCGTGGCTTGAGGCTCAGCCCCTCGGCCACACGGTCGTTCATCCCGACGTTCAGGTAGGTGTCCATGGCGCCGGGCATGGAAATGGCAGTGCCCGAGCGGACCGAGAACAGGAGCGGGTTCTCCGGGCAGCCCAGTTTCCTGCCGGTTATCTCCTCCAGCTCGCCGATCTTCTGGCGGACCAGCTCCTCGATCTCCATGGTCAGTTCCGGGTGCTTCAGGATGGCCCTGCGGTGCCGGAACAGCTCGGTGGTCAGCACGAAGCCCGGCGGTATCGGGAACTCCTGGGCGTAGAGCTGCTTGAGGAAATAGGCCTTGGCTCCCAGGAATATTTGGTTGTCCATCTCCGGGGTGCTCCGGTAGATGGGGCTGATGATCAGGTCCGGGTCGAAGCTCATGATGTTGTGCCGCACCTCGGGGGTGAGGTTTCCCACCATGGAGCGCAGCGTGTTGAGCACGTCGGAGATGAAGTTGTCCAGTTGCTGGACCAGGAATGCCGACGAAAGCACCTCCCGGTAGAACTTCTCCGAGATCCGGTGGACCTCCTGCTGGTCGACCGGCCCGTGGGGGCGCTGCTGCCGCGTCTGCTGGGCGGCGACGGTCTTCAGCGGGTTGTCGAAATGGCGCAGAAAGTATTCGTGGATGATCTCGCGGATGTTCTGGGCCATGAACTGGAACAGATTGACAATCTGCTCCAGGGTGAAGCTGGCCGAGGTGAGGCTGTACTGGAACATCTTCAGGTTCGAGTCGAAACCCTGGTTGGAGATGCCGTCCAGCAGGATGCCGTGGCGGAACAGCTCGATGATCCGGGCGATCCTGCGCAGGGACTTGGCGGTGATGTAGCTCATGTTTATCTGGCCGATGAGCCGTGCCATCAGGACGGACGCCAGCCGTTCCAGGCGGAAGGTGAGCCCGAGGGCCTCGAACTTGGCCTCGTGGTACTTGCCGTACATGGAGGGGATCCCGGCGGCTATGTGGCGTTTGTGATAGATGTCCTCGCACGCCTCCGACTTTTCGGGATCAAGGATGGTCTCCCGCAGCTGCTCCATGAAGTAGAAGACCCTCCGGAGCGCGGCCTCGGAATTTTCGCCGTCGAGCCGCTTGCGGAATTCTTCGATTTCCTCGTCCGGGAAGATGTGGAGCTGCTTCATCACCGGGATGATGTTGTGGTAGTCCAGGGTGTATTTCGCCTTCAGGAGCCGGTAAAGGTCCACCAGCCCCCTGAAGCGTACCTGGTCCCGTTTCAGGCAGCCTTTCAGGTGTCTGGACAGGTTCAGGTACTCCTTGTCCAGCAGCTCTTCCGGTCCCACGCCCCACGCCTCGCACAGCCGGGTAACGATCCCGTGAACCGGGTCGAACCATTCGCCGGAGTTCCGCAGGGACAGGTGCACGTCCTGGGGGAGGATGTCCTTGAGCGGACCGGTGTCGCCGTCGTACCAGAAACGGATGATGCGCCTGGCCAGCTCGATGTGGGTATTGTTGCTCTCGGTATGCACCTGCTTCCGGAGGAAATGGATCAGCCGGTCCTGCCTGTGGGAGACCTCGTCCATCCTGGTGGTGATCTCGCGAAGCTCTCCCTCGGCCCCGATCTCGTTGTAGTAGACCGGAAAGATACGGGCCAGCTGCTTGACCATCTTGTAGATGGGAGCGATGCCCGAATTGAGCAGCCTGGTGATGTCCCGCTGGAACAGGTCGGTGTCCGAGATGAAGATCCCGCGTACCCGGAGGTTGACGATCAGGGCGGAGAGGAGCTTGAGCATCTTCTCCGGGGCGCACTCGATCAGCTCCATCCAGACCCTGATGTTCCGGATATGGTTCTTGTCGATGCAGACCTGCCAGTCCTGGTTGATCCCGAACACGTTGCCGGGCACGAAGCCGAAGGCGATGAGGCGGTCGGTGAAATGGTTGATCACGGCCTGGTTGCCCAGGTCGATCACTTCCTTCCCCAGCGTGAGGATGCAGTCCAGCAGCGTCCCCATGTGACCGGCCTTCTGCGACTCGAAGAGATGGAAGATCCTTTCGAGGAAGACGGTCAGCTCCTTCTCGCCGCATGAGCTCCTGACGATGCGGAGCATCCGGTTCAGGTCCCAGAGGAGGTGGTCTTTCAGGTGCGCCATGCCGGGGTGGCTGAGCAGATAGAACAGATAGTAGATACGGTCGAGGGCCGGCTCCTCCTCGTCCATGCAGCTGCGGAAGCGGTTTGCGATCCCGGTGAAATCCGGTACCTGCCGAAGCTCGGCCCAGGTGCCGGCTTCTCCGAGCTGTTTTCTCAGCTCGGAGAAGAAGGGGCGGCCCACATGGGCGATCCTGGCGCCCATGTCCGAACGGAACAGGGATTTCTTGTTGGCGAGCCAGGACTCGATGCCGGCGCTCTTCTCCCAGAAATCGATGTTCTTCTCAAGGGCGAGCCGGAGCATGGCGGTGACCGCGCCGGAGTAGCGGGGGTCCACGGAAAGGGACTGCAGCCGCTCCTTCATGAACCCGGATGACCGCACCGCCACCTGTTCGTTGCCCTCAAGGCTGCTCTGGAGGGTGGTAACGACCCGGTCCATGACGGATTGCGGGCATTTTTTCTGCCGATACAGCGCATCCGCGAATTCGAGCAGGGTCTGGAAGCACCTCTCCTGCTGCTGGTTTGGAAGATGGAGCCCCATCAGGGCGTCGAACATCCCCAGCAGCGTGTCCATGGCCCGTTCGCGTTCCGCCAGTGACAGGTAGAACCAGAGGTCGTCCAGGGTGATCTTGCGGAGCAGGTCCACCACCAGTTCCGGGTTGGAATAGGGATGGTGGTACTCGTTCATCAGCTCCCCGGCCCGCTTGTGGATGCCGAAATGGGAACGGGAGAGGGAGAGGAACCACTGGTGCTCCGGCGTGACCTCTATCTTGCCCCCGGTAACGGCGAGATTGACCTCCAGGGCCTTGGAAACGAATTTTTTCATCTTCATATCCGATGGTTCTCTGAATGACGCACTGAGTCTCGGGGAGCGGCAGGCCGGAGGGGGACGTGAACGGGGGAGCGGCTGCTACTGATCGGGACGCCTCAGGTCGCCCCTGCTCCGGCAAAGGTTCCAAAAGGCGCTTCCGATTAGAAAATGTAACATATCCCGGTAGGTATGAAAATAGATTATTTCTATGAAAACTATCCATGCCGCATGGCTGATCAGGACAGCAAAAGACCGTCTTGACGAAATTCGCGTCGAGATATATTATTTTTCACTGCGCAGCGCCTCCGGTTCGAGTAACAGTTGGCAAGAAAGCGGAGGCTGTGATCGGTCGGGACGGCACGTTATTTACGAGAGGGGTAATCATGGGGAAGCAGTATCGGTATCTTACGGAAAAGGACAGGGAGTTCGCCGCCGGGCAACGGCTCTTTTTCATTGCCAGCGCGGCTGTGGACGAGGTGAGCCTGGCACCGAAAGGTGAAGACTGTCTCCTGTTTCTCGACGAGGAAACGCTCCTTCTGCTCGATTACCCGGGGAGCAGCAACCGCACCGGCCGGGACATAGCGGCCGGCGGCGGGGTCACCCTGATGTTCTGCTCCTTTGACGACGAACCTCGGCTCCTGCGGGTTTTCTGCAAGGGGGAGGTCATCGGCAGGGACGCCCCAAGGTTCGAGGAAACGGTGCGGCTCTTCCCGAACGGCGATCCGGCCATAGTCCGGCAGGTATTCAGGCTCCGGGTGGAGGCCGTTGAAGGCGGTTGCGGCCTCAGCGTCCCGGTCATGAGGTTCGAGCGGACCCGGGAAGGCGGGGTCCGGCACTGGGCCGAAAAGAAGGCAGGGGTTTCTGCTCACCACGAGAGGTAGCGAACCGGTCGGCCGCCGCAAAAACAATCACTCCAATCTACGCCCGATTCACGTCTTTCCCACCACAGTCACCGCGCTCACGGCCGGATTCAGCTGCCCAGGGCTTTTCGGCCACCCCTGGCTTACTCCCGCGGATTCCCCGCGTCGATCCCTCTCCATTGCGGAACTATCCCCCAGGCAAAGGTTGCTTTCCCGTCATTCCCGCATAGGTGGGAATCCAGGAATTGCATGATGTCGCATTCTGTCCGGATACCCGTTTTGCGGGTATGACATCGTTTAGGGACATCGTCGCCCTGAGAACCCCTCCCATTTCCAGCATGTGCATTGGACGACCTTCCTTTTGGGGATAACCCCATGAATCCGGCAACTAACCCATGTTTGCGTGGGAGCGGCTGCCGTGATTGTCGTGCCTGAAGGCGCTTCGCGTAGAGCCGTCTCATTGTCGCGGCACGAAGTGCTTGTGCCGGTGCGACTTTAGTGCCTCGTCATTCCTCCCGCCTGAAGGTCGGTAGCTCCATTTACGTTCATTATGTTTAATTTGTTGACATGAAGTTACAAAATAATGTATATGATGACAAATTAAAACAGATAATAAAACTTTGTTTTCAAATAACCCATATTGCTCACCGCCGTGTTCGCTACATGAGAACCGGCCGCCACTGGTTTTTATTGCAGAAGCTCCTCCAGCAAACGTGAATTCATTGGTCGCGGAGATGGATAGAGTGAGAAATTAATGAGGAGGTAATGGGCATGGCAGGAAAGATCAAGCAGATGATAGATTCCATTATTGACCAGAGGGCAAAAGACAACCCCATGCTGGAGCGGGTTATCAAGACAAAGCTGATACTCAAGGGGATAAATCCCGGCAAGTATACGCTGCAGTCCGATGATGACCCGGTGGTGCTCGGCAAACTGGAGAAAATGATCCGTGAACTGAAATAGCATACCCATAATCTTGTCCGGAGGAGGTTGACATGAATATTAAAACCGCGTTTTCCACCAAAGAAACCGTTGACGAAAGCGTAGAAGATATCTGCAGGCAGTTTGACCTGTTCGATTCCGAACTGGTGCTGTTTTTCGCCTCGACCAAATACGCTCCCGAAAGCGTGAGCAAGAAGATGCAGGACGCGTTTCCCATGGCCCAGGTTCTCGGCTGTTCAACGGCTGGCGAGATAACGAGCGGGAAGATGCTGGAGAACTCCATGGTGGCCATGGCGTTCAATGGGCAGGCCGTCAAGGACGCAAAGATTGAGATCATCGAGAACCTGAGGGATGAGAGCTCCGTCAGGAAGGCATTGGCCTCGTTTGAGAGCTACTTCAACGAATCAATGTCCGATATGGATCCCGGCAAGTATGTGGGCATAATCCTGGTTGACGGCCTGTGCGGGGCCGAAGAGTCCCTGATGGAAACCATAGGCGACCTCACAAACGTCACCTTTATCGGCGGCTCGGCTGGAGACGACCTCAGGTTCTCTTCCACCTACCTCTATGCCCACGGCAAGGGCCATAGTAACGTTGCGGTGCTGGCCTTGCTGAAACCGGGAGTGGATTTCACCTTCATCAAGACCCAGAGTTTCCGCGACCTGGGGAAGACCCTGGAGGTTACCAAGGTTGACGAGGAACGGCGGGCGGTCCTGGAATTCAACAACAGGCCCGCTGCCGCGGCCTATGCCGAGGCTGTCGGGGTGTCTCTGGATGAGGCGCCCAAGCGCTTCATGCACAATCCGGTCGGCCTGGTCATCGATGACGAGCCCTTTGTGCGGAGCCCCCAACAGATCAAGGATGACGGCATGCTGTTCTACTGCGGGGTGAAGGAGGGGATGGAACTGTCCGTGCTGGAGGGGACGGACATCATAGGGGACACCAGGGAGGCAATCGAGCAGGCCCGGAAGGAGTTGGGAGGGATTTCCGGTATCGTCAATTTCAATTGCATTCTGAGGACCCTGGAGCTTCGCCAGAACAACCTCACACAGGCATACGGAGAGTTGTTTGCAGGCTTTCCTACCGTCGGATTCAGTACCTATGGGGAGCAGTACATCGGTCACATCAACCAGACTGCCACCATGCTGGTGTTCAGATGAGACGCATCAGCAGGCCGTTGAAAAGCTGGTTTTTCAACGGCCTGCCGGGTTCATTTCTCTTGAGGGCCATATCATGCCAGTCCGAATCGATGCCGTAACGGCTGATGGAAAGAGTGAATCAGGACTGAAAGGGAACCTTTCCCTGACCACTATCACGGACCTGCTCCAGTTCCTTTCAGCCAGCGCCAAAAGCGGCGTGATACGACTGCTGCGGCAGCCCGGGGGAGACGAGGGCCGTATATATTTCGTGGCGGGTGAACTGGTCTCGGTGGTTTCAAAGGATCTGACGGGCCTGGAAGGTCTGGCCGACCTGCTCTCGTGGGAACAGGGGACGTTCCATTTCATGCCGGGTGTAGCCGCCGCCCAGAGCAACATCGGCCTTTCGGTGCAGCACGCCATCATGGAGGCGGTTGTATTGCTGGACAAGCGTGCCAAGGAGAACGGTGGCAACGGTAGCGGCGCGCATAAAGAGGCATATGAAAGGAGCTTTGCAATGCAAGAGAGCGGAAGAGACTCAACGGAAGTCCTGAACGACCTGCTGGCGATTCCCGGAATAGACGCGGTGGTTGTCATCGGACGCGACGGGTTCGTCATCGAATCGGTCGGCAGCAGCGCAAGGGTCAACATCGACGAACTGGGCGCATCGCTTGCCCACTCCGTCAACGGTATCGAGGAGATGGGGACCGAACTCAACGTCAACAGGTTCCAGGACATGTTCGTCGAATACGGCCGGGCGGTGATTATCTGCAAACCGGTCGGTGACGCGGTTGCGGCGGTGGTCACCCCGGATGCGTCCAAGCTGGGAATTATCCGGCATAAGACAAGAAAACTCTTCGAAGAACTCGCCCAATCATTCTAGGAGGTATGCCTGATGCCGCTGCGGTTAGATTTTACTTTGGATCCCGAGACCTATCGCCATTACCTGAACGGTCATCTGGTGGTGATGCACTCGCACCATTATCTCGCGTTGATAACAAGGCTGGTGGAAGACCTCAAGGATATGGGCGGACCGGAGATCCTCCGGGACGTGGTCGAGGAAACCATGCGAGCCGTCTTCGATGACTATATTCAGAAGAACTCTCTCAGCTCAGCCCAGGACAAGTGCAACGTGGGGAGGGAGTACTACTCCGTGTTCGGTCTCGGCAAGATGATCGTGACCGGAGACGAAAACGGGGGGGAAGTGCGCCTGCTCCGTTCCCATCTGGACGAGGGCTGGCTGAAAAAGTGGGGTTCCAATGCGGTTCCCGTCAACCATTTTACCTGCGGCTTCGTGGCGGCCATGTTCGGCGCCGCGTTCAACAAACCCGTCAAAACCTACAAGGTCACCGAGGTTGCCAGCATCGCCGCCGGAAGTACGGAAAGCAAGTTCGTCGTCAAGACATCGTGAGACAGAAGGAGTATCTATCATGACAGTGATGCGTGACACCGTGGTGAAATCCCTTGCGAAGATCACCGTGCAGGGGGACGAAAACGGTTTGATCCCGGAATACGAGGTGCTGGTGAACCTGCTCCCGGTCTCGCTCCTGAACACGTTCGCCGAACGGATCATGGCGGCGGCGCCGCCGGATAAAAAAGCGCAGGTGGAGGAAGGCCTGGTACGCGCGGCCTATGAATGCGGCTATCACACCGGTTGCGGCATCATCACATCGGAGATTTTCAATGACGTGGTCATGCCGATGGTGACGGAAGGCGAGAAAGACATACTTCGCGGCGCATATGCGGCCTTCACTGCCTGGGGGTGGGCCAAGTCGGGTATCGTGCAGCTCAAGGAAGGGGAGAGGATGGTGATCCGTGCCTTCGATTACTATGAAGCGGACGGCGGAGGTGAAGGGCTCCGGGGCTACACCCTCCGCGGTCTCAGCCAGGCATTTTTCGACCTGGCGTATGCGGATCCCTATCCCGACGGCATGGATACCCATGTCTGCCACCAGACAAAGGGTATAGAGGCGGGGGACCCTTACGGCGAATTCATAGTGGTCAGGAAATAACGGCGGGAAACCCTTACCCCGCTCGCGAATACGCCACTCCGGCCGTCCGGGTGACGAGTGTGAGGTTGCAGTGGGCGACTTGATTGAACTGATTGAAGGGCATCCCTTTTCCGTTGCTCTGAAGAATGCGGCCCAGGTAAGATGGAGCGGCATCCTGCGCGCGGTGAGAAATTCCGAGCAGGTTGGGGTGGTAGTCATGCGTGACGGGCATGTCGCCTGGGCCGTCAGCAATATCCAGACGGAGAATTTCGGTTCGTTCCTGGAACGGATCGGCATGGTGCCGAAGGAAAAGCTCGATGAGATCGTGAGGAAATGCCGTTCCCTGGGAAAGACCAGAAAACTGGGCGCTCTGCTGGAGGAGTCGGGCCTGATCACCCATGGGGCACTGAGGGAGTGCCTCAAGGCCCATATCCGGGCCGCCATCGCCTCCATGCTGGACGATCCCGGGATCTTCCTGGAAGCCAGGAACGGCGAGATGTCGATCGATACGGGCACGATGTTCATGCTGGCCGAGGTCTATCCGGAGCCGGAAGAAATCCTCACGGAAACCGACCTGCCTTGCCTTGTCCCCGAGGGTGATGGAGCTGTCCGGAAGGAGATCCGGCCGGAAGCGGGGATGGGAGCTCTGGAAGGCCTGTCAACGCTGCCCGGCTACCTCTACTCCTTTGTAGCGGACATGTCCGGCAGGGTGACGGCGCTTCACGCCCCGGACGGCACGAGCGTCAATGCGGATCGTGTCGTTCCGGCGGTTCTGGCATGGCTTTCCACCTCCTCGCTGAGATCGGTTGGAATGGAGATGGGGAAGGTCATGTTCGCCTTTATTCACTGTGAGACAGGGGCGCTGTTCGTGCATATAACGGACAGCGATACGGGGCGCTTCGTCGCGGTTGCCTGTAACGAGGATGCCAAGCTGGGCGTTGTCAGACACAAGATATCCGAGCTTCTGCCCGGCTAGGGAAATGGTCGGAGGTAGATCTTAACCTGAATCCTTGATGCCTCCACGCCGTCGATTCAGGTATCGAGCAGTGAGGAGATGGGGGAAGCGAAATGGCGAATGTTCTTTCCATTGTAAGTTCCAAGGGGGGTACCGGCAAGACCACGGTGGCTCTGAACCTTGCTGTCGCACTGGCCGAGGGGGGCGACCCGACCCTGCTGATAGATGTTGATCCTCTCGGCGCGATAGGTTTTTCCCTTGCCCGGAGCGATACCGAGTGGAAGGGTCTTGCCGAGTACATGATGAAGCAGTCCACGATTGCTGAAGCCGTCATCCAGACCAAGCTTCCGGGGCTTTCGATCCTGCCGAGGGGGCGCCTGGATCCCCTGGATGTGGGGGTCTACGAAAACCTGCTGCATTCCTCGGCGGCTCTGCGTGATGTCCTGGCCGTGGTGGGAGGGAAGTACAGCTACATCATCATCGACACCCCTTCAGGGTTGGGGATGATAACCAGGTCGGCTCTGTCGGTCAGCAACTTCGCCCTGCTCCCGCTGCAGGCGGAGCCTCTCGCCCTGCGGGCCATCTCCCAGACCCTCCGGGTGCTGAAGCATGTAAAGGAAAACGAGAACAGCGGGTTGGAACTGCTCGGGATCCTGGCGACCATGGTGCAGCTCACAAAGGACGTTTCGTTCAATATCATGAATACGGTTTGGGCATCATTGAGCGGGGTGCTGGAAACGTATATCCCGCGGGCCGAGATTTTCTCCATAGCCAGCGAGAAGGGGTTGCCGGTGGCCTTCCTGCCGGGAAAATATCCGCCGGAGGCCATCAGGTTCGAACTGCTGGCCACCGAGATCAAGAGCGTGGTCCAGGGACTGGGCGGCGCGACCGGAGTCGAGGATGAGAGACCGCAGCGTGAACTCATATGACCTGAAAGAGGCTCAGCTGATACTGAGCAGCCTTGTCCCGACGTCGGGGACCACCCCCAAAGAGCCGCCGCCCGCCCTTGAAGGGTCTGCATATGTCAGGCTGGCGAAGTGGGCTGAACCCCGGCAGGATTCACCCCCTTCGGCCGGGTATGCCGGCCATCCCGAAGAGGTGCCGCCGGAGCCGTCTTACACGCAACCGCAGAAACTCGCCAACTGGGAAGAGTGCCTCACCTGGTGCATGAGCCTCACCCGGGCCGAGGCCGCCTTTGTGGTCGACTCACAGGGATTCATCATCGCAAGCAGGGGTCGGGTCCCCGGTCACGGATTCGAAGGCACCGGGGCCGAGCTCATCTGTTCGGTAGAGCAACTGGAGAGGGTCGATCCCGATGCGGGCAAACTTCAATGGGTAGAGCTGGATTTCGACAAACGGAGGGTCGTGGGCTTCGTGACTCCTCCACGGGAGACGGAGTACTATGTAATCGGTCTGATGGCGCCCGATCCCGGTTATCATTCCCTGAAGCATGTCATTAACCGGCAGGTTGTCGAAAACCTTACCAGTCTGGATTGATGGGCGGGATCATGTTTCCCCAAGCTCCCGGCCGGTAACCGGATATCAGAAGGTATGACCGATACCTACGCCGAAATGGAACATCGGATAGGGCGAATACAGGTCGGGCTTCAGCAGTCGGATCTCCCTGATCGATACGACGGGGTAGGCATAGTCCACACTATTCAGGGGGACCACCTTTTTGCCCGTGACCCTTCCCACCAGCGTGACCCTGAGACCGGTCAGGTAGACCAGTGGGTCCAGGAACCCATCGCTCTGTGCAAGGAATCTCCCACCGGATGATTCCGAGACCTCAGGCCTTCCGCGCGAGTCCAGCTCGTACTGGACGATCTCGATCTCACCGCCCGAGGCGGTATTCCGCACCCCGGCAATTATCCCGCCGAGCAGGACGTATTTCCCCCCATAGGTTTCCGTATGTTCGTTCAGCATGCGGAAGGAGAGGTTCCGGTCCGCCAGCGCCAGGGATTCCTTGCCGACGACATGGGCGCATCCGGCCAGGAAAAACATCATGATCAGAACCGCGGCTGATATGCGCATCTCATCGCCTCCCGGAAAAAATTCCTTATCCTCATGTTCCCATCCTGGTGGGGTGTATGTCAAGGGGGCGAAGGGGTGGGTTGGAAGTACCTGAAAAGGAAATGCCCCGCGGAGCCAGGTGAAAAATGGAAAATCGATCAGACGCTGTATTAAATAATAGATTTCGAATTGCAGGAAAAAATTCCGTACAGGGGGCCGTCCCTGCGGTTGCCCGGGCATTCCCGGGCCAGGCGGAACGGAGAGCCCGAATCTCTTGAACTGAATTATCCGATAGGATTGGCGAGCCGGATTTGAGATTTTGACATTCATAATCATTTTTGTTAATATTTTTCCAGAAGGACGAGACATGTTGACGGTGTTTTTTCCGCAAATTCCCTGGTCTCAGGGCAAGGGAGGCGACTTATGAGAACCGTAAGCGGCATTGCGAAGGGATTGTTCGAGGGAGTGACGATTGGTGATGCCGAGAAGGAGCTGCTTGAGCTTACAAAAATGAGCGACGATGATTTGCAGAGGAAAATAGGGCTGGTCGGCCGCGAAACGCTCTCCACCATGCGGCCTTCCAGCGACTACATGAAGAGCCCCAACGTCGGTGACAATACCGGCAGGTCACCTTTTTTCTTCTACAATGAGAAGGTTGAGATACCGGGCCCGGCTGTCTATTTCGATCTCCCCTCCGACGACCTGGAGGCGGGCAGGTTATTGTGCGGGCAGATCGGGGCGCATTTCGACAGGATCATCTGCGAGACAGCCACCAGCAGTCCGTTGTATGGCTATAAGCAGGAGGCCATTAAACTGGGTAACCGGTGCGTGGAGGCCATCTGCGGGAGATACCCGATGATAGACAGGAAGATTGTGATGGCCTTCGTGGCGATGCGCACGAAAGAGCTGTTTAATGTCTGCACCATGTGGTAATGAAGGATAAACCGGGGAGATACAGAAGGGGCGCTCCGTCGAGAGCGCCCCTTCTGTATCATGACGTCCGGCAGGGTTCATTCCCCCGTCAGCAGTGCCGGCGGGCAAAGCCTCTAACCTTCCAGGTTAACTTGCTATCCTTTAGAAACATGACTTACCATCGCAGCGTACGGTGAAACAGGGATGGTCGGTACGATCACTAATTGATTTGCTGACAGGCAACACGGGCGGCTTGATCGCCTTCGGTCAGGCGTCCTGCGGCTTGTTGTCATCCGGTTCCCTTTTGCACGATATGCAGGGATTCAGGCTTTTGTTGCAGGGATCGATGTGGATGATGACCTGAGTATTGGCCAGTGCCCGGCGGATCTCTTCTTCGATCCGGTCGCTCACCTGGTGGGCCTCTTCGATGGTCCAATGGCGGGGCACCACCAGGTGAAGATCGATAAACCTGACCGACCCGGACTTTCTGGTCCGCAGTCGGTGAAAATCGACGCATTCCTCCTGGAATGCCGACAGGACACGTTTGATCTTTTCCTCGTCATTGCGGGGGAGGCGCACGTCGAACAGGTCGGCCACGGCGTTCCTGGTGAGGTCGATGGATGACTTGATAATGAGCATCGCCACTGCGATGGCCGCTATCGAGTCCAGCATCGTCAGGCCGGTGAGCGCTATCAGGGCAAGGCCGACCAGAACGCCGACTGAGGTGTAGACGTCGGCCCTGAGGTGCCAGGCGTCGGCCTCAAGGGCGATGGAGTCGGTCTTCTCCGCCACCCGGAACAGGTAGCGGGACACGAACCAGTTGACTGCGGCCGAAAGGGCCATGACCGCCGTGCCAAGCCCCAGATGTTCCACGGTTGCGCCATGCTTGAGACGGATGATTGCCTCGTAGATGATGTAGAGTGCGGCAAGGAGGATGAGCACGGCCTCCACCACCCCGGAGGCGTTCTCCCATTTCCCGTGGCCGTAGGGGTGGCGTTCGTCCGCCGGTTTTCCCGCCTTTCCAACCGCGTAACAGGCGATCACGGAGGCGAACAGGTCGATACCGCTGTGGATCGCCTCGGAGAGCACCGAGACCGATCCCATGAGGATGCCTACCGCCAGTTTTATACCCACCAGCAGGGAATTGGACAGGATGGAGATGCGGGCCGCCCTGACCTTTTCCCTGTGGTCATCTTGGTTCGGGGGATGCATTAATGTGTTCATCCTTCCGGACTGCCGACGGATGCCGGATGGTCCGATGCTCAACATATCGAATTTACGAAGTAATTTAACGGTGTTAGGTTTGTTCGGGCAGAATATCAGAAGGTGATGTTACCAGCAACGGAAAAAAGAGAAATAACCGCCATCGGCTGACCAAATATTAGTCACCTGCCCTTTTCTGCGGCGTATACAATTCCGTAAAACAGAAAATAACCTTGAAAAACAGATTGTTTTGATGTTGGCACAGCGAATGCAACACTTTGGACAACGACGGAAACACAAAAATTAAAACATTCGGTACGGATACGTCGCAGTATCCGAAAGCCGTCAGGCAAAGGCGCCGCCATTCAACAGATGGGGCGCCTTTTCTATTGCCCCGGAAACTTACGCGTTCCGCGGATTAAGCGGACGAAAGGAGAAAGACATGAGACAGATAGCGATCTACGGCAAAGGCGGCATCGGCAAATCGACCACCACCCAGAATACGGTGGCTGGCCTTGCTTCCCTCGGTAAGAAGGTAATGATCGTCGGCTGCGACCCCAAGGCGGATTCCACCCGTCTGATGCTTCACGCCAAGGCCCAGGCCACGGTCATGGATCTTGTTCGCGAGCGCGGCACGGTCGAGGACCTGGAACTGGACGACGTGCTCAAGACCGGTTACGGCGATGTGCGCTGTGTCGAGTCCGGCGGACCCGAGCCGGGCGTCGGCTGCGCCGGCCGCGGGGTCATCACCGCCATCAACTTCCTGGAAGAGAACGGCGCCTATACCCCCGACCTGGACTTCGTCTTCTACGACGTTCTCGGCGACGTCGTGTGCGGCGGGTTCGCCATGCCGATCCGCGAGAACAAGGCCGAAGAGATCTACATCGTCGTTTCCGGCGAGATGATGGCCATGTATGCAGCCAACAACATCGCCAAGGGTATCCTCAAGTACGCTACCTCCGGTAAGGTCCGTCTGGGAGGACTCATCTGCAACTCCCGCAATACCGACAAGGAAGCCGAACTGATCGAGGCCCTGGCCGCCAAGCTCGGAACACAGATGATCCATTTCGTTCCCCGCGACAACCAGGTCCAGCGTGCCGAGCTCCGGCGCATGACGGTCATCGAATACTCCCCGGATCACCAGCAGGCCACCGAATACCGTGAGCTGGCCCGCAAGATTTCCGAGAACAAGATGCTGGTGGTCCCCAACCCGCTCACCATGGATGAACTGGAAGACCTGCTGATGGAGTTCGGCATCATCGACGCCGACGACGAAAACGTCGGCAAGGCGGAGGCAGCCGTCTCATCTTAGACCGAGATACAGGGGCGCGGGTTTTGGGAACTACGACAAGAAAGTCCGCGCCCTTTTTATACCTTTTTTCAACAAGTTAACGTGAGGCGGCAGATCCACGGGCCAGGCCCGTCTTCGGCCCCGGGCACTCACGCCAAAGGAGTTTCCAATGTCAGAAGCCATTAAAAAAGTTGAAGGAATCACCAAGGAATCGACCCAGGAGATGATCGACAAGGTCCTGGAGGTGTATCCCGAGAAGGGTCGCAAGAAGCGCGCCCCGCACTTGGCACCCAATGATCAGACGACCGGCTCGGCCTGTGTGAAATCCAACAGAAAGACCGTACCCGGCGTGATGAGCGCCCGCGGCTGCGCCTTCGCCGGCGCCAAGGGTGTGGTCTGGGGCCCGATCCGGGACATGGTGCACATCTCCCACGGTCCGGTGGGCTGCGGCTGGTATTCCTGGGGCACCCGGCGCAACCTGATGAGCGGCATCAACGGCGTCACCAACTTTGCCATGCAGTTCACCTCGGATTTCCAGGAGAAGGACATCGTCTACGGCGGCGACAAGAAGCTGAAGGCCTGCCTTGAGGAGGCCAGGGGGCTGTTCCCGCTGGCCAAGGGGATTTCGGTCCTGTCCGAGTGCCCGGTCGGTCTCATCGGCGACGACATCAATGCCGTGGCAAAGCAATCCGCCAAGGACCTGGACATCCCGATCATCCCCTGCAACTGCGAAGGCTTCCGCGGCGTGTCCCAGTCGCTGGGTCACCACATCTCCAACGATACCATCCGCGACTTCATCATCGAGACCCGTGAGTTCACCGAACCTGCGACCCCCTACGACGTGGCACTGATCGGCGACTACAACATCGGCGGCGATGTCTGGTCCGTGAAGCCGCTGCTGGAGGAGATAGGCCTCAACGTCAAGGCCACCTGGACCGGTGACGGCGAGCTGGACAAGATCGCGGCCACTCACCAGGTCAAGCTGAACATCATCCACTGCTACCGTTCCATGAACTACATGTGCAAGGTCATGGAGGAGAAGTACGGTATCCCCTGGATGGAGCTCAATTTCTTCGGTCCCACCAAGATTACCGCAAGCCTGCGGCGGCTGGGGGAGTACTTCGGCGACGAGATCAAGGAGAAGGTGGAGAAAGCCATTGCCAAGTACGAACCGATCATGCAGGCGGTGCTCGACGAGTACCGGCCCCGGCTGGAAGGGAAGAAGGTCATGCTGTATGTGGGCGGTCTCCGTCCCCGCCACACCATCGGCGCCTACGAAGATCTCGGGATGATCTGCGTCGGCTCCGGCTACGAGTTCGCCCACGGAGACGACTATGACCGGACCTCGGTCGAGATGCCCGATGCCACCGTGGTCTACGACGACGCCTCCGAGTTCGAACTGGAGCAGTTCGCCCACAAGCTCCGGCCTGACCTGGTCGGAAGCGGCATCAAGGAGAAATACCTGTTCCAGAAGATGGGAATCCCGTTCCGCCAGATGCACAGCTGGGACTACTCGGGTCCCTACCACGCCTACATGGGCTTCCCGATCTTTGCCCGCGACATCGACATGGCGGTGAACAGCCCCACCTGGAAGCTGGTGGAGTCGCCGTTTTAGACTATAACCCCTCCCGACCTCCACTTGTTTTATAAAGGGAGAGGATTCGTACCTTGAGGCACCCCCTCCTTCAATCAAGAGGGGGCCGGAAACAACATTCCCCGGACCGTGGACATATGAGTACCCGGCCGCTGAAGGAGATACATCATGGCAAACAATCTTGGACTGGCGGTAAAACCCGTTACCGAATACGCCGAAGAGGAAGTCAAAAAGGTTTGTGAGTGGATCAATACGGAAGAATACAAGGAAAAGAACTTCGCCCGCCAGGCACTGGTGATCAACCCGGCCCATGCCTGTCAACCGGTCGGGGCCGAACTGGTGGCGCACGGCTTTGAACAGACCCTGCCCATGGTGCATGGTTCCCAGGGGTGCGCCTCCTATTTCCGCAGCACCCTGAACCGGCATTTCCGCGAACCGGCGCCGGCGGTCTCCTCCGCGATGACCGAGGACGGTGCCGTGTTCGGCGGACAGAACAACCTGTTTGAGGCCCTGGAAAACGCCTATGTCCTGTACAAACCGAAGATGATCTCCATCTTCACCTCGTGCATGCCGGAGATCATCGGTGACGACCTGACCGCCTTCATCAAGAACGCCCGTCAGAAAGGGCACATTCCCCAGGATTTCCCGCTGCCGTACGCCCACACCTCCAGCTTCAACGGCTGCCACATCCACGGCTACGACGCCATGCTCCTCTCCATCCTCCAGTACCTGACCGGGGGGAAGCAGATTGAGGGACGCTGCACCGGAAAGCTCAACTTCATAGCCGGCTTTGACGTGAACACCGGCAACTACCGGGAGTACAAGCGGATCTTCAAGGAGTTCGGCATCCCCTACACCTTCCTGGCCGACATCTCCGATTCCTTCGACTCCCCCTGCGACGGCGTCTACCGCCCCTATCCCGGCGGCACCAGACTGGATGACGCGGCAGACTCCATCAACGGCAAGGTGACCATGACCGTGGGACCCTACGCCACTACCAAGACCTTCGGCTGGATCAAGGACAACTACTCGGGCAAGCACGTCTCCCTGCCGACCCCGTTCGGCATCGCCAAGACCGATGCATTCGTCATGAAGCTGGCCGAGTTGTTCGGCAAGCCGGTTCCCGAATCCATCAAGGCCGAGAGGGGCAGCGCCGTGGACGCCATGACCGACGCCCACCAGTATGTGCACGGCAAGAAGTTCGCCGTGTACGGCGACCCGGACTACCTCCTCGGTTACATCTCCTTCCTGCTGGAGATGGGCGCCAAGCCGTACCACATCCTCTGCAGCAAGGGGAGCAAGAAGCTGGAGAAGGAGATCCAGGCACTGCTGGACACCTCCCCCTATGGCAAGGACGGCAAGATCTACATCAACAAGGACCTCTGGCATATGCGCAGCCTCTGCATAACCGACCCGGTGGACGCCATCATCGGCGACACCCACGGCAAGTTCGTCGCCCGCGACGCAGGGATACCGCTGTTCCGGTTCGGCTTCCCCATCTTCGACCGGGTCAACCTGCACCGCCACCCGCTCATCGGCTACCAGGGGGTCATCAACATGGTGAGCGCAATCTGCAACAAGTTCATCGACATCGTGGACGAGACCTGCGACGACAGGCACTTCGAGATGATGCGGTAAGATTTACATTCTTTCGTCAGCCATGGTGTATCACCCCGGTAGCGTCTGCCGTATCAAGGTATCTTCGTGACCTGGATGCTGTAATAGTCCCCGATCACCGCTTCAGGTATAACGTCCATTTCATCGCACAATACCGCGGGTGTCTGGAGAACGATCGATAATGCCGTCGGTTCAGGCGCCGGAGGGGAAAGGGGCAGATCCACGTCCTTCTGTATCGTCCAGCGGTAGGGGTCCATGCTCCCGAAGAAGAAGTCCTTGAAGGCCCTCTTCTCGTCATCCGTCAGCTCCGGGAGGTATTTGTAGATTTGCGCCACCGAGGTGTCGACCGGCACCCATCCGTAGTTCGGGAGGTAGAATTCGGCCCAGAAGTGCGTGCCCTCCATGCCCGGAAACAACTGGTAGCCGCCGGTTGCGCGTGCAGGGATGCCGACCGCGCGGCAGAGGGCGGAGAAATAGATGCTTTGCGCGCCACAGTCTCCATAGCCGTGTTCGTGGACAAAGACCGATTCCGGGATATCCATGAACCCGAGTGAGGCGTGCGGCGTATGGCTGTATGTCAGGTCGTCCACCACGTAATCATAAATCTTGCGGGCGGCCAGATAGGGGTTCTGCTCGCCGCCGACAATCTCCCGTGCCTTTGCCTCGATCTCCGGGCTGATGAAAATATTCTTCGCCGAAGCGGTGAACTCCCGATAGAGCGCACTGTCCTTGTCGTAGGTGCCCACATTGTCGGGGTCTATCATGGTGAACCTCTGCACGTAGCGCCTGAACCTGAACCTGACCTCTATCCGGAGGTCTCCGGTCAGGTCGTCGAGCGGCACCTCCAGGTAGATGTCCCCAAGATCGCCGTTCACGGTCGCGGGGGTCCTGACGTAGCCGGCCGGAGTGACCGAAATTATCGAGACATCGGTTTGACAGTCTGTGGCGACCGGTACCGGCTGCCATATCTTCAACAAGCCGGTTCCGGGGAGCTTGTTCCTGGGCACGTCATAGGTCGCGACTCCCTCGTAGCTGACGGGGTCGATGTAGGGTGTGCCTGAAGTCGGGCCCGGCGTCTCGATAAACGGCTTCAGCGCGGCATACCCCTGCCGGTTCCGTTCCATCACATCGGGCACCTGCTGCATTAACGCGAGGTCGATATGATACGCGGTGTTTATGTAGTCATTGTAGTAGTATCTCGCGCCATCCATATCCAGGTAAGCTATCCTAGAAACGAGGTAGTTGATCGTATCGTCCGACATGCCCGAAAAACCGCTCAGGGTTTGCCGGATATCCTCGTAGGTCGCGGAATAGTCGGAGATAATGATTCCGGTTCTTTTCACCGCGATCCTTGCATCTTTGACCAATGGAGGGACGCCTTCCCGCCGCAGAAGGGGAAGCGCCTGCGCGTAAAGACTGTTTGCCGCTCTATAGTCTCCGGCCTGTTCCTTCATCACGCCCTGGATGTAAAGTGACCGCCCCGGCGGTCCGGGCTCGCGGGATGAGCATGCCAATAAGGAAATAGCCGCGATTGACAATGCAACCGCACCTGCCGCTTTCACAACACCCCGTCTCGTCAGCCCCTTCATTATTCCCTCCTCAATTGAAATGGCCATCCCTGGTAGTTTGCCAATGCCGGATTCAGGTCTTATAGCACAGAATGACCTGGAATTTAATCGTTTTGCAGGATGGGCCGGGACGCAAAAAAGCCCCCGTCTGAGCGGGGGCATAATACGTCGGGAATGGACGCACAGAGGGAAGAAGAGCACCGGGGAAGAGATTGGACCTTTCAGGCCCTGAGAGAGGTACCGGTGAGCGCGTATACGGTGTCGAAAAGGGAAGATGTAGTGAGATTTTCGTATGTCAGGGCTACACATTTTACAAATCCTTTTGTATTCTTGTCGGATATACAGCTCCTTACACCACTGCTGCCTGTGCCGCGGCTTGAACGGCGAAAGTCAATGAACAATGCGGTACCGCTTCGGTTTATGGATGTAATCCACCATGAGATCCAGGTTTTCATGAGGCTCCCCGATCTTCAGCAGTCATTCCTTAGAAAATGCCGGATGGTCATATCAAAGAAGATCCTGCAAAAAAGAAAGGATACAGGATGTCGGTAGAGATGAAGGTGCTGGAGAAAGCGATCGAGGCCAAAGACTTCACTTTTCTCGCGCGTAAACTGGTCGAGAAACTACAGGAGGTCGGCTGGACGGACGAAGACATCGCCACGATGGCAGAAAAGCTGGCCGCCGCCGCAGGGAAGGGATAGCCGAAGGCTATTTCCTGCGGCGCAGGGGCTTGAGCGCCTGCAACCCCACGCCGATGGTGGCAAGATTGTGGACCGCGGCGGAGACGACCGGGGGCGCTACTCCGGTGACAGCCATGGCCATGGCGGCCGAATTAATGACCAGGATATGGTTGAAATTCGTCCGGATCAGGCCCATGGCTTCCCGGGCAATGGTGCGGGCCGCCAGGATGTCCGCCAGGGTCCCCCCCATCAGCAGGACGTCGCAGGCCTCCTGGGCGATGTCGGCGCCGTGCGTCATCGAAATCCCGACGTCGGCTTCGGCGAGGGCCGGCGAATCATTGATGCCGTCGCCGACCATGGCCACCGTAAACCCCTCCTTTTGCAACTGCCGGACTATTTCCACCTTCTTTTCGGGAAACGCCTGGGCATAGTATTCGCCGATGCCGACCTGGGCGGCTATGGTCCGGGCCGTCGCCTCGTTGTCGCCGGTGAGCATGACGATTCGCCCGATGCCGCTGTTCCGCAGGGCCGCGATGAAAGACTTGGCATCAGGACGCAGGGGGTCGTGGATGGCGATGAGTCCGGCCAGTTCCCGGCCGATGGCGACATACAGCAGCGAGTACCCCCGCCGGGCGAAGGCGTCTCTATACCCTGCGGCCGCGGTGACGTCCACCCCCTCGTCCTCGTGGACGAAGTGTCGGCTGCCGACCACGATGCGCCGGCCGTGATGCCGTGAGACGATGCCGTGCGCGAGCACGTACTCGACCTCGGCATGCTCTTCGGCATGAATGAGCCCCTGGGCCGCCGCGTACCTGACCACGGCGGTGGCCACCGGATGGGGAAAATGCTCTTCGACGCAGGCCGCCTCCCGCAGCACGAAATCCCGGTCGAATCCCTTAAAGGCGACGACCTCCGCCACCTGTGGTGTCGCCTCGGTGAGGGTGCCTGTCTTGTCGAAGATGAAGGCATCCACCTGGGCCAGTTTCTCCAGAAATTTCCCCCCCTTGATCAGGACCCGCCGGCGGGCGCTGCGGGCGAGGGAGGCGAGAATGGCCAGGGGCGTGGCGAGCTTGATGGCGCATGAATAATCGACCAGCAGCACGCCGGCGGCCCGGGCTGGATTGCCGGTGAGCGCCAGGGTGGCGCCGCTCAGCAGGAAGGAGTAAGGGACCACCTGGTCGGCCAGCGCCTCGCCCCGGCTCTGGGTCTCGGCCTTGAGGTCCTCGGCGGCCTCGATGATCCGCACGACCTGGGCGGCCCGGGTGTCGGTGCCGACCTTCACCGCCCTGATCTGCAGGCTTCCCTCCTCCACCACGGTACCGGCGTAAACCGACTTTCCCCGACGCCGGGCGACCGGCAGGCTTTCGCCGGTCAGACAGGCCTGGTTCACCAGCGCCTCGCCGTCGAGCACGACGCCGTCCACCGGGATGAAGCTCCCCATCCGCGCCACCACCGTGTCCCCCTCCCGCACCTCGTCGAGGCCGATCCGCGTTTCCCGCCCGTCGCGTACCACCCAGGCCCACTCTTCCCCCACATGGAAGAGGCCGGCCAGCAGGGTGTGGGAACGCTTGCGCGTCCACTCCTCCAGATAGTCGCCGAGTTTCAGCAGAAAGGAGATGACGGAGGCGGTCAGGAAGTCCCGTGTGGCCATCGCGGCGCCCACCGCCGAAGCATCCAGGACATCGACGTTGAGGCGCCCGTTCGCCAGTGCCGCGGTTCCCTTGCGGAAGATCGGCAGAGCTCCCAGAACAGCCAGCACAGTGCGCACCGGCAGCGGGAACAGCGGACCCATCAGCAGCAGGGTGCCGGAACGGATGACGGTCTTTTTCTTGCGCTCCAGCGTGGAAGGAGGGCGCCGCCGCAGGGAGCGGGGCGGAGGGGCCGATTCGAGCCGGCCAAGCACCGCTTCGCGGCTGGCGAGACGGGGATCGAAACGGATCAGCAGACAGCGGGTACCCGGGTTGAAGGAAACCTTCAACAAGCCGGCAAGATCCTGGAAATACGCCTCGACCTGGGCCGGATCGACCGCCGGCCGGCGCGGCAGGGTCAACTGCAGCCGCAGCCGGCCGGGCAGTTCATGCAAGACGATATATTGCATTACCTCTTTTTCTGGCGGGGCGCCTTCGGCTCTCCTTTGGGACCGGCAAGCCCTTCGAGCATCTGTTCGAGACGATCCATGCGGGTTTCTACGTCCTGCTTCTCCCGCAGACGGGAGAAGAGATAGGAGCCGCCAAGGGTGGCTCCGGCGCCAAACAGAACCGTCAGGCCGGAATAAAGATAACGCATACCCTTGTGCTTCATGTTCATGGCTGGTCCTCCTCTGGCGACTCTTTCTTCTCGGCTTCCATCTGGGCCAGGCGTGCCTCGACGATCTTTTCAATCTTTTCCAGCAGCGCCTTCTCCCGTTGGGTCGCGTCGGCGGCTCGCTCCTGGTCTCGCTCGTACTCGTACACCGCCTCGGCGAGGATGTCCTCGAAATCTTCCTTGACCTTCTCGTATTTGCCCGTGAACCACTCCTTGAAAGCGTAGCCCTCCTTGACGAGGCCTACGGCGGCAGGCCGGACCTTCCTTGTGAGCCTGTCGATGCCCAAAGCGCCTAGCGCCCCCAGAGCACCGCCCGCCAGCAGCCACAGACTGCGCGTGCCGATGAATAGTCCGCTCATGTGTTCCCCTCCTCTACCCTCATACTGCGGGTCCCGTTCATGGTCCTTCTTCTCTTCCTCCGCCATGCGCATCCTCCCAAGTGTAAGTGTTTTTGTTCAAGCATATCACCATGTTGGATGATTTCAACGACGCAGCACGGAAAGCGCCGGCACCAGGAGGTCGAGGGGCCTCGGCAGAACCGCGTGCGCGACGATATCGAACAGCAGATGCCGGCCGACAGACCTGGAGTCAGTATCCCGCTTGCCGGCCCGGGCTGGAGCGGTTTCCGGACAGGCGTCGCACGGAACGGGCGCATTCAGCAGGTCGAGGATCCTCTTGCCCAGTTCGGAACGTGGCGTTACCGCTTCCTCGAAATGGACCAGAACCCTGCCGGTCCGAAAATTGACCGTGGCGGAAACGACCCCGGCGATATTGGCGATACGGTGCTCCAGGACGCCGCATTTGTCCCGGCGCCCCTTTATCTCCTCACATTCCAGCCGCAGGCGGCCGGGCAGAACACTAACGGGTGCCATCGGCTCGTCCCTCCTCAGGTAAACAGTGTGCGCCGCTTGTCGAAAAGATGAATCGCAAGAAAACCGAGAAAATGCAATCCGGCAAGGATATGCAGTTCCTTGTTTACGGCCATCGTCAACAGGGTCAGAAGGAGACCGGCGAGCATGCCGAGATTGACCACCCGTCGGCGGGAGACGACCAGCCGGTTTGGAGGGGGGGAGACAGGGGATTTCTCAGGAACCGCCGAGACGGGGGCCGGCAGGCCGGGGCCGAGCAATTCCTGCAGAAGACCGGTGAGCTCCGCCAGCACATGGCATCCTTTCCGGTACAGGATCAGCAGGCTTCCCGTCTTCGGGTTGCTGGACACCTCACTGACATCGGAGCGAAGCAGAAGCGCCTCCCGCACACGCTCAAGCACGGGCGCTCGCCGCAACCGGGAATCCCGGACCCGGATGCGGCCATTGATATGGCTGGTAATGACCATGGAGATGTCCTTTTAAAAATTAAAATTGAAAATCGAAATCAATATAATGGAGAGCCGGGGCTTCGTCAAGAAAAATCGCAGGATGCTGCAGTCGAACTTTTCTCGCTCATAGCTCATATATAAAACGATTAGAGTATCTTCCTGTCAAGACCGGTTTATTTAGAAAAGATTGCTTGGCAATATCTAATTTTTTATGTACATTGGGTCACACTTAGAGCTTGTTCGTAAATAAGCATTCCGAATGATCGCGCCCGGAATGCTTATTTACGAACAAGCTCTTAATCTGTTTGTCATCCGGAGACGCCATGCTCGCCAAGGTATGCAGCAGTTCCCTGCTCGGCATAGACGCCATTCTCGTTGACGTGGAGGTCGATATCTCCCAGGGGCTTCCGCAGTTCGCCACGGTGGGGCTCCCCGACGGCGCGGTCAAGGAGAGCAAGGACCGGGTCAAGTCGGCGCTGAAGAATTCCGGCTACGAATTCCCGAGCCGCAAGATCACGGTCAACCTGGCCCCGGCCGATATCAGGAAAGAGGGCGCCTCGTTCGACCTCCCCATCTCCATCGGCATCCTGGCCGCCACCGGGGTGGTCAAGGGGAGGAGGACCAGGGAGTATCTGCTGCTGGGAGAGCTCTCCCTTGACGGCGTGGTGAAGCCGGTGCGGGGCTGTCTGTCCGTGGCCGTGGCAGCCAGGGAGGGAGGCTTCAGCGGGATCATCGTTCCCAGGGACAATGCCTGCGAGGGCGCGGTGGTGGACGGTATCGACGTCATCGGGGTGTCGGAGCTGGGTGAGGTGGTGGAATTCCTGAACGGTGACCGGGAGATCCCCCCCTGCAGGGTCGACATCGCTGAGCTGTTCAGCGAGACCGCCGACCATGGAGAAGACTTCTCCGAGGTGAAGGGGCAGGACCACGCAAAGCGCGCCATCGAGGTGGCCGCGGCGGGGGCCCACAACATCCTGATGATAGGTCCTCCCGGTTCGGGCAAGACCATGCTTGCCCGCCGGATCCCCGGCATCCTGCCGCGCATGTCGTTCGAAGAGGCCATCGAGACCACCAAGGTATACAGCGTCATGGGGATCCTGGAGCGGGACCGTGCCCTGATCACCCATCGCCCTTTCCGCTCACCCCATCACACCATATCCGACATCGGGCTGATCGGCGGCGGCAACACCCCCAGGCCCGGCGAGGTTTCCCTGTCCCACAACGGACTCCTTTTTCTTGACGAGCTGCCCGAGTTCAAGAAGCATGTGCTGGAGGTCCTTCGCCAGCCCCTGGAGGACGGCCGGGTCACCATCTCCCGCGCCCTCATGTCCATCACCTACCCCTCCCGGATGATGCTGGTCAGCGCCATGAACCCCTGCAAATGCGGCGGCACCGGGGAGGGCCCGGCCGGATGCTCCTGCACCCCGCGCGAGATCCACCAGTACCGCTCCCGGATCTCGGGCCCGCTCCTCGACCGGATAGACATCCAGATCGAGGTTCCGGCGGTCAGGTACCGTGAGCTGGCGGACCGGGCGGAAGGGGAGGGCTCGGCGGTCATTGCCCGACGGGTGGGGCGGGCGCGGGAGATCCAGTTGGATCGTTTCAGGGGGACCAGGGTCCACTGCAACGCCCAGATGACGCCCCGCCAGATCCGGAAGTTCTGCGAACCGGACCCGGCCGGCCACCGCCTGCTGGAGCTGGTTACCGAGCGGATGGGGTTTTCGGCCAGGGCCTATACCCGTATCCTGAAGGTGGCCCGCACCATCGCCGACCTGGAAGGGAGCTCCGCCGTAACCGAGCAGCATCTGGCCGAGGCCATCCAGTATCGGAGTCTGGACAGGAAGGCATTATAGCGAACTGTTCCCTGGAACCATGCACCATCCGTCATTTCTCATGTCCCCCTTCCTCGACGGAATTATTTTGCCGTCTCTTTAAATGTTCCAAGGTACCGGCCTCTCCGGAGATGGATTCGTTTATTCAGCGCAATGGAGGAATACGGTGATAAAATCTGACCTGAGATCCCTGATAGCAAAGCTGAACGTAACCTGTCGCGCCGCCCTGGAGGCCGCGGCTGGTCTCTGCCTTTCCCACACCCACTACGAGGTGGATATCGAGCACCTTCTCATCAAGTTGCTGGAGGTCCCCAATACCGACCTTGCCAGGATCCTGCGCCATTTCGGGATAGACGAGTCCCGGCTCCTTTCCGACCTGATCACGATAATCGAAGGGTTCAAGACCGGCAACAGCCGGACCCCCTCCCTCTCGCCGAGCATACCCAGGATGATCCAGGGCGCATGGCTTTTGGCATCGGTGGACTTCCAGGCTCCGTTCATCCGTTCCGGTCACATCGTGCTGGCCCTTGCCTCCGACCAGGAGTTCAGCGGCGCGCTCGGGGCGAGTTCAGCGGTGTTCGGAAAGATCCCGGCGGAGGCCCTCGGCGCGGGCCTGCCCGACCTCGTTGCCGGCTCCTGCGAAGACACAGGGAACGGGGTCGCCGTAAATGCCGGACAGGGGGCCGGGAAGCCGTCACCGACAGGGATCAGATCCCTGGATCTCTATACCGTCAATCTCACCGACAAGGCCAGGAGCGGTGAGATTGACCCGGTGTTCGGCAGGGACGCGGAGATCCGCCAGATGATAGACATACTGATCCGGCGGCGCCAGAACAACCCGATACTGACCGGAGAGGCCGGTGTGGGCAAGACTGCGGTGGTCGAAGGGTTCGCCCTCAGGATCGCCCAGGGGGACGTGCCGCCGCCCCTGAGGGAGGTGGAGATCAGGACCCTGGACCTGGGCCTGCTGCAGGCAGGGGCGGGCATCAGGGGGGAGTTCGAGAATCGCCTCAAATCGGTGATCGAGGAAGTCAAAGGCTCCCCGAAACCGGTAATCCTCTTCATCGACGAGGCCCACACCATGATAGGCGCCGGCGGTGCGGCCGGCTCGTGGGACGCGGCCAACCTTCTCAAGCCCCCCCTGGCCCGCGGCGAGCTCCGGACCATTGCGGCCACCACCTGGTCCGAGTACAAGAAGTACTTCGAGAAGGATGCCGCCTTGGCCAGGCGTTTCCAGGTGGTCAAGGTGGAAGAGCCGGACGAGGAAAAGGCGCTGGAGATGATGCGTGCCGTTGCCCCGCTGTTGGAGAAACATCACCAGGTCATGATCACCTCCGGGGCGCTCCTGGACTCGGTACGCCTCTCCCGCCGCTATCTCCCCGCCCGCCAGTTGCCGGACAAGGCGGTCAGCGTTCTGGACACCGCCTGCGCCCGGGTGGCCGTAGGGCTCACCACCACTCCCGCCGGTGTGGAGGATATGACCCGTCGCATCGCGCGGATCGAGCGGGAGGAAAAGCTGCTGGAGCGGGAATCGCTCATGGGTGTCGACCACCGCGAACGGGCCGGTTTGCTTGCCGTCGAAAAGGCGGAGACCCGGGCCAGGCTCGAAAAGCTGAACGCCAGGTGGCGCAAGGAAGCGGAGATCTCCGGCCGCATCATGGAGCTGCGGTCCGGCATCCGTGAGCTCCATTTGCGCAATCCCTCGGACCGGTCGTTGCGGCGCATGCGGAGGGAGCTCAAGTCGGCCGAGCGGAAACTGTCTCTGGTACAGGGGGCCGAGCCGTTGATGCGGATTTCGGTGGACTCACAGACCATCTCCGAGGTCATATCCGGTTGGACCGGCATTCCCACGGGCCGGATGTTGACGGACGAGATCGATGCGGTGCTCGGGCTGGAGCAGGCATTGGGAAAGCGTATCATCGGACAGAACCACGCCCTGGCCGCCATCGCCCGGGTGATACGGACCGCCCATGCCGGTATCGAAGATCCCTCCAAGCCCACGGCCGTCCTGATGTTCGCGGGTCCCAGCGGTGTGGGGAAGACCGAGACCGCACTCGTCCTGTCCGATCTGCTCTATGGCGGAGAGGGGAATGTCGTCACCATCAACATGTCCGAGTACCAGGAGTCCCATACGGTGTCGGCCCTCAAGGGCTCGCCCCCCGGCTACGTGGGGTACGGCGAGGGTGGCGTGCTCACCGAGGCGGTCAGAAAACACCCCTACTGCGTGGTGCTGCTGGACGAGGTGGAAAAGGCCCATCCCGACGTTCTGGAGCTTTTTTTCCAGGTCTTCGACAAGGGGACCCTGGAGGACGGCGAGGGGCGCAGGGTCGATTTCAAAAACACCCTTATCATCCTGACCACCAACATCGGCGCCGGGACCATCATGGATGCCTGCTCTTCCGGCCGGGAGAGCAGGCCCGACTGCGAGGCGCTCGCCGGTATGCTGAGACCCGAACTGCTCAGGCACTTCAAACCGGCGTTCCTCGGCCGGCTGAAGGTCGTTCCGTACTATCCGATTACCGGGGACAACATGCGACTGATCGTCAGGCTCAAGCTTGAGCGCATCGCCCGGCGGATGAAGGAGAACAGGAACGTCACGTTCAGTTGTGACGAAGGGCTCATCGAGACTATCGTCTCCCGCTGCACTGAAGTGGAAAGCGGCGCAAGGAACGTGGACCATATCCTCACCAACACCCTGCTGCCCGAGATGTCACGGGAGCTCCTGTCGCGCACGGCAAGCGGGGAGAGCTTGAATGAGATAAAGGTGTCAATCGGAGAGCCGGGATTTGTCTATGAGGTGCGGTAGAGTAAATGGAAAATCTCTTGATTTCGAAATATACGATATTATATAACGATCAGGATTTAAATAGAGAAAGGAGGAAGTCATGGAGTTTATTCATTCGCGGGAGTATCTCGGCAAAGGTGATGCGGTTGAACTGGAGAGCGACGTTCCGTGCAACTTCATGTTGACCGATGACCAGAATTTCTCACTGTACAAGGATGGTGAGGTTTTCGGATACTACGGCGGCCATTACGCCTCCTTTCCGGTGAGAATAAGCGCGCCGTACCCCGGAGAATGGAATATCACCGTGGATACGCCGGACGGCAAAACCGGTTTCCGTTACAACTTGCGGGTGGTCAGGTAGTTGATGAGAGAGTACGGCATCGGTGAGAAACTCAAGACGCTGCGCCAGCAGAAAAAGCTTACCCTGAAAGACGTGGCGACGCGGACCGGTTTTTCCGTGGCCCTCCTGTCCCAGATTGAGAACAATAACATTTCACCGCCTATCAGCACCCTGTCGAAGCTGACAAAGGTTTTCGACGTGAAAATAGGCTCTCTTTTCGAAGAGGGAGAGCCGAGGTTTGTGGTGATGAGACGCTACGGTAAGCCGGTCCCGGTCGCTCATCCGATAATGAACGTTAGAAACGCGCACTTCTGGGTACCGAACATCCACGGGATGAAAAACCGGAAGATGACCCCTTACCTGATTACCCTCACCGCGGATAATCAGGGAAACTCCATAAGCGGCCGGGAAGGCGAGTCATTTATCCATGTCGTAAAGGGGCGTTTCGAGATCTCGCTGGACGGCATCGACGTGACGCTCGAGGAAGGCGACAGCCTGTATTTCGATACCAGCATGGCCCAGGTGTACCGTCTGAAGGAGGGAACCGAGGCGACGATCCTGGAGGTCAGGACAACATAGATAGATACGCGGTCCGGGTAGTTTTGAAGGGGGTGAAATCTGGTTTCACCCCCTTTATTTTTTGGCTCGCGCCACGGAACCATGCGGTTTCTTTGCGGCTTAGATTAGTCCCTGTCCGGATATTGTACGGTGGGGACCGGCAGGAAGGCCGCAGTGCCCTTTTTCGTTAACCGTATCATTCGGCAGATTTCGGTGGCCGGGTGATTATTGCGGAGATTTTCTGGTATCATTGGCAATAGAAATCATTTTTCGGACTTGGACATTGGAAAATGTGCAAGGTGTTGAAAGGGGGAATATTCAATGAGAGTTACCCGGACGATCATGGCCATGCTAAGTGTCGTGGCCCTATCGGGATGTGCGACAAAAGATTATGTCAGGCAGCAGTCCGACTCGTTGAACGCCAGGATCTCCACACTGGAAAGCAGGCTCGTGGCCGTCGAAACCGGGCTTGCCGCAGTTGAAGGAAAGACAAACGAGCTGTCGGCCGCGGTGGAGGATGCCAGGAAAATGGCCATGGACGCAAAGATAGCGACCGGCCGGGTCGACGGCATGGCCGATCGGGCCGATGCGGCGGCAGGCAGGGCTGAAGCCGCATCGGGCAAGTCGGAGGTAGCCGCCGGCAGGGCCGAGGCCGCTGCGGAAAAGGCCGTCAAGGCGTTCGCGATCGGGCAGAAGAAATAGCCTCGCACGGTGTGGCAGGTGCGGGAAGGAGTTCGGGACCTTTCCGTACCCGTTCGGACACTTACAACGAAATATCCTCCGGCATACCGTTCTTTTCCTTGAGGGTACGGAAGAATTTCGCGCCGTCGATACGGTGCAGAAGTCTGCGCGCCATTATCATGCGCAGGGCCTCCTTCACGTAATCAATTTGCTCGCCCCGATGTACTTCCATGAACACCCGCCCTTTGTTCAGGCCGATTTTCACCGGCTGTCTGACAATGATCACCCTGTCGCCTGTCTGCACCAGCTGGAAAAGCCCAGGGATATCCTCCGGGTAGAGCCGGATGCACCCGTGACTGGCCTTTCTCCCCACGCCCCACGGTTTATTGGTCCCGTGGATAAGGACCGAGCCGCCAGAGAGCCGGAGGGCGTGGCTGCCCAGGGGGTTGTCCGGACCCGGCGGCACGACCCTGGGGAGCCGGGGGTCGTGCCGCCGGATGGAATCCGGCACCTTCCACGCCGGTGCAATCCGCTTCTCGGTCACCCTGAACGTTCCGACAGGGGTCTCGCTTCCTTCGTCACCGATGCCTATAGGGTAGGTGACAACGGATTTTGCATCACCGGCGGGGAAATAGTAGAGGCGCATCTCCGAGAGATTGATAACGATGCCGCGGTTCCGGGGCGCGTTCGGCAGTATCCAGGACAGCGGCAGGGGGATAACCTTGCCCGGCCGGGGAATAAACGGGTCCATGCCGGGGTTTGCATCTGTGATTTCGTTGTAGCCGAGCCCGAATGTCCTGGCGATCTCGATCAGGGAATCGTCCTTCACGACCAGGTAACGGTTGACCGTGCCGACCAGATCGCCGTCCCCGATGAGCATCTCCCGGGCCGGGGCAACGGTAAAGCCCCAAAGCGTCATCAGTATGGCCGGGAATGTTGCCGCCAGGACACGCATGTACCCTCTCGCCCCTTCCTCAGTGAAGTTGTTTCTCCTGACAAGGGCTTTTTAACAAATTACACAGGTCCTCTCAGTCGGTTAGCACACTTATTTTAGCAGCATACATACTGTCTGTCTGGAAACAAAAAAAGGGGCGCGGCCGAAGCCGCACCCCTTTCTGTCACAAGCCTGTAAAACAGTCCGCCTAGCCCATCCTGGTCAGGAGGGGAACGATGAGCAGGGAGACGATGTTGATGATCTTGATCATCGGGTTGACCGCCGGACCCGCGGTGTCCTTGTAGGGGTCGCCGACGGTGTCGCCGGTAACGGCGGCCTTGTGGGCCTCACCGCCCTTGCCGCCGTGGTAGCCGTCCTCGATGAGCTTCTTGGCATTGTCCCAGGCGCCGCCGCCGGTGGTCATGGAGATGGCGACGAAGATGCCGGTCACTATGGTACCGACGATAACCCCGCCAAGGGCCTTGGGGCCGAGGGTGAAACCGACGATGACCGGAGCTGCGATGGGGATGATGCCGGGGAGGACCATCTCCTTCAGTGCCGACTTGGTCACGATGTCGACGCAGGCGGCGTAGTCCGGCTTGCCGGTCCCCTCCATGATCCCCTTGATCTCGCGGAACTGGCGACGAACCTCGGTAACGACCGAGCCGCCCGCCTTGCCGACCGCTTCCATGCAGAGGGCCGCGAAGTAGTAGGGGAGGAGACCGCCGATGAACAGGCCGACGATGATGTAGGGGTCGGACAGGGAGAACTCGATGGACTGGCCGGCCAGCTTGAGTTCGTCAACGTAGGAGGTGAACAGGATGACCGCTGCCAGACCCGCGGAGCCGATTGCGTAACCCTTGGTGACGGCCTTGGTGGTGTTGCCGACCGCGTCCAGCGGGTCGGTGACGGCGCGGACCGAGTCGTCCAGTTCGGCCATCTCGGCGATGCCGCCGGCGTTGTCGGTGATGGGGCCGTAAGCGTCCATGGCAACCACGATGCCGGTCAGGGAGAGCATGGAGACCGCGGCGATGGCGATGCCGTAGACGCCGGCGCACTGGAAGGCCACGATGATGCCCGCCGAGATGACGATGACCGGAGCCGCCGTCGCCTTCATCGAGACGCCGAGGCCGGCGATGATGTTGGTGGCGTGGCCGGTGGTGGATGCCTGGGCGATGTGCTTCACCGGAGCGAATTCGGTGGAGGTGTAGTATTCGGTGATCCAGAAGATGGCGCCGGTGACCACCAGGCCGACGATGGCGGAGATAAAGATGTTAAGGGCCGAATAGCCGGTGGGGTTGCCTTCCGGGAACATCTGTACGGTCACGAAGTAGAATGCGATACAGGCCAGCACGCCCGAGGCGATGAGGCCCTTGTAGAGGGCGCCCATGATCTTCTGGCTGCCGCCCAGCTTGACGAAGAAGGTGCCGATGATGGAGGCCAGGATGGAGATGCCGCCAAGGATCAGCGGGTAGCTGACCGCGCCGGAGAAGTCGTCGAATGCGATGGCGCCCAGCAGCATGGCGGCGATCAGGGTAACCGCGTAGGTTTCGAACAGGTCGGCTGCCATGCCTGCGCAGTCGCCGACGTTGTCGCCCACGTTGTCGGCGATGACCGCCGGGTTGCGGGGGTCGTCCTCGGGGATGCCGGCTTCGACCTTGCCCACCAGGTCGGCGCCCACGTCGGCGCCCTTGGTGAAGATGCCCCCCCCCAGACGGGCGAAGATCGAGATGAGGGAGCCGCCGAAGCCGAGGCCCACCAACTGGGTGACCACATCCTTGACCGTGGCGTCAGGCATGATTTTCAACAGTACGAAATAGTAGCCGGCAACGCCGAGCAGGCCCAGGCCCACCACCAGCAGGCCGGTGATTGCCCCCCCCCTGAATGCCACGTTGAGGGCCTTGGTGATGCCGGACTTGGCCGCTTCGGTGGTTCTGATGTTGGCGCGGACCGAGACGAACATGCCGATGAAGCCGGTCAGGCCCGAGAAGATCGCGCCGATAGCAAAGCCGATGGCGGTCTTGGGGCCGAGGGTGAAGACGAGGACGGCGAACATGGCCACACCCACGATGGCGATGATGGAATACTGGCGCTTCATGTAAGCTGCCGCGCCCTCCTGCACCGCCGCGGCGATCTGCTTCATGCGCTCGCTCCCCTGCGGGAGCTTGAGGATCCAGGCGGCGGAGAATAATCCGTATACCACCGCCGCCACAGCGCAAAGCAGGGCGAATAATACAGCGTACTGTTCCATGCAATAAACCTCCTTTAATTTGCCTTGACAAAGGCTTTATGGTGTTGTCGGCACCGTTTCTTCAAATATTCAAACGACAGATAGTTATAGAAAAAACCGGAATTTGTCAACCTGAAAGTGGGGCAAATCCGACCATTGGATTCACGCTTGCTCTTTTCCGCGGCCTTCCTATATCATGAATAAAATTGTTTCCATCCGGAAAGTGTCGACAAGGGCCGGGTCGGAACTCCCCCGAAGCCCCTCGTAATCGGTCACCATCCTTCGCACGGATCAAAAATACCCTGCCGGATTCGGGCGCTTTCCCGTGAGTCACCTGATTACGCTGAAGCTGTACGAGAGGCTCCGTGAAAGCCCCAAGCCGGGCCTGGGCAGCATTCTCACCCGGAGTTCCCGGATGGAAAGAAAATTGTCGTGCGGAAAGGGGTAGGGGATGCTTGAGCGGTCGGTCATCAGGAAATTGCGTGAAATAGTTGGAAATGAGCACGTGACGCAGGAGAAGCAGGATCTCGTCTGCTATTCCTACGATGCGACTCAGATGGAGTTTCTGCCGGATGCAGTGGTCTTTCCGGCCGATGCCCTCCAGGTATCCGCGATTCTCCATCTGGCCAACAGCGAGCGGATTCCGGTCTTTCCCCGGGGCGCGGGGAGCGGCTTTTCCGGGGGGAGCCTCCCCAAGGGGGGCGGCATCGTTCTGGTGACGACCCGGATGAACAGGATTCTCCGGATCGATACCGACAACCTCATCGCGGTGGTGGAACCGGGAGTGGTGACCGGCGACCTCCAGGACGCGGTGGAGCGGCTGGGACTGTTCTATCCGCCCGACCCCGCCTCGCTCAGGTTTTCCACCATAGGGGGGAACGTGGCCGAGTGCGCCGGCGGTCCCCGAGCGGTGAAATACGGCGTAACCAAGGATTTCGTCCTCGGCCTGGAGGTGGTGCTCCCGATCGGTGACATCATCACCACCGGCGGCGGGATCTACAAGGGTGTGGTGGGGTACGACCTGACCAAGCTCATGTGCGGCAGTGAGGGGACCCTCGGCATCATCACCAGGGTCACGCTGAGGCTGCTTCCCTTGCCCGAGACGCGCAGGACCATGCTGGCAATCTTCGACTCCATCGATGGGGCAGCCGGAGCCGTTGCCGGGATTATTCGCGGCAGGATCATCCCGACCACCCTGGAATTCCTGGACCATTCGGCACTGAAATGCGTGGAAGGGGAGTTCTCCCTCGGGATACCGGCGTCGGCCCGGGCCGTGCTCCTTATCGAACTGGACGGTGAACGGGAACTGGTCGACAGGCAGGCAGCCCGGATCGACGCCCTGGTCAGCCCTTTTGGACTCATCGAGTTCAGGGCCGCCGCAGACGCGGCCGAGGCCGAGGAACTCTGGATGGCACGTCGGCTGGTGTCTCCGGCTCTCAGGAAGGTGAATCCCGACAAGATAAACGAGGATATCGTGGTGCCCCGCAACCGGGTTCCGGACATTATCCGCAGGATCGATGAAATCAGGGAGCGGTACGGGGTTCCCATCATCAATTTCGGCCATGCCGGCGACGGCAACATCCATGTCAACATCATGATCGACCGGGCCAGGACCGGTGAGAGCGAGAAGGCCGAGGAGGCGGTGCGGGAGATCTTCCGGGCCGTCCTCGAACTGGGCGGCACCATGTCCGGCGAGCACGGCGTCGGCCTGAGCAAGCAGCCCTATGTGACCATGGAACTGACACGGGAGCAGCTGGGGGCCATGACGGCCATCAAGCGGGCGCTCGATCCCAACAACATACTGAACCCGGGGAAGATCTTTCCGACGGAATGAAACCGTTTCAAATAGTTATGGAACCTCTCGCAAGAATCGAACAGGAACTGAAAAAGTGCGTCAAGTGCGGCGCCTGTCGTGCCCATTGCCCGGTTTTCTCGGTGATGGGAAGGGAACCGGTCTCGGCCAGGGGCAAGATCGCCTTGGCGCGGGCGGCCCTTGCCGGCAGCATCGGTCTCGACAGCCGGACCCGCTCGGACATGTCCAAATGCCTGCTCTGCGGCAGGTGCGTGGAGAAGTGCGCCAATGACGTGCCCACCGACCTGATCGTGCTGGCGGCCCGGGAAGCGGTGGCGCGCAAGCGAGGGCTGACCTCCTTCCACAAGGTGGTCGGGTTGCTTTTGAGAAACCGGGGCCTGATGGGGAAGGGTGCCCTGCTGGCATCGTTGCTCAAACCTTTGCTGTTCAGGCGGGTGCCCGCTGCCTCGGGGCTGCGGCTCCGTTTCCCGCTCCCCTTTGTCGGAGGGAAGCGGAGCGTGCCCGCGCTGGCGGCCAAGCCCTTTCTGGATCGGCATCCGGAGATAATCAACGGGATGCCCGGCAGGCCCCGCATCCTTTTCTTCGTTGGTTGTATGACCAATTTCATCTACCCGGAGATCGGCGAAGCGGCCGTTGCCGTCCTGAAAAGCCTCGGCTGCTCCCTTATCATCCCAGAAGATCAGCAGTGCTGCGGCTTTCCGGCCCTTTCCGGCGGGGACACGACAACCTTCCTGCAACTGGCCGAGAAGAACCTTGCGGCCCTGGAAAGGCACCGGCCCGATCACGTCATGACCGCGTGCGCTTCCTGCGGGGGCGCCTTCCACAGGATGTACCCGCGGCTGCTTGCCGGGAGACGGCCCGATTTGGCGGAACGTTACCGCGCCTTCTCGGACAGGTTCGTGGATGCCGCCGTGCTCCTCGAGCAGCTCGGCTTTGCTCCCGGCGGTGTCCGTGACAGGAGGAACGGCCGGGTTGCCTATCACGACCCCTGTCACCTGCGCAGCCGTTCCATTACCCGGGAACCCCGGGCTCTCATTGCCGCGTCACCGGCCGTGGAGTTCGTGGAGATGAAGGGCGCCGATTCCTGCTGCGGCCTGGGCGGAACCTTCAACCTTTACCACTATGCAACCTCCATGGAAATCAACGCCGCCAAGATTTCGGCCATCCGGGATGCGGGGGTGGATACCGTAGCCACCGGCTGTCCCGGATGCATGCTTCAACTGGCCGACGGACTGCACCGGAGTGGGGAGCGGGTGCGCGTCAGGCATACCCTGGAAATTCTGGCAAGTACGCTCAATGCTAGGTAGCGGCCGAATTTTTTTATTGACCGTACGGTCGTTTTATGTAAATTAAACTAACTTTTATTGACATTAGAAGGAAAATTCTAAATAATAGACCAATTCAGCTGAAATCCGAACAAAACCCTTATATTACCCCTGCGGCAGGAGTAACTGGATGAGCGAATACAATATAGGACAGAAACTCAAAAGCCTGCGGCTTGCAAAGAAGCTGACCCTGCAGGCCGTCGCCCGGGAGACCGGTTTTTCTCCGGCACTGATATCGCAGATTGAGAACAATAACGTATCCCCTCCCATTGCAACCCTGTCCAAAATTGCCAAGTTCTTTGACGTGAAGATAGGGATTTTCTTCGCGGAAAACGAGGAAGAATGTAAATACGAGATCGTGCGCTCCAACGAGCGGAAGGAGATCCCGCGGGTTATCTCACCGACCGGAGCCAGCCACGGCTATTCCTATGAATCTCTCTCCTTCCACAAGCAGAACAAGAAGATGGAGCCGTTCATCCTCACCCTGAAGGACCCGGTCTCGGAATATACCACCTACAGCCACGAGGGGGAGAAATTTCTCTATATCCTCAAGGGAGCCGCCGAGATCTGGCTGGATGACGAGCGCATCACTCTGAGTGAAGGCGACAGCATCTACTTCGATTCGACCCTGAAGCATCGTTTCCTTTCAAAAGACGGCTCTGAAGTGAAGATCCTCTCTGTTGTAACCCCCTGACTTTTTCTCCTTTCAACGAGCCTCCCGAACCTTCGCCGAGGCCGCTGTCGGCGCCTGCGCCGACAGCGCTTCCGACCCCTCCGCGCATGGCCGGCAGGGTTTGCTGCCGTGGGTGTCGATTCTCCCATTTTTTTCTTGACTTATCCTCAATTATCCATTTACTGTTCGCACATTTCTGAAAAAGCCGACCCTCGATCCCAATGACCCGATTGCCGCGGTATCGGTTTCCGGTCCCGCGGCCCTCCGGGCGATCAGCCGTACCCGTGCGACCGGAGCATGGAGTTGCGGAACCCATGGGAGGGCGGTTACGGTTTCCAGGGCTGTTCAAGGGAGGAATAAAAACGTGGACAAACGCTCGTCTCTACCTATTCTCGCCTTTTCACTCCTGATGCTCGCCGGCTGCGCCGCGAGCCGGGAAACCTCCCCTCCGCCGGGAGATTACGTGGAAATAGACAATCCCGCTTTTACCATGTCTCCAGGCGCTCCGTCGACCATCTGGGTGCCCAGAGGTGACGTGGAAGGGGGCATTCCGCGCGCCGGAGAGCTGATTCAGAAAGGGTATGAGTCGATCCGTGGAGACCATGTGGAGACCGCGGGCAGCCGGCCGGTCGGGCCGCAGGCTCCGGTCGCCGCGCCCCCGGTCGCCACGGTGAAACCCGCGGCTTGCGGACGGGTAAAAAACCGGATATTCATCGTGGAGATAGGACGGAACGGGCTCCTTGGACGCTTCAACGATGAGCTGACAAGGACGTCGGGCGACATGGTGATAGACCCTGCCAAGGCGGCCATGGTCTCTCGTTACGCTTCCATGGACACCCTCCCGGAGAGGGCGTCCATGGCCGTCAAGCTCCAGGAGGATTTCGGCGTCAATCTGGTGATATTCATTTCAGCCGCCGATGGGATACCGGCCGGCAGCCCGATTTCGGTTGAACTTTTCGAGGGTTACGGCGGCACCCTGGTGAGGAGGCTCCAGACTGAGCTTCCCCCCTTTGCGCCGGGCGATACCGGAGCGCGGAACTCGGCCCTGTCGGCTGCCCTCGCGAAGCTTGCCTCCGACGTGCGCACGGTCTCCGATCTTCTTACCTGGTACGGCAGGGTCGTCTCGGTGGACGGGGATCGGGTATACATAAACGCCGGGAGGGAGAGCGGGCTCACAAAAGGGAGCGTTCTTAACGTTTACCGTGGCGGCAAGGTGGTCGAGAAGCTCGGGTTCGCGCCCGGAGCGAAGCTCGGGGTTCTTGAGATTGAAGGTTTTGTAGGGACCGACGGGGCCTTCGGCACCGTCAGGGGGGACGGGGCCGTCCGTTCCTCGGATCTGGTTGGATTCCAGTAACGGCTGACGGCACACCGGTTCTTTCAGCGTTGCTTCGCCCGTACCCTGGGTGCCGAGGGGACATCCTTAAAGGGCGTTTATTTTTTTGTTGTTGTCTGAGTGACCTGGCACACGCCGGGGACTCTTATTTATTGCATGAGGAGGCATACAAATGAAGAAGAAGGTACTTGGCGTTCTCGCGGTCGGCCTGCTTGCGGCGGCAACGGCGTCGGCACAGGAGGTCCCCCAGGACGCCGCGCCCGCCTACAACTGCGACTTCCAGCCGTCATGCGAAGTGGCTCCCGGCATGTATGGGAAAATGGAGCAACCGGTCACGAGCAAGTTCAAGCTCTCCATCGGCGGTTTCGTAAAGCTCGACTACGCGTACAACTCGGTCAATCTGGGTTCCAGCGGTTCCCTGGCCCCGGGTTCCGGTGCCGTTCCCAAGACTTCGTCCTACCAGGGTCAGGCCGACCAGTCCATATTCACCGCCAGGCAGTCCCGCCTCTGGTTCAAGGTGGCCGGACCCGCCTTCCTTGGAGCCAGGACCGGGGCCCTCATCGAGGCGGATTTTTACGGTGATGCGTCAGCCGCGGCTGAAAGTCCCCAGTTCAGGCTTCGCCAGGCATGGGGCTCCCTCGACTGGTCCCGGACCCAGGTCCTGTTCGGCCAGGCATACGACATCTTCGGGCCCATGGTCATGGCTACCATCGACTTCCGGCAGGGCGCTTCCTTTGGTACGCCGAACAATCCGCGGGTACCCCAGCTCCGCCTGACCCAGAGGATTGATTTTACCCCCGACAATTCCCTCAAACTGGTGGTGGGTGTCCAGGATCCCAACCAGAACGGCAACAACAATGCCGGTGTACCCGCCCTGAACCCGGCCGCCAACACCGGTGTTTTCGGAACGGCGGTGAACGTTGCCGGCCAGGCCATGTGGGTCAGCAAGGCCCTCGGCGTCGGACCGGGTTTCTGGGGGCTTTCCATGAACTCGCTCAGCGCCGGTTTTTTCGGCCTCTGGGGGAGCCAGAAGGCCATGCTCGCCACGGGCAACAAGTCGGTTGACTCCTGGGGTTACGGTTTCCACACCTTCGTGCCGATCCTGAAGTCCAAGGACGGCAGGAGCAGGGAGATGACCATGTCCTTCGAGGGCCAGGCATACATGGCCGCCAACATGCAGTTCAACTCCGCAACGGCATCGACCTTTGTCGGAAATGTCTCCAATCCCAACGCAGCCAAGGGTTACGGCTTTGCCGGCCAGCTCATCTTCTACCCGACCCAGCATCTCGGTATTACCGCCGGCTATGGAAGGAGGAACGCATACAACTATGACAGCTATGCGAACAACTCCAACTTCCAGAAGTCCAGCACCGTCGTGTACGCCAATGTCGCTTACGACCTGAACGCCGCAGTCAGGATAGCTGCCGAGTATGAGAACCTGAATACCCAGTACGGCAACGTAAGGGACGTTCCGGCCACCTTCGGCATGGGAGGGACCTCCGGGACCGGTACGGCCAACATTGCCCGCCTGGCGCTGTTCTATTTCTTCTGATACCGCTGCAGGCATTTATTTTCCCAACAGCAGGGGGGCATACGGCCCCCCTTTTTTTCGCTGGTTGGGTCCAATCTTCTGCTACCTCCCTTCGTTCACCCCTTGGGGACACCCGGTCTCCTTTCATCCCATCGGAAGATGAGGGCTCGCCAGCTTTTCCAGGCGCGATCCCTGCTGTCGCCGGATACCTCCTCGGTGACCACCGGAAGGAGTTTGCCCACGTTGATAGCCTTTTCCGCTGGGAAAAATACGCTATAGTTACTGGGAAGATTTTTCATTTGGAGACGCTCGGGGAAGGGGAACACAGGACCGGCTGTGACGGGGTCGGTGCCGGACTGGGGGGTGATTGCTATGGAGAACGGCTCCTTTAACGTGGCGGAACTGCCTCTGCGGAACGGAAGGGTTTATCATCTGGATCTTGCGCCCGGAGAACTGGCGGGTAACGTCATTATTGTCGGTGATCCGGGGCGCGTACCCTTCCTGGCAGACGAGTTTCTGGCTGTCCGGGAGGTGGATCGCAGCCACCGCGGGTTCCGCACCATCACCGGTGTCGCCCGGAAGACAGGGCAGCGGGTGACCATAACCACTTCCGGGATCGGGACCCCGTCCACGGAAATCGTTATCAACGAACTTGCGGCACTCAATGAGTTCGATTTCGTCACCAGGCGGAGACGGGATTCTTTCGAGCCCCTGACCGTGGTGCGGGTGGGCACCTCGGGCGGGCTTCAGCCGGAAACGGAGCTTGGAACCCTGATTGTCACCGATTACGGAGTGGGGCTCGACAACACCGGCTTATATTACGACGCTCCCATCCCGGATGCCGCGTGCGCGTTACTGGAGAGGCGTGTGCGCTCGGGGATCGAGGAGGTGATCCCCGAGGACGCGCGTTTCCGGGGGCGGTTCTTCCCCTACGCCGTCCGGGCCGACGCGCGGGTGCGGGTGGCACTGGAGAGAGAGGCCCTCCATCTCGGGGTGCCGTGCAAACGGGGGGTGACGATTACCAGTTCCGGATTCTACGCCGAACAGGGGCGCACCATCGGACGGGTCTCTCCGACCATCCCGGATCTGGCCGAGCACCTGTCCGGCGTGGATAGCGGGATACCTGGTCTGAAGTTTGAGAATATGGAGATGGAGGCAAGTATCATTCTCCATCTCCTCGGCGCCATGGGCTACCGCGCCGGGGTCATCTGCGCCGTTATCGACAAGCGTAGCGGGGGTACGTTCCGCACCGATTACCAGGACCTGATGCGGGACGCGGCCCGTGTGGCCCTGGGGGCCTTCCTGGTCCTGCAGCCGTCGCAGGGTTAGAGGAGAAAGCCGGTCCGCCGTTTCGCGAGTCGTTTCAGATACTGTCCGATAGGGACATGCCGGTCGGATCTGTGCCACTCTTCCCGGTCTGCCAGTGGTGCGGGACGTCGTTGAAGCGATACAGGGAACTAGCAGCGAGAAACCGGTGCCCAACCCGGACCTGAACGGTATTCTCTCGGCGTTTCCGGATGAAACCCTGACCGGACTACACATGAAGAGACTTACGCTCATAAGGCATGCCAAGTCCAGTTGGAAAGAGAAGGGTCTTGCGGACTTCGACCGTCCCCTGAATGCCCGCGGCAGAAGCGATGCGCCGCTGATGGGGCGCCGTCTCGCGGCGCGCGGGGAGATGCCCGACCTGGTAATATGCAGCCCGGCCAGGAGGGCCGTAGCCACCATGAAAAAGATTGCCCGGGAGGCCGGGTTCCCTCCGTGCAGGATTGTCGAGGACGAACGCATGTATCCTGCCGATGCGGACGAACTCCTCCGCATCGTCAGAGAGATAGCGGATTGCCATGATGATGTGGTGCTCTGCGGCCACAATCCGGGCCTTACGGAATTCAGCAACCTCGTCTCCAACCACTTTATCGACAACATTCCCACCTGCGGCGTGGTCGCAATCGATTTCCGCCTCGATTCCTGGAAAGCCGTCGTTCCCGGCTCGGGTGAGCTGCGCTATCTCGATTGGCCGAAAAGGATAGGTGATCCCGATTGAAAGCTGGTGTCTTTCAATATTTAAAATTGGCGCAACAAATAATTCCTTCGTCCCGTCGAGGGAGGTGGGGACTTGTAAATTACGGGTGTTGCATGGTATTTTTGCAGGAAGAAAGTAAAGCAGGAGCAAAACCATTCTTGGATGGTTGCCGTTCACTTCGTCCGTAGTGCCGAGGGGTTGAACGTCTTGACAGGAGACGGCATAAGGAGTAATAAAGGTCCATGTCTCACGGATTTCCGACATGGCACCGGGTAACAGAGAAGAAGCCGACCGGCATAAGCCGCATGGCGCCTTCTCTCGCCTTCGGCAAGGAACTGGTCGTCATCTTTCTCCTGGTCGCGATTACGGCCATCATCTTTTTTTTCGTCTCAAACCAGAGGGCTTTTCTGAATTTCTTCTATCTGCCGGTTCTCCTCGGCGCATATTTCTTCGGCAAACGCTATGCTACGCTCGCCGCGCTCTTTTCAATCATCCTCATTTCCGTGGTGGCATACTTCCATCCGGCTAGCTTCAGTTTCGCGGGGCACCGTGACCTGGAGCGCTGGCTCGACATCGGGACCTGGGGCGGGTTCCTGCTGGTAACCGGCTATCTCATGGGGATGATGTACGAAAAAAAAGAGGCTGCCAGGAGGGACATTCACCGGACCTACAGCGGAATCCTCGAGATGCTCTCGCAGATGATCGACTCCGTTGACCGGGGTACCTACAGCCACTCCTGCCGGGTCTCCGTTCTCTCCGAGAGGATCGCCAGGGGAATGGGCTGCGATGAGCAGCAGACGGAGAATATCCGCGCTGCCGCCCTGCTTCACGACCTGGGAAAAATCGGGGTCAAGCGCGAGGTCCTTACCAAGATTGGAGAGCTGTCATCCGCCGAGAGGGAGCACCTCAAGGGGCATACTTCCCATGCCGTCGGTCTGCTGAAGCCTCTGGGAGGGCGGGTATCTGATCTTCTCCCCCTGATCCTCGGTCATCATGAGAAGTATGACGGGAACGGCTATCATTCTCTCATGGGCGAGGATATCCCTCTCGGCGCACGAATCATCGCGGTTGCGGACGTCTACGACGCCCTTACCTCCGACCGCCCCTACCGTACGGCGCTCCACCCCCGTGAGGCGAAAAGCGAGATCGTATCAAACGCCGGAACCCACTTCGACCCCAGGGTGGTGAAGGTCTTTGAGAGCATTTTCCCGAACCTCGACGAAGGGTCTCCCGTACCATTGAGAGGGGTGCACGGGTGACGCTTTGTCGCCCGTCACACCTTTCGAGGACGTGGAGATAAAATTGTATTGACAAAACTGATGATAGCGGTTTATATGGTTTTATTCCTCGACTATTTAACCAATTTTGCGCCCCTATCGAATCATTCCAAGAGACCAGTAAACCTCGAGAACCAAACTTTAACGGACTAGCCTATACCCATTGCGCCCACACTTCATTTATTAAACCGTGATCCGGCATATGTTCCCCGCCGGTACGATCCTGGATGTGTTTCAATTATCAATGAAGTCTTTCCGTAAGAGCCATGACGATTCCCTCCTTACACGAAGGACATGCTCCATTAATCAATGTCATAACGGAATTTTCATCGATTCGTCCCGTACCGGGACGGCTTTCATAGCTGAGCGAACGGCCCGGGGCCGTCCGATATCCGCGGTCCGGCGGTGGAGACTTCCGGATGAACCGAAAAAACTGTTGCATCGAGCCGGGGAGCCCGGCAGCGATTTCATTGCAGATTAAATGCCTATGAGAGTCTGGGGGCAGGAGAAGAAATGAATTTACAAGAGCTGAAAAGTAAGAAGATCAACGAATTGACCGCCATTGCCAAGGGCCTCAATATCGAGGGGGCGTCGAGTCTCAGGAAACAGGACCTCATCTTTGCCATCCTGAACGCCCAGACCGAAAAGAACGGCATGATTTTCGGCGAAGGGGTGCTGGAGACGCTTCCGGACGGTTTCGGTTTTCTCCGGGCACCGGATTACAACTATCTGCCCGGCCCGGACGATATCTATGTATCGCCGAGCCAGATACGCCGCTTCAACCTCCAGACCGGCGACACGGTCTCCGGCCAGATCCGTCCCCCCAAGGAGGGGGAACGGTACTTCGCCCTCCTGAAGGTGGAGACGGTCAACTACGAGCCGCTGGAGGTGGTCAGGGACAAGATCCTGTTCGACAACCTGACCCCCCTGTATCCGATGGAGCGGCTCAAGCTGGAGACCACGCCCGACAACATCTCCACCAGGGTTATGGACCTGATAGCCCCCATCGGCAAGGGTCAGCGCGGGCTGATAGTCGCCCCTCCCCGCACCGGCAAGACCATGCTGATCCAGAACATAGCCAACTCCATAGCGGTCAACCATCCGGAGGTGTACCTGATCGTTCTGCTCATCGACGAGAGGCCGGAAGAGGTGACCGACATGCAGCGCTCGGTCAGGGGCGAGGTGGTCTCCTCCACCTTTGACGAGCCTGCCGCGCGCCACATCCAGGTGGCGGAGATGGTCATCGAGAAAGCCAAGCGTCTGGTGGAGCATAAGCGGGACGTGGTGATCCTGCTCGATTCCATCACCCGTCTGGCCAGGGCGTACAACACCGTCATCCCCCCCTCCGGCAAGGTCCTGTCCGGCGGTGTCGATTCCAATGCCCTTCACAAGCCGAAGCGGTTCTTCGGGGCGGCCCGTAATATCGAGGAGGGGGGCTCACTGACAATCATCGCGACGGCCCTGGTCGATACCGGCAGCAAGATGGACGAGGTCATCTTCGAGGAATTCAAGGGAACCGGCAACATGGAACTCCATCTGGATCGCAAGCTGGTGGAGAAGCGGGTGTTCCCCGCCATCGACATGAACAAATCGGGCACCAGGAAGGAAGAACTCCTGATCGATAAGGCCGCCCTCAACCGGATCTGGATCCTGCGCAAGGTCCTCCACCCCATGAACGTGGTGGACAGCATGGAGTTTCTGCTCAGCAAGCTCGTGGAAACCAAGACGAATCAGGACTTCCTGGATTCCATGAGCAGGTGAAAAAACTCTTGATAAAAAAAAACGAAGATGCTACGTTTTTACATTCCTGTAACTGAATGAGAGATTGATTCGGAAGTACCTGGGGGCCGTACATGAGACACGGGGGATGTTCGGGCGTTGTGCCCAGAGTCTCGTGTGGCGGCAACAATCATTATTAACGACCGAAGGCCAACCAGAATTATCAGGAAGATCCGGTAGCGTGCTTTATTCAAGGAGGAAGCAATGAAAGAGGGAATTCACCCGAAATATTCCGAGATAACCGTCAAGTGCATGTGCGGCAACACGTTTCAGACCCGCTCAACCAAGTCCGAGATCCATACGGAGATCTGCTCGGCTTGTCACCCTTTCTTTACCGGTAAGCAGAAGCTTATCGATACCGCCGGCCGCGTCGAAAGGTTCAAGAAGAAATACGGCATGTAATCGGCCCCGGGGCCAGGCGGATGCAAAGAAAGGGGATTTTGTCCATGGCGAAATCCCCTTATCTGTTTCCTTGACCCTCCCCAGACCATTTATCTCTGAAGGAACGTAATGCTGGTCACCCTGATCCATCACACCCCGGACCCCGAACTGGCCGTGGCCCTTGCCGCGCGGCTCTGCTACTCCCCCGTGTCGATAGGCGACCTGCGTGAACGACTTTCCGGCAGCGATATCCGGGGGTTTCTGGAAAAGATACTGTCCCTCGGGCACCTGTCGGTCCTGGAGCACGCTTCGTTCACCTTCGGCATCGAGGGAATCTCCCGGGTGACCACCCACCAACTGGTGCGGCACCGGATTGCTTCCTTTTCCCAGCAGTCCCAGCGCTACGTCTCCCACAAAGACCGGTTCGACGTGGTTGTGCCGCCGAGCGTGGCGGAGAACCGGGCAATGGCGGAGCGGTTCGCCGACCAGGTCCGCGCGATCCACGGGCTGTACGGGGAGATGGTCGAAGCCGGCATCCCGGCGGAAGATGCGCGCTACATTCTACCCAACGCCACCGAGACCAAAATCATCGTGACCATGAACGCCAGGGAGCTTTTCCACTTCTTCCGTCTGCGCTGCTGCGAGCGGGCACAGTGGGAGATCCGGGCCATGGCCGTGGAGATGCTGAAGCTGGCACGGGCCGCGGCACCGGTCATCTTCGAAAATGCAGGCCCTGGATGTCTGGAAGGGGCCTGTCCGGAGGGGGCCATGTCCTGCGGCAGGATGGCTGCTGTCAGGGAGTTCTACAAGACACTGCGATGAACGCACCCCGGGTCGGACCGGGGACTGTGAGGCGAACATGGAGAAGATCAATATCGGCGGCCAGGCGGTCATAGAAGGGGTTCTGATGCGGGCCCCGCGATCCATGGCCATTGCGGTCAGGCGGCCCGACGGCGAGATAGTTGTCAAGCGCGACCGGGTGGTGCCGCTGTCCGAGCGGTTCCCGGTCCTCAAGCTTCCCCTGGTGCGCGGCGCCGTGGCCCTGTTCTCATCCCTGGTCATCGGCATCAAGGCCCTCAGCTTCTCCGCTAACGCGTCCCTGGCCGAAGGCGAGAAGCAGGAGGAGCTGACCCCCCTGGCCATGGGCGGAACCATGGTGGTCGCCCTCCTGTTCGGGGTCCTGCTCTTCTTCGTGCTCCCTCTCTACCTCACGAAGCTGCTGGTTCCCGTCATCGGCGATTCGAACCTTGTCTTCAACCTGGTTGACGGTCTCATCCGGGTACTGGTGTTTCTGCTGTACGTCTACTCCATCTCCCGGATGAACGACATCCAGCGGGTCTTCCAGTACCACGGGGCCGAGCACAAGTCCATCTACGCCTTCGAAGCGGGCGAGTCCCTGACAGTGGAAAACGTAAAGCGGTACAGCCGGTTGCACCCCCGCTGCGGTACCAGCTTCCTCCTGATCGTCATGCTGGTGAGCATCCTGGTCTTTTCCCTGATCCCGAAGCTCTGGCCCTTTTATGCCAAGGCAGGGGCGCGTATCGTCCTCCTCCCCCTGATCGCGGGCCTGTCCTACGAGGTGCTGAAATGGAGCGCCCGGCACGAGCAGGCGCCCCTGGTCAGGCTGCTGATCACGCCGGGGTTGGCCTTGCAGAGGCTCACCACCCGTGAGCCCGACGACGCCCAACTGGAGGTCGCCATCCGCTCCATGGAGGAGGCCATCGAGGTGAACGAGGGACACAAGGACGACAGACTGGTGGTCTAGTGTCCTGTGCGGTGAACTAACCGCACAGGACACTAGCCGTACCACCGGAGACTTTTGCCGGTAGTCCCGGACCGATACGAGGAAGTTTCCGTCCGGTAACCCTGGAGAGATGCTTAAGGGACGGGTTGGGGCTTTCACGGAGCCTCTCGTACGGCTTCAGTGCAATCAGTTGCCTCACGGGAAAGCGCCTGGACTTCAGCAGAGCATTTGAACAGTGCGACGGATGGTGACCGATTACGAGGGGCTTCGGGGAAGTTCCAACCCGTCCCCTGTCGATGCTTTCCGGATGGAAATGAGGTAAGGTTTTATCTATGCTGCAGAAGATTGAAGAACTGGAAAGACGCTACGAGGAGCTTGAATCCCTCCTCTCCGACCCGGCCGTGCTGGGGAACCAGCCCGAGTTCAGGCGGCTGAGCAAGGAGCACTACGACCTCTCCTCCCTGGTTGCCGCCTATCGGGAACACAAGAAGCTGGTTGCCGAAATGGAGGACAACCGTGGGCTCCTGGCCGAGCCTGACCCGGAGATCCGCGAGATGGCCGAGGCCGAGCTGGAGGCGCTGGGGAAGCGCAAGGAAGAGCTGGAGGAAGAGATCAAGCTGCTCCTCCTGCCCAAGGACCCCAACGATGACCGGAACGTGGTCCTGGAGATCCGTGCCGGCACCGGCGGGGACGAGGCCGCGCTGTTCGCCGGGGACCTTTTCAGGATGTACGGCAGGTTTGCCGAGGCAAACCGCTGGAAGGTGGAGGTCATCTCGGCATCCGAGTCCGACCTGGGGGGATTCAAGGAGATCGTGGCCCTGGTGGAGGGGCAGGGGGCCTACGCCAAGCTCAAATATGAATCCGGCACCCATCGGGTCCAGCGGGTGCCGGACACCGAGGCCCAGGGGAGGATCCATACCAGCGCCTGTACCGTGGCGGTGCTGCCGGAGGCCGAGGACATCGACGTCGAGATCAATCCGGCCGACCTGAAAATAGACGTGTACCGGTCCTCGGGCGCCGGGGGCCAGCACGTGAACACCACCGATTCCGCGGTACGCATCACCCACCTGCCCACCGGCATCGTGGTCGCCTGCCAGGAGGAACGGAGCCAGATAAAGAACCGCGCCAAGGCCATGAAGGTCCTCAAGTCCAGGATGCTGGACATCATGGTGAGCGAGCAGAACGCAAAAATGGCCGCGGACCGGAAGCAGCAGGTCGGGAGCGGCGACCGGAGCGAGCGGGTCCGTACCTACAATTTCCCCCAGGGCCGCATGACCGATCACCGCATCGGCCTGACCCTCTACCGGCTGGACGCCATCATGGCCGGCGACATCGGCGAGATCGTGGACGCACTGCGGGCACACTACCAGATGGAGGCCCTGAAGGCGCAGAGCGAGGCAGCTTAAAGGCGGGCGCAAGGCTCAGGGCGCAAGGATATTCTGAAACGGCACGTGCATGGCACAAAATGAGTAATATAGCGGAAAAATGGTCTGCACGGTGTTCGGAAGAATACGTGTTGCCAGATATGTCAATCAGGAAGTGTCTCCCATGCTTCTGAAAGAGAAGTTTTTTCTTGTGCCTTGTGCCTTGCGCCTTGTGCCTGCTTCTTAATGAAAGAGACCTGGACCATCCTCAAGGTGCTCAACTGGACCAAGGGCTACCTGACCGAAAAGGGGGTCGAAAACGCCCGGCTGGAGTCGGAATGGCTCCTGTCCGCGGCCCTGGGCCTGGACCGGGTCGGCCTGTACGTCAACTTTGACCGGCCGCTGACGGCCCCTGAGCTTGCCGGCATCAGGACCCTGGTTGCCCGCCGGGCCCGGCGTGAGCCCCTGCAGTACATCCTCGGCAGCCAGGAGTTCTACGGGCTGGAGTTCGAGGTCGCACCCGGGGTGCTCATCCCCCGCCACGACACCGAGGTCTTGGTCCGGGAGGCGGTGAACCGCGCCGGTAAAGGTGCTGAGATCCTCGATATCGGTGTGGGAAGCGGCTGCATCGCCGTTGCCCTGGCCACGGCGCTCCCCGATGCCGTTGTCTGCGGGGTCGATCCGTCGCCCGAGGCGTTGGTGCTGGCCGAGCGCAACGCCCAGCGCCACGGCGTGTCACTCTCCCTTTTCAGGGGCTCCCTGTTCGAGCCCTTCCAGGCGCGGGAATTCGACCTGATCGTCTCCAATCCGCCGTACATACCGACACCCGACCTGGCCGGGCTCCAGCCGGAGGTGCGGGATTACGAGCCTCGAGGGGCACTGGACGGAGGGGCGGACGGCCTGGACTTCTACCGGTTGATCATTCCCGGCTCGCTCTCCCGCCTGAGAGCCGGCGGCTGGCTGCTGCTGGAGATGGGCATCGGTCAGGCAGGCGATCTGCAGGCCATGTTCCAGGCCACCGGCAGTTTTGGCGAGCTGTTCACCGCCAGAGACCCCGGCGGAATCGACCGGGTGGTCGGCGGAAGAAGGCTGTAAGGGGGAATGTGCCGTATCCCTGAGACCCGAGTCCGTGAAGACTTCACGGACTCGGGTGATACACTACAACCGGCTGGCGAGGAAAAGTACGCGCGCCTGCCGTAATGAGGTACTTCATTGGATAAACTGATCATCAGGGGAGGGAAAAAACTGGCCGGCGATGTCACGGTCAGCGGTTCCAAGAACGCGGCACTCCCCATCTTCGTTTCCACCATACTCGCCCCGGGCGCCCACGAGATCCGCAATGTGCCGTTCCTGCGGGACATAAACACCACCATCAAGGTGCTCGAAAGCCTCGGCGCCGAGGTCGAGGGGAACGGCAATATCGTCCGGATCGACACGTCACGTCTGAGCGGCCACGAGGCCACCTACGACCTGGTCAAGACCATGCGAGCATCGGTGCTGGTGCTCGGGCCCCTGCTGGCCAGGTTCGGCAAGGCCAGGGTCTCCCTGCCCGGCGGCTGCGCCATCGGCGCCCGTCCCATCAACCTGCACCTCAAGGGGCTGGAGGCCATGGGCGCCGAGATCACGCTTGAGCACGGCTACGTGGCGGCCAAGGCCCGAAGGCTCAAAGGGGCCAGGATAAATTTCGACATCTCCACGGTGGGCGGAACCGAGCACCTCATGATGGCCGCAGCCACGGCCAAGGGAGAGACCATCCTGGAAAACGCGGCCCGCGAGCCCGAGATCCCGGAGCTGGCCGAAGTGCTCAACAAGATGGGTGCGAAGATCGAGGGGGCGGGCACCGATACCGTCCGCATAACAGGGGTCGATGAGCTGCAGCCCGTTACCCACAGCGTGATGCCCGACCGGATCGAGGCCGGAACCTTCATGACCGCGGCCGCCATCACCGGGGGGGACGTCCGGATCCACAACATGCGGCCGGACCATCTCGACGCCCTCATATTCAAGCTGCAGGACGCCGGGGTCGAGATCGCCCACAAGGAGAACGTCCTGCGGGTGAAGGGACCCCGCCGGGTCAGGAGCATCAACATCAAGACGCGGCCTTATCCCGGCTTTCCCACCGACATGCAGGCCCAGATGATGGCGTTGATGACCGTGGCCGAAGGGACCAGCGTCATCAGCGAAAACATCTTCGAGAACAGGTTCATGCACGTGTCGGAGCTGCTCCGGTTCGGGGCCGACATCATCATCGAGGGGAACACGGCAACCGTGAAGGGGGTGAAGAGTCTCTCCGGGGCGCCGGTGATGGCCACGGACCTCAGGGCCTCCGCCTCCCTGATCCTGGCCGGGCTGGCTGCCGACAACACCACCGAGGTGTCCCGCATCTACCACCTGGACCGGGGGTACGAGTTCATCGAGAAGAAGCTGGCAGCCCTCGGGGCTGACATCCAGCGGGTGAAGGAATAGACCTGCCAAAATGACCGATTTCATAACAATCGCCATACCCAAGGGGCGCATCCTGCACGACTCGGTCGCCCTGTTCAAGAAGATAGGGATAGACTGCGACGAGCTCCTCTCCGACAGCAGGAAGCTGATCTTCGAGAACCCGACCCAGAAGATGCGCTACATGATCGTGCGGGCAACTGACGTCCCCACTTACGTGGAATACGGCTGCGCGGATCTCGGCATCGTGGGCAAGGACACCCTTCTGGAGCAGCGGAAGGACCTGTACGAGCCCCTGGACCTGAAGTTCGGCTACTGCCGGCTGGTGGTGGCCGAGCCTGCCGAGCTCTCGCGCACGGACGATCCATCAAGCTGGGCCAATATCCGGATCGCCACCAAGTATCCCAACGTCACCGAGAAGTACTTTGCCGGCAAGGGGGTGCAGGTGGAGATCATCAAGCTATACGGCTCCATCGAGCTGGCACCCCTGGTAGGCCTGTCCGAGCGGATCGTGGACCTGGTCTCCACCGGTGAGACCCTGCGTCAGAACGGACTGGTGGAGGTGGAAACCATCGCCGAGATCACCTGCCGGCTCATCGTCAACCGGGCCAGCCTGAAGACCAGGCACGGCCGGATCACCGAGATCCTCGAGGGGTTGGAACAACACTTGTAGAGGCTGCCGGGAGGGTTCCCTCCCGTAACACCATCGGAGCGGATAAGCATGAAATTCCTCGATATCCATGATGCAGACTTCGACGCCGCATTCGCCGCCATCCTGGCCAGGGGCGAGGAGACCGGCCGTGAGGTGGAGGCCCAGGTCCTGGAGATCATCGCCGACGTCCGTTCCCGGGGCGATGCGGCCCTGCTCGATTACACCAGACGCTTCGACCGGCTGGAGATCGATGCGGCCGGTCTTCAGGTGACCGGGGAAGAGATCGACCGCGCCTTCACCGAGGTGGGCGAGGCGGAGGTGGCGCTGCTGCGGCTGGCTGTGGATAGGGTTACCCGCTTTCATGAAAAGCAGAAGCAGAAGAGCTGGCTCGACACGGACGAGGAGGGGATCCTGCTGGGGCAGAAGGTGACCCCCCTGGAGCGGGTCGGTATCTACGTGCCGGGTGGCAAGGCCAGCTACCCGAGCAGCGTGGTGATGAACGCCGTGCCTGCCCGGGTGGCCGGGGTTTCCGAGATTATCATGACGGTCCCGACTCCGGACGGCGAGCTCAATCCGCACGTGCTGGCGGCGGCCAGGCTCTCCGGGGTGGACCGCATCTTCCGCATCGGCGGCGCCCAGGCCGTGGCGGCCCTGGCCTACGGCACCGAATCGGTGCCGCGGGTGGACAAGGTCACCGGCCCGGGAAACATCTTTGTCGCCACCGCCAAGAAGCTGGTCTTCGGCCGGGTGGGGATTGACATGATAGCCGGGCCGAGCGAGATCCTGGTGGTCAGCGACGGCAGCGGTGACCCGGCCCACCTGGCGGCCGACCTGCTGTCCCAGGCGGAGCACGACGAACTGGCCTCTGCCGTGCTGATCACTACCGACCGCGGTTTCGGTAAGCGGGTCGCGGCCGAGGTGGAACGGCAGCTCGAAAAGCTGGAGCGGGCGGAGATCGCCCGCAGGTCGTGGCACGACTACGGCGCGATCATCGTCACGCGGGATCTGGCCGAGGCGGTATCCTTTTCAAACCGCCTCGCCCCTGAACACCTGGAACTGGCGGTGGAGAACCCCTTCGAGGTCCTCCCGGCAATCAGAAACGCCGGAGCAATCTTCCTCGGCCACTTCACCCCGGAGTCGGCCGGGGACTACCTGGCCGGCCCCAACCACACCCTCCCCACCGGAGGGACCGCCCGCTTCTTCTCTCCCCTGTCGGTGGACGACTTCGTCAAGAAGTCCTCCCTCATCTATTTCTCCCAGGGGGCGCTCCGACGGCTCGGGAACGACATCGTACGCCTGGCGGAACTGGAAGGGCTGGAGGCCCATGCGAAGTCGGTGCGAATCCGGATTTCAGACAGGAAGGAATCATGAGCTTTCTGCGTCCCAACATTGCCGCCATGGCAGGATACGTGCCCGGGTTTCAGCCCCCGGACGGTACGTCCTTCATTAAGCTGAACTCCAACGAGAACCCCTATCCACCGTCACCAGCTGTGGTGCGGGCTATCCTGACCGAACTTGCCGATGACGGCGCGTCGCTGCGCAAGTATCCCAGCGCCTCCAGCGACAGACTCCGTCGCATCGCCGGGGATCTGTACGGCTTCGACCCTTCGTGGATCATCATGGCGAACGGCTCCGACGAGGTGCTCAACAACCTGATCCGGGCCTGTGCCGGGGAGGGGGAGGAGATCGCGTACGTCCATCCCTCCTATTCCTATTACGTGACACTGGCCCAGGTCCAGGGGGCACGGGTGCGGACGTTCGGCCTGACCGACGACTATCGCGTGGCCGATTTTCCGGAGCGTTACAACGGGAAGATATTCTTTCTCACCACGCCCAACGCTCCCTTCGGCTTCGCCTTCCCCACCGCCTATATCGAGGAACTGGCGAAACGCTGCTCGGGCCTTCTGGTTGCCGATGAAGCCTACGTGGATTTCGCCGATGAGAATGCGCTGGATTTGGTCAGGAAACACGAAAACGTTGTGGTGACGCGCACCCTGTCCAAAAGCTACTCTCTCGCCGGCATGCGGCTCGGTCTGGCCATCGGGCGGCCCGAGCTGATCGCGGCCTTGGACAAGATCCGCGACCACTACAACCTGGACCGTCTGGCCCAAGCGGCCTGCTGCGCGGCGTTATCCGACCAGGAGTACCTGCGGGAGTGCGTCGGCAAGGTACGGGACATCCGCGAGTGGTTTTCTGCCCGGTTACGCGAGCTGGGCTACCAGGTAATCCCCTCCAGCGGTAACTATGTCTTTGCCGCAAGCCCGGACCGGAACGGCCGGCGGGTCTACGAAGGTCTGTACCGGCGCGGCATCCTGGTGCGGCACTTCAGCGATCCGCTGCTCTCCCACGGCCTGCGCATCACCATCGGCACTCGTGAAGAGATGGCCGCGACGGTTGCGGCTTTGAAGGAAATCGGCTGACGTTTCAACAGGGAGGCTCACATGTCCAGAACCGCCGTAGTTGAAAGAGTAACGAAAGAGACAAGGATCCGCCTGTCACTGGGAATCGACGGGACCGGCGAGTCCAAGGTATGCACCTCGGTCCCGTTCCTGGACCACATGCTCGACCTGTTTGCCCGGCACGGCCTGTTCGACCTCCAGGTGGAGGCCCAGGGCGACATCGACATCGACTTCCACCACACGGTGGAGGACATCGGAATCGTGCTGGGCGAGGCCCTGAAACGGGCACTGGGCGGCAAGGAGGGAATACGGCGCTACGGCCAGGCCACCGTTCCCATGGACGAGACACTGGCCACGGCGGCCATCGACCTCTCCGGCAGGCCCTACCTCTGCTTCAACGTGCCGCTCCCCAAGGTGAAGATAGGAGATTTCGACGTGGAACTGGTGCGGGAGTTCTTCCAGGCGCTCGCCTACACCGGCTGCCTGAACCTGCACCTCAATCTGGTATATGGCGAGAACGTTCACCACATTGTCGAGGCCTGCTACAAGGCATTTGCCAGGGCACTGGACGAGGCAACCCGTCTGGACGACAGGATTACGGGCGTGCTTTCGACCAAGGGGAAGCTGTAGAGCCTGCTAAGCAACAGCCACCTTCCAAGTAACTCAATAGCAGGTTTGTTTCATACGGAAGGCATCGAACGGGGTCGGGCTGGAACTTCCCCGAAGTCCCTCCTAATCGGCCACCATCCGTCGCTCGGAGAGGATACTCTGCTGAGTGCGGGAGCTTTCCCGCGCTCCGCCTGATTGCACTGAAGCCGTACGAGTGACTGCGTGAAAGCCTCAACCCGACCCTCGGCACCGTTTCTCCGAGGCGCACCAAGCAGGCGAAGGCGTCACGGCTTCAGGTCACATGCACCATACCATCGGGAGCGCATGTTCCCGCGCTCCGGTTTACAGAGGCATAGATGATAGCGATAATCGATTACGGCATGGGCAACCTCCGCTCGGTCCAGAAGGGGTTCGAAAAGGTAGGCTTCGAGGCGGTGGTCACTTCTGACCCGAAAATGGTGGTTGAGGCGGATCGGGTGGTGCTTCCGGGCGTGGGGGCGTTCCGGGACTGCATGAGGAACCTGGAGGAGGGTGGTTTCATCGAGCCGATCCTGAGGGTGATCCGGGAGGGGCGTCCCTTCCTGGGGATCTGTCTGGGGCTCCAGCTCCTGTTCACCGAGAGCGAGGAGTTCGGCCTGCACGCCGGGCTGAACGTTATTCCCGGCAGGGTGGTCCGGTTCCCCGAAGGGATGCGGGAGGGTGACGAGGAGCTGAAGGTTCCGCACATGGGATGGAACCGGATCAGCGTGAAGCGCCGTCCTCCGGCCTTCGCTGGCATCCCGGACGGGACCGCCTTCTATTTCGTCCATTCCTTCTATGTCCGGCCAGAGGACTCTGAGGTGGTAGCCACCACCACCGACTACGGTATCGAGTTCTGCTCCTCGGTCTGGAAAGACAACATCGTGGCCACCCAGTTTCACCCCGAAAAGTCCCAGGAGACGGGGCTGGCAATTCTCAGGAACTTTGGAGAAATGAAATGATCGTCATTCCGGCAATCGATCTGAAGGACGGGCGCTGCGTCCGGCTGGAGCAGGGGCTCATGGAACGGGACACGGTATTCTGCGACAGTCCGGCCGGGCAGGCCCTGGCATGGCAGGCTCAGGGCGCCGAACTGCTGCACATCGTGGATCTGAACGGCGCCTTTGCCGGCGAGCCGAAAAACCGCTCCTCCATCGAGGAAATCGTACGTGCGGTCTCCATGCCGACCCAGTTGGGCGGCGGGATCCGCGATATCCGGACCATCGAGGCGTACCTTTCCCTGGGGTTGGACCGGGTCATCCTCGGTACCGCGGCACAGAGAAACCCGGAGTTGGTCAAGGAGGCGTGCCGGCTGTTTCCCGGCCGCATCGTGGTCGGCATCGACGCCAAGGGAGGGTTCGTGGCCGTGCAGGGGTGGGCCGAGGTCACCGATGTCAGCGCCCTTGAGCTGGCCAGGAAATTCGAAGGGTTCGGCGTAGCGGCCATCATCTACACCGACATCAGCCGTGACGGCATGCTGAGCGGTCCCAACATCGAGGCCACCCGGACGCTGGCCGAAGGCGTCGCCATTCCGATCATCGCCTCGGGCGGTGTGTCCAGGATGGCCGACATCGAGGCATTGATGGAAATCGAACAGAGCGGCGTCGTGGGGGTCATCACCGGCAAGGCGATCTACACCGGCGCCATCAGGCTGGCCGACGCCATAGCACTCACAAAGGGAAAGAAAGCCTCTACCGGAGAAAAAGGATGCTGACGAAACGAATCATTCCCTGTCTCGATGTAAAGGGCGGCAGGGTGGTCAAGGGAGTCCAGTTCCTGGAACTCCGCGACGCCGGGGACCCGGTGGAGATCGCCGAGATCTACGACCGGCAGGGCGCCGATGAGCTGACCTTCCTGGACATCACCGCTTCGTCCGACCAGCGAGACATCATCATCGACGTGGTCCGCAGGACCGCCGAGCGGGTCTTCATGCCGCTGACGGTCGGCGGCGGGATCAGGACCGTGGAGGATATCCGCCGACTGCTGAACGCCGGTGCGGACAAGGTCTCCATCAACACCGCCGCGGTGCACCGTCCCGAATTCGTCAGGGAATCCGCCGAGCGGTTCGGATCCCAGTGCACGGTGGTGGCCATCGATGCCAGGCGGGTGCCCGGCGAAGACCGCTGGGAGGTATACACCCACGGCGGGAGGAACCCCACCGGTATCGATGCGCTTGAGTGGGCCCAGCGGATGGAGGAATACGGGGCAGGTGAGATTCTCCTCACCAGCATGGACTGCGACGGCACCAAGGACGGCTACGACCTCCTCCTGACCAGGGGCGTGGTCGATGCCGTCTCCATCCCGGTCATCGCCTCGGGCGGGGTCGGCAACCTGGAGCACCTGTACGAAGGTTTCACCGTGGGGGGGGCGAGCGCCTGCCTGGCGGCGTCCATCTTCCACTACCGGGAATACACCATCGGTGAAGCCAAGGAGTATCTCCAGAACAAGGGCGTGGCGGTACGCATATGAACGATGTCCTGAATGGGGCCGGAAGCGACGGAAAAGGCGAAGCCGTCCTGGAGATCCTGTACGGGGTTATCCGGGAGCGAAAGGCCAACCCGGTCGATGGTTCGTACACGGTTTCCCTGTTGAGAAGGGGAATCGACACCATCCTGAAGAAGACCGGTGAGGAGGCGGTTGAGCTGGTTATCGCCGGCAAAGGGGGAAAGCGGGAGGAGATTGTCTATGAAGCCGCGGACCTCCTGTATCACCTGCTGGTTCTGCTCGGCTTTTACGATATCGAGCCTGCCGAGGTCTATGAGGAGCTGCGTCGCAGGTTCGGGATCTCGGGGATAGCCGAGAAGGAGTCGCGCGGTTCCTCCTGACCGGTAAAATAGCCGGTAACTGGTAAATTTTTTCTTGACATGAAGAATTCGGATGTTATCATGACTCCTCTTTACACTGTACCCCCCTGTCTGCGGCTCATACCGATTTATATAAGGCATAAAATTTAAATATAGGAGGGAGGGGAATATGGATGCCGGGAGTAAGGGTAAAGGAGAATGAATCGTTTGAACTCGCGCTGAAAAGGTTTAAGAAACAGTGCGAGAAAGCAGGGATTCTGTCTGAAGTCCGGAAGCGCGAACACTACGAGAAGCCGAGTATCAAAAAGAAGAAGAAGGCTATCGCGGCCCGCAAGAGGGCATTGAAGAAACAACGGAAGATCATGGAGTAGATGGTATCCGCTGTTGCCGGTGAAAACCATTCGGGAGAGGATGCGACCGGCGGGGAAAGAGCGACTTGGGGCTCCTCTCCGAATTGTATTAAAATAGGTAACAGGACTGTGGGGGCAATCTGACGATTAGCCCCTACTTTCCTTTTAGGGCATGCCAGAGAGAGTGGAATGAACCTCGTTGATATCCTGATCTGGGTTGTTTTACTGGGCTTTGCTGTAAAGGGATTCATGAAAGGATTGGTCAGGGAGGTTTGTTCCCTTTTGGGGCTTTTGGTGGGAGGGTGGGCGGCTTTTGCCTTTTTCCGCCCGTTCGCCGAGGTCCTTCGATCGCATATACACCTTCCCCACACCGTGGCGTCTTTTCTCTCCTTCGCCTTGATATTCCTTACGTCCGGTCTTATCTTTTTCTTGCTGGGGCATCTTCTGACAACTCTCCTGAAAATTGTCCTCCTGGGTGGCGTAAATCGTATCGGCGGAATCCTTGTCGGAACCTTGCAGGCCGCGCTGATACTCAGCGTACTCCTTTCCCTCGGAGCCGCGAAGCCCGTGCCTGCCGGCGTGAGGACGCATATTGAAAAGTCAGCCAGCGCGCGTCCCTTTGTCGCATGGGGTGACGGAATACGTTCATGGTGGAAACACGGCAGGGAGACCGGGCGGGAAGTCGCCCCTGCAGCGGCACGTCGCGGACCGGAGCAACCCGGACGCATGCCGGGAAAACCCCGCGAGAGAAGCCACGTCAGATGATTCCTGAAGACAAAGTGCGTGAGGTCCGGGACCGGGCGGCGATACTGGATATCGTGTCGGACTACGTGGGATTGAAGAAGTCCGGCGTCAACTATCTGGGGCTCTGCCCGTTTCATTCTGAAAAGACGCCTTCGTTCAACGTAAACCCGGTCAAGGGCATCTACCACTGTTTCGGCTGCGGCGTGGGCGGTGACGTGGTCAGTTTCGTCATGCGGATGGAGGGGCTGGCCTTTCCCGAAGCGGTCAGATTCCTTGCCCGGCGTGTCGGGGTGGTCATACCTGAACGGCCCCTGACAGCGTTGGAGAAACGGCTCGTCGACGAAAAGGATCTGCTGTTTGATCTGCATGAAACAGCGGCCCGTTTCTACGAGAAGGTGCTCCTGAAAGAGGCAAGCGGGGAACAGTGCCGCCAGTATCTGAAGCGGCGCGGTGTCGATGCGGAAATTGCCCGGGCGTACCGCCTGGGGTATGCCCCGGATGGATGGGACGCCCTGGCACGATATTTGGATGAAAAAAAAGTCTCCCTGGATGCCGCGGAGAAGGCAGGGCTTGTCAGGCGGCGTGAGCGGGGCGGGTACTATGACGGCTTCAGAAACCGTCTCCTGTTTCCAATAAGCGATATCCACGGACGCCCAATCGGGTTCGGGGGGAGGGTGCTCGATGATTCCCTTCCCAAATACCTGAACTCACCGGAATCCGCCGTCTACCGCAAGAGCGAGGTCCTGTTCGGACTGAGCATGGCGAAACAGGCCATCAGGGAGAAGGGTGAGGCCTTTATCGTCGAGGGGTACTTCGACCATCTGGCGCTGTTCCGCGCCGGAGTCCGGAACGTGGCGGCCACCTGCGGGACGGCCCTGACCGGCGGTCACCTGAAGGTGCTGCGCCGTTTCGCGGACCGGGCATATATCCTGTTCGACGCGGACAACGCGGGGAAGAAGGCGACCTTGCGCGCCATGGAGATTTTCCTGGAGGAGGGTTTTCCGGCCCACGTGGTGCAGATGCCGGCCGGAGAGGATCCCGATACCTATGTGGGGAAGTACGGCGTCGACAGTTTCCTCGGGCTGGTCAGCGCGGCGCTGCCGGTGTTCGAGTTCTTCTTCCGGGACGTCTGCCGGCAGACGGACATCGGGACCGTGGAGGGAAAGGTGGCGGTTCTCGACGAGGTGACGCCCAGGCTCCGCAAGATGGCGGACGATGTGGAGCGGGACCTTTATGTGAGGGAGATTGCGCGGTTTCTGGCCATCGAGGAAAACGACGTAAGGCGCAAAATGGGGCGCGGACCCTCCCAGTCGAAGAATCCGATTCCCGGCAGAGCACCCAGGAGGGGAACTATCGGCCCGGAAGAGATGCTTCTCTCGCTGATGGGAAAATATCCCGACGTGGCGAGACAGATCGCGGAATTCGGGCCGGAGAGAATCTTCAGACCGGAACTCAGACCGGTCGCGGAACATATCGTTTCCCTCATCGAGGAATCGGATGTGGTTGACTGGTCTCAAATCCTCGATAGAGTGGATTCAAGGGAAGAGCGCAGCAGACTCGCATCCCTGTTCATTCGTGAAGAACATCTTGAGGACATGGATGTGGGGAAGGCGTTCGAGCAGTGCCGACGCACCCTCGACAGGATAGCCCTGCAGGAGATGAAGGAGCTGACGGTGAGGCTTGCGCAGGCGGAACCGGAGACCGAGGCCTATTTTGAACTGTTGAAGAGACTGGATGCCCTGCGGGCGAAAAAGTCCCGACTGACGTGAAGTGGAGTTGATACACGGATTTGATTGTCTTGAGCACGAGGTGAACCGGATGGCAAAAAAGAGTTTGGACGAAGTGAAACAGCTGATCGACCTGGGGAAAGAAAAGGGTTTCCTGACCTATGACGAGGTAAACGATCTCCTCCCCCAGGACATCGTCTCCTCGGATCAGATTGACGATGTAATGAGCATGTTCGGCGAAATGGATATAGAAGTGGTTGATTCCGCGCAGAAGGTGAAAATCCCGAAGGTCAAGCTGGACCTGGAGGAAGAGGAGGAAATGGAGGGCGAGCAGGACGAGATGGAGTTCGAGCCCGGCGTGCTCGGCCGTACCAGTGACCCGGTACGGATGTATCTGCGCGAGATGGGCTCGGTATCCCTCCTGACCCGGGAAGGCGAGGTGGAGATCGCCAAGCGGATAGAGGAAGGCGACAGGGATGTGGCGCGCGTCATCTATAACACGCCGATTACCGTAAAAGAGGTCATCGCTCTTGGGGATATGCTGGAAAAATTTCAGATATCGGCCGCGGATATCAGTAAAGAGGTTGAAGAGGAAGAACTGGAGGAGGACGAGGAGGATATCCATAAAGGAAGGCTCCTCACTATAATCAACGACATCAGGTCTTGCGACGAGAGCATGGAGGCGCTCCAGAAGGCGCTGGAGCAACCCGCGCTCTCCGCGAAAGAGCGGGAGAGAATGGCGTCCGAGCTGCTGGAGATCAGGACCAGGACCACCGAGCTCCTCAAGTCGCTGCGCCTCAAGGACCGTCACATCGAAAGGATAGCGCTTCGTCTCAAGGAGTTGTCCGGCAAGGTTGAGAGGACCATCGACGAGATCCAGGAGGTGAGCGCCGAGTCCGATATCCCGCTCGAAGAGCTGGTGGTCCTGGCCCGCGAGATGCAGGAGAGCGAAGGCGTCAGGAAGAAGCTGCTGACGCGTCTCCACAAGTCTCAGGAAGAAGCCGCCAGGATGGAAAAGAAGCTCAAAGCGGCCCAGAAAAAGCTTGAGAAGATCGAGCAGGATTCAGGTTTCAAGGCGATTGAGCTGTCCAACGAGATCAAGGCCATCGAAGAGGGCGAAAGAAAGGCCAAGGACGCGAAATCTGAACTGGTCGAGGCGAACCTGAGGCTGGTAGTATCCATTGCGAAGAAATATACCAACAGGGGCCTGCAGTTCCTGGATCTGATCCAGGAAGGAAACATAGGTCTCATGAAGGCCGTGGACAAGTTCGAGTATCAGCGCGGGTACAAATTTTCCACCTACGCCACCTGGTGGATCCGGCAGGCCATAACCCGCGCCATCGCGGACCAGGCGCGGACCATCCGCATACCGGTGCATATGATCGAGACCATCAACAAGCTGATCCGCACCAGCCGTCAGCTGGTACAGGAGATCGGCCGCGAGCCGTCCCCCGAGGAGATCGCCGAAAGGATGAGCCTGCCGCTGGACAAGGTCCGCAAGGTGCTCAAAATTGCCAAGGAGCCCATTTCCCTGGAGACCCCAATCGGCGAAGAGGAGGATTCCCACCTTGGTGATTTCATCGAGGACAAGGGGGTCGTTTCGCCGCTGGAGGCGGTAATCAAGGCCAATCTTTCGGAACAGACCGCCCGGGTCCTGTCAAGTCTCACGCCGCGGGAGGAAAAGGTCCTCAGGATGCGGTTCGGGATCGGGGAGAAGAGCGATCACACCCTGGAGGAGGTCGGCCAGAACTTCGAGGTCACCAGAGAGCGAATCCGTCAGATTGAGGCCAAGGCCCTGCGGAAACTCCGGCATCCCAGCAGGAGCAAGAAACTGAAGAGTTTTGTGGAGTAGCGGTTTGAGGTAAAGGGACAGGGCCGCGTCGAACTATTCGGCGCGGCTTTTCTTGTGGATAGACCGGTGGCAACGCAAGAGTGGGAACGAATCACATGCAAATGAATTTCTTTGCCACTACGGCAAAAGGCTTGGAAGAGGTATTGGCGGGCGAACTCGGCAGGCTCGGCGTCGGGGGGCCGGTCGTGGAGAAGGGTGGAGTCGGGTTCAGCGGCGACATGTCCGACTGCTACCGGGCCAACCTCTGGCTCCGTACGGCCCACCGGGTCCTGATGCCCCTTGCGGAATTCGCCTGCGACACCCCCCAATCCCTTTACGACGGGGTCCGTTCCCTCCCCTGGACGCGCTATCTCACCGCCGATCATACTATCGCGGTTGATTGCAATCTGCGCGATTCAGCCCTGACCCATTCCGGTTTCGTCGCCCTCAAGACCAAGGATGCCATAGTTGACACAATCAGGGACGTCTGCGGTCGTCGACCCAATGTCCATACCGCCGATCCCGATGTGCTCATAAACGTGCACCTGGTTCGCAACCGATGCACCGTCAGCCTTGATACCTCGGGTGCCAGTCTCGACAAGAGGGGCTATCGTCTGGACAGAAAAGAGGCGCCTCTCAGGGAGACCCTGGCCGCCGCCATGCTGGAGCTTGCCGGCTGGGACGGCTCCGTTCCCCTGGTGGACCCGATGTGCGGATCCGGGACAATTCCCATCGAGGCCGCTCTTGTGGCGTCCCGGCGCCCCCCGGGACTCACGCGTCCCGGTTTCGGCTTCCAGCGTTGGCCCGGTTTTGATCGCGCTGCATGGAGCCGGATGGTTGAGGAGGCCAGGGCCGGCGTTCTGGAAAGCCCGCCGATGCCGATCATGGGGTCGGACGTGTCCGCCGGGGTGCTCCGAAACGCTGCGAGGAATGCGGCACGGGCAGGTGTGGGCGGACTCGTCAATTTTTGCAGAGCGGACATGGGAGACAGTCATGTCCCATGTCCGCCGGGCATCCTTCTGTGCAACCCCCCGTACGGCGTCAGATTGGGGGAGGTGGAATCGCTGAAGCCCCTCTACAAAAGGGTTGGAGACGTGCTGAAACGGCGTTTCACCGGCTATTCCGCCTACCTGCTGACCGGCAATCCCGAACTGTCCAAGCACATCGGGCTCCGCCCGTCACGCCGGGTCGTGCTCTTCAACGGGCCGATTGAGTGCCGTTTGCTGCGGTTTGATTTGTATTGATGAACCATTGCTCGATAAGGGATGGACTCCGACTCGCGTCTACCCACCAACACCTTTTTGCGCGTCAGTAACCTGCCTGCCACTTTTGATGTTTCGGCAACTCTTCCATCGCGCACACCAGGTGCTTCCGCAGAACTGTTCTATAATAGAAAAATGTTCTGAAAGAAAACATATTCCTTGATTGTGTATACATTGTTTTATTCATGACATTTCTTCTGTCGTCAGAGAAAACGTATCTAAATTGAACATCATCCGTGTTGTCATGATGTTTCCCGTACCTACTTTCCTCCACTTTTTTTTGGCACCCTAATTGCTTATAGAAAACAGCGTTTTGACTCGTTCGGATGTCATCGGGAGATTGAGTGTCTCGCTTTGAATTGATGAAGACAGAAGCTCCCAGCTTCCGGACCTAGCAGTTTTATTTGTTAAATATTGATTGGGAGGAAAGGGGGGATGCGTAGGGTTTTCAAGAAGGGTTGCGTTGAGCTGAAAATGTATCGCTGAGTTTGTTTGGTTGGGGATTTTATTTATTATTGAGGGAGGAAAAAAGTATGACATTAGTACTGCTTGCGACAATCGCGATGTTGTGGTTCCCGATCGGTTTGTTTTACTTGGGCCATGGCGAGGGGCGGACCTGTGGTTTTATTGCCGGTGTTGTTGGAGTTACCACGATTGTTGGCGGTCTTATGCACGCTACGCCCATGTTCGGCAGCGATGCATTTACCGCCACCCTGTTGATCCCGTTCGGCGTTGTGTACTGCACAATTTGCTATTGCGTTCTGGCGGGTGTCGAGGACCTGCGTTCCCTGGGTTGGCTGTGTATCATGATGACAGTTATTCTGGCAATCGCTTCATACTTCTTCTTCACCGGCGCTGGTGTCAAGCCTGATGGCACGACGTTTATCGGTGTCAGCAGCTTCTTCGGTGCCGCAATGGGTATCTTCGCCGTCCTGACGATTGTTATTTGGATGGTTACCTATGGTAAGGCCTCCGCCAGGCTGCTCGGTTGGATGCTTATCATCCTGTCACTGGTCGGACTTATTCTTCCTACGTATTCTCTGCTTGGTTACGGTAAGCTGCCTTTCTAATGCATTAGAGCAATGGAGTTATGGCCGTCTGTTTCCAATTGGTGCAGACGGCTTTTTTTATATTAATCTTGTTTATTTATAAAGCGCTATATAGCAGTTGACAATCTTGAATCAATATCAGCAAAACGGTTTGCTTTTGTTAAGGCAACTGCTAGAATACCGACAAGAGAAAGCACGATGCGCTTATCCAAAAATAGTCTGGAAAGGAGATGAATCAATGCCGAAATATGTAATCGAGAGAGAGATTCCGGGCGCCGGGAACATCGGTCCGCAGGACATGCAGGCCATTTCCCAGAAATCATGCAGTGTTCTCGGTGAACTTGGTCCCCAGATTCAATGGGTTCAGAGTTATGTTACCGAAGACAAGATTTACTGCGTCTACATCGCCCCCAATAAGGAAATGGTCCTGGAGCACGCCAGGCGTGGCGGTTTTCCTGCGAACAGCGTCGCCGAAGTGAAGCGGATGATAGATCCCACGACGGCCGAGTAGTTGCTGCTCCGGTCCCGACTTGGGTGGATTGGCTGCCGGATTTACGTAAAAAGCGAGTTATGGTAGCCGAGTGGACCATCGTGTGTCGGATTTGAAAAAATCAAGGGCCTGCGCACTCGCCGCAGGCCTTTTTTTATGCAGCACTGTCTATGCGGTCAGGGCCGGTCGATTTTTTCGTCACCCTTCTTCTATTGACAAAGGAGCGGGAAATGCGCTAGCTTTTTAGCGCTGTCTCCTGGTACGAATCCTTTTGCCCCCTGAGTCGAGACGGTCTTGTGTGCGCCTTCGCGTGCTTGCGGCCAGTTACGGAGCTGTGATGCGATCACCCGGAACTGAGGCGGAAAGCCTCAGGGATGTAAGGATAACGAGAAACTATATCAAGCATGCCGAAGGTTCGGTGCTGGTCGAGTTCGGCGACACCAAGGTCATCTGTACCGCCTCCATCGAGGACGGCGTGCCGCCGTTTCTGCGGGGTAAGGGGAGCGGTTGGCTGACAGCCGAATACTCCATGCTGCCGAGGGCGACCCATGTACGTTCCCACAGGGAGTCCTCCAGGGGGAGGGTAGGGGGGCGCACCCATGAGATACAGCGGCTCATCGGGCGGTCTCTGCGGGCGGTAATGGACCTGTATCATCTGGGGGAACGGACGATCTTCATCGATTGCGATGTGATTCAGGCCGACGGGGGAACCAGGACCGCCGCCATAACCGGGGCCTATGTTGCCCTGGCGGATGCCGCAAACAAACTTTGTTCCTCTGGGACGCTTGCCGTTAACCCCGTGAAAGAGGCCGTTGCCGCGGTCAGTGTCGGCATAGTGGGCGGAGCGATCCTGCTTGACCTGAATTACCAGGAAGATTCCGCGGCAGAGGTGGACATGAACTTTGTCATGACCTCGTCGAACCGTTTCGTGGAGGTCCAGGGGACGGCGGAATCAAAGCCGTTCGGAATCGAAGAGATGGATGCAATGCGTTCGCTGGCCATGTCCGGCATAACCCGGTTGTTCGCGATCCAGAAAGAGGTTCTCGGCGTTTGAAAGAGCTCGTTGTCGCCAGTGGCAACCGGGGAAAGCTGGCCGAAATCGCCGGGATTCTTCAGGGGTGTGTTGCAAGGCTTTATTCCTCCGCGGATTTTCCCCGGTTCCCCGATGTGGTTGAAGACGGTGAAACATTCGAGGCCAATGCCCGCAAGAAGGCCCTGAGTGCCGCGATATTTACCGGCATGCCGGCGCTGGCGGATGATTCCGGGCTGGTGGTGGATGCGCTGGCTGGCCGACCCGGGGTACATTCGGCACGTTTCGCCGGCGAAGGGTGCGGCGATGCCGCCAACAACGAAAAGCTTCTGAGATGCCTTGATGGTGTCGAGCTCGGGAGGAGAACCGCCGCGTTTCACTGCGTTGCGGCCCTCTGTTTTCCGGACGGAACCTGCCGGACGTTTCACGGCGAGTTGAAGGGGGTAATCCTTGAAAGCCCGCAGGGTGAGGGGGGATTCGGCTATGACCCGCTTTTCCTGGTTCCGGAATTCGGCAAGACCCTTGCCGAACTGGATATGGAGACAAAGAACCGGATCAGTCATCGGGGAAGGGCCTTGGAAGGGTTGAAGAACCACATGTCCCGGATGCCGGAAACATAGCAGAGGAAAAAGCTTGCGCCCCCGTTAGCATGTGTGGTATAAATATGCTCTTTTTTATCGGGGTGTAGCGCAGCCTGGCTAGCGCACCTGCCTTGGGAGCAGGGGGTCGGAGGTTCGAATCCTCTCACCCCGACCAAGACGACCAAGATGCGCCTGTAGCTCAGCTGGATAGAGCAACGGACTTCTAATCCGTAGGTCAGAGGTTCGAATCCTCTCAGGCGTGCCAGTTTGAATAGTATGGTGGCTGTGGTGAAGCGGTTAACACTAACGACTGTGACTCGTTCATACGTGGGTTCGAATCCCATCAGCCACCCCATTAAAGATAAGCCCCGTTGTGACGGGGCTTATTCATATGCGGGATCGTGAGTCGCGAGAGTGGCGGAACTGGCAGACGCACCAGACTTAGGATCTGGCGGGCAACCGTGGGGGTTCAACTCCCCCCTCTCGCACCAGAAAATTCATGTCCCGGCAGGTTGCTGCAACTGCTGCGTGCTCCAGTGATTCCGAATAGAGAACATAGTGAGGTCATCCCATGGTTATCAATGTAGAGAATGTCAGCCCGATCAAGAAGAAGATTTCGATTGAGATCCCCACCGAACGTGTTTCCCGCGAAGTCGAGAAGGTGTATGCGGAGATTCGCAGGAATGCCAGTGTGAAGGGTTTCCGGAAGGGCAAGGTGCCTCAGCCCATTATAGAGAAATACTATAGTGACAAGATGGAAGCCGATGTCCTGAAAAACCTCATCAACGAAACTTACATGAAGGCCCTGATTGAAAACAAGATAGTTCCGGTCTCGCAGCCTTCCTTTGAAAGCGATGCACTCACACCCGGCCAAGCGTTCAAGTATTCCGTAACGTTCGAAACTGCCCCCGAGATCGAGTTGAAAGAGTGTACGGGGCTCCAAGTGGAGAAACGTAAGCTGGTCTCCGATGAAAAGGTCGTTGACGGCCGGATTCAGGAACTCAGGGAGGGGATGGCGCAGTTGAAGGTGGTCGAGGAGCCGAGGCCGGTAGCCATGGGTGAGTTTGCTGTCATAGATTTCAAGGGGTACCTGAACGGCGTTCCCTTCGAGCGTGGCGAGATGCAGGATTATCCCCTGCAGCTTGGTTCCGGTCAATTCATCCCGGGCTTCGAAGAACAGGTCGTCGGCATGTCTCCCGGCGAGACCAGGGAGATTTCCGTTACCTTTCCCGCTGAATATGGTGCCCACGAGCTGGCCGGCAAGCCGGTGATCTTTCAGGTCACCCTCAAAGAGATCAAGGAAAAGGATCTCCCCCCCCTTGACGATGATTTTGCCAAGCAGTTCGGACCGTACGATACCATGGACCAGTTGAGGGCCCGTATAGCGGATGTATTTAACAAGGAAGAGGAGCAGAAGATCGAGAACGAACTGCGGGATCGTCTCGTGAAGGCACTGATAGAAAAGCACGAGTTCGAGGTGCCGGAGGCCATGGTCGAGAAACAGTTGACGGTCCTGATTGACAATATGAAAAACAATCTGGCGAGACAGAACCTGACCCTGGAAAAGATCGGCTCAAGCGAGGAGATCATCCGGACTCAGGCACGAAGCGTGGCGGTGAGCCAGGTCAAAGGCTCTTTACTTCTTGCCGCGGTTGCCGATAAAGAAGGCATCAATGTGGAAGACGCGGAACTCGAGGAGAAGATCCGGGACATCGCCGCACAGGCAAACAAGGATTTCGAGGTCCTGCAGTCCTTTTACCAGGGCAATCCCTATGCGAAGGACGCGCTGGTAATGCAGCTCAGGGAAGACAAGGTCATCGACTATCTGCTGAAACACGCACAGGTAACGGAAGTGGATACGCTTTCGGAGAATGCCTAAACCAGATTGGAGGCGATATGCTGGTACCTATTGTTGTCGAGCAGAGCGGAAGGGGCGAGCGGTCGTATGATATATATTCCCGCCTTCTGAAGGACAGGATCGTCTTTCTCGGGGGCTCTATTGACGACCATATGGCCAACCTCGTTATTGCCCAGCTCCTTTTTCTGGAGGCTGAAGACCCCGACAAGGACATACACCTGTACATCAACTCGCCGGGGGGGATTGTGACCTCCGGCATGGCGATCTACGATACCATGAGATACATCAAGGCCCCGGTTTCCACCATCTGCGTGGGGCAGGCCGCGTCCATGGCGGCACTGCTGCTCGCCGCCGGCGAAAAGGGGAAGCGGTACAGTCTTACCCACTCCCGGATTATGATCCATCAGCCTCTGGGAGGCTTCCAGGGACAGGCCACCGACATCCATATCCATGCCCAGGAGATCCTGAAGCTGAAGCAGACGCTCAACGAGCTCCTGGCCGAGCACTCCGGGCAGCCGTTCGAGAAGGTGGCGAGCGACACCGAGCGCGACTACTTCATGTCTGGTGAAGAAGCGAAAAGTTATGGTATCATTGATGATACAATTTCGAGGAAAGCCACGCCAGGAGGTTCCTGATGAATCGACGGGATGACAGATCCAACAATCTGACCTGCTCGTTCTGCGGCAAAAGTCAGGACGAGGTGAAAAAGCTGATTGCCGGCCCAACGGTCTATATATGCGACGAGTGCATCGAGCTCTGCAATGACATAATCGCCGAGGAGACAAAGCTTGAAGAGGCGATGGGCCCGGATATCAAGAAGCTTCCCAAGCCACTGGAAATCAAGGAAGTGCTTGACGAGTACGTGATAGGCCAGGAGCGCGCGAAAAAGATCCTCGCCGTGGCGGTCTACAACCACTACAAGCGCATCGAGATGGTGAAAAAGCCGGGTGACGTGGAGATGCAGAAGAGCAACATCCTGCTGCTCGGTCCGACCGGTTCCGGGAAAACGCTCCTGGCGCAGACGCTCGCCCGGATTCTCAAGGTTCCGTTCGCCATGGCGGACGCAACCAACCTTACCGAGGCGGGCTATGTTGGCGAGGACGTCGAAAACATCATTCTGAATCTTCTCCAGGCCGCCGATTACGATGTGGAGAGGGCACAGAAGGGTATCATCTACATCGACGAGATCGACAAGATCGCCCGGAAATCCGATTCGCCGTCCATCACCAGGGACGTCTCCGGAGAGGGGGTCCAGCAGGCGCTTCTCAAGATTATCGAGGGCACGGTGGCCAGCGTGCCGCCGAAGGGCGGACGGAAACATCCCCAGCAGGAGTTTCTGAAGGTCGACACCACCGACATTCTGTTCATCTGTGGCGGCGCCTTTTCCGGGCTGGACAACATCATCCAGCAGCGGATAGGGGTCAAGACGCTCGGGTTCGGCGCGGACGTCAAGAAGAAGGTGGAGAAGAGGGCGGGGGAGCTGCTGTCCGAGGTGACGCCGGAAGACCTGCTCAAGTTCGGTTTCATCCCTGAATTCATCGGACGCCTGCCGGTCCTGGCCACCCTGAGCGAGCTGGACGAAGAGGCCATGGTCCAGATCCTCAAGGAGCCGAAGAATGCCCTGATAAAACAGTACCAGAAGCTGTTCGAGCTGGAGCACGTGAAGCTCAAGTTCACGGACGGCTCGCTGGTGGCCATCGCACGGGAGGCCCTCAAGCGGAAGACCGGGGCCAGGGGACTCCGTTCCATCCTTGAGAACGCCATGCTCGACGTGATGTACGACATCCCTTCTCAGACCCTGGTAAAGGAAGTGGTCATTCACGAGGACGTCATCTACAGCAAGGAAAAGCCGATAATCGTCTATGAAAACGTGGCTGAGTCGGCCTGACGCATAGGAAGGGACATGGTAAGAAAAACATCGGGAGATGAGAAAAGGAGAGGGAATCCCACAAGATTCCCTCTTTTGCCGTTACGGGACATGGTCGTGTTCCCCCACATGGTGGTGCCTCTGTTCGTCGGCAGGGAGAAGTCGATACTTGCCCTCCAGGCGGCCATGTCGTCGAACAGGTACATTTTTCTCGCGACACAGAAGAATGCCAGGAAAGACGACCCGCCGGAAGAGGATATCCATGTCCACGGAACCCTGTGCAAGATCATCCAGCTCCTGCACCTCCCGGACAGGACGGTCAAGGTTCTGGTCGAGGGGAAGCGGCGTGGGACAATTACCCGTTTTTTTGCCGAGGATGCGTTTTTTTCGGTGGAGATTGGCGAGATCGGCGAGAGTTGCCGGGTGACCGCGGAGCTGGAGGCCTTGATGCGCAGCGTCAAGGCCTCCTTCGAGACCTACGCGACTCTCACCAAGAAGATCCCCCAGGAGACCGTCGGTTCGGTCGCCGACACTGACCAGCCTTCACTGTTGTCCGATACCGTTGCCGCCACTCTCGATCTGAAAATGACGGAGAAACAGGAACTCCTTGCCGTTGCTGAACCCGCGGCCAGGCTGGAGCGCCTGCTGGCTTTGATGGAAACGGAAGTCGAAATACTCAGGATAGAAAAAAAGATCCATACCAGGGTCAAGCGGCAGATGGAGAAGACCCAGAAGGAGTACTACCTCAACGAACAGATGAGGGCGATACAGAAGGAGCTGGGAGGGACGGACGATTTCAAGCAGGAGCTTGCCGAGCTTGAGGAAAAGGTAAAAGCCGGCGGATTGTCCCAGGAGGCATCCCAGAAGGCGCTTTCCGAGTTGAAGAAGCTGAAGCTCATGTCACCCATGTCGGCCGAGGCCGCGGTTGCCAGGAACTATGTCGACTGGCTCGTCTCGTTGCCGTGGAGCACCTTCGGCAGGGAAAAGAACGACATACGCGAGGCCGCCGAGGTGCTTGACCGGGACCACTTCGGGCTTTCCAGGGTAAAGGAGCGCATCCTCGAGCATCTTTCCGTGATGAGCCTGGTGGGGAAGGTGAGAGGCCCAATACTCTGCCTGGTGGGTCCTCCGGGTGTCGGGAAGACCTCCCTGGCCCGCTCAATCGCCCGTGCGACCGGAAGGGACTTCGTCAAGATGTCCCTGGGCGGGGTGCGGGACGAAGCGGAAATCAGGGGCCACCGCCGTACCTATGTAGGTGCCATGCCGGGCAAGATCATGCTGAATCTGAAAAAGGCCGGCAGCGGAAACCCGGTTTTCCTCCTGGACGAAATCGACAAGATGAGCACCGATTTCCGCGGCGATCCGGCTTCCGCGCTGCTGGAGGTGCTGGATCCCGAACAGAACCATACGTTCAGCGATCACTTTCTGGACGTGGACTACGACCTGTCCCGCGTGATGTTCATCACCACGGCCAACTCCCTCCATTCCATACCGAGACCCCTGCTGGACAGGCTGGAAGTCATCAGGCTGGAGGGATATACCGAGCCGGAGAAACTGGAGATCGCCAGACGCTATCTGGTGGGGAAAAAGCTGGGTGAGCACGGTCTCCCCGCCGATAATGTCTCGATTACCGACAAGGCTATAGTGGAGATCATCCGCCATTATACCAGGGAGGCCGGCGTTCGCGGCCTGGAGCGTGAAATCGCGGCCATCTGCAGGAAGGTGGCGTTCAGCGCGGCAAAGGGCAGGCTCTCCAAGGTGACGATACGGCCGCAGCAGGTCCGGGAACTTCTCGGCGTTCATCGTTTCAGCCACTCAGGCGCCGAGGCCGAGGACTCTGTCGGGGTGGTGACCGGCCTGGCTTGGACGGAGACGGGCGGGGAACTCCTCGGTATCGAGGTCGCCGTGCTCCCGGGCAAGGGGAAGCTGACGATTACCGGCAAGCTCGGCGAGGTCATGCAGGAGTCGGCCCATGCGGCCGTCACCTACGTCCGTTCGCGCGCACCATTGCTGGGGCTGGATCGCGAATTCTTCCAGAACGTGGAGATCCATATCCATGTCCCGGAGGGGGCCGTCCCCAAGGACGGCCCTTCAGCCGGCATCACCATGGCTACGGCGGTCACGTCCGCGCTCACCGGGAGGGCTGTGCGGCGCGACTGCGCCATGACCGGAGAGATCACTCTGCGCGGGAGAATTCTCCCGATTGGAGGGTTGAAGGAAAAGCTCCTGGCGGCAAAACGGGGCACTATCAAGCTTGTCATGGTACCCGCGGCCAACGAGAAGGACCTCCGTGAGGTACCGCAGGAGATTCTGAACGGCTTGAGGATCTGCCTGGTGCGCCACATGGATGAAGTTCTTGAGAAGGTCCTGCCCGGCAAGAGCGAGTATCCCGAATTCCTGCGGTCGCCCGGCAAGCCGGCCGCGCTCGGAGAGGCATCCTCCGCACCCCACTGAGAGCGCCACGGATTCAGATGTCAAAAATCGCTTGACACTCAATGTGCCCCTTGTTATAAATATGCCTCTTTTCGTTATTGATCGGGGGTCGTAGTTAAGTCGGTTATAACGCCGGCCTGTCACGCCGGAGGCCGCGGGTTCGAGTCCCGTCGACCCCGCCATTTAACAAAGGGCGAATAGCTCAGCTGGGAGAGCGCCAGCCTTACAAGCTGGATGTCACAGGTTCGATCCCTGTTTCGCCCACCATTTACCTTTAACGCGGCTGTGTTGTTTGAAAAAGTAAGCATTTTGACCGGGGGTCGTAGTTAAGTCGGTTATAACGCCGGCCTGTCACGCCGGAGGCCGCGGGTTCGAGTCCCGTCGACCCCGCCAGAATCAAGAAAGGCCATGCGCAGCGCATGGCCTTTTTTTCGTGGTGGAGCAGGCAAGTCGCGGTTGACAAGGGCTCCCCTTTCCCTTGACTTACCTCGGGAAACACTTTATCCTGCCCCTATCCATTTCAATATACTCGGTTTTCCTGAAAACCTGCCGATGCCGGGAGGGCTGGTCCCGCCTCTGCCGCCGCTTTCCGGGGGGAACGATTTTGCTGCAAGGTAGCCACTGTGAAAGTACTGGTTGTTGTCCCGACCTATAATGAACGTGATAATATTGCCCGGCTGATACCGGAAGTCCTTGCACAGGATGAAAGAATCCGTATCCTGGTCGTGGACGACAACTCTCCGGACGGAACCGGCGATTGCGTGGCCGGAATCGCCGAAACGGAGAACCGTGTCCTGCTGCTCCGGCGCGAAGGGAAGCTGGGACTCGGTTCCGCTTACCGCGAGGGTTTCAAGCTGGCCCTCCGTGAGGGGGCCGACTTTGTGATAGAGATGGACGCCGATTTTTCCCACGATCCCGGCGTAATTCCGCTTCTGCTTGAAAAGGCCAAGACCAGTGACATGGTCATCGGGTCCCGCTACCTCAACGGCGTCAGCGTGGTCAACTGGCCCATCAGAAGGCTTCTGCTGAGCTATTGCGCAACCGTCTACACCAGGGTTGTCACGGGACTCAGGATTTCGGACTGCACCAGTGGCTTCAAGTGCTTCAATCGGCGGGTTCTGGAGCGGATCGATCTCGACCGGATACGTTCGGATGGATACTCCTTTCAGATTGAGATGAACTATCGCTGCATGGAAAACGGGTGCAGCATGGGTGAGGTCCCGATTATCTTCATAGACCGCCATGCCGGGACCTCCAAGATGTCGAAAAGGATCGTCCGAGAGGCGGTCGTCATGGTCTGGAAACTGAAGCTGGGTTCATTGCTCAGAAAGTTTCTCTGTCTTGGAGAGGCGCGTGATAGACGAAAGCTGGGCACTTCTCTGTGAGCTGGGCTTCTGGGGGTGGGTCCTTGCCGCTGCCGGATTCTTCCTCTATGCCTTCCCGAGGCGGGGGACCTTCCGGTCCGGCGTTGCCGTGCTGTTCGGTGGAGGCTTTCTCTCATGCTTCGCCTTGTGGGTCCTGGGGATGCTCAAGGCATAACGCCTGTTTGTCAGCCTGTGTCAGCCGTCCGTTCTCCAGGGCCTTCACCGACATTTACCGGAGCGCATCACATGATTCAACTCCATAACGTCTGCATGTCCTACCAGCGCGATGCCACGGCCCTCAGCGGGATCAGCGCGAAGATCTCCAAGGGGGAGTTCGTCTTTCTGACGGGTGTATCCGGCGCGGGGAAATCGACACTCCTGAAGCTCCTTTACGGGGCGCTGAAGCCGACCCGCGGACAGGTGGTAATCGACGGCGTAAACATAACCAAGCTTCCACCCTCCCAGCTTCCCGCTCTCCGCCGCAAGATAGGAGTCGTTTTCCAGGACTTCAAACTCCTTCCTTCGAGAACCGTTCTCGAAAATGTGGCCATTACCCTTGAGGTGCTCGGATGGGGCAAAAAGGACATCAACAAGCGGGTGTATCACATCCTCAAACAGGTTGGGCTTGAGCATAAGATAAACTCCACCCCTATCCGCCTGTCGGGTGGAGAGCAGCAGCGGGTTGCCATGGCCCGCGCCCTCGTGAACGACCCGAAGCTGATCCTGGCGGATGAGCCCACCGGAAACCTGGACGAAGAGTCGAAGGAGCGCGTGTTCGCCATCCTGAAAGAGGCGAATGTCCGGGGCAGCACGGTGGTTGTCGCGACCCACGACCGGCGCCTCATCGAAAACAGTCACAAACGCTTTATCGTGCTCGACAAGGGGCACGTCACGGAGGACTCCGATGCCTCGTGAGAAAGCGGCAAAAAGACCGAAGCTGGCCAGGGAGGGAGTGACCGGGCGACTCCACTACTTCGTGGAGAGGGCCTTCATCAACATACGGCAGAACGTCCTGGTGAATGTCCTGAGCATAGTCACCATCGCACTCGCCTTTCTGATCCTTTCGCTGTTTCTTCTGGTATATGTCAACCTGGAGCGCGTCACGGCCAGTTGGAGCGACCGGGTCCAGATAACCGCCTATTTCGACCGTGAGCTCTCCTCCGGCGAAGTCACCGACCTGACGGGAAAGATACGGGCGATCCACGGCACCCTGGACGTAGGGTACATCTCCAGGGAGGAGGCGTTCAGGAGGTTTTACGGCAGACTGAAGGGGCAGGAGTCGCTTCTGGAAGGGGTGTCTCCGGAGATTCTCCCCTCTTCCATCGAGATTCGCCTGAAACGGGACAGCCGGGACAGCCAGTCGGTGGCGACCTACGTAACCCGCCTCAGGCAGTTCCCGGAGATCAAGGAGGTGCAGTACGGGGAGGAATGGGTCAAACGGTTCGATGATTTCATGAACCTGATCCGGTTTGCCGGGGCGCTGGTCGGTGGCTTCATCGTGCTGGCGGTCATCTTCATCGTTGCCAACACCATCAAGCTGACCATCTATTCCAGGAAGGACGAACTCGAGCTGATGGGGCTGGTGGGGGCGACCCGCATGTTCATCAAGGCTCCGTTTCTGATCGAGGGGATGATCCAGGGTGTCGCGGGAGTGGCCCTGGCGCTCCTCGTCCTTACAGGGGCCTATATGGCGTTCCTCCACAACGCCGATATCTTCTCCGGCATCGGCATCATGGAGTCGGGACTGGTCTTTCTTCCGCTTTCCCATCTGGCCGCGCTGCTCTTCGGCGGAGCCGCGCTCGGTTTCATGGGGAGCCTCGCCTCCCTGAAGAAGTTCATCGCCCTTTAGCCATGCGGACCGGAATCTTCATATTATTACTCCTCACCACGTTGCTGTCACCGGTCTCCTCTCTCTGGGGCGCCGACGTCAAGAAGCAGCTCCGGGGAATCAACAAGGAGATAAAGGAGAAGAAACAGCTTATCGACCAGACCATACGGGTGGAAGGCAAGGTTTCGGGCGAGTTGGCGAAGATCGACGCCAGCCTGAAGGATAAAGAGGCCAGCCTCGCCGTCCTGGACCGGGAATTGAAAGTTGTGGAAAGGCGGCTTGCCAAGACCCGGAGTGATATCGAGCTGGTCAGTAAGGACGTGGAAACGAGAAGGGCTCTGATCCAGAAACGCCTGGTCGCCGCCTACAAGGGCGGAGATGTGGGCAATGTCAGGATATTCTTTTCCTCGGAATCGTTCCCGCAGATGCAGGAGAACCTCAGGTACACCAGGGCGATGCTGGATAACGACCGCAAGCTTGTCGCAGCCTACAACGAGCGGATAGAAGAGCTCAGGGAACTGAAGAGGGGGCTGGAGTCCGATGCCGGCCGGAAGGAAAGTCTGAAAGGGAGCATCGTGAGCCGGAAGCACGAGATCGAGCAGGAAAAGGCAAAAAAGGCCTCCATCCTCGTCAAGGTCCGCAAAGACAAGCAGAGCTACCAGGCTTCACTCAGGGAGCTGGAGGCCAATTCGCGGCGCCTGCAGGCAATCGTGCAAAGGCTTGAAGCCGAGCGCAGAAAGAGTTATTCTCAAAAAACACGCAAACCTTCGGCCAAGGATTCCGGCAGAGCCGTTGCGGTACCGCAGCCACCGACCTCCGCCAGCGGTTTCGCCTCCCAGAGGGGGCGGCTGTCCCTGCCGACGCAGGGGAGGATCGTCGGCTATTTCGGCAGGCACAAGCATCCGGAATTCAATTCGTACACAAACAGCAACGGCATATCCATAGCCGCCTCCAGCGGCGCCGACGTCCGCTCGATCTATGACGGAAAGGTTATTTTCGCCGAATACTTCAAGGGGTACGGCAACATGGTGATTGTAGACCATGGCGACGGTTTCTTCAGCGTATACGCCCACAACTCGAAGCTGCTCAAGAGGAGCGGGGCCAACGTATCGAAGAACGAGGTGATAGCGAGCGCGGGGGACGTGGATTCCGCCGGCGGTCCCATGCTCTATTTTGAGATCAGGTACCAGGGAAGGCCGATAGATCCGGCGCCCTGGATTCGATAACGGTTGGGAACTACTACACGCTTAAGGCGGGAGGTGTTAACGGTGATGAAAGGAAAAGGGAAACAGCTGGCCCTGCTGGTAGCGGTCGTCGCGGCTCTCATCGTGGTGGTCGGGGTCGGGGTTCAGCAGCGCTGCGCGGCCGAAGGCGGAAATGACTACGAATCCATCGAGCTGTTTACCGATGTGCTCAAGATAGTGCAGAAGAACTATGTGGAAGGGGTTGATACCAAAAAGCTGGTCTACGGTGCCATCAACGGGATGCTGTCGTCGCTGGATCCCCACAGCTCCTTCCTGCCGCCGGACATGTACAAGGAGATGAAGATCGAGACAAAAGGCTCCTTCGGCGGGCTGGGAATCGAGATAACCGTCAAGGACGGATTTCTCACCGTGATCTCGCCAATCGAAGACACGCCGGCGTTCAGGGCCGGGATCAAGTCGGGCGACCAGATACTGAAGATCGAGGGGACCCTGACCAAGGACATGAGCATCGTGGATGCCGTCAAGCGGATGCGCGGGGCCAAGGGGAGCAAGGTCACCATAACCATCATGCGCGAAGGCTTCGAGAAGCCTAAGGACTTCACCCTGGTCAGGGACATTATCCAAGTGAAGAGCGTCAAGTTCAAGACCCTGGATTACGGTTACGGCTATGTGAGGATCGCCCAGTTCCAGGAAAAGACCGACGAGGACCTCATCAAGGCTCTCAAGACCCTCAAGGCGGAAAACGGCGGGGCATTGAAGGGCCTCATTCTCGACATGCGCAACGACCCCGGCGGCCTGCTCGACCAGGCGGTGAAGGTGGCCGACCACTTCATTGCCGAGGGGCTGATAGTCTATACCGAGGGGCGCGACCAGGACTCCAAGATGAGGTTTACGGCCCGCAAGGGAGGCAACAAGGAGCTCGGCTATCCTATGGTTGTCCTGATAAACGGCGGCAGCGCCAGTGCCTCCGAGATCGTGGCCGGGGCTCTCCAGGACCACAACAGGGCGGTCATCCTCGGCACCCAGAGCTTCGGAAAGGGCTCCGTCCAGACCATAATCCCGCTCTCCGAGGATTCGGGCCTTCGGCTTACCACGGCCCGGTATTTCACCCCGAAAGGGCGTTCCATCCAGGCCAAGGGGATTACCCCCGATATCATCGTTGAGAGCCTGGAGATTACCGCGGCCGAGAAGAAGGAGTCGTTGAGCATCCGGGAGAAGGACCTGGAGAATCACTTTGAAAGCAGTGACAAGGAAGAGAAGGGGAAGGATGCCGACAGGAAGGATGAGAAGGCCCCTGCCTATAAGATGGACGAACAGTTCAAGGGAGACTACCAGGTTCTCCGGGCACTGGACCTTCTCAAGGGGTGGGAGATCCTGAAGAACATGAAGAAAACCGGATAATCGTGCCGACATGCGGCTCTACAAAAAATCCCGAGGGGCGCGTTACCTGCCTCGGGATTTTTTGTTGTGTGGTCTGAGAGTGTCAGGCCTTCTTTCTGGACGGTTTGGCCGGCTTGACTGCTGCGGCCTTTTCGGCCTTAATCTTGGCCGCCCGTACCGCACGGGCCTTGGCGAGGTTTTCCGCCAGACCCCTCTCTTGGGCCATCTTCCTTCTTCCCTCGGAGAAGTTCCTGGCCGTCAGCGGCTGGCCGGTGGGGATGCCGAACTGCTTGCGGTATTCGCCCGGTTTGACGCCGTGGGCCTGGGCCAGATGCCGGGAAAGGGTCTTCATTCCGCCTCTGCCGCAGATCATGCAGTACACCTGATCGGCCTGGAACGCCTTTTTGAGACTCATCGGCGCAGCTTTTGCCTCTGTTTCCGTTGCAGTGGAAACTGTTGATCCGGTAGTCTCCAGTTGCTGTAGTGCCGCATATACCTTCTGGATTTCCTGCAAGAGTTCCTCTGTCGACATCTCCTTGACAGAAGCGTGAGAAGATACAATGTTAGCTGCCAGTTCCACCAGTGTTGCGGGCATTTTGTGTCCCTCCTTTGTAAGCATCAATGCTAATGTTATTCTATTTAATCGCATAATCACATAAAATCAAGTGTAAAGATCTTTTTCAAGCAGGAAAAATGATTGACTCGGTATCGTGAGCTCTGATATTTTTCTTCATACAGCTTGACACATCGCTCCTTTAGCATAAGGAAACCAGAATGCCGACGATCGAAATTGATGAATTGAGATGCAAAGGCTGCGGACTTTGCACGATTGCATGTCCTAAGAAATTGATAACCCTGAGTGAGCAGATCAATAACCATGGCTATACGCCGGCTCTGTTTCAGGAAACTGAAATCAAGTGCACCGGTTGTGCCTTGTGCGCCGAAATGTGTCCCGATGTGGCGATCAAGGTGTTTAAATAAAACAATGTTCAGCTACCGGTAATATACGGGTTTGCCGCCGGCTTCATATTTTGAGCCGGGTTCAGCAACGGGGAGGAACCAATTGGCCAAGCGTCTGCTGGTAAGGGGTAACGAGGCAATATGTATGGGGGCCATCGAGGCGGGGTGCAGGTACTATTTCGGCTATCCCATTACGCCCCAGAACGATATTCCCGAGTTCATGTCACGGGAAATGCCCGGGCTGAATGGAGAGTTCATTCAGGCCGAAAGCGAAATAGCGTCCATCAACATGGTCCTTGGTGCTGCCGCGACCGGCGCCAGGGCCATGACTTCATCCTCCAGCCCCGGCATCTCCCTGAAGATGGAGACCATTTCCTACATGGCGGGAATGGAGATCCCATGTCTGATCGTGAACATCTCGAGATCGGGACCGGGCCTCGGCGGGATCGACGCCTCCCAGGGGGATTATTTCCAGGCCGTCAAGGGGGGCGGGCATGGAGGTTATCACATTATCGTTCTGGCTCCCTCCTCGATCCAGGAGATGTATGACCTGACCATGCTGGCCTTCGACCTGGCCGAGATCTACCGCATGCCCGCCATGATCCTGGGCGATGCGGTGGTCGGCCAGATGAAGGAGCCCCTCATCCCCCACCCGCGGCCCCACAGGGAACTGCCGGCCAAGGATTGGGCACTGCGCGGCACGGAAGAGGGCGGGCAGCGAGTGGTCAAGTCCCTGTTTCTGGGTGACGGCGAGCTGGAAGCCCACAACTGGAAGCTTTTCGCCAAGTACCGGGATCTGGCTGCAAAGGAGGCGCGCTGGGAGGACTACGAAACCGCCGATGCCACCCTTATCGCCACCGGTTTCGGTTCCGCCGCCAGGATCGCCAAAACCGCGGTCGCGATGGCGAGGGAGGAGGGAATGAAAGTCGGCCTGCTTCGCCCGATAACCCTGTTTCCTTTCCCGGCCAAGGCATTCGCCTCGGCGACCGAACACTGCAAGACCGTGCTCGACATCGAGTTGAATACCGGACAGATGGTCGAGGACGTGCGGCTGTCGGTTGCGCGTGACGCGGAAGTCCATTTCTACGGCAGGCCGTCCGGCACCGGCTCCCTCCCCACCCCTGAGGAACTCCTGGAGCAGATAAGAAGGTACTATCGGAACTAGTGGTATTGCCCTACGGGGCACGTATTTACAGACACAAACGTCGAGGTATGGAATGCAACAGGTATTCAGGAGGCCGGAGAGCCTCAAGGACGTCCAGACCCACTTCTGTCCGGGCTGTCACCACGGTACCATCCACCGGATCGTGGCCGAGACGCTGGATGAATTCGATCTGGCCCGGAAAACCATAGGGGTGGCATCAATCGGCTGTTCGGTCTTCCTGTACAGCTACTTCGACCTGGACGTGGTCGAATCCCCGCACGGCCGGGCGCCTGCCGTGGCGACCGGTGTGAAGAGGGCCAGGCCGGACAGGTTCGTTTTCACCTACCAGGGGGACGGCGACCTGGCGGCCATCGGCACCGCGGAAATAATCCACGCGGCCAACCGTGGGGAAGACATAACCGTCATCTTCGTGAACAACACCACCTATGGCATGACCGGCGGACAGATGGCGCCCACCACTCTCCCCGGCCAGAGGACATCGACATCCCCGTACGGCAGAAGGTCCGAAAAGGAGGGCTTTCCCGTCAGGGTAGCCGAGCTGCTGTCGGGCCTCGACGGTGTCGCATTCTCCGCTCGGGCGGCGGTCAACAGCCCGAGAAATATCATGGACGCGAAGAAGCAGATGAAGAAGGCCTTCCGTTACCAGATCGAGGGGAAGGGGTTTTCTTTCGTAGAGTTCCTCTCCGCCTGCCCGACCAACTGGGGCATGGGCGCCATCGAGGCCAACGAACGGGTGGGGCGGGAGATGTGTGAGTATTTCAGGCTGGGCACCTTCAAGAATACCGCGAATCTGTAATCCACGGCCCGACAGGTGCGTGTCGGGGCCGCCGTCATTTCGAATGCTACCGGGGGACTGCTACTATGAGGCATGACATGTTTATGGCCGGTTACGGGGGGCAGGGAGTGCTGCTGGCTGGGACCCTTCTTGCCCAGGCCGCCATCGTGGAGGAGAAGAACGTCTCGTTCTTGCCCTCTTACGGGGTGGAAAAGCGCGGGGGCGCGGCCGTATGCACCGTCGTCATCTCCGACGGCGACGTGGGCTCGCCGGTGGTCGGCAACCCGAGCGTCGCAGTTATCCTGAACCAGTCATCGCTGGACAAGTACGGTCCCAGGATAAAACCGGGCGGTATATGCATCGTCAATACCTCCCTGGTGGATCTGTCCGGCTTTCCCAGGAAGGACCTGGATATTATCGCCATAGAAATGAACGCCGTTGCCAGGGAGATCGGTGACGCAAGAATGGTCAACATGGTGGCGGTCGGGGCGTATGCTGCAAGGACCGGCGCCGTCTCGATCGACGCCCTGGCCGAGGCGCTCAAGGATACCCTGCCGGAGCGGAACCACAGGTTCATCCCGGCAAACGTCAGGGCATTGGAAGCGGGAGCCTCCTTGATCGGGAAGTCCGGACAGGTTTGACCCGTACCATGGCGGGCCGCTTTGGTTCGCCGGGTGCTGAAAAGCCTTGACGCCATGCAGCCACTTTGGTATATAACAGCTTCCGCCTGCTGGGGGATCGTCTAGCGGCAGGACTGCGGACTCTGACTCCGCCAACCAAGGTTCGAATCCTTGTCCCCCAGCCATTTACAATTTTCCGCCGGCAGGTTCGGCATATGGGTTACGGTCCCATCGTCTAGCGGTTAGGACACCGGCCTTTCACGTCGGTAACAGGGGTTCAAGTCCCCTTGGGATCACCATTTCTCCATGCCTTTGACTGTCTCATCCCCGGCAGTCAAAGGCATTTTGCGTATTCCGCGGTTGTCTCGGCTTCAGGCCGCGTGGGTCCCTCTACACGTTTCACTGCTCAGGCCTCTGCCTGTTCCCCCCTCTCTCACTTCAGTGGCTTTCCCGGCTATACGGTCCGGCCTGCGGACATACCAGGCCGGACAGGTGATATCCGTCACGCCGTTTGCCGCCAACCGGCTGCCGCTTGGGCTCCACAGTGCCGGTTTTACAAGGGGAAACAGCGGATTAGCGGTTGCCGTCATTCTGAACCTATGTTATAAAGGATCGCCCTGATATCCCTTGCGGCGGACCGGCCCGCACCGTTTCGCGGACAGGGTGTCCGCGCGCCGGGACCGAACGAAACCGCGGTGACGGCCGGGTCCCGCACGGAGATCATGTGGCGGTCCGGCCGTTGGCCGAGAGGGCGCGCCTGTTTGGAGTATTGATGATCGGCCTTGACAGACTTATTGAAAACGCCCTGCTGGAGGATCTTCACACCGGCGACCTCACGACCCTGGCCGTGCTGCCTGAAAAGCGCCCGGCCGGCGGCAGGCTGATCGCCAAGGAGCCGCTCGTGCTGGCCGGTATCCAGGTGGCCGCACGGGTGTTTCAGATGCTCGACCCCGAGACGGTATTCACCCCCCACTTCCAGGACGGCGCCTCGGTGGCGAAGGGGGCGGTGATCGCGGAAATGCGGGGCGACGCGGCGATCCTCCTCCAGGGGGAGAGGGTGGCGTTGAACCTCCTGCAGCGCATGTGCGGCATCGCCACCCTGACGGCCCGCTATTGCGAGGCGGTACGAGGGACCGGGGCCAGGGTGACGGACACCAGGAAGACTACTCCCGGACTCCGCCAACTGGAAAAATACGCGGTGAGAATCGGCGGGGGCAGCAACCACCGTTTCGGCCTGTACGACGGCGTCCTGATCAAGGAAAACCATATCACGGCCGCCGGCGGTATCACAATCGCCGTGCAGCGCGCACGGGCCGTTGTCCCACACACCATCAGGGTCGAGGTGGAGACGGAAACCCTCGAACAGGTCGCCGAGGCGCTCGCAGCCGGCGCCGACATCATCATGCTGGACAACATGGAATCGGCAATGATGCGCCGGGCGGTCGAAATGGCGGGCGGGAAGGCTCTCATGGAGGCATCCGGAGGGGTCAACCTGGACACGATAGGCGCCATCGCCGCTACCGGCGTCGACATCATCTCCGTCGGCGCCCTCACTCACAGCGCACGCGCCATGGATATCTCCATGCTCCTGGAGGGATATTGAGAGAGCCTGTTACACCCGACCCGGGCAGTGGTAAAACGCCCATTGAACAGAGGATGGTGGAGCTGTTCCGCGCAGAAGAGGGGAAGGTGTTTTCCGGCGAGGAACTGGGTAACGCTCTCAAGGTGTCCCGCACCGCGGTCTGGAAACACGTCAACAAGCTGCGGGCCAGGGGATACGGGATCGAATCGGTCCCGGCGAGGGGGTACCGTTTTCTGACCGCCCCCGACACCCTGACCGCAACAGAATTATCGACCGGTCTCCGGACCGGCAGGATCGGGCGCCGCATCGTCTCGGCAGACGAGACCGATTCCACCAATCTGCTGGCCTTCCGCCTGGCCGAGAAAGGCGCGGAAGACGGGGTGGTGGTGATTGCCGACAGCCAGACCGGCGGCAGAGGGCGTCTCGGAAGGCGATGGGAGTCGCCCGGTGGAGTGAACCTCTACTGCTCCGTCATTCTCAGGCCTGCCATGCCGCCCGTCAGGGCTCCCCAACTCACCTTTCTCTCGGCGGTCGCGGTCGCACGGGCCGTTGAATCGGTTACCCCCCTTTGTCCGCGAATCAAATGGCCCAACGATATCCTGGTGAACGGCCTCAAGATCGCAGGTCTGCTGAACGAGATGAGCTCCGAGACCGATACGATTCATTTCGTAGTGCTCGGGATCGGCGTAAATCTCAACATGAAAAAGGAGCAGTTTCCCGAAGGACTGCGGTATCCGGCCAGTTCTCTCATGCTGGAGAGCGGGGCCTGCGTGAATCGGGTGGAGTTCACCCGGGCCCTGCTCACCGCTCTCGACACCCTCTACGAAGATTACCTGGAGCATGGGTTCGCCTCGGCCAGGAATGAGTGGCTCAGGCGCAGCATGGTCCAGGGCCGCAGGGTGAGGGTTTCTTCGGGTGACGAGGCGACCGAGGGGATCGTCGGCGGCATAGACGATGACGGGGCGCTCCTGCTGCAGAGGGGTGACGGCGTTTCCGAGCGGGTACTGGCGGGGGACGTGACTATTCTTGATGATCTGCATCCATAACACCTTCAGCGTCACGGATGCAGGGAAAAGTGACGGTTGACACGTTGTTCCGGGCTCTGCCCTGAAAACGGACTGATTTTCCTTGCGGGAGAGAATGCGGTGTTACTTGTTATCGATGTGGGCAACAGCAATACGGTCCTCGGGCTGTACGACGGAGACCAGCTCGTCAGAGACTGGAGGATTGCTACCGATACGGCAAAGACGGTCGACGAATACGCCGTTCTGATACGGGAACTTTTCATGTTCTCCGAAATTGAATACGGCTGCGTACGGGATATAATCGTATCCTCGGTCGTTCCGGTCCTGACCGGGGTGCTGGAGAGGATGTCCCTCCGCTATTTCAATCTGAAGGCTTACGTGATCGGCCCGGGGATCAGGACCGGCATGCCGATCCACTACGAGAACCCCAAGGAGGTGGGCGCGGACCGTATCGTCAACGCCGTGGCCGGCTTCGAGAAGTACGGGACCGCCCTGATTATCGTTGATTTCGGCACCGCCACCACCTTCGACCTGGTCAATGCCAAGGGGCATTACTGTGGCGGCGTCATAGCGCCGGGAATCATGATATCGGCCGAGGCACTGTTCCAGAAGGCAAGCAAGCTTCCGAGGGTCGATGTGATCAGGCCCCCGTCGGTCATTGCCAAGAACACGGTCGGGGCCATGCAGTCCGGTATCTTCTTCGGCTACGTAGGCATGGTGGACGAGATAGTCACACGCATGAAGGCGGAAAGCCGGGAGGCGCCCAGGGTCATCGCCACGGGCGGGCTGGCACGGCTGATTGCAGAGGAATCGAAGACCATAGAGGAGGTTCACGAGTTTCTGACGCTTGAGGGGTTGCGGATACTCTACGACAGGAACACCCAACCCCCCGCCCACTAGCGAGTAATTTGACACAATAGAAAATTCCCTCTCCCTCCCGTCGAGGGAGGGGAGGGAGACAAATTAACGCACGAGACACTGGTGGTCCATAAGAACCAGCGGAGTTTTTCCCTTCGGAGTCATGTAGGAGGCGTACTACCTATTACATAAGCAAGGGGGCTTTATGGCAAAGTATGACACCGCGAAAGTGAGAAATGTTGGAATTGTAGCCCATGGAGGGGCGGGGAAGACCTCCCTGACGGAGGCCATCCTGTTTGCAACCGGCACCAACGACCGTCTCGGCCGTGTAGACGACGGTAGCTCGACCATGGACTTCGAGCCGGAAGAGATCAAGCGGAAGATAACGGTTTCCTCCTCCCTCAATCACGGTGAATGGAACGGCCATTCCCTCCACATTATCGACACCCCGGGTTACGGCGACTTCATCGCCGACACCCGGTCCTGCCTCAGGGTTCTGGGGGGGGCGGTGGTCATCATCTCGGCCATCTCCGGCGTGAAGGTCCAGACCGAGGAGGTCTGGGAATGGGCCAACGAGGCCGAGATCCCGCGGATCGCCTTTGTCAACAAGATGGACCGCGAGCGGGCCAATTTCCTCCGGGCAATGGGCGACATGGAGAAGGCCCTGGGCGCCAGGGCGGTGGCGGTGCAGCTGCCGCTCGGAGCGGAAGAGGACTTCGAAGGGGTCATCGACCTGATCCAGATGAAGGCATACCGGTATGTAAAGGACCTTTCCGGCAAGTTCACCGAGATCGACATCCCCGCGGACTACCTGGCCGATGCGGAAAGCATGAGGGAAAGACTGGTCGAGACCGTGGCAGAGGCCTACGACGCCCTGACGGAAAAGTTCCTCGACACCGGCGAGCTCACGAACGAGGAGATCCTGGACGGCCTGCGGGTCGGCACCCTGCGCAACACCTTCACCCCGGTTTTCTGCGGCTCGGCCCTGATGAACATCGGTGTCCCCCAGTTGCTCGACTACCTCTGCCTCTGCCTCCCGTCGCCCCTGGATCGCGGCCGGGTGAGCGGCATCAATCCCAAGACCAACGAGGTGGAGGAGCGCGCCCCCGAAGAGAGCCAGCCTTTCTCCGCCCTGGTCTTCAAGACCACCTCCGACCCCTACACCGGCAAGATATCCGTCTTCCGGGTCTACTCTGGTGTGCTGAACTCCGATTCCACGGTCTACAATTCGACCCGTGACTCCACGGAGCGCATCGGCCAGCTCTACGAGCTGGAAGGAAAGAAGCAGAAGCCGATCAAGCAGGCCGTGGCGGGCGACATCGTGGCGGTGGCCAAGCTCAAGGAGACGGTGAGCGGGGACACCCTGTGCGACCCCGACAAGCCCATCGTATACGAGCCGGCCAAGTCCCTGGAGCCGGTCATCTCGTTCGCAATCCAGCCGAAGAGCAAGAACGACGAGGACAAGATCCACGGCGCCCTGCAGCGCCTGATGGAGGAGGATCCGACCATCACCCTGCGCCGCGACGAGCAGACCAGGGAGCACATCATCTCCGGCATGGGGCAGGTGCACCTGGAGGTGACCATCGAGAAGCTGAAGCGGAAATTCGGCGTCGAGGTGGAGTTGAAGACCCCGAAGGTTCCGTACCTGGAGACCATCAAGTCGGCCGTCAAGGTCCAGGGGAAATACAAGAAGCAGTCGGGCGGCCGGGGTCAGTACGGCGACTGCTGGGTTGAATTCATCCCGCTCGGCCGGGGAGAGGGATACCAGTTCGAGGACAAGATCGTCGGCGGCGTGATCCCCAAGACCTACATCCCCGCGGTCGACAAGGGGATCCAGGAGGCCTCGCTGGAGGGGGCGCTGGCCGGATACCCGCTGGTGGACTTCAAGGCGGTGCTCTACGACGGCTCCTTCCACACGGTCGATTCCTCCGAGATGGCGTTCAAGATTGCGGGCTCCATGGCGTTCAAGAAGGCGATGGAGATGTCCAAACCGGTCCTTCTGGAACCGATCATGAAGATGAAGATCACCGTGCCCGAGGACAACATGGGGGACGTGATCGGCGATCTCAACTCCCGGCGCGGCAAGGTCGTAGGGGTCGAGCCCAAGGCCAATTCGCAGATCATCAGGGCGGTCGTCCCCATGGCCGAGGTTCTCAGCTACGCCAACGACCTTCGTTCCATGACCAGCGACCGCGGTCTCTTTACCGCCGAGTTCTCCCATTACGAGGAGATCCCGAGTCACCTGGCCCAGAAGGTGATCAACGAGGCGGCGGCGAACAACAAGGCTTCACACTAAGGCGGCAAGGGGGAGGAAACCGATGGCTGGAAACGGTGTCCCGGAAAAGGGCAAATTCAACGGCGTGGCCGGGGTCGCGGGAGGGAGCGCCAAGGGCGTGCCGCTCGTTCTGCTGGCCCTCGCGGTATGCTTCGGATACTTCTATTACTTCACGGACATGCTGCGGCCCAAGGAGGAGACCCCGATGCAGTATCAGGTCTACCCCGCCGAGGTAAAGAAACCGCTTCCGGAGCGGCCGTCCCAGCCTGTCGCCGCAAACCTGGAGGGGTCGGTCCCTCCGGCCTCCTCCCTGCCGGAACAGCCGGCTACCCCGGACGTTTCCCAGCCCTCCGGCGGCAACGCCCCCGAGGTGGCCTCGAACACCCAGGCGCGGCAGGGAGAGATCCCTGTCGCGCCGGCCGCGAAACCCACGCAGAAAGCGGTTACCGCTGCGGACAAAAAACTTCCGGCCCCCGCCGCCCCGCAGCAGGCGCCAAAGCCCGCAACCAGGGCGGCCGGAAAGCCGGCAGCTGCCGCGCAGAAAACGGCCGCGGCCAAGACACCCTCTAAGGAGCCGGCCAGATCGTCGGCCGACAAGAAAACGGCACTCGCCTCGGCAAAGACGGAAACCGCTTCCGCAGGCAAGGCTTCCGTGGACAGGAAACGGAAGACCGCCAAGGCGGAGGCAGGAGAAGAACGGAGTGCCGCCGGCAGGCAGGGGGCGAACTATACCCTGATAGTGGGCACCTATGTGCTGAAGTCGACGCTGCTCGCGGCAAAGTCGAAACTTGAGCATGCCGGGTTCAAGCCGGTTGTCACGCCTGGCCGCAAGAAAAACGAACCGATGAACAGGTTGATTCTGGCCGAATTCGCATCGTACTCTTCGGCGAGCTCGGAGCTGGAAAGGGTCAGGAAGAGCAGCAGGGATGCCTTCATTCTGCAGGAGAATGGGAGGTACGTAGTGTACGCCGGTTCCTATTTCGATCAGGAGCGGGCGGCCAGGGAGCAGGACAGGCTGCGCAGGGAAGGATTCGCTCCCATCGTGAAGAAATCCAGCGCACCGGTACAGACCTATACCCTGAGCTCTGGCGGTTTCGCGACCCGCGAACAGGCGGAGAAAGAGGCTGCACGGCTCCGCAAGCTCGGCTTCACGCCCCTTCCGGCGCCGATGAAATAGCGGACAGGTGCCATGTCTGAAAAAGGGAAGACAACGGTAAGGCTTTCTCCGGCGGCGGCCCGCTACGTGCAACCCGGCGCCAGCCGGGAGGAACGTCTGATGGCGGCCCGCGGCGAGGTTCCGCTCCCCGCTGCCGAGGTGGCCGTTGTCCGGTTTTGCCTGAGCCGCGATCCGGACCCCGAGGTCCGGTCTTCCGCTGTTGCCGGGCTCCGTACGCTGCCCGAGGAGACCCTGCTGGATATTGTCGGCTCTGCCGAGACCCATCCCCGTCTCCTGGAACTGATGGCACGGCTGCATGGCCGGAACCCCGCCGTGGCGGAGATGATAGCGCTCAATCCGGCGGCGGACGCGGCGACCCTCGCGCTCCTCGCCGGGACAGGAAGGGAGACGGCGGGAGAGCTGCCGGAGGAATCGCCCCGGCAGGAACCTTCCTGTGCTGCGGCAGAGGGAGAAGCTTCTCCGGTGGACATCGGCGAAAAGGACGAAGTGCCGGAAGACGAGGACGAATTCCGAAGCACCTACCAGCTTGCCAAGGGAATGACGGTGTCGGAGAAGATCAAGATGGCCATGACCGGCGACAAGGAGTGGAGGATGCTGCTGGTCAAGGACATCAACAAGCTGGTGTCCGGCTCGGTGATAAAAAATCCGCGCATCACCGAGCCGGAGGTGTTGATGATCTCCAAGTCCCACCTGAACAACGACGATATCCTCCGGGATATCTGCACCAACAAGGACTGGACCAAGAACTACCAGATCAGGAAGTCGCTGGTGGAGAACCACAAGACACCCCTTCATTTCGCGCTCCGGTTTCTTTCAGGTTTGACGGAAAAGGATCTCGGGATGCTGGCCAAGAGCAAGAACGTATCCTCCGTCATCTCGACGCAGGCGAGGCGGCTGCTGATGAACAAACAAAAGGATAAATAGGGAGGTCTTCCATGGCCCTGGTAAACGACGCCAAGAAGGAAATTCACGCCAAGATAGTCTATTTCGGCCCTGGTCGGAGCGGCAAGACGACCAATCTGGAATTCATCTACAACAAGCTGAAACCGGAATACCGCGGGAAATTCAAGTTCATGAACACCCCGAGCGGGAGAATGGTGTTCTTCGACTTCATGCGTCCGGAACTGGCGGCCATCAGGGACTTCGGCATCCATTTCCACATCTATACCGTGCCCGGCGAGCCGGTTGAGCCGGCTGTCTGGAAGAGCGTCCTGAAGGGGGCCGACGGCATCGTCTTCGTCGCCGACCTGGAGCCCTCCCGCACCCTGGAGAACCGCAGGAGCCTGGACAGCCTGAAGGAGTACCTCCAGACATACGGCGTGCCGCTGGATGAGCTTCCCTGCATTTTCCAGTGCAACAAGAGGGACGTGGAAGGAGCCGTTTCCATAGACGAGGCCAGGAACCTGCTCGACATCGGCGACGTCCCGATGATCCCCGCCTCGGCCCGTTCGGGCGAAGGCGTTCTGCCGGCCCTTTCAGAGATGGTCAAGATGGTTCTGCAGCGACTGCGTGACCTTCCGCTGGGACAGGAGCCCGAGCCGGTACCCGTTGCCGGAGAGCCCGTTCCGGCCGTCAAGGTCGCGGAGGAGCCGGAGGAGTGCCCCCTTGTCCTTGAAACTGAAAGCCTGCTCGACGACTCGGAGCTGCTCACCCTGGAGCCGGTGGAAGAGGACGTGGATTACGCCGCGGAGCCGGAACCTGAGGAGCTTGTCCAGGAAACTCCGGCGCCGGCCTTTGCCGCCGAGCCGGAGGCTGCCTCACTCACGACATTCCAATCTCCTTTCCCGGGTTTTACCCAGGAGCCCGACCTGTCGGCGGCGGAGCAGCCGTCAGCCGGTTCTGGTGCCTGGTCCGCACCGGAGGAGCCCGAGGAGGACCAGGCGGAAATAGAGCTCGATGGAGGGATGGAGTCCGCGGGGAACGGGCGCTTCAGGCTCCCCCTTGTTGTCCGCTACCGTGGAGGGGAAACCCGGGCGGCGCTGACCTTCGACGTTTCCCTGGAAAAACTGGACCCGCGCTGACCGCACGGTCAGTGCTTCACGTTTTCCCGGCTCACGGGTCCGCCCTGTTGCATCCGGGCAGAATGACGGTCATATGGTCATAGAGATTGAAGTCATACTGCGGCTGCTGCTGTCCGCAATCCTCGGCGGGCTCATCGGGTTGGAGAGGGAGATCCACGGGAGGCCGGCGGGGTTCCGTACCCATCTGCTCGTGTCGCTGGGTGCCTGCGTCTTTACGGTGACATCCATCTATTTCTACAGGATCTACGGCGCCGGCATAGTGGATCCGTCGAGGGTGGCGGCCCAGGTGGTGACCGGTATCGGCTTCCTGGGCGCCGGGGCGATAATCAGGGAAAAGGCCTCCATCCGCGGCCTTACCACGGCCGCATGCCTCTGGGTCGCCTCGGCCGTAGGAGTGGCCTGTGGCCTCGGCGCCTATGCCGTTTCCGCCGTGGTAACCCTGGTGGCCATCGGCTCGCTGCTGTTGCTGAAGAAGGTGGAAGGGAGACTGACGCGGGACACTTACAGCGCCATCAAGGTGTGGAGCATGGATCTGGAAGGAATGATGCCCCGGATCGAGCAACTCGTGGAGAGTTTCAACCTGCAGGTGCTTAATGCCTGTGTCGAGCATGATCTGGAGAAACGGGAGATCTTCCTGGAATTCGAGATCAAGCTGACGGACCGCCATGTGGCCTACCGGATAATCGACGGGATCGTCGCCACCCAGGGGATCAGGAAGGTCCGCCTGGAGTGAAGCGAACGGAATCCCGGCTTCCCCTTCCTTCAGGCGGGAGGGTTGTCTTCCTGCCCGTCCTTTCTGCTGTATATCAGCCTGATGTTCATCCTGCGGATCAACTCCTCGATCTCCTTGAGCTTCGCTTCATATTCCCGCAGGTAGTAGGCGCGCTTTCCATCGTTATGGAAAGTGGTCCCTTCCTTCAGCATCTCGATGCGGATCTTCGCGACCTGCTTCATGGTTTCGAGTACTTCGCGCGCGTCGGCCATTTTTCTATCCCTGCGCCTCGATCGTACCGTTCCGGCCGGGGTCCGGCCCGGTCGCGACCCAACCCCGCCCGGCCGCTTCAACCTTCAGACGGTCCAGCAGCCTGTAGGCAACCGCCAGTCCCCCTCTGCCGCTCCCTATCTCCACGTCGTCCTCGTTGCCGTGGAAATCGGACCCTCCGGTCATCGCCAGGTCCAGGTCCCGGCAGAGGCACTCAAGGAATATCATGTCGTCCTTGTAGCAGAGGTTGTTGAAGACCTCCACTCCGTCCAGCCCCATCCTTTTCATGTCCCTTATGAGGGAGGCAAGTATTCTACGGTCCGTGGTGATGCTCTGGGGGTGCGCCAGCACCGAGACCCCTTTGAGCCGGCGTATCTCCGCCAGTGCCTCCTCCACCGGGAAGTGGCGCTTGGGCACGTCGCAGGGGTGCAGGTAGCGGACAAAGGCGTCCTGGACATGCTTGGCCATCCCGCCCGCCACCAGTGCCCGGGCTATGTGGAGCCGGCTGAGGGTCCCCATGACGCCGTTGCTGATCTCGTCGTAGGAGATGGCCCGGTTCCGTTCGTTCGCCAGCTTGGCGTTGATCTTGTCGACGATGGCCTTCCCCCGCAGGTCGCGCACCCTGCTGAATTCGTCAAGCCCTGCCCTGAAGGCCGCGTCCCTGTGATCAATGAAATACCCGAGCAGGTGCACGTCGTGGAAATTCCTGAAGCCGATGGAAAGCTCGACCGCCGGAACCACCTCCACCCCGAGCCTGCGGCCGGCCGCAATGGCCTCGTCCACCCCGGAAACGGAGTCGTGGTCTGCAATGGCGATTGCCTTCAACCCCTTGGCGGCGGCCATGGCAACCACCTCAGATGGTGAATGGACTCCATCCGAGTAGCAGGTGTGCACATGCAGGTCCATGTATCTTTCCATGAGTCTTCCTTACAGGTTTCCTGGTCTGATTTCAGTATATGGGAGAACAGCGGGATCTTCAACCTTGGAAAAGCGGCCGTCCCAGGATTTTGGTTGCCGCTCGGTCCGGGTTCCGTTAGAATCCGATCCTCAGATCATCGCAGCGGAGGAGCACCATGAAGGACGGACAGATCCATGAAGCCGTGCGGCTGCTGAACGAGGCGGTCAGCGCCTGGCGGTCGCCCGCGGTCACCATCGTCTCGCAGCGTGAAGGGGACCCGTACAAGGTCCTGGTCTCGTGCATACTCTCGCTCAGGACCCAGGACCGGACCACCGGTCCGGCTTCGGAGCGTATCTTCGCCCTGGCGGACACGCCGGAAAAAATGGTGGGGCTGGCGCCCGAGACCATCGAAAAGGCCATCTATCCGGTCGGCTTCTACCGGACCAAGGCCGTCCAGATCCTGGACATCTCCCGGACCCTGATCGAGAAGTACGGGGGAAAGGTGCCGGATGAGATAGACGAGCTGCTGAAGTTCAAGGGGGTCGGCCGCAAGACCGCCAACCTGGTCGTGACCCTGGGGTTCGGCAAGCCCGGGATCTGCGTGGATACCCACGTGCACCGCATCTGCAACCGCTGGGGCTACGTCGTGACCAGTACCCCGGAGGAGACCGAGTTCACGCTGCGGCGCAAGCTGCCACGGCAGTACTGGCTGGCCATCAACGACCTGCTGGTCACCTTTGGACAGAACCAGTGCACCCCGCTTTCCCCCAGGTGCTCCAGCTGCCCGCTGGCGCACCTCTGTGACCGGGTAGGGGTGAAGAAGTCCCGTTGAAGCGGTTCCGTGCCCTCACTCATCCCGCGTCACCGGAAGCTCCCGGTAGACCGCCTCCAGCCGTGCGCCGCGCGCCTCCCAGGAGTGTTCCCTGACCACCTTGTCCCGGACCATGGAGGAAAGCTCTCTCTGTTTTTCCTCATCCCGCGCCAGCTCTTCCACCCGGTCGGCGAAATCGGCCGGGTCGCCGAAGCGGGCATAGACGCCGGCATCGCCCAGGATCTCCCGGTTGACCGGGGTGTCGAAGACCACCACTGGCAGTCCGCAGGCCATGTAGTTGAACAGCTTGCCGTTGGCCTCCGTGAGGGAGATCTTGGGGGAGAGGGCGATATCGCCGGCCGAGAGGCAGCGGGACGCCTGCCGGTAGTCGATCCTGCCGGTAAAGGTGATACGGTCGCTGATCCCGGCCTCCCGCGCCAGAGCCTGGTAGCGCTCCTCGGGGAACCCCATGACCAGGACATGGAGCTCGACGCCGCGTTCCTTCATGGTTTTCACCACGTCCATCAGGATATCGATACCCTGGTAGCGGTTCAGCACTCCCAGGAACAGGGCGACCGGCCTGTCGGACGGCAGGCCCAGCTCACGGCGCACCTCCGCCTTGGGGCCGGGGGAGAACTCACCGGTGTGCACCCCGTCCATGACGGCAGTCACCTTTCCAGCCGGAACGTTCCACTCCTCCCGCAGGGCGGTTGCCGCCGGGCCGGAACTGGTGACGATGTGGTCGGCCCGGCGGTTGACGAACCCTTCCACTGCCCGGAAGACGCGGCAGAGCGCGGAACCCTTTCGCACGAAACCGTGGTCGATGATCTCGGCGGTCAGGCTTCCCTGGCAGTCGAAGACCAGGGGAACCTTGAGAATCTTCTTCAGGAATATCCCCAGGAACGCTCCCTCGTGGAGGTGTGCGTGGAGCAGGTGGGGCCGGAAGCTGCGGGCAACGGCAAGGGTCTTGAAAAAGAGGAGCAGGTCCAGGTACGGCTTGTGCCACGACGGTCCGGCGGAGAGCTTCCGGTACCAGGGGATGTTGCGGATGCGGCTGGTGGGTATGCCCGGCATGTCCCGTCCCAGGTGATAGGTGACGATCCGGACCTCATGACCGAATCCGGCAAGCGAGCGCGCCTCCTCGTAGATCCTCACGTGGCACCCCCGGTCGGCGAAATAGGGGGTGGGCGCGATCATCAGGACGCGCAGCTTCCGGTCAGGCAAGGTTGATGGTTTCCCTGATCACGTAGATCGGTTTCCCCTGGGCCTCGTAGTAGGTGCGGGCGTTCAGCTCCCCCAGGAGACCCAGCACGATGAACTGGACACCCATGAACAGGAGCAGGGCGGTCAGCAGCAGCAGGGGGTTGCGGTTCATGCTCATCCCCTGGAACAGCTTCATGTAGATCGTTGCTCCGCCGCTCAGGAAGGATGCCATCAGGGTATAGACGCCGAGACGGCCGAACAGCTGGATGGGCCGTGTGGAATAGCTGAGCAGGAATTTCACCGTCATCAGGTCCAGGATGACCCGCATGGTGCGGGAGATGCCGTACTTGCTCCTGCCGTGGAGCCGTGGGCGGTGCCCGACCGGGATCTCGGTGACCTTCGCGCCCACCTGGGAAACCAGGGCCGGGACGAACCGGTGCATTTCGCCGTACAGGTTGATCCCTTCCAGGACCTCGCGTCGGTATGCCTTGAGGGTGCAGCCGTAGTCGTGCAGCCTGATCCCGGTCATGCCGGAGATGAAGCGGTTCGCCAGGATGGACGGCAGGGTCCGGTTGAGGAAGGCGTCTTTCCGGTCCCGGCGCCAACCGGATACTACGTCGAAACCCTCGTCGATCCTGGCGAGGAGCTTCGGTATGTCCGCGGGGTCGTTCTGCAGGTCACCGTCCATGGGGACCACCACCCTGCCCGAGGCCGCGTCGAAACCGGCCGCCATGGCCGCGGTCTGGCCGAAGTTCCGCCGGAAGCGTATCACCTTGACCCGCCCGTCTTCGGCGGCCGCCTCCCGGAGAAGGGCGAAAGAACGGTCCGAGGAGCCGTCGTCAACCAGGACCAGCTCGTAGTCGATCCCGCTTCCGGCCAGGGCCGTCGTGACCTGACGGTGGAGGTCACGGATATTCTCCTCCTCATTGTATATAGGGACGACGATACTCAGATCCAATTACTGCCACCTTTCGAAGACACAAGTCTCGAACCTTCCAGGTAACTTAGATAGTTTCCATCCGGAAACTCCGGAGGAGAAACTAGATAGGTTTGTTTCATACGGAAGGCATCGAGCGGGGTCGGGCTGGAACTTCCCCGAAGCCCCTCGTAATCGGTCACCATCCGTCGCACGGAGCGGGTACTCTGCTGAGCGCGGGAGCTTTCCCGCGATCCGCCTGATTGCACTGAAGCCGTACGAGTGACTTCGTGAAAGCCCCAACCCGACCCTTGGCGCCATTTCCACCCGGAAAGTGCCGGCCGTCACCACTCCGCGCCGCTGTCGAATCCCTTGACCCGCCGGATCGAGATATCTCCGGGAGGGCGCGCTCTTCCGGCGGACCGGTACCCGGCAAAACCCCGGAGCAGACCTGCTCCATAGGAGAGGTGGAGGGCGGGAACGACCACCGCCAGCAAGAGGGCCGCGCTTCCTTTTCCGGTACGTATCGCCGCGGCCAGCGCGACGCAGAAACATGCCACTAGGTAGCATAAAAGCGGCAGATAGTAAACAGGGAGATGGATGAAGGGAAGGGACGCGAGGTAGACCAGAAACAGGGCCGGGATGAGCGTGGTGACGCCGCATCCGCCTCCCAGCAGGACCTGCTGCGCCCTGCCGCGTCCGTAGCCGAACATCTGGCGGATAAAGGCCCGCAAGGTGGGTCGCTGGCTCCGGTAGACGGCCAGTCCGGGATCGTGCATCAGCCTCAACCCCTTTCTCTTCAGCCTGACCAGGAGTTCGTTCTCCTCGTTCGGATAGAGCCGTTCGTCAAAGCCGCCTGCCTCGCGGAAGACGGCCGCGTCGATGGCCAGGTTGCAGAGGATGAGCTCGTGGTCGCCGGTCTCCCTGAGCGGGCCGCTCCGGCGGTAGCGGTTGCGGACCCCGCCTCCGCCGAATACGGACGCCAGCGCCATGCCGAACGCCTGACCCGGCGGCGGATCGCTTTCCGGGGTGAGGGAAGGACCTCCCACCACCGCCACTGACCCGTCCTTGAAGTGTCCGGCGGTTCTCCGCAGGAATCCGGGGTCGGTCATGGAGTCGTCGTCCAGGAAGAACAGGATGTCGCCCGCCGCCCCGCCGGCGGCCAGGTTGCGCTGCCGGCTCGGGCAGGTCCCTTCCACGACCAGTATCTCGAAGGCGTCGGCGGGATAGTCGGCACGTCGCAACCCTTCGATGGCCCGGACCGGTCCGCCCGGCTTTACCGGTATGATGATGGAGATCTTTTTCAGTGCCATTGCCATGAGAAACAAATAAAACAGCCGGGTGACCCCGGCCGTGGTGCGGCGTTCCGGAAGCTGCCCCGATATCCGGCCTATGCCCCGCCGTAGCTGTGCAACCCGGAAAGGAGCAGGTTCACCCCAAGGTAGCAGAACAGGGTCGCGACAAATCCGACAATGGAGAGGATGGCCGCCCGTTTGCCGACCCACCCCCGGGTGATGCGCGCGTGCAGGAATGCCGCGTAGATGAACCACACTATCAGGGACCAGGTCTCCTTGGGGTCCCAGCTCCAGTAGGAACCCCAGGCGTAGTCGGCCCAGGCCGCGCCGGTTATGATCCCGAGGGTCAGCATGGGAAAGCCGACCATGATCGCCCGGTAGTTGAGGTCGTCCAGGACCTTGGCCGACGGGAACAGGGAATATATCCCCCCGCTCCGACCCACGTCCGATGCGGCCTCATGGCGCGCCTTGAGCAGGTACATGATCGAGACGCCGCAGGCGACGGCGAAGGCGGCGTAGCCGAGAAAGCAGGTGACCACGTGGTAGAGGAGCCAGTTGCTCTGCAGCGCGGGCACCAGAGGCTCGATGCCGCTGTTGAGGCCGAGCTGGGCCCAGGCCATGCCGAGAAGGGCGAAGGGGAGCACGAAGGCGCCTATGGCCCGATACTTGTACTTCAGGTCGATCAGGATGTAGATGAGCAGGATGGTCCAGGCGAAGAACACCACCGATTCGTACAGGTTGGACAGGGGGGCGTGCCCGTGACCGAGAACGTAGGACTCCCTCCAGCGGAGCCCGATGGCCGCGGTCTGGACCAGAAAGCCGGTCCAGGCGGCCCAGTTTGCCGCCTGTCCGACGGTCCTTGCGCGAGCGGCCAGGAAGACGAAGAACAGCACCATGGCCGCCAGGTAGGAGAGTGTCGCGATATTGAAGAGGAACGAGCTGGTCATTCATATACCTCCGAAGCTACAGTTTTTTCAGTTGGTCGGCCAGACCGTCGAAAACCGTCCGGAACGCGGCCTGGTGCTTGCCCGCGCTCCCCGCGACCACCAGGCGTCCCCCTCCGATCCGGACCCAGATCCTCCGGTGGGAGAGGAAGAACGCCATGAATATCCCCCCGACCAGCAGGATGCACCCGAGCCAGACGATCCAGACGCCGGGGTCCTTGGTCACCTGGAGGCCGGTGCGCCACTTCATGTCGATGCCGTTGACGCTGAAGATCTGGTTTCCCTTGCGCAGGTCGTCGAAATCTGAATAGTTCTTCAGCAGGAGCAGGGTACGGGCCTCGCCACTGCGTGACAGAAGCGCCACGCGCACGGCCGGGCCGGAAAGCTGCTGGATGTACGGGCTGATGTCCTGGGTGTAATCCAGCGCCCTGAGCGATTCGCCGCTGGGGAGCCGCACGGTCTCTCCCTGCGCCACGTCAATGTGGCTGACCGCGCCGCTCTTCCTGTCACGGATATTGATGTGGAAAACCGGTGCTCCCGCCGGGCTGTAGCTGGCCTGGTAAAAGGTTATTCCCCTGTAGGTCAGGGGGGAGTTGACGATGACCGGACGTTTGTCGATGACCGTTCTGCCGTTTTCGATGACGGTCAGGATGCTCTTGAACTCCTTGGGCGCTCCGGTGTCGTAGTAGGACACGGAAAAAGACTCGCAGCGCACCGAGAAACCCAGTTCGAGGGGGGTTCCCCTGTTGGACGAGACCGTGGAGACGCTTGCTCCCTCGTCGATCCAGACGTTTCCCCTGAAGCCGAACAGGGAGCCGATGATGGCGCCGATGAAGATCACCACGATGCCGGCGTGCAGGATGTAGACACCCAGACGGCTGTAGCGTCCTTTCTGGGCGAACAGGTGGTATTCGTCATCGACCTTGGTAACCAGCGGGGCGGCGAATCCCGCTTTGAGGATATCCGATGCCAGACGCTTCATCTCCCCGGCATTCCCCCTGGTCTTCCAGACATGCGAGAAGGGGAGCGACTTTTCCCGGGTTTCGTCCAGGGTGGGAGCCTGTTCCCTGAAGGTCTTCCAGTCGTGGGGAAGCCGCCTGAGCGTGCATGCCGCCATGTTGACGGTAAGGAGGTACAGCAGGAGCACGAACCACCAGGAGTGGTACATGTCGAAGAAACCGAGCTTCTGGTAGATGTCGAATTTGGCCTGGCTGATGGTCTGGAGGTATTCCGCGGGGGGAGGCGTCCCCTGGGGAATGACGGTGCCGATGATGGAGACCGCGGCCAGGCCGATCAGCAGGAAGATGGTGAGCTTCAGTGAGGAAAAAAATCTCCACAGGGAAGTTACGAAGCTGTTTGTATCAATCGTCAATTGCGTCTCCCGGAAAAGCCGTTATCGAAACAGTTAGTGAAAAATTATAAACCGGATTCGACCTGAGATAAAAGTGTATAAAAAAAGGGATAACAATAAGCGTTCTCTGTTACCCCTTGCAATTGAAATGCTGTGACGTGTCCTCAGCCTCACGTCGTTCCGGACGGCAGGCCCTATTTCTTGTGGCACTCAGTACACTTGACCGGCCCGGCTTTTTTCTCCTTGTGGCAGTCGATACAGAGCTTGTGCGCCACGTCCTTGCCGAAGCCGGGGATCTTGCCGGGGACCGCCTTGCCGTGGCAGATCTTACAGTCCTTCACAAGCTCCTGGTGCTTCTTGTGAGAGAATTTTACGTCGCCGTTCTTTGCCGGCAGGGTGATCACATCATGGTGCGCCAGAGCCGTTGCGGCACCGAAGAGGGTAATCGCCGCCGAGATTATGAGCTTTTTCATGTATCGTCACCTCCCTTCGAAAAAAGCTAATTCATTTTAGCCGTTTCCCCCTGTCTGTCAAGCTGGAATCTTGGCACCAGCAAGCCCGCACGGGCTCACCCCGGTGCCCCGAGGCGCAACCGGACCGGCAGCCTGGAACCCGGGGAAAGGGGGGTCGCCCCATCGCCGATTTCCTGTCGGCTGCCGGGTTCTGCCGCTTTTTACCTTGAAAAAAATGGCAGCTGGTGCTACAAGTGCACAGGTTTTCATGGCTTTTGTCCGTCCGTACCGGCTCCCCCGCGACAGTGGCAGCCGGCGGGGATTTGCGGTTTGCGGGTTCATCAGACGGGAGGGACAACGATGGGCTTCATTGACTTGGCTGATATCGCCGGGGGGCTGCGGTTCCGTACGAAAATGCTGCTTTTGACGGCGGTCATGCTCATCGGTTTCCTTATCATCGTCTTGACGGCGTTCCAGGGGATAAGGCAGTCCGGAGCGGGAAGTCCCGGCTGGCGCAAGATCGCGCTCACGCGGGACGCGCTCGAGGGATGCGCCACCATAAAGGCCGGGGCAGCGAGGCTGCGCGCCGAAGAGCTGAGCCTTGTCGAAGAGACCGATGCCGACAAGGTCCTCAAGGGGCTCGGCATTGCCAGGTCCGTCTTGGCCGACATCCCCGCCGAAATTTCACTGGTAATCAATTCCGCGGCATCGGAGCAGACAAAGGAGGCCGCCTACGGGGTGGAGAGAACCTGGCGCGAGATCTCGGCGACCAGCCGGGACGAGCTCCTCCCTGCCGTCCAGAGGGGTGACAGGGCGCGGGCGAGGGAGCTGGCCATGGGGCTCCAGGCCGCGCGCTACGAGCGGATCTCCGCGAACCTGGACAGCACGCTGAAGGCCCTGCGCGCCGAGCTGGCCGGGATTGAGGCGACGGAGAGCGCCTCCGCCCGCCGGACCGTCATGACCGGTTTCCTCCTCGGTGGTTTCCTCCTTGCCGCAGTCCTGCTGGCCGCCTGGGCCGTTGCAGCCTCCACCGCCCGCGCCGTGGCGAAGGAGGCGGAGTTCGCACGGGCGGTGGTTGCCGACGGCAACCTCGCGGACCGGCTTGAGCTGGAGGGGAGGGGCGAGATAGGCGACCTGGCCGGGTCCCTCAACTCCCTGGTCGACCTCCTGAACGAGATGGTGAGGAAGGTCGATTCGTCTTCCCTGGAGCTTTCCCGTATCTCCCGGGCGCTGGCGGACGCCTCCAGGCAGGTATATTCAGGCGCCGAACAGACCAATACCAGGGTCGCGGAGACCTCGTCCGCCATCATGGAGATCAACGCGTCCATCAAGGAGGTGTCCCACGGGATCGACAGCCTGTCCCTTTCGGCGTCGGAAAACTCCTCGTCGGTCCTGGAGATGGCGGCCAGCGTTGAAGAGGTGGCGCTCAACGTGGAGAACCTGGCCCAGTCGGTGGACGACGTAAGCTCCTCGATCATCGAGATGGCCGCGGCCATCAAGCACATCAGCGACAGCGTGAACGGCCTTATCGATTCTTCCACGGTAACGGCATCCTCCGTGATCGAGATGGACAGCGCCATCCGCCAGGTGGAGAAGAACGCCCTGGATACGGCCGCCATCTCCGAAGCGGTGCGGCGGGACGCCGAAACCGGCAAGTCCTCGGTCGAGGCGACCATCAGCGGCATGCAGGAGATCAAGCGTTCCTCCCATATCACCTACGAGGTGATCGTCTCCCTGTCGGAAAAGGCCAACGACATCGGCACCATCCTCTCGGTCATCAACGAGGTGGCGGAGCAGACCAACCTGCTGGCGCTGAACGCGGCCATCATCGCGGCCCAGGCAGGGGAGCAGGGGAAGGGGTTCGCCGTGGTGGCCGACGAGATCAAGGAACTGGCGGACCGCACCAGCAGCTCGACCCGCGAGATCGAGGAACTGATCAAGGGGGTTCAGGAAGAGACCCGCAGGGCCGTGGGCGCAATCAACCTGGCGGAGAAGAGCATAGCCGACGGCGAGCTCCTGTCCCAGAAATCCGGTATCGCCCTCGGCAAGATCGTTACCGGAGTAGAGAAGGCCAGCGAGCAGGTGGGAGAGATCGCCAACGCGGCCGCGGAGCAGGCCAGGGGAAGCCAGATGATCCGTGAGGCCATGGAGCAGGTGACCGACATGATCATGCAGATAGCCAACGCCACCCAGCAGCAGAGCAAGGGGAGCGAGCTGATCATGACCGCGGTGGAACGGATGAAGGTTCTCACCTCCCAGGTGAAATCCTCCACACGGGAGCAGAGCAAGGTCGGCACCCTCATCGCTGGCTCCACCGAAAACATCACCAGCATGATCCGGCAGATAAAGCGGGCCTGCGACGAGCAGTCGCGGGGGAGCGAGCAGATCGTGGCGGCGGTGGAGGACATCCAGAGGTCCAGCCACGAGGACCTGCGTGCGGCCGAGACCATGGAGAAGGCGGTCGGCGGCCTGTCCAGTCAGGTGGATGTGCTGAAGAAGGAGACCGCCGGCTTCAGGCTGCAGTGAAAACGGACGGGATTGCTGAACGGCCGCTTGCCGGCCGGTTACGGGAGCTGGGATACGACATGGGCAGAATAGCCGAAACCTTCAAGGAGTTGAGAAAAAAGGGGGACAAGGGGCTGGTGACCTTCATCACCGCCGGAGACCCCGACCTGGATACCACCGCCGAGATCATCCGGGAGCTGGAAGCCTCCGGCGCGGATTTCCTGGAGCTCGGCATCCCCTTCTCCGACCCGATGGCCGACGGCCCCACCATCCAGCTCGCCTCGGAGCGCGCCCTGGCCGGCGGTGCGACACTGGCGCGGATCCTGGAGACAGTGCGGACCGTGAGGAAAGACACACGGATTCCCATCATCCTCATGGGGTACTACAATCCGGTCTTTGCGTACGGCACGGAGCGGTTCGTGGCCGATGCGGTTGACGCCGGGGTGGACGGGGTCATTCTGGTGGACCTCCCCCCCGAGGAGGCCGCGGCCGAGGGCCTGACCCCCCTGGCGCGGGAAAAGGGCCTCGACGTGATATTTCTCCTGGCGCCCACCTCGGACGAGGGACGTATTGGCAAGGTGGTGAAATCGGGGAGGGGCTTTCTCTATTACGTGTCGGTCACCGGGGTGACCGGAGCCAGGAAAGAGGTGTCGGCCTCGCTGGACCGGGAGGTCGAGCGGGTACGCAACGCCACCGGCCTGCCGCTGGTGGTCGGTTTCGGCATCTCGGATCCCGGACAGGCGGGCGCCGTCGCGGTTCTGGGTGACGGCGTAGTGGTGGGAAGCGCCCTGGTGAAACTGTTCGAACAGTACCGCGGGAATGAACTGAAGCAGCGGGTGCGGGGATTCGTCTCGGGCCTCAAGGCCGGCATATCGTCAGCGGCCGCCCGGGAAAAGAACGAACTCTGACAGGCTGTTGAAAAACGTGACGAGGAAGGCCGGATGCAAGGCGCACGGAGCGCAGCACCCGAGACATATCACCTGGATAGGCGAGGGTGCGAGCACCGCGCAACACAGCAGACGGCCTCCGCAGTAGTTTTTCAACAGCCTGATAGCAGCCCCCAGGTTCAGCGCAGGCCGATCCGGCTCAGGAAGAGCCCCAGATACGTGTTCAGGGGGTTGGTGCGCGCCAGCAACCCGTTGACCGGGGGTTTTCGCTGGCCCAGCGCCTTGAGCTGCTCCACTATCTCCGCGCTCCAACCGCGGACCATCCCCTCCCGGAACGCCTGTATGGCCGCGGTCTTGTTGCCTGACACCAGGTGACCTTCCCGAGATTGAGATAGAGCTCGCCGGAGTCCGGGTCCCACTCGATTGAGACCATGCAGAGATCCACCCCCATGGAGACCATGCCGCGCTCCCTGGCGAAGCAGTAGCCG
>JARKPN010000010.1 GCA_029975275.1 Geobacteraceae bacterium | reverse complement strand
AAGCAACCGCGGTATGGGAGATTCATCACTGAATCTTCTGCGACGGATTGGCAACAATGCGCTCCTTCAGTTCACGGAACTCTTCAGCGGTCGTGTTATCAGCCAGAGCCGCACGCGAGATGAGATACTCCCAGTCTATCTCTTCCGAAAATTGCCTGACCAGCAATTCGACCATCTCGCAGTCGCTTGTGGATTTCCAGTGTTTGCAGGCATTCATCCGATAAATGAGCAGGTCTTCGATCCCGATAATAGTGCATTCCAGGCCGTCTTCAAACTCCACTATCTCCAACGGAGCATCTTCTCCAGGGAGTGATGAGGCTGGAACTTCCACCACGAGTTTCAGTTCATGCTGGACCCAGTATCTCCCCTCAACTACGAAACCAAGCTCCTGAAGGACCTCGCCGAGCGCTTCCCGGTCAGGGTAGGCAACGTCGATGTCCGCAGTGAAATAAACCTCGCGTGAATAATAGGCGAGAGCACAACCGCCGATCAGTATCGGAGCCGGTTTTCCCCGCTGCCGCAACTCTCGTGTAATGCCCGCCAGCATCAGCAGCTGCCGCTTCAAGGGCGAACTTGTGCGTGCAATGCGTTCAAGGAGTGCCCTTTTCTGGTCGGACATGACGTGCGCGACCTCTACGCCCCGCCCATGAGCCGGGCCATGATGGCCTTCTGGATGTGGAGCCGGTTCTCCGCCTCGTCCCAGACCACCGAGTTGGGTCCCTCGATGACCTCGTCGGTTATCTCCTCGTCACGATGGGCAGGCAGGCAGTGCATCACGATACAGTCCTTCTTCGCCAGCCCGACCGTTTCGGCGTTGAGCTGGAAGCCGGCAAACGCCTTTTCGCGGGCCTTCTGCTCCTGCTCCTGGCCCATGCTGGCCCAGACGTCGGTGTTGAGGACGTCCGCGTCCTTCACCGCCTCCCTCGGATCGTCGGTCACGACGATGGACGATTTGGCGACCGAGCGGGCCCACTCCAGCACCTTGGCGTCGGGCAGGTATCCGTCCGGGCAGGCGAGGGCCAGGTCGAAGCCGAAGATGGCGGCCGCCTCGATCCAGGTGTTGGCCATGTTGTTGCCGTCTCCCACCCAGGCGAACTTGAGCCCCTTGTATCCCTTCTTGTGCTCGATGACCGTCATGACGTCCGCCATGATCTGACAGGGATGGAACAGGTCGGTGAGGCCGTTGATGACCGGGATCGTCGCGTAACGGGCCAGTTCCTCCACGATCTCCTGGCCATAGGTACGGATCATGATGCCGTCGCAGTAGCGGGACAGGGTCCGGGCCGTATCCTTGATGGGCTCGCCGCGCCCCATCTGGGAGGTGCCGGAGGAGATGAACAGGCCATGGCCGCCAAGCTGGTAGATCCCTACCTCGAAGGATACCCGGGTCCTGGTGGAGGACTTCTCGAAGATCATCGCCAGGGTCTTTCCCTTGAGGATGCGGTGCTTGTCGCCGTCCTTCCGCTTTTTCTTCAATTCCAGGGCCAGGTCCAGCAGCCCGTCCAGCTCCTTCTTGGAAAATGCGTTGAGCGCCAGAAAGTCCTTTTTCATGTCGTATCCCTCTTTTGGCTGCAATGTAAGGGCGCATCGCCGCGCCCTGATGACAATGACGGTAAACCGGTCAGACCTCCGTGAGGATCCCTTCCAGGATTCCGATCATCAGGTCGATCTCCTCCCGGGTGACGATGAGCGGCGGCACGAACCGGAGCACCCGTTCCTGGGCCACGTTGATGAGCAGCCCCCGCTCGAGCGCCTTCTTCACGATGTCCGCACCCGGAATGGAGAGCTGCGCGCCGATCAGGAGACCGATGCCGCGCACCTCGGTGATGAAGGGGAACCGCTCCTTCAGCCCTTCCAGGCGCCCGGTCAGGTACGCCCCCATGGCCACGGCGTTTTCCAGCACCCCCTCCTCCAGCACCGCATGGACCGCGGCCACTGCGGCGGCGGCCATGAGCGGGTTGCCGCCGAAGGTTGAACCGTGGCTCCCGGGCGTGAACGAGCCGGCCAGGGCCTCGCGGGCCAGCATGGCGCCGATGGGCGCCCCTCCCGCCAGTGCCTTGGCCAGGGTCATGATGTCCGGGGCCGTACCGAAATGCTCGTAGGCGAACAGTTTACCGGTCCGGCCGATGCCGGTCTGGACCTCGTCGAAGATCAGGATCAGGTCGTGCCGGTCGCAGATGGCCCGGACCTCCCGGAAATATTCGGGCGACGGCGCGACCACCCCCCCCTCGCCCTGGATCGGCTCCAGCATCACGGCGCAGCAGGTGGGGGTCACGGCGGCCCGCAGGGCGTCCGCGTCGTTGAACGGCACGTGCTTGAAGCCGTGCAGTAGCGGGTCGAAGAAGCGCTGCACCTTCTCCTGGCCCGTGGCCGAGATGGTAGCCATGGTGCGGCCGTGGAAGGAGGAGAGCGCGGTGATGATCTCGTAGCGGTCAGGCCCGAACTTCTCTCTGCTGTACTTGCGGGCCAGCTTTATGGCCGCCTCGTTGGCCTCGGCGCCGCTGTTGCAGAAAAAGGCCCGGTCCGCGAAGGAGCGCCCGCAGAGCAGTTCGGCCAGCTCGATCTGCTGGGGAATATGGTAGAAATTGGAACAGTGGATCAGCTCGCCGGCCTGCCTGCGCAGTGCCTCCACCACCCGGGGGTGGCAGTGGCCCAGGTTGTTGACCGCCACGCCCGCCAGGAAGTCAAGGTAGCGCTTCCCGTCAGCGTCCCACAGCCAGCACCCCTCGCCGCGCACCGGAACCAGCGGGTAGCGGCCGTAGGTCTTCATGATATAGTGGTCGGCTTTCTCAATCCATTGCTGTGAATTCATGATCTGATCTCCGTTCCTATGCCCACGTCGGTAAAGATTTCCAGCAGCACGGCGTGCTCCACTCGGCCGTCGATGATGTGCGCCTTGCCGGTTCCCTCCTCCAGGGCATCGAGACAGCAGGTCACCTTGGGGATCATGCCCCCGACGATGACATTGTCGTCGATAAGCCGGGAGACCTGGGAAAACGGGATGCTGGTGAGCAGCTCGCCGTCCTTGTCCTTTACGCCGGCCACGTCGGTGAGCAGGATCAGCTTCTCGGCCTTGAGCGCCCCGGCGATCTTGCCCGCCACCAGGTCGGCGTTGATGTTGTAGCTCTCGCCGTCGGCCCCCACCCCGATGGGAGCGATCACCGGGATGAACCTTTCCCGCTCCAGGGTCTCGATGATGGTCGGGTCCACCCTGACGATCTCCCCCACGAAGCCGATGTCCACCTTCTCCACCGTGCCGTCTTCCCTGGGCACCTGCTGGAGGTGCTTCCTGCAGAGAAGCAGACCGCCGTCCTTGCCGGACAGTCCCACGGCCTTGCCGCCGTGCAGGTTCAGGTAACCCACCACTTCCCGGTTCACCTGGCCGGTCAGCACCATCTCCACCACGCCCATGGTGGCCGCGTCGGTGACCCGCATCCCGCGCACGAAATCAGAGACGATGCCGTAACGCTTCAGGGTCTCGTTGATCTGGGGTCCGCCGCCGTGGACGATCACCGGGTTGATGCCGATGTACTTGAGCAGGATGATGTCCAGGGCGAACGAGCGCTTCAGCGTCTCGTCGGACATGGCGTGGCCGCCGTACTTGATCACGATGGTCTTGCCGCTGAAGCGCCGGATGTAGGGGAGCGCCTCCAGCAGGGTATGGGCTTTTTCTATCAGTTTTTGCAAGGAATTTCTCCAATCTGATTGTTCAGCAGCTGTACTGTCCCGTCGGCCCCCGGCAACGAATATCCCGACAAGGTGGACTGTCTCGCCGCCGCATCCCGGGAAACGCCTGTCAGGGCCGGGGCGGGACTTTCACGGAGCTTCTCGTACGGACACCATGCATGTTCGGGGGAAAGCGCCCGGATTCATCCCGACAGTCCCTTTCACCGGGACGTCCGTCGTCCGATTACGAGGGGCTTCGGGAAAGTCCCGCCCCGGCCGCCATCCTTGGCCCCCATCCTCCGCACTACCCCAGCAGCTCGTACAGCTTCTCCAGCGCCTCGTCCAGCTTCTCGGGCCTGCTCCCGCCGGCCTGGGCCAGTTCCGGCTTGCCGCCGCCGCTGCCGCCGATGACGGGGGCGAGCCCCTTGATCAAGTCGCCGGCCTTGAAGCGGGAGGTGAGGTCCCTGGTGACCGCCACCAGCAGGGTGGCCTTGCCCTCCTTTTCGGCGCCGATGGCGATAACGCCGGAACCGACCCGGTCCTTCAGCGTATCGGCCAGCTCACGCAGCCCCTTGGGGTCGTCAATCTCCACCTTCACGGCCAGGGCCTTGACCCCGCCCACCTCGCGCACCCCGGCCAGCAGGTCCGCGGACTTGGAGGCGTTGAGCCGCGCCTGCAGGGTGTCGAGCTCCCGCTGCAGCTCCTTCTGGCGGTTGACGAGCCGGATCACCTTTTCCACCGTGTCGCCCCCTTCGGCCTTCACCAAGGAGGCGATCCGCTTCTGATCCTCCTCCAGGCGCCGGGTATGGCGGAGCGCCTCCATGCCGGTGAGGGCCTCGATGCGCCGCACCCCGGCCGCGATCCCCGCCTCTGAGACGATCTTGAAAGAGCCGATGTCGCCCGAGGCATGGACATGGGTCCCGCCGCACAGCTCGGCGCTGACTTCCCCGACCCGGACCACCCGGACCGTATCGCCGTATTTCTCGTCGAACAGGGCGGTGGCGCCGCTCTCCATGGCCTTTTCGATCTCCATCTCCCGGGCGGTCACCTGGGAATTGTCCATGATGTAGAGGTTCACCAGATCCTCCACCCGCTGCAGTTCCTGCGGGGTCATGGCTGAGAAGTGGGTGAAGTCGAACCGGAGCCTTTCGTGGTCAACCAGCGATCCCGCCTGCTTCACGTGGTCGCCCAGCACCTGCCTGAGGGCAGCCTGGAGCAGGTGGGTGGCGGTGTGGTTGCGGGCCGTGGCGTTCCTGTCGTCCGAGGCGACCTTCAGGTCCGCGGCCTCGCCGACCCGCACGGTCCCCTGCTTGACCCGTACCCGGTGCACGATCAGGTCCGGTATGGGTTTCTTGGTGTCAAAGACCTCCAGGTGTGCTCCACCGGTGGAGATCTCCCCACGGTCGCCGGCCTGGCCGCCGCTCTCACCGTAGAACGGGGTGACCTCGGTGATGAGGTCCACCTCGTCCCCCTCATGGGCCTCCTCAACCGGGTTGCCGTCCCGCAGCAGTGCGCTGATCACCGAATAGGCGGTCCGCTCGTCGTAGCCGGTGAAGGTGGTGCGCAGACCCCGGTTCGCCAGCTCGCGGTAGACCGCCGACACCCGCTCCTCGCCGGAGCCCTTCCAGTGCTCCCTGGCCTGCTCCCGCTGCCGCTCCATGCATGCCTCGAAACCGGCCTCGTCGATGGTGAACCCATCGTTGCGCACGATGTCGGCGGTCAGGTCGGCCGGGAAGCCGTAGGTGTCGTAGAGCCGGAACAGCACGTCGCCCGGGATCACGGCTTTTCCCTCTTTCTTCAGGGAGGCGACCTCGTCGTTCAGGATCCTGAGGCCGTTGTCCAGGGTCTCGGCGAACCGCTCCTCCTCGGCCCGGACCACTTTCCTGATATACTCCCCCCGCTGGAGCAGGTCCGGATAGGCGTCCCCCATGATGTCGGTCACGGCGTCCACCATGTGGCAGAGCAGCGGCTCGGAGAAGCCGAGCATCTTGGCGTGGCGGGCGGCCCGGCGCATGATGCGGCGCAGCACGTAGCCCCTCCCCTCGTTGCTGGGGAGGACTCCGTCACAGATCAGGAAGGTGGTGGCCCGGGAGTGGTCGGCGATGACCCGCATGGAGACGTCGTCCTTCTCGTCCTCCCGGTAGCGCTTGCCCGAGAGCTTTTCCACGTGGCGGATGATCCCCTGCAGCAGGTCGGTGTCGTAGTTGGAGGTTACCCCCTGCATCACCGTGGAGATCCGCTCAAGCCCCATGCCGGTATCGACCGACGGCTTGGGGAGCGGGGTCATGGCTCCGCTCTCGTCCCGGTTGAACTGCATGAAGACGTTGTTCCAGATCTCCATGAAGCGGTCGCAGTCGCACCCCACCGCGCAGTCGGGGCTGCCGCAACCGGTCTCGGGGCCGTTGTCCCAGAAGATCTCGGTGCAGGGTCCGCAGGGGCCCGTGTCACCCATGGACCAGAAGTTGTCCTCGTCGAAGCGGTAGATCCGCTCCAGGGGCACCCCTTCCTGTTCGTGCCAGATCCGGGCGGCCTCGTCGTCGTCCTTGTAGACGCTCACGTAGAGCCGGTTCTTGTCCAGACCCAGGTCCCCGGTCAGGAATTCCCAGGCAAAGGCGATGGCCTCCTTCTTGAAATAGTCGCCGAAGGAAAAGTTCCCCAGCATCTCGAAGAAGGTATGGTGGCGGGCGGTGCGGCCCACGTTCTCCAGGTCGTTGTGCTTGCCACCGGCACGAACGCACTTCTGCGAGCTGCAGGCCCGGACGTAGTCCCGCTTCTCGTGGCCCAGGAACAGGTCCTTGAACTGGTTCATGCCGGCGTTGGTGAACAGCAGCGTGGGGTCGTTTTTCGGTATCAGGTTCGAGCTGGGGACGATGGTGTGCCCCCGGTCGGCGAAATATTTCAGGAATCGTTCCCGTATCTCTTTTCCAGTCATCTGTTCTCCAGTAAAAACGAATAAACCCATTTAAACCGCGGAGGTCCGCAGAGCATTCAAATGGTTCAGGGTATTTTTTTAGATTTACCTTCGAGGGAGAGACCTCTGCGGTAAACGGCTATAAAACAACAAAAGGGCTGTTCACCCTTCCATATCCCGCATAACCTGTGAGATCGCCGTCAGTGAAAATCCGCGGCGCTGAAAGTAGGCCATGACCCTTCTCTTCCGACGCCCGTCCACCGTCAGCGGGTCGAAGTCGGCGAATCTCTTCGCCATCAGCCCGTGCAAAACAGCCAACTCGTCATACTCGGCGCCGAGCTCGCCCAGGGCATCCGTAATGATCGCCTCATCGACGCCCCGCCGGGACAGGTCGTAGCGGAGGCGGTAGCCGTATCCCCTGCCGTTTCGGATGGCGGATTCGGCAAATACCCGGGCAAAGCGCCGGTCGTCCAGGTATCCGGCCTCCACGAGCCGGGCCAGGACCCGGTCGACGACCTCGTCGGGGAAGCCCTTGGCGGAAAGCCTGCGCCTCACCTCGGTCTCGCTGTGGTCGCGCCTGGAGAGCATCGCCAGCGCAATGCCGAGGGCGCGGCCGGCGTCATCCATTGCCGAACTTGTCGATGGTGAGCTTTTCTTCCCCCTCCTCCGGTTTGTCCTGGTGCTCGAACTGCTCCCAGGTGAGGTTCGAGACCGAGGATATGCCGGAGATCTTCAGGGCGAAGTCGTCGGGGTTGCTGGCCTGGCGTAGCGCCTCCTCATAGCTGATGAGCTTCCTGGTGTAGAGGCTCATCAGCGACTGGTCGAAGGTCTGCATGCCGTAGGATGTGACCCCCTGGGCAATGGCCTCGGTGATCTGCTTGGTCTTTTCCTTGTCGTCGATGCACTCGCGGATGCGGGCGGTCCCGATCATGATCTCCACGGCAGGGACGCGCCCATGGCCGTCGGCCCTCGGCACCAGCCTCTGCGAGATGACCCCCTTGATGACGTTGGAGAGCTGCATCCTCACCTGCCGCTGGTGGTAGGGGGGGAAGACCGAGATGATCCTGTTCACCGTCTCGGCCGCGTCCAGGGTGTGCAGGGTGGACATGACCAGGTGGCCGGTCTCGGCCGCGGTCAGGGCGGTCTCGATGGTCTCCAGGTCGCGCATCTCGCCCACCAGGATCACGTCCGGGTCCTGGCGGAGGGCGCTTTTGAGCGCGTTGCTGAAGGTGAGGGTGTCGAACCCTATCTCACGCTGGCTGATGATGCTCCGCTTGTCCTTGTGCAGGTACTCGACAGGGTCCTCGACCGTTATGATGTTGCAGGTGCGGCGCTCGTTGATGAAGTCGATCATTGAGGCCAGGGTGGTGGACTTGCCGCTGCCGGTGGTACCCGTGACCAGGATCAGGCCGCGCTCCTCCAGGCTCAGCTTCTCGATGACCGGCGGGAGGTTGAGGTTCTCGAACGAGGGGACCCCGAAGGCGATGATGCGGAAGACCATGGCCACGGACCCGCGCTGCGAATAAGCGCTGACGCGGAAGCGGCTGAGCCCGGGGATGCCGTAGGCCAGGTCCACCTCGAAGTACTCGTCGAAGTGCTTCCGCTGTTTCGGGTTCATCATGGAGTAGGCCATGTCGCGGATGGTGTCCGCGGCCATACGCGGCGCATTGGGGATGGGCCGCAGGGTCCCGTCGATGCGCACCACCGGCTGGAGCCCGGCCTTGATATGGACGTCCGAGCCCTTCGCCTTTACCGCGATCGTGAGAATGTCGTTCAGATCCATGGGCTATGCCCTTTCTTGGCCGGCCTGGGCCGGAGCAAGCCCGGCCTGCTCCAGGATTTTGCCTTCGATCTCCGCCAGAATGGAGGGGTTGTCCTTGAGGAAGATCCTGCTGTTTTCCCGCCCCTGGCCGATGCGGTCGCTGCCGTAGGAGAACCAGGCGCCGCTCTTGTCCACGATCCCCTTGTCCACCGCCAGATCCAGGATGTCGCCGACCCTGGAGATCCCCTCGCCGTAGAGGATGTCGAACTCCACCTCGCGGAAGGGGGGCGCCACCTTGTTCTTGACCACCTTGACCCTGGTGCGGGAGCCGATGATGTCGTTCCCCTGCTTGAGGGCCGCGATCTTCCTGATGTCGAGCCGGACCGAGGCGTAGAACTTGAGGGCATTGCCGCCCGTCGTGGTCTCCGGGTTGCCGAACATGACCCCGATCTTCATCCGTATCTGATTGATGAAGATGACGCAGCAGTTGGACTTGGAGATGATGCCGGTCAGCTTGCGCAGTGCCTGGGACATGAGACGGGCCTGGAGGCCCATGTGGGAATCCCCCATGTCGCCCTCGATCTCCGCCTTGGGGACCAGGGCGGCCACCGAGTCGACCACCAGCACGTCGATGGCGCCGCTCCGCACCAGCATCTCGGCGATCTCCAGGGCCTGCTCGCCGGTGTCGGGCTGGGAGACCAGCAGATCGTCGGTCCTGACGCCAAGCTTCCTGGCATAGCCGATGTCCAGGGCGTGCTCGGCGTCGATAAAGGCGGCGATGCCGCCCAGCTTCTGCGCCTCGGCCACGATGTGCAGCGCCAGGGTCGTCTTGCCCGACGATTCGGGGCCGAATATCTCGATGACTCGTCCCCGCGGAACGCCACCTACGCCGAGCGCCATATCCAGGGAGATGGAACCGGTGGGGATGGCGGCCACGTCCGGCAGCGGCTCATCGTTGCCGAGCCGCATGATGGACCCCTTGCCGAACTGCTTCTCTATCTGGCTGACCGCAAGTTCAACCGCCTTGTCTCTTTCCAGCATCTGGTAACCTCCTGTGAGGCCGCTTCCGGGGAAAAGGCTCCTCCGGAGTGACGGCGTTCCCAGTAAATAGCATGATTTACGCTATTTTTTCAAGATTATCTTTGTTTGTTGCCGATAATCGGCCTCCCTACGGAAAAACTGTTGACGAGGGACGGGTTGGGGCTTTCACGGAGCCTCTCGTACGGATTCAATGCAAGATGGCGTTTTACTGGAAAGCCCCTGAAACCAGTCTGATGTCCACCCGTGCGGATGATGGCGACAGATTACGAGGGGCTTCGGGGAAGTTCCAGCCCGTCCCTCACTGACAGCCTCACGTCTCCACCTCTCTGTCCGGCAGCGTCATCAGGTGCCTGCGCAGCCAGTCCAGGGCGGTGAAGGCGGTCATGGTCCTTATCCGGTCCCTGCTCCAGTTGAAGTGGTACTTCTTCGCCTTGCAGTCGCCGCCGGTGGCAAGGGCCAGAAAGACCGTGCCCACAGGCTTCTCCTCGGTCCCGCCTTCCGGGCCGGCGATGCCGGTGACGGCCAGGCCGATGTCGCTCCCGGTGGTGGTGCGCACGCCCCGGGCCATGGCCATGGCGACGACGGCGCTGACCGCACCCTCTTTTGCCAGCAGCTCGGCCGGGACCCCCAGCCTCCCGACCTTGGCTTCGTTGCTGTAGGTGACCGCACCTTCCAGAAAATAGGCCGAGCTCCCGGCCAGGTCGGTTACCCGCTTGGCGATCATCCCCCCGGTGCAGGACTCGGCCAGCGAGAGCGTGACCCCCTTCCGCCGGAACAGGGCCGCCACCACGCTGTCGATGGTCTCCCCGCCTTCGGCCACCAGGTGCGCCCCGAGTCGCTCCCTGGCCTTTTCGGCCACGACATCGAGCAGCTGGTCCAGCCGGGCATGGTCCTCGCCTTCCCCACGTAGCTTCACCTCCACCTCGGGGAAGCTCACGCAGTAGGCGATGTCCACCCCTTCCCTGGGCCGGGCCAAGTCCTTGAGCAGGTTTTCAATCTGCGGCTCCCCAAGTCCCAGCACCCGCATGACCCGGGTCCCGATGAAGCCGGTGCGCTTGGCGCGGGAGAGGATGAACGGTATGACCGTATCCTCCAGCATCCGTTTCATCTCGGCCGGCACACCGGGTAGAAACATCAGGAAGCACCCCTTGTGGGGGACGATGAAGCCGCAGGCCGTTCCGGACGGGTTGGGTATAAGGGTGGTCTTGGACGGGAGCAGGGCCTGCTTCTCGGCCGACTGGAGCAGCTCGCGCCCCATGAGCCGGTAGCGTTCCCGCAGGTGGTTGAGGGCCTCCTCGTTCAGGACCAGGCGCCGCCCCACGGCCCGCGCCACGGCCCGGGCGGTCAGGTCGTCCACGGTCGGACCGAGCCCGCCGGTCGCGATCACGAAATCGTTGTGGCCGGCCAGTTCCTCGACCGCCTCCATGATGTCCGGCTCGCTGTCGCCGACGCACAGGTGGCGACGGTTCTTGAAACCGTTATCGTACAGCCTGGCGGCGATGTGGGCCGCATTGGTATCGACGATCTCGCCGAGCAGGACCTCGTCGCCGATGGAGAGGGTGGAAATCTTCATAGAAACCTCGTCAGGAGATGTAGGGAGATGCAGGCATAGAGCCCGGCGACCACGTCGTCCAGCACCACGCCGCAGCCGTTCTTCACCCTGCGGTCGAAGTAGCGGGCCGGCGGGATCTTCGTGATGTCGAAGAAACGGAACAGCAGGAAGCCCGCCGCGACCCCCTGCCAGGAAAGGGGGACGGCGGTCATGGTGACCAGGAATCCGGCCACCTCGTCGATAACGATCTTGCCCGAATCGTGCTCCCCGAAGACGATCCCGGCCTGGCCGGATACCCAGCAGGAAAACGAGATGAATGCCGCAAGCGTCAGGAGGTAAAGCGGCAGGGAAAGCTGCGCCAGGACCAGGTAGAACGGGATGGCAGCCAGGGTCCCGACCGTGCCCGGGGCAAAGGGGGAGAAACCCGTGCCGAACCAGGCGGCGGAAATGACGATGAATCTCCTCATGGGGTCCCGGTCTCCCGCTCGATAATCCGATAGACCTCCAGCAGGGGAAGGCGCTTTTCCAGCGCTATCCTGCGGCACTCCTCGTATTCGGGCACCACCCGGCCCGGTCCTCCGACGTCGTGGATCACTTTCACCCGGACCTTTCCCAGGCTGGTCTGCCGCTCCTCCAGGGAGCGCTCCAGCTTCAGCCGCCGTACCGGGTAGTGGCGCACCCCGATGGCGGTGGTCTCCGCCAGCACCAGGCGGGCGAGGACGGGAAGGAACTCCGGCGTGGAGAGGACCGTGAGCCGCACGCCGGGGCGGTTCTTCTTCATCTGCAGGGGCGAAAAGGCCGCGTCCAGGGCGCCGGCCTCCATGAGCCGCTCCATCAGGAAGCCCAGCACCTCCGGGTTCATGTCGTCGATGTGGGTCTCCATGACCTCGATCACGTCACCGGCGCAAGGAACGCCCAGTTCGCCCAGGAACAGCCGGAGGATGTTGGGCGCGTCAGGGAAATCCCGGTCGCCGGCCCCGCACCCCACCTGCTCGACGCTGAACCCCGGAGGAGGGCCGAACCCCGATGCCAGGGACGCCACGATGGCCGCCCCGGTGGGGGTGACCCGCTCCCCCTGCCCCAACTCCGCGTGGACCCGCAGGCCTTGCAGCAGCTCGGCCGTGGCCGGGGCCGGGACCGGCAGCCTGCCGTGGGCCGTGTCCACGAACCCGCCTCCCAAGGGGAGGGGCGAGGCCCACAGCTCGCCGATTGCCAGGTGATGGAGGCAGACGGCCGTGCCGACGATATCGACGATGGAATCGAGCCCACCCACCTCGTGGAAGTGGACCTGCCCTGTATCGATCCCGTGGACCTTCGCCTCCGCCCCGGCCAGCCGGGAAAAGATCCGCCGGGACCGTTCCCTGACCCCCTCCGGCAGGGAGCTCTGCTCGATCATGGCGACAATCCCGCTGTAGTGCCGGTGCGGCTGGTGCTCTTCCGTACGCACGGAGAACTTGGTGGCCCTCAGGCCCCGGCGTGCGGTCTCCTCCTGTTGGATGGTGTAGGAGGAACAGGGGATGGGGAGGAGGGCAAGGCTCTCCCGCAGCAGCTCCAGCGGCACACCCAGATCCAGGAGCGCGCCCACGGTCATGTCGCCGGATATGCCGGCGTAGCAGTCGAAATAAAGGACTTTCACGGTGTATCTTCCCAATCGTGAATTACCAACAGGCTCAAAACAGAGGCCGACAAAGCCGGACCCAGGAAAAGCTAAACATCTTAATTCAACATCGGAAAACGTCCGTTCCCGGCTTCCCTGTTCTTATACCACTGCAGCCGGTAATCCGATTACGGGAGGCTTCGGGAAAGTTCCGGCCCGGCCCATCGCAGAAATCGCCGAATCGAACGAAATTTCAGTCTTTCCTGTTCATCAGGCTGGCCGCGTAGGCGGCGCCGAAGCCGTTGTCGATGTTCACCACCGTGACCCCGGAGGCGCAGGAATTGAGCATCCCCAGCAGGGCGGCGATGCCGCCGAAGGATGCACCGTATCCTACCGAGGTGGGGACCGCGATCACCGGCCTGCTTACCATCCCCCCCACCACCGAGGGGAGCGCCCCCTCCATGCCGGCCACCACGATCAGCACCGACGCAGAGAAGATCTGCTCCCTCTTCCCCAGCAACCGGTGGATCCCGGCGACCCCCACGTCGCAGAGGTGCTCCACCCGGTTCCCCATGAGCCGGGCCGTCACCACCGCCTCGGCCGCCACCGGCAGGTCGGAGGTGCCGGCGGAGATCACCAGGACGGTCCCCTTGCCCCGCTCCTCGACCGGCTTCTGCTCGAAAGTCAGGCAGCGTGCTTCCGGGTGGTAGACGGCTGCCGGGAAGTCCTGCTTCACCTGGAGGGACTTCTCTTCGCTCAACCGGGTCACCAGGACGTTGTTGCCCCTGGCGGCCAGGGCAGAGACGATCCGGCGGACCTGATCCACGCTCTTGCTCTCGCCGAACACCACCTCGGGGAACCCCCGGCGCAGCTCCCGGTGGTGATCGACGCTGGCGCAGCCGATGTCCTCGAAGGGGAGGTGGCGGAGCCGATCCAGCACGTCGTCAACCGTAAGGTCGCCGTTTCGCAGGCTTTTCAGTATGGTTCGCAGCTCATTGGTTTCCATGACAAGACCCGAATGCGGCAGAAGGGAAGATATAACCTGTCCTGAATACATGACGTCTGAACGCCGAAACGAGCAGAATGCCGGAGTTTCAACGTCGCCGGCAACGTAACCGCCGGACGACCTTCGTCGCGCTGTCACATCCCGGCAGGAATGCAAAAAACCGAGGCGTTCCGCGCAGGCGAAGACGCGAAGACGTCGCGGATTCAGGCATATAATAAATACCATTAAATTGTCGGGAAGCGAAGGGATTATTCGTCGGGAAGGTGGCGGGCGATGTCCCTGAACTCCTCACTGACCTCCAGGAAGGCCTCCACCAGCGTGGGGTCGAAATGGGTCCCCTTGTTGCGGGCGATGATCTCCACCGACTCCTCGTGGCTGAACGAGGGCTTGTAGCGCCGCCTGCAGATGAGGGCGTCATACACGTCGGCGATGGCCATGATCCTGCCGAACAGGGGGATATTCTCCCCGGCAAGGCCCTCGGGGTAGCCGCTGCCGTCCCATTTCTCGTGGTGGGTGTAGGCAATCACCTTGCCGAACTTGAGGAACGAGTCCTTGACGTTCCTGCCGTAGAGATGCTCGGCCCGCTCGATGGCCTCGCGGCCGTACAGGGTGTGCTTCTTCATCTCCTGGTACTCGTCGATGGTCAGCCTCCCCGGCTTCAGCAGGATCCGGTCCGGTACCCCCACTTTGCCGATGTCGTGGAGCGACGCCGACCGGTAGAGGAGGTCTACGGTTTCCTCGTCGAGGATGCCGGCGAATCTGGGAGTGGAGGCCAGGTGGTTGGACAGGGTCTTCACGTAGTGCTGGCAGCGTTCGATATGCCTGCCGGTCTCGCTGTCACGGGTCTCGGTAAGGGCCGCCAGGCACTGGATGGTGAAATTCTGCATCACCACCAGTTCCCTGTTGCGGGTCCTGACGGTCCGCTCCTCGCGCTGGTACTTGATTAAGGTCAGGAAGGAAAAATTGGCGCCCAGGGTTATCAGGGGGAACAGGGGCGAGACGAACAGGCCCTGGCCGTGCAGGAGCCAGCCACAGAAGAGCCAGAGGCCGAGGCCGGCGAGGACGATGAAACCGAGGCCCAGCAGCGATCTGACCCAGTTCAGCAGCAAGGTGGAGGCGATGCCGAAGAACAGGACCAGGGCAAGTTCCAGGCCCGGAACCCATCCGGGCCGCGACAGGAACGACTTCCGCATGATGTTGTCCGCGACGGTCGCGTGGATCTCGGCACCGGGAAGCGCGGGTGACAGAGGAGTGGCGTGCAGCTTCTCAAGCCCCACGGCGGAGGAACCGACAAAGACGGTTTTCCCAGCCAATGCCGCCCTGGGGACCCGGTCCAGCAGGATGTCCAGGGCAGGGATCCGGGTGAAATGCCTGCCGGAATTTTCAAAACGGATCAACAGGTTTGCCTTGGCGTCGACCGGGATCCGGACCTTGTCCAGCACGATCCCTTCCAGGCCTTGGGGAGAGGCCTGGACGACCAGCTGGCCAACCCCGGTGGACCGCATTACGGCAGCCAGGGCGAGACTGGGATAGACCCGTCCCTGGTACTCCATCAGGAGCGGAATCCGCCGGATCACGCCGTCGTCGTCGGGGATGACGTTGAAAAAGCCCGACGCCGGCGCCGCCCGGGAGAGCATCCCGAGGCTGCAGGCGGCACCCCCGGCCCTGAACAGGCCCTCCGGCACCCCGTCCGCCCCCTCCATCCCGATGACCGCCACCGGCACCGGATGGAGCGTACATCCCCCGGTGCTCGGCTCCTTGCCCTCGAACAGGAAACTGTAGCCGAGCACGAAGGGTCCCCGGGAAAGGGCGGCGGCCAGTATCGTATCGTTGTCGGTGAGATTCGCCGGGACCCGGCTCAGATCGATGCTGATACCGTACTCCCGCAGCATCTCCTCCCTGATGACGCCCAGCGAGGTCCGATCCTGCTCGGGAAAGACCATGTCCAGTCCGACGCCGGACGCTCCCAGGTCCCGGATCTTCTGCAACAGCAGCCCCACATGGTAGCGGGGCCACGGCCACTGGCCGAACCGGGCCAGGCTCTGTTCGTCGATATCTACAATCACCGGGCTTGGGGGGGTGGTCCCGGCGGGAGAAAGCCCGCCCGAGCGTACCAGGGTGTCATAGGTCTTGTAGTCGATAAAACGGAAAAAAACCGGCTTCCAGACCGTCATTACGGCCATGAGGAGCGTGACCAGGAGGCCCGCCAGGAAAATCCAGCCGCGTATATTTTTCGGCTTCGCCAGGAGAGCCGCCCGTACCGCAAGGAATGTCATGTCCCCTCTTTAGGTATCTATATTAATCCGGACCGGTTTCGGATTGCCTCACCGCACCACCACCTCGACCCGGCGGTTGCGGGGTTCGGGCACCTCGTCCGCCGTCTTTACCAGGGGATTCCCCTCGCCATGGGAGGTTACCTCAATGTATGCCGGATCGCTGCCCAGGGAGACAAGAATCTTTTTGATCAGGAGGGCGCGCTCCATGCCGAGGTTGCAGTTGTACTCCCTGGTCCCCGTGGTATCGGTGTGCCCCACCACACTCACATCGGTCGACCTGCGCTCCACGGTAGTCGGGAGCACCTGAGCCAGAAGCTTCCTGGATTCCTCGGTCAGCTCGGTTGTGTCGGTCTTGAAGTAGAGGATGAAATGTATCGGGGGAGGGGGCACCAGGGACATGGCTTCACCGAAGTTCCTGCCTATCTGCCCGGCGTCCATGGCCACGGGGGGGAGAGGCGCCTTGTCGGCATCCGGCACCTCCACCATGTGACCGGCGTTCTTCAGCACCTGGGTCCCACCCTTATTGGAGACCACCACCCGTCCCACTTTGCCGTCTGGATCGGGAAGAAGGACAACCATGCCCTTGTTCCTTGCACAGGATGTCAGGGATACAAGGGCCAGCGCGCAGAGCAGAAAGATTCCCCTTGCTTTCATTGATCACCTCGCAATGCGGGGGCTGAATTTCTGAAGCGGAAATGAGGTGCAGCCGGGAGCCGTTACTCCGGGTCCACCCTGACGGCGAACATGGTTCCCCGGATGCCGATATTCGCCACGGGCGTCTCGAAGCGGACCGACTCCGGCGACAGCCTGGCGATTATCCCGGACAGATAGACGGCGCTCCCCTTGAGAAGCCTGGTGACCATGGACAGTTTCCCGTCCGCCGGGGAGAAGACGAACTCGTTGACCGTCAGTTCGCTCCCGGGCCCCAGGGACAGCAGGGTGTCGTCCCGGAACACCATGGACATGGAGCCGTCGGCGCCGGTCCTGAGAATATCGTTCCGGTAGACCCGGGTGCCGCTTTTCGCTTCCACCGCGGCAGCGACCCTGATGATCGACACCGTCCCCTTTACAGCCTTGACGCTTCCCACCGGCGCTTCGGCGGCCGGAGCGGCGAGCGGGGCAAGGAGAAGGAGTGTCCCTATCATTACCGACAGTATCTTCATGGCCGGTTCCTCCTGGATGCTTGAGAAAACGGGCGCCTGCATACCGGACCGTCCCGGGGAGCCGGCGCCGGCTCAGAAGCCGAATTCCTGATTGACTAAGTATAACAGGATCGGGAGGCGTTGTTTAAGCGGGAAAAACACGCCCGGCCTCTCCGGGCGGAAGCCATCCTCCCGTTCCATGCACCGCCAGAGATGGATTCATTGACAATCGCGCATCGGCTCACTATCGATCTCGTGCACGCGTCCGTTGCGCACCTCCACTTTTGCGCAGCTTCCAACCGTCAATGTTCCCTCCGACTGGTCAAATTCAGTACCGCCGTCGGTGGTAAAGGCACGTCCACCGATCACCCATTTGCCTTGCAGTGAGCGCTCCGGTCGCTCCTGAATAATTCCTGTGAACTCCGAGCGACGGCCGTCATCGCCGTCGCGCCCGGCCTGAGCCGTGTCCGGTGCCGCAAACAGCGGCAGGACGACTACGAACGCGAGAGCGGCCATCCAGACCTTAAGGCCCCAAACTTTCCTGGTTACGAGAACCATCATGTGTCCCTCCTCCCCTCGGCGGTTCGAGGCGGATTTCTCCGGCAATCAATATACCCACCCGCTTTGATGGGATATCGAGGCCCTTTCAAACAAGTACGCCAAATTTGAATTTTAAGCAATACCATACCCTTCACAGAGACTAAATAATTCGTCCCTTCCCGGGGCCAGACGTCGTCGACCATTTCCGGAAAGTCAGCCGCCACCGCCGGCTCATCCCACCACTCAGGCGTCATGACCCGGGGGAAGGAGGAAGGGGATAACATCCGGAATCCTCGAAAATGTCGCCGGCTACCAAAAGTTTAACCGTTCCGGAGAGGTTCACAAACGCACGGGAGAAAAAAAGATATCGAGAGGGGAGGGACGGGGAAGTAACGGGACGGCCGGGGAACCGGCCGCCCCGAGAGCACCGCTACAGCTTGTTGACGAAGACCTCGCGGGGCCGGCTGGTGCCGTCGGAGGGACCCACGATCCCCTCCTGCTCCATCCGCTCGATGATGCGGGCCGCCCGGTTGTAGCCGATGCGGAGGCGACGCTGGACCATGGAGATGGAGGCCTGGCGGGTCTCTATCACCAGGGCCACGGCATCGTCGTAGCGCTCGTCGATGAAGTCCTCGTCCTCCTCCTTGTCGCCGGTCTCCTTCATCTCCAGGATGGCTCTCTCGTAAACCGGCTTGGCCTGCTTCTTGAGGAAATCCACCACCCGCTGCACCTCCGAATCGGAGACGAAGGCGCCGTGGATGCGCTGCAGCTTGGCCGTTCCGGGCGGGAGGAACAGCATGTCGCCGGCACCCAGCAGGTTCTCGGCGCCGTTGCAGTCCAGGATGGTGCGGGAGTCGATCTTGGATGAGACCTGGAAGGAGATGCGGGCCGGGAAGTTGGCCTTGATCAGGCCGGTGATCACGTCCACCGACGGCCGCTGGGTGGCCAGGATCAGGTGGATGCCGGCGGCCCGGGCCATCTGGGCCAGCCGGGCGATGGACTCCTCCACCTCCCGCCCGGCCACCATCATCAGGTCGGCCAGTTCGTCCACCACGATGACGATGTAGGGGAGGTGGCCGTGCTCCAGGGCCTCCTCCTGTTCCAGCGAGGGCTGGAATCCCGCCGCTTCGGCCTCGGCCGGGACCTCCACCACCTCGTCCATGACGATGACCTCTTCCGCGGCGGACTCCCCCTCCTGCTCCTCCTTTTCCAGTTTCCTGTTGTAGGAGTCGATGTTCCTGACCCCCTTGTCGCTCATGAGGCGGTAGCGCCGCTCCATCTCCTTCACCGCCCACTTCAGGGCCAGCGACGCCTTCTTCGGGTTGGTGACCACCGGCAGCAGCAGGTGCGGTATCCCCTCGTAGATGGAGAGCTCCAGCATCTTGGGGTCCACCATGATGATGCGCACGTCCTGGGGCGTGGCCGTGTAGAGGAGCGAGAGGACCATGGTGTTGATGGAGACCGACTTGCCCGAACCGGTGGCGCCGGCCACCAGCAGGTGGGGCATGCGGGCCAGGTCGGTGACCACCGGCGCGCCTGCGATGTCCTTGCCCAGGGCCATGGGAAGCTTCATCTTGCCGCGGTGGAACTCGTCGGTGCCGAAGATCTCCCGCAGGAAGACCATCTCCCGCTCCCGGTTCGGGATCTCGATCCCCACCACCCCCTTGCCCGGGATGGGGGCCACGATCCGGATGGAGAGGGCCTGGAGGGCCATGGAGAGGTCGTCGGAAAGACTGGCGATGCGGTTCACCTTGATGCCGGGGCCGGGGGCGTATTCGTACATGGTGATGACCGGTCCGGGGCAGATCTCCACCACCTCCCCCTCGACGCTGAAGTCCCTGAGCTTCTTCTCCAGCAGACGGGCGTTCATGGTCAGGACCTCGCGATCCACGTGCCGCCTGGTATCCGGCGGGGTGTCCAGCAGCGACAGGGGCGGGGTGCGGTACGGCCCGTCGGCCCTGGCGAAATCGAAGGACTCCTGCACCGGCGCCGCCTTGGCCTCGTCACGCTTTTTCTCTTTCTTCATCACCGGCGCCGGTGGCGGGAGGGTGACGGCCGCGGGACGGATCTGGGGGGCGGGCTTCTCGACGCCCGGTTCGTGCCGGTCCCTGAGCTCGCGGTTCAGGGCCTGCTTTTCCCGATAATTTGCCCAGCGGCTCTTGAGGGAGCTGATCCCCCATCCCGCGAACAGCACGAATGAGAACCGCGACAGGATCATGACCGACCCGGCCAGGATCGTGAGGAGCAGCAGCATGGCTCCGGGCACGCCCAGCAGGGTCTTCAGCAGGTCAGCCAGCAGAATCCCCACCGCGCCGCCGGTCGAGACATTCTGGCCGAGGAAGCCGGTGGTCGGCTTGTGGAAGCCGAACAGGGTGGACAGGGAGACCAGGAACACCAGGAACGCCACCACCTTGTATACCCGCCACTTGATGTCCTTGAAGCGCAGATGCTTGTAGGAGATCAGCAGCAGCATGAGCGGGATGGCGTAAGAAGCCAGTCCGAAGAACCATTCGAACAGCGCGTCCGCCAGGTAGGCCCCCACCCTGCCCCCGAAATTCTGGGTCCCGCTGCCGGAGGAATAGGAGTTGAAGGAAAGGTCGTCGGCACTGAAGGAAAGGAGGGCTATCAGGACAAACAGCCCGGCGGCCCCCAGCGCTATCCCCTTGATCTCCTGTGTCAGCTTGGCTTTTCTTTCCGTGTTCATAGTGAGCCTACATTTCCAGGATCACCGGCAGGATGACCGGCCGCCGCTCGATGGTCTTGTTGAAGAAGCGGCGCAGCACCCGGCGCACCTCCATCTTCACCTCGTTCCAGTCGGCCATGACCTCCAGGTTCACCCCTGCCAGGGTGTCCAGCACTATCTTCCTGGTCTCGTCCAGGTATTCCTGGCTCTCGTCCTCGAACACAAACCCGCGCGAGACGATGTCGGGACCGTAGATGATCTCGCCGGTCCCCTGGTTGATGGCGATGATGACCACCACCATGCCGTCTTCGGAGAGGTGCTTGCGGTCCTTGAGCACGATCTCCCCCACGTCGCCGATCCCCTTGCCGTCCACGAACACCCGCCCGGCCTCGACCCTGTCGCTGATGGCGCCCTCACCGTCCCGGAAGGTGATCACGTCGCCGTTCACCGCCAGGAGGCAGCGCTCCTCGGCGATACCTGTCCTGCGGGCCAGCCGGGCATGCCAGACCAGGTGCCGGTACTCGCCGTGGATGGGGATGAAAAAGCGGGGGCGCACCAGGTTCATCACCAGCTTGAGCTCCTCCTGGCTGGCGTGACCGGAGACGTGCACCTCAGAGACCTTTTCGTGATATACCTCGGCACCCCGCCGGTAGAGGTGGTTGATGAGGTCCGAAATGGTCTTCTCGTTCCCCGGGATGAAGCGCGAGGAGAGGATCACCGTGTCTCCGGGCTCCAGCCTGATCTGCTTGTGGTCGTCCATGGCGATCCTGGTCAGGGCGCTCATGGGCTCCCCCTGGGAGCCGGTGGTGATCATGCATACCTCCTCCTTGGGGAGACGATGCAGGTCCTTCAGGTCCATGAGCAGGCCGTCCGGGATGCGCAGATAGCCCAGCTCACGCGCAATCTGGACGTTGGCCACCATGGAGCGGCCGTTCAGCAGGACCTTGCGGCCGCAGCGGGCCGCCGAGTCAACCACCTGCTGCACCCGGTGGATGTTGCTGGAGAAGGCCGCCACGATGATCCTTCCGGCGCAGGTGGGAAAGATCTCGTCGAACGCCTCCCCCACCAGCCGCTCCGAGAGGGTGAACCCCTCCCGCTTGACGTTGGTGGAGTCGGACAGGAGCGCCAGCACCCCCTGCTCGCCGTAACGGGCAAGGGTCGCCAGGTCGGTGGGCCGTCCGTCCACCGGGGTCTGGTCCAGCTTGAAGTCTCCGGTGTGGATCACCGTCCCCTCCGGGGAGCCTATGGCCATGCCGCAACCGTCAACGATGGAATGGGCCACCCGGAAGAACTCGACGCTGAAGGCGCCGGCATCGACCCTGGCGGGGGGCGTCACCACCCGCAGATCCACCAGGTCGTCCAGGTGGTACTCCTTCAGTTTCTCCTTCACGAAGCCGAGCGTGAGAGCGGTGCCGTACAGGGGAGCGGCCAGGTCCTGGAGCACGAAGGGGAGCGCGCCGATGTGGTCCTCATGGCCGTGGGTCAGGAAGATGCCCCGAATCCGGTCGCTCCGCTCCAGCAGGTAGGATATGTCCGGGACGACCAGGTCGATGCCGAGCATGAAAGGCTCGGGGAACATCAGGCCGCAGTCGACCACGATGATGTCCTCGCCGTACTCGTACACCGTCATGTTCAGGCCGATCTCGCCCAGCCCCCCGAGCGGGATGATCCTGAGGCCGTTGTTTTCAGTCGTATCAGTCGTCATGGTGCTCTTTCGGTGTCAGCTGCGCTATCTTCCCGTCGCACCGCTCGATCCACCCCCTCCCCGGCAGGGTCAGCCCCCGGACCGCGTAGAACGAGCTCCTGAGGGAACGGTAGGCGATGAGCGCCCGCTCCGTATCCCCCTTGCGCTCGAACTCTTTGCCGATGGCCCAGAGCCTTTCGGCGGCGGTCTCCACCCGGGAACTCCACGGGGTGTACATGTGGATCGCCGCCTCGTAACCTGCAACGGCGGCGATGAGATCTCCACGGCCGCGCGCCTCCTCACCCCGGGAGAACTGCTCACTCTGGCGGGTCAGGGTGTTGCTCCAGAGGAGGGCCACGGCGATCAGCGCGATGATCAGCGCGTGGAGGATAACGGATTTGACGGTCCCCACGGCGCGGCCTATCCCTTGAAAAATCCGGGTACCGCCAGCAGCAGCGCGCCGAGCAGTCCCAGCATGACCCCCGCCAACACCGCCAGAGCGGCCGGAATGTCCAGAGGGCTCCTCAGCCGGTGGGCCGCCGGGAGCCCCCAGCCGACGAGCGCGACGCCGACGGCTATCATTGCCCCGTGCAGCCACGCCACGTCAGGACTCCAGCCCCGCCTCGATGGCGGCCCTGACCCGGTCGATGAGCTCGTCGCGGCGTTTGCCGGTGGCACCCTCGGTGGGGATGGGGTCGCCGAAGCGAATGGTGATCTTTCCCGGCTTGATCTTCACCTGCTTGGGAGGGTTGACCCGGGCGCTGCCGTTGATGGTGAACGGCACCACCGGCACCCCGGCCCGGGCCGCCAGCAGGAACCCGCCCCGCTTGAAGGGGAGGAGGTTTCCGTCCATCGAGCGGGTACCCTCCGGGAAGATTACCACGCTCACCCCGCCGCGGATCTTTTCCGCCGCCGCCTCCATGGTCTTCAGTGCGCGGCGTCCGTCGCTCCGGTCCAGCGGCAGGTAGCCGGCCCGCTTCATGGCGTAACCGAACAGGGGTATCCGGAACAGTTCCTCCTTGGCGATCCAACTGAAGTGGTGCGGCAGCCCGGCATAGAGCACAAGGATGTCGAAGTTGCTCCGGTGGTTGCCCATGAAAATCAGCGGCACGTCCCGCGGGATCTTCTCTGCCCCCTGTACTTCGACTCTGACCCCGGCGAAGATCAGCGCCACGCGGCCCCAGAGCTTGCCGTAGGCATGAAGGAATTTCCCGGTGGGATCGAAAAACGTTATCGGCACTCCGGTGAAGATGACGAACAGGGTAAAGGGGACGAAAAGGAGGAGAAAAAAGATGCCGCGTACCATGTCGGACTCCCTGAAGATTTCAGGGCCTAAATTACTGTTTTTTTACTTGAGAGTCAAACACTTCTGTCACCCCGGCTCCACGGGGGACGGGATACAAACGCACGACGGGCGTCGCGGAACAGAGACCGCGACGCCCGTCGCTGGAGAAAGAAAACGGAACCGCTGCTTCTCGCGTCAGAGATTTCCGGCCAGGGGTATGAACTTGTACTGTGCGAACACCTTGGCCGCCTGCGGAGTCTTCAGGAATTCCATGAATTTCCGTGCCTCATCCTTTTGTTTGGAATCCTTGATAACCGCCATTGGGTAGACGACGGGGGAGTGCGACCCCTTCGGCGCCATGGCGGCCACCACGCCGCTCGTCATGACGACCGTATCGGTGACATAGACGAGACCCGCATCCACGTTCCCTGAGTCCACATAGGCCAGGACCTGACGCACGTCCTTGGCGAACATGACCTTTTTCTCCACCTTGTCCCAGAGCTGCAGGCTGACCAGGGTTTCCTTACCGTACTTGCCGGCCGGTACCGTCTCGGGCTGGCCGATACTGATCGACTCAGCCTTGTCCGCCAGGTCCGCGAATGTCCGAATGATCCCTTTTTTCTCTTTGGCCACCACCAGCGCAATCTCGTTTCCCAGCAGGTCCGAACGGGTTTCGGGAACGATAAGCCCCTTGGCGGACAGCTCGTCCATCTGCTTCTTCCCGGCCGAGATGAACAGGTCAACCGGGGCGCCTTCTTCGATCTGTTTCTGCAGCATTCCCGATGAACCAAAGTTGAACTGGACACCCACGCCAGGCGCCGTCTTGGCATACATATCCTTCAGGACGCCGAGAGCGTCCTTCAAGCTGATCGCGGCCGAGACCTGGACGACCTTCTTTTCCGCGGCACGCGCCGTCCCCTGGGCAACGGGACCGGCAAGAAACACCGCAACAAACAGAAATGCCAATAAGCTTGCCGTTTTTCTCATACCTTCCTCCTTAGTATGTTGTGTTACATCCGTTATGCCTTATCAAATAGACTTAGTTCCCATCCTGAAACCCTGGAAAAATGTTATGAGGGACGGGTCGGGGCTTTTACGGAGCCTCTCGTACGGATTCAGTGCAATCAGGTGAATTACGGGAAAGCGCCTGAATCCAGCAGAGTATTTAAGATCCGGGCGAAGGATGGTGACCGATTACGAGGGGCTTCGGGGAAGTTCCGACCCGTCCCCTGGCGACACTTTCCGGATGGAAACTGAACTACTTTTTATAGGGCCGGTGAACGACTCATGCCGGGTTCCGTTGTCAGACCGCCTTCTCCAGCCCCCCGGGCTGGGTCGACTGGAAACACCCGCAGCGTTTCCCCCTTTCCAGGAACAGGACTTCATCGGCCAGGGACTTCATCTCCTCCCTGCTGTGGGTGACCAGCACGAACGGGATACCCCAGGTCCTCTGCAGCTGCTTCAGCTCCAGCCGCAATTCGCTTCGGGTGGCGAAGTCAAGCGCCGACAGGGGCTCATCCAGCAGCAGCAGGTCCGGCTCCACCATCAAGGCACGCGCCAACGCGACCCTCTGCTTCTCTCCTCCCGACAGGTTGGCGGAATAACGGTCCTTGAGATGGTCAATCTTCAGCATCTCCAACACGTCGCGTACGCCCATACGGCAGCGCTTCCCCTTTTTGCAGCCGCCCGGTACCCCGTAGAGCACGTTTTTCATCACGGTCATGTGGGGAAAGAGGGCGTATTCCTGAAAAACGTATCCTATCTTCCGCTTCCTGACAGGGATGTTGATCGACTGCTCCGATGAGAAGAACAGCCTCTCCCCGAGGGAAATGCGGCCCACGTCGGGCTTCTGCAGCCCGCAGATGGAGTTGAGGATGGTGGTCTTCCCGGAGCCGGAGGGACCGAACAGCACCAGGATCCCGTTCTCGAAGGAGAACGCCACCTCAACGGTTATACCGGGAAATACCTTGCGTATCGATACGTCCAACATTATCCCATTTCCTCACTGCGCAAGCTCCGGCCGACGGACACCGATCCCGGTGCGCCTCATATGCCGTATGCCCATGGAGGATCTGCTTGCATTCTTCAGGCCGGTAGCGGGTACAAGCTCCTGCGGAACCTATTTGAATACCTCTTTCTTCTCCAGATAACTGATGCCGCCGTCCTTGAAGGAAATGGTGATCTTCCCGGAAAAGCCGTCCGGAACGATATCCATGTCCCGCAGGGTGTCGCTGATGATTCTCTTCCAGTTGACCTCCGCACCCCGGTTGCCCGGAGCCGGCTGCTGTCGTGACATGCGCATTCCCTTTGCAAGGCTGCTCAACAAACAGCCTTCATCCTTTCAAGTCTCCCGGCCGGAAACCGAAGAGAACCCCGAAAGCGGGCACCCTCACACTATCATCCGTGCCAGGGGAAACCCGTCGGCTTCACGGTCCTGAGGGTTCCGGAGGAAGCCCGACACCGGGGTCATACGGACCTCCCGACGGTCCGCCGCCTTTTTCCTGGAGCGGAGGAGAACGAGCTGGGCTGCAATGCTCACCGCAATCTCCGGTGGGGTCTCGGCCAGAATGCTGATACCGGTGGGGCAATAGACCCGCAGAAGATCATCGATGCTGAACCCTTCTCCGGCCAGCTCCGCGAAGAGGGCGTCGCGCTTTCTGACGCTTCCGATGAGGCCGATATAGCCCGCCCGGGTCCCGAGGGCCTGTTTCACCAGCGCCTTTTCATAGCGATGGCCACGGGTGACGATGATGACGTAGCTGTCATTGGTGACGGCAAGCCCTCTGAAGCAGTCATCGAATGAATCGAGCACCACCACCTCTGCCGTGGGGAATCGATCCCGGTTGGCGTACTTTGCCCTGTCGTCCAGCACAATCGTTCTGAAACCGGACTTTTCGGTCAACTCAGCAACTTCCTGTCCAACGTGACCAGCGCCGAAGATAAAGACGGTTTCAGGGGCACTCCAGGGGCTGAGAAAGAATTTCCTGACGCCGAGGTCCTCAATGACCGGCAGGCGTATCCTGCCCAGCATTTCCCCCGATATGAAAAAATCGACGGCCGGGTCGGCCATGCCGATGGTACGCGGACTTTCATCGGACAGGGCGAGAATCCGTGCCGGCGGTCCCCCTTCCGCGCCGCCCCCGGAGACGGAGGTAATGAGACAGCACTTCAGACCTTTCCGGTGGGCTTCGAGCAGCTCCCGGAACAAGCTCACGTTGGCCGGTATCGAGGCGATATGCTCGACGACAACCACTGCCCCGCTGCCGCAGGAGGCCCGCGATGCAACAACATCTTCTCCCGGCTCGGTCACTATCCGGATGAGCGGGCCGCGGGACGCGAAAAGTTCGGACGCGACACGCTGGACCCCGGCCTCACGCATCCCCCCTCCGATGCTTCCGCAGGTGCGGCCGTCGGCTCGAATCACCATCCGCGCTCCTGCCAGACGGTTGCATCCGGGAGTATCGGCGACGGTTGCCAAGACCACGTCTTCGCCCTGTTCCAGCAATTCGAGTATGTATTGAATCATCCTGTTCATAATGATTTCCTCTGCGGCATGAGTACGCCACAAATAAAACGGCCGGCGGAGACAAACATCCGCCGGCCGCAGAGAGCCACAATGTTCACTCCTTTCCAAACACGGGAGGCGGCGCTGTTTCCGGCGACGCCCACAGCCCCCCCTCCATAGCGGATGCCGTAGGAGAGACGGGTCGGAGCTCGTATACAATTATGTCGGCACGTTTCGTTATATACAAAAATATATGACGGATGCAAGCATTTTCTCAATTCGCTTTTTTGTCTACCACAAGGAAGGCGGCATCGACGGCATACCCGGCGAGACCCGGCCGTTCCGTCATCGTTTCACGTCAATGCAATGGTGAGCCTTCACATGGATCGCATGGTCTGCCGTTTTTTCGGCTGACCGGTTTGCCGGCAAGGGGCCGGCATCGCCTTTCCTCCCGTTATCAACGGTTGCATATTCTCTTCATCTCCGGCTCCTGCATCTCCACTCCAAGAAACAGCCGATAAAACTCCCGCGCTTCCCTGACTATATCCACCGCGTACCGATTGGGGTAGAAGCTGTTCAGGACCCACTTGAGGCCGATGATGCGCATGAAGGACGGGGGACGGTCGAACCAGTTGATCGGCTCCTCTGGAATCAGGTACACTCTCCCTGTTTTCACGGCCCTTATGTTTCTCCAGAGGGGGTCTTTGAAAACCCTCCGATAAAAACCCTTATCAAAGGCCAGAATCACCTGCGGATTGTAGATAAGCACCTGTTCCATGGAAACCTTCTCCATCCCGTACGGATTCCTGGCCACGCATCGGTGCACGTTCATTCCACCGGCCAGGCGGATCAGCTCCGAATGCCTGGAAGTGTCGCACTCGGTGCTGAGACCGTCAGGCCCCTCGGCATAATAGACGGACACCCTTTCATTGCGCGGCACTCTTTTCACGACATCCTCCGCCTCCAGCAGCGTTCTTCGGCTGTAGTCGGCCAGTTCCATGGCGCGCTTTTCCCTGCCCAGAATCCGGCCGGCGCTCAGAAAGGCTTCAGGATAGTCGTAAAGCGTCTCGACCGTCAACTCGACAACCGGCATTTTCATGACTTTCAGATGTTCGTAGATCTTGTTGCTGAGCGCCTGATCCATTTTCGAGGTGAAGATGACGTCCGGGTCTATCAGCATCAGCGTTTCCCGGTTCGGCGTCTGCCCCTGACCGAACCAGCCGATCACGGGGAGACGGCTCAAACGGGCATGCAGGTATCTCTTCTGATGTTCCCTGACCGGAAAATTAAGGCCGGCAAGCATCGTGGGGTCAATCGCGTAGAGGAGATACGTGCCGGTCGGCCCGATGCTGACCACTTTCCGAGGACGGTCCGGTACGGAAAGCCGCCTGCCGTACATGTCGGTGATCTCCCTGGCTTCGGCTATTGCCACGGACATGAGGACGACCAGCAGTACGGCTGTCAACAGATGCGATATTCTGTGCACGTCTTACTCCTTTACGCAAACCTGATTTGAAGGTGACAACAAGACCTGCCAGGTGTACGAAACCCGGCGGGTCCGCCTTGCTACGGCACGCCGGAGATCAACTTCCGTATTTCCCCATCCGGCACCTCGACCCCCAGGAACAGCCGGTAGAACTCCCGCGCCTCCCCGGCAATGTCCACGGGATATTCCTTCGGGTAGAGCGACTTCATGACCCATTTGAGCCCGATGAAACGCATGAACGTCGGGGGACGGTCGAACCAGTTGAGGGGCTGATTCGGAATGAGGTAAACTTTTTGGTTCCTTACGGCCCGGACCCTTCGCCATCGGGGGTCACTCCACACCCTCCGGTAAAAATTCTTGTCCATGACAAGGATCACCTCGGGATTGTAGACGAGCACCTGCTCAAGCGCTACCTTCTCCATGCCGAAGAGGTCCCCGGCCTTGCAGCGATGCACGTTCACCCCTCCCGCCAGCCCGATAAGTTCACTGTGCCGCGAATCGTCGCACTCGGTGGTAAGCCCGTCCACCCCTTCCGCGTAGTAGACTGAAACCTTCCGGCTGTTCGGAATGCTCCGGGAAAAAGAGGCGGCCTGCGCAAGCGTCTTCCGGCAGTAGTCGCTCAGTCTTTTCCCCCGTTCCTCCCTTCCGAGGAGCCGTCCCATGCGCAAAAATGCCTCGGGATAATCGGAGAGCCTGGCAAGGGTCATTTCGAGGACCGGACTTTTCAGCATCTTCATCCCCTGGTTGACCTTCAGGCTCAGGGAAGTCTCATCGTTGGACACCACCACCAGCTCGGGATTCAGCCGCAGCAACGACTCCATGTTCGGGGTCGACGCCTCGCCGAAGGTGCCGCCGATAAGGGGAAGGCGCAGCACGTGTTTGTGCAGATATCTTTTGTCCTGTTCCCTGATTGGGAGGTTCAGCCCGGCCAGTACCGTCGGGTCGATTGCGTACAGCAGCCAGGTATCGGGCGGCGAGGCGCTGAAGACCTTCCGGGGATGGCCGGACAGGCTGAAACGTCTGCCGAACATGTCGGTGATGTCACGCGCCTCGACGGTCGCCGCCAGACAAAACAGCATGAGCAGTACAATGAACGCAATTGACCACTGCACGCATATGCCGGCTCTCTTCATATCAGTTTCACCTTTTTAGAGACCTGCCGGGTTTCCGAAACCCGGCAGGTCTGGTCATGGAACCTCACCCCTTCCTCGAAAAAAGGGGGCCGCCGGAAGGAGGCGGAACCGGCGGCCATCGCAACCCGAGGAGGAGGAGGAAGCCGTTGCGGCCGGAGCCGTCAGAACCTGGCGGTGATCCCGCCGAAGATGTTGCGTCCCTGCGCGGGCAAGCCGTAGCTGTACTCATAGTTCCGGTCAAAGACATTGTTGAAGGCTATGTATGCCTCGAAATTATCCAGGAACTTCTGGGAGACCCGCGCATTGAGCAGAAAATAGCCTGCGACGCTCTGGATTTCCGTTGTCGGCCTGGTCGGGGTCGGCAGCTGCGTGAACATGTCGGCGAGAAGGATACCGTTCAGGTCTATCCGTGTCTTGGTGTACGGCACCGTATACTGCACACCCATATCCAGCTTGTGCTCGGGCACATTCACCACGTGTTCGGTAGCCCTGCCTTCGGTCTGATCGGTTGCGTGGTTGTAGTTGTAGCCGAGCCTCAGCACCAGGTCCTTCATCGGATAGAATTCGGTCGCCACTTCGATGCCGTAGACCTCGACATTCCCGAGATTCTCATATGGCTGGTAAGGACCGGATACGGCCTGAACTATCATATCGGAGATGCTGTGATAGAAAAACGACAGTTGACCCCACATGAAATTGCCAAACGGCCGTGACACTCCGATGGTGGAATTGATGGCGCTTTCGGGTTTCAGTTCATAACTGCCGGTATCTATGTTGGCGTAGAGCTGTCGCAGGGTCGGAAAGCGGGTCTTGCGGGCAACGGACGCGAACAGCTTCGTATTCTCCGGAAAGAGATAGACCGCGCTGATCATGGGATTGAAGCTGTTCGTGGTCGGGCCGGTGGGCAGAGGGGTCTGGCTGATGAAAGCCCCGGTGCCGGAAGCGGTGTTGTTCTGGTTTGCGTCGGTGACCTTGAACCAGTCGTAGCTCGCCCCCACAGCTACTGAGAAGTTCTTTGTTATGCTCACTTCGTCCTCGATCCCCACCGACCCGGTCCAGGCGAAGAAGTTTTCGAACGGCAGGTAGTTGTCCGCCCGCTCTTTGTGCGAGTCGCCCCGATAGTTTAACGCGAGGCTGACCTTGTTCCATGAGACGGGTCTGAACTCCGTGATGAGCGAACCGCCTATCATGTAATCATAGTAGGCGCTCCTGGCGAGGATGTTGTTGTAGTTCCAGTCGGAATAGGAGTCCATGGCGTCGGCGTGATTGTGGTAGAAGATCTTTCCCTTCATGGTGACCTTGTCGCCCAGTTTCTGCTGTCCGCTCAGGTCCAGACCCCAGTCGTCATACCGGTTGAAGCCGAAGAAGTTGGTAAAGGCGGGCCGGGCCGTAAAGCGCCTGACGGAGCGGATGTTGCTCGGGATCGGCTTGTCCCTTGTTATATAGTGAAAATTCAGGAAGTACTCGGATCCCTCCGACGGTTCGATGCCGAACTTGGCCCAGACGCTGTCTTTCGAGTAGTTGGATTGATTGCGGGTGCCGCCGTCTTCGAATACCCCGTTGATGGTGGTTCTCGTGCTGTTGTCGAAACTGCTTCCGACCATCGGCCTGAAATCGTTGGACATCCGCCATCCGTGGGCCTGACTGTGCTCATAATTGAGCCAGTAGTTGAAGATGCCCTTTTTCATGCCGTGGGAAGCGGATGCCTTGTAATAATCCACGTCGCCGCCTTCGGCGTTTACGGAAAAGGACGGTTTCTCAGTCCCCTTCTTGGTGATGATATTGATGACCCCCCCTTCGGCATTCGCCCCGTATAGAACCGATGCGGCCCCCTTGGTTACCTCGATCTTGGCAATATTGTCAGTGGAAAACTGGTTCAGATCGAGATACCCGCGTTCGGTTTCATAGTACGGGACGCCGTCGATAAGCACCAGGATCCTGCTCTGATCGAAAAAACCGTGGATCGAGACCATCGGCTCGTTCCTCCCGTTCGTGATCACGGTCACGCCCGGGGTGTTCGCCAACGCTTCGGCCACGGTGCGGCTGTTCGTGGCTTTCATGTCCTCGGCCGTAATCTCGTTGGTGATCGAGGCCTCCTTGGTTACGGGCTGCTTTTCGCTCGAAATGTAGACCTCCCCGAGTGAATAGCTTTCATACCCTTCCCCCTGCTTCTCCTCTGCCCGCGCAGCCCCGCTCGTCACCATGACAAAACACAAAAGCAGCGTTGCAATCCAAAATTCTCTCATAGCTGGTTACTCCTCCTTCTTCATTGAATTTTACTTTCCCATGGGGAAAGATGTGGTGCGGCCCATGTCCGCCGCCTCAACAGGAACAGTCCAGGCCCAGGCGCCGGAACCGCTCCGTATTGAGCAGGTTTATTTTGCGCATGCAGGTCCCGAACAGCCGGTACCCTCCCCCACCCTCGCCGAGCACGTCCAGGGCCAGGTCGATATCGGTCACCGCCACTGTGCCGACCATGGCGGCGTTGCGCCGGAAGAGCGGCTCGGGAACGAAACCGGCGGTCGGTCCGACAACCGCCATGGCCGCATCTGCAGGGACGAAGCCGATGAGTTGTTCGATGCTGCCGTTGGCGATGGCGGCCCCGGTGAAGACGGCCGTCTCGCAGCGGGCAAGGGCTTCGGCGGTGCGTTCCACGGGAACGAACATGCCGTACCCTGCTTCGGCCTCCTGCCGGGTTTCCTTCTTGCGGTCGATGATGGTGACCTCGGCCGGACCCAGTTCCTGAAGCCGCTTCAGGAGCGGGATAATGGCACCCACCATGCAGACCCGTCGACCGCGGAAAAGGGATCGGATCCCGGATACGTCGCCGCTCGAATCAACGGTGTAGCGCCCGGCTTCAAAGAACGGAACCGACAGGGCGTTCAGCGTGGCCAGCCTGATGACATGGGCAAAGGGGCCGGGGATCGTTCCGGCCATTGCCTCGACTGCATGCATGCCGCGGATAGAGGGGGTGTTCCCTTTGAGGATGCGGTTGCCGGCGCTCCTGACAACTTCGGGAGGGGTGTAGGCAATCCCGCCGCACCCGTTGGTGAGTTTCACCCCGACAAAGAAGACCCCGACCACCAGCCGCTCGATGACGATGGAATCGAGTTCATTGCCGTACAGTCCCCGCAGGATATCCGCCGCCTCGTCCAGAATCAGGCTGGAAGACATGTCATTTCCTTCATTTTCACTCCCGTTTTCAGCATGTACGCGGTAATCGAAACCCCGCATCAATAAAAAAGGCCGGCGAGACAAAACTCGCCGGCCTTCACAGCCGGTGAACCGTCTCCTTTCCAAAAGGGAGGCGTCGCCGTTTCCAGCGGCACCCATCGCCCGGCGTCCATAACGAAATCGTCCCAGGACGCGCGGGTCGGAGATACAAACCCGATTTCAGCAGCAATCAGATCATTCCATTGTGTTCTTCCTCGTATCGTTGTTTGCCATACAGATCCTGTCTAATCGATCCGATAGATTATCGGCATGCTCAGCTCCACCCATTCCGGCGGGCGGGGAAACGGCTCCACCGCGTGAATGGTGTCGATCACATTCCTGTCCAGGATTTCATACCCCGAACTGTTCTTGATCCACACCTTGTCCACCCTGCCGTTTTTCAATACCTGGAAACAGACCACGACCCTCCCCGTCCATCCCATTTTTCTGGCCCGAGGCGGATAGGAGAGCTTTTTTTCAATCAGCTCCTTGATGTATGCGTAATGCTCCCGGGTATACCTGCTGTGCGCCTGCTCTCCCGAGTAGCTCCCGTCTCCTCCGGAAGTGCCGGGGGCAGCGGTCCCGACCGGCGCGGCCGGTCCCTTGTCGCCGCTTCCGCCCGACTGCGTGGCCGCCACCTTTTCCGGCCGGGCTTCATTGGCTTTCGATGATACGGGAACCGGTCCCGCAGCCTCCAGCGCGGGTTGCGGCACGTTTGTCGTCGCGGGCCGCCATGTTTCCGTCTTTTCCACCTTCCTCACGACCGTCTTCTCCCGAACCTCGGCACGCCGTTTCGGCTCCGGCACCGCAGGCTGCTTCGCCGCCGCTTCCCTCCGCTCCGGGGCCGTCCCTCCGGAGTCCATGAGGGTGAAGTCGATGACGACCGGCCTGGCCGCCGTATCGGCGAACGTTCTTCCCACGGTATGGATGCCGCAGAGAAACAATCCATGAAGCAGTATGGACAAAACGACCGCTTTTCTGCCGCTGCTCATCACTTATGCTCTGCCTGGAGGCTGACCTTCTGAAACCCGGCATTCTTCACCGTATCCAGCACGTCCACGAATGCCTGGAGCCGCAGATCCCGGTCGGCCCTGATGAGAAACGGGCTGTTTCTGTCCAGGGCTTTCAGCGCCTCCCCGAGTTCCGTGATGGTGACCGGGCTGCCGGTGAAGTAGATTGTTCCCTTCCTGTCGATCTCGATGGTCCTGACCTTCAGTGTTTCCTGGCTGTTTCGCGACGCCTTGGGAAGCTGGACCGCGATGCCGCCGGTGGCGATAAACGTCGATGTCGTCAGTACGATGGTCAGGAGCACCAGCATGATATCCACGAACGGGATGACGTTTATGTAATCAAACCCCTTTTCTTCCATGCATAATCTCCCATCGCAGGATGAGCACCTTTACCCTTCTCAGGAGCAGGTTGTAGAGAACTACCGACGGGATCGCCACCAGGAGCCCGACGGCCGTGGCCTTCAGCGCCAGCGCGAGGCCGACCATGATCTTGCCGGTGTCCATGAAACCCTCGTTTCCCATGGTGTAGAAGGTGAGCATGATGCCGAGGACCGTGCCGAGCAGTCCCAGATACGGAGCATTGCTGCCGATGGTGGCGATGACGTGCAGTTTGCGGGTCAACTCCAGCTCCAATTCCTTTTTTTCGGCGTAATCACCCGGACGTATCCGCCGGAAGACCAGCAGCCGCTCGATGGCGCAGGCAACCGCCACCACGCTCAGCAGGGCCAGCAGCCAGATAATCCCGTAATCGACGGCCAGTTTCAGAGATTCCATGACACTGTCTTTCCTTTTCGATTCCCGTTTTGCAACTTGTCCAATCCGCTCAGGCAGGCGGTTTTCAGCCGGTTGAGGGCGTCAGGCCCTTCCACCGTGACGACCTGCGCTGTCGCAAGGACCCAGACAGCGCGCACCGCCTCAAGCAGTTTGCGCCGCACCACCCAGACGTGGACCGCCCCGTCCAGCTCCAGCAGTGGCCGCAACACCGGTGACCACCCTTTTCCATCCAGTTCGAGAAAGCCGATCTCGTCCACGACGACCACATCGGCCCCCGCGCACCTCTCCGGCGAGAGCGCCTTTATCCCGGCGGCGAAACCGTCTTCGAAAAAGTCGAAAGGTATGCCGCTTTGCGGGCCGTTGTCGGCTCTGCGTCGGCAGAGGGGTGTCGAACTGCTGTCGGAGAGGTCCGTCAGGTCGAACCCGCTGCGTATCCCGTTCTCCCACAGACCTTCGGCCAGAATGCCGGCGACCTTCAGCCCCTCCCGCCGGAGCCGGTTGACCAGAGCGGCAAGAAGCGTTGTTTTCCCGCTCTGGCCCGGTCCGCTCAGAATCACGACAGCGCGTTCCGCGAGGCGCATCTGTCAAGCCTCCTGGTAGTAGGAGCCGCCCAGGCAGGCCCTGCACAACGGCCCTTCGCCGGTCTCCCGGTCCACGGCGTCCTTCCCGTCGAACACCTTTTCCCCGCACCTGACGCACGGTACGGTCCTCAGGGGTTTTCCGGGGAGATCCTCTTTTTTCAGCTCAACCTTGACCTTCTTCCAGTTGAGGAGCTCGTCGTCCGGCATCGTGAGAACGCGCTCCCTGGCGTCCTCGCCGGCGTCGTTGGCCGAATCGCGCGGCTTCAGGCTCACCCGCCAGGCCGTATCCCGCTTCAGGTTGATGAAGGTCGCCGCCATCCTGCCGTAATCCACGTACTTCAGGTTTCTCCGGCCCAGCCTGGTGCCGGTGGCTATCAGGACCGCGTCCGCGATACAGCGGTCGTTCTCGATGAAAACGATAAGGTCCTTCAGGTCTTCCGGGGCGGCCAGCTCCAACCCTTTTTTGGCGATGCGGACCCCGAGCGACTGGCCGGTACAGAAGTGGCCGTGGTAATCGATGCAGCGTTGCAGCGTTTCTCGAACATCGGTAATAAGCATGAATGAATCCTCCTTTGTCATGGACAGCACGGCCTCCCTGGATTCAATATTCCAAGGGAAGCTCGTATTCTATTAACTCAAACGGTTTAAAAATCCATTTCTGACTGAGGCTGCCTCATTGGACCGAAAGCTAAAATGAAAAATGTAGTAAAAAAATGAGGGCATATACAAAGCTAACTTTGTCCCCGTAATATTCTCTAGAATAATCCACGTTTGTAAGGGTCAGATAGTTTATTTTTCTCTCAGTCATTATGGCTAGCTTCTCAACAACATACTATGGGTATTCCTTTAACTCAGCTTTTTGAACTTCAAAATTAAGAAAAGCGTTCAGGTTTGAAATAAAGAAATAAAAGTCTGAATACAAATCATCAGCGTATTTTTTTTCTAACCCAAAGTCAGTGACCCATAAAAAAGGGTCACCGTTAAAAACAATTTCATTGTTTAAACGTAACTCTCCCATCCCACTAAAAAACAGTTCGGCTTCTTTTCCTGTTTCGTCAATAACTATAATCATACTTAAGGTCTTGTTTTCATAATCTAAGGTCATCTTTTTTATAGCTATATCGTGAAATCCATTGGGCAGTTTCATTTCAAGTTCAGACATTGTCATATTTTTTATCCCTTTTTGACGGCGCACATCTGCATTTGCCGATCTTCCTTGGAATGCAGACCTTGAAACTCTCCCGCAATGAATGCACGTCCACCTCCCTGCCGTACAGGGCGAACAGGTTCTCGCTGGTAATGACGTCGTCGGGCGCGCCGTCCGCTATAATCCTGCCTTCCTTGAGCATGACCACCCGATCCGCCACCCACAGGGCGTGGTCCGGGAAATGGGTGGATTTGATGAAGGTGTACCCCTCGTCGCAGAGGTCCATCAGCCCTTCCAGCAGCTTGATCTGGTTGCCGTAATCCAGGCCGTTGGCAGGCTCGTCCATGATGAAGGTGTGGGCGCCCTGGGTCATGGCCCTGGCAATGAGCGTGAGCTGGCGTTCGCCGCCGCTGATGCGGGTATAGGGTCTCTCTTTCAGATGAAGGATGGACAGCTTGTCGAGAGTGGCGAGGGCGATGTCCATATCCTCGTCGGTATAGCGGGAAAAGAACGACTTGTGGGGAATCCTCCCCATCAGCACCACGTCGACCACCCGGTAGGCGAAGGAGGCCCGGTGTATCTGCGGCACATAGGCGATGCTCCGCGCGAGGGACTTCAGATCGAGGGAGGAGATCGAGCGCCCTTCGAACAGCACCCGCCCCTTTTCAATACGGTGGAATCCGAGCAGGGTCTTCAGCAGGGTGGTCTTGCCGCTCCCGTTGGGTCCCAGGAGGGAGATGATCTCTCCCCTGCGCACCGCGAGTGAGACATCATGCAGGACCGGCTTGTCCGGGTATCCGAAGGTAACGTTCTCGGCCACGAGCAGCATGTTCACGCCCAACCTTTCCGTGCGTTTTTCAGCACGAGTACGAAAAACGGTATGCCCATGAGAGATGTGACGATCCCCAGGGGGACCTCCACGCTGAAGAGGAGCCGGGAGACGTCGTCCACCGCAATCAGGTAGACGGCGCCAATGAGGGCCGCCGTGGGCATCAGGACCCTGTTGTCGGGACCAACCAGCATCCGCGCCACGTGCGGTATGATCAGGCCGACCCAGCCGATGAGTCCTCCGATCACCACGGTCAGGGCGCTGATGAGGGTGGCGAAGAAGATCAGTATCATCCGGATGCGGCCCACGTTTATCCCGAGGGACTTGGCCTCGTCGTCTCCCATGCTCAGGATGTTGAGATAACGGGAAAACAGCAGCAGGCAGAGTATCCCAGCTCCGATGGGGAGGGAGGCCGGGTACACGGTCCCGGCGTCGGCCAGGGAAAGCCCTCCCATGAGCCAGTAGACGATGGCGGGAAGCTGGTTGTACGGGTCGGCCAGATACTTGACGATGGACAGGAGAGAGGTGAACAGGGCGCCGCTGATGATCCCCCCGAGGATCAGCATCAGCAGCCGGTCACCCTGGTAGAGCCGCGCTATCCCCACCGCGACGAGCACAGCCGCGAAGCCGCAGACAAAGGCGCAGGACTGCACGACGAACCAGCTGTCCGAGACGATCATTCCCAGCGCGGCGCCGAAGGAAGCGCCTGCCAGAACCCCCAACAGGGCCGGGGAGACGAGCGGGTTGATGAACATGGACTGGAAGGCCGCCCCGGAAACGGAGAGGGCAGCACCGATGAGACCCGCGGCAACGATGCGCGGCAGCCGGATGTCCAGCAGGATATTGCGGAGCAGGGCGTACCGGTCTCCGTCCATGGTATCCATGCCCGCGGATGCGGCGAAAAACCGGACGATCTCATTCAGGGTGACCTCGTACTTCCCCAGGGTGAGGGATAACAAGGCGGTGCAGACCAGAAGAAAAATCAGGAAGGGTATCCGGAAGTTCATTTTCACTGACACGCGTTCTCCTGTAAACGGTAGTGTGTGTCCAGCCCTTGAAGCCGCGGTCGGCGGGCCGAACGATTCCGTCCCCTGGAAAAAGGCGGCTGCCGGCATGGAGGGTGCCGGCAGCCAATCGCACCCAGGTGATGGAGGAAAGAAATTACTTGAAATTGTCGAAAGCATGCCCGGCAGCAAAAAGGCCGGCGGAGTTGGACACTCGCCGGCCTTGTAAACCGAAGCGTTCACTCCTTTCCAAACACGGGAGGCGGCGCTGTTTCCAGCGGCACCCACAGCCCGATGCCCATGGCGAAAACGCGGTAGGGTCAGCGGGTCGGAGAGACTAATCTATATTATTGTACGTAACGTGACCTGTCTGCTTACTCCTTGTCCCACCAGAGGACGGCCCAGCTTATCTTCCTCGGATACGACATAACCCATTTCCCCTCGCTGTGGACGAGATGTGCATTCAGGAATGCCCGCAGAACATCCTCTTCCTCCGGGGTGATGAGTTCTATTTTCGCGCTCAGGTGGTTGAAAGCGTCCTCGGGGTCCTCATAGGTATTACGTTCCTGGTAGCTGATAAAGTTCACATTGGCCCGGATACCCATCCGGTAAAGAAGGTTGTAGAGATAGATGTAGTCCGGTCCCGGATTCAGATCCCTCCCCAGTGCCCGGAAGATGCGGCGGTCATGGGGACCGTCTCCGACGATGGTGGAGAGATAGACCCGTTTGCGCGCGGCCTTGTCCAGCTTCGCCAGTGCGCTCTCGAAATCCTCCGTGATCAGGGAGCGCGAAGCGAGAGCCACATCATGCTCTCCGACCCCCAGTGCGTTCCAGTCGTCCTCCCAGGCCCCCTGTATCGTCCGGACATTGCCTATACCCCGTTGCGCGCAGCGCTCCCGCAGCAGTGCCAGCATGGTGCCGGATATGTCCACGGCGGTAATCTCTTTCACCCGCCCCGCCAAGGGGATGGCCAGGGTGCCGGCGGCGCTCCCCATATCGAGCAGGGTCCAGTGGGGCTTGAGCTCCAGCAGCCGGAGAAATTTCTCGGAATAATCGCTCTTGGAGGAATTCCTGGCAAAGGCCGGCGCCCGCTTGTCCCAGTAAGCGGTGTTGCCGCTGGGGGAGGATTTCCGTTTTCTCTTTTCCCAGCAGATCCGGTTCCAGTCGATCTCCCGGACGTCGAGTGGCGTGTACTGCCGCCCAATCGAATTTTCCTCTTCCTCATTCAGCGATTGCCCGGGACCGGGCTGATGGCGCAGACAGCGAACCGGTTGCATGGCCAGTTCTCCTTTCCTCCGCTCCGCGGCGGTGTTTGCCGACGAAAAAACCCGCATAGATACAGGTTCGTCAGTATCAATGCGGGGTTCGTTAGACCTGCTCCAGCGGCAGGGGACGAAGTGGGCGCCTGATGAGTGTCGGATGGTTGCTGCTCGTTCTGTTGTGCTGTCCAACAAAAACGGCCGACGGATATAAACACCCGTCGGCCGTGACAATGCCGCTGTGCTTACTCCTTTCCAAATACGGGAGGCGACGCTGTTTCCGGCGACGCCCGCAGCCCGGCTCCCCTAGCCATTGCCGTAGGGAGGACGAGTCGGAGCAAATTACACCATAAAGATTTGATGGTTGCGTTATATATCAAACTACTTAACGACAAGTCAAGAAAAATTTGCCCGGCATGAGATCGGTTCGATCCATTGCTACTTTACGGTTAGCTCTTCCCGGATAATCTATTTACCTGAAAAGTAAACATTCACTTTGCGCGGGAAGGGGAATTGAGGTATTATGCCAACCGCTGCCGGCTTCCGTACGCCGACAAACATGTAAAGGACAGACCTGCCGAACATCAACGGGGCTTCAACGATACCGCATTTATCGCACCTACAGGACAAGGAGTAAGGATATGGCGAGTCTCAACAAGGTCATGCTGATAGGAAATCTCGGAAAAGACCCCGAAGTGCGTTACACCTCCTCGGGAACCGCGGTGGCGAGCTTTTCCCTCGCCACCAGCGAAAGGTTCAAGAACAGGAACGGCGAGTGGGAAGAGAGGACCGAGTGGCACAACGTCACCCTCTGGGGCAGGCTCGCGGAGATCGCCGGTGAATATCTCGCCAAAGGGAAGACGGTCTACGTGGAGGGCCGCCTGCAGACCAGGAAATGGCAGGACCGGGACGGAAGAGACCGGTATACCACCGAAATCGTCGCGGACAAAATGCAGATGCTGGGAGGCAGAGGAGACGGGAGCGGCCGTCAGGGCGGAAGGGTCTCGGAAGAACCCGAACCCGGGGCACCGCAGGGATACGAGGAGCCAGCGTTCAATCCGGACGACGATATCCCGTTCTGATCCGGGGCCTCGGCCGTCTCCGCAATGACGATTCGGTTTTTCCCCTGTTTTTTCGAGCGGTAAAGGGCTTCATCGGCGGCCCTGACAAGGTCGTCGGCGGTCAGGCCGTGCCGGGGAAACGAAGCTGCTCCGATACTCACCGTTATCCCTGCGCCACCGATGGAGAGCGACTCAACCTCCTGGCGGATCCTCTCTGCAAAGGCGATGGCGTTCATGCCGCCGGACGCGCCCGGGCAATCGCCCGCGGTCATGAGTGGGGTCTCGGGAAGAATCACGGCAAACTCCTCGCCCCCGTACCGGCATGGGACATCGATATCGTAGGGAGGGTCGGTTTCGCTTCGGCGGGCCTTGCCGCGCAGGATCCGGGCCAGTTCCCCGAGCAGCCGGTCTCCCTCCAGGTGCCCGAAGGTGTCGTTGAAGCCCTTGAAGTCGTCTATATCCAGGAAGATGACCGAACAGACGTGATTGTAGCGCATGGACCGCTGGATTTCACTGTTGAGCTCCTTGAAGAAATAGCTCCTGTTGTACAGGTTGGTCATCTGATCCTTGACGACCAGCTGTTTCAGGGCGTCCTCTCTCCTGCGGGTCACCCCGGTGGCCATCAGTCCGGCGCTTCCCATGGCTGCGGTGAGGGCCGAGACCCAGAACCACATGAACAGATAATATGACGAGTTACTGCCTGGCACTCCTCCGGTGAACGGTGCGGCAGCCGGGACAACGGCGCCGGAATATTCCGCCGCGACAAGTGCGCCGTAGACGATGCTTGCAACGCAGCACATGATCCCGACATCCCCTTTGTTCTCCAGCAGCATGGAGGCCTCGATGGCGATAATGGGGTAAACCGGCCAGAACGGGCTGAATATGCCGCCGCTGTGGTGTATAATAACGCTGACGACGATGATATCCAGCAGGATCTGAAGGTGGTTGGCCCAGGGAAAATGGCTGAGTTTTCGGTACAATAGGTGAGAGAAAAGGTTGAAAATGACGGCTGTCAGCAGGGAACCGGCCAGCGACGCGGTCCTGGCTCCCTCGATGGTCCCGGCGTCCTGGGAACAGAAAAAGGGGCTTACGGCGTAAAGACCGTAGAGGCAGAAAAGCAGTATCAGGATCCAGCGGGTCCTGATTACCAGAAGCATACGGCCCCGAGCCTCAGCCAGTGCTTCCCTGTCCTTGCCGGTCGGGCCTCCCTGATAGAAAAAATCAAGGCGGCTTGACAAGGCCCCGCCTGCCGTAGAGCTTTTGATGGTCCTGAGCTTCATAGTGTCCCGGTGGTTATTGTCCGGCTCCCGTCCAGTCGCAAACAGATCGGCGGTTCTGGATAGATAGTGAGAAAATATTATATCTCCTGGAAATAATATGTCAAGCAATTTAAATCACCTAGAGATAGCACAGAGGATAAAAGAAATCCGTCTGTCCCGCGGCCTCACACAACAGGCCTTTGCATCCAGCCTGGGAATCGTGCAGGGCTTTCTCAGCGATGTGGAACGGGGCAAGAAGCTTCCCTCAGACACCCTTCTCATCGCCCTTTGTCATCTCTATGAAATAAACGAGCAATGGCTTTTTACGGGCACCGGGGAGATAGCCCGCAAGACGGTACACCGGGAGGAGATGGACCGGATCGTCGCGTCGCGCACCACTCTGCTGAAGAGGGTCCCCCCGGAGTTTCCCGACGGGATTACCGAGGATGATGTCTACGATCGGATCGCCCTTCCGGGCGTGCCGGAAGGTTGTTATGCCTTGTTTTTCTACGGCGATTTCATGGCTCCGACGCTCCATGACGGCGACCTGGTGCTTTTCAGGGAATGCGAGGAGTTCAATAACGGGGATATCGTTCTGCTGAACAACCTGTGGGGAGAGACGATTCTGAGGAAATACCGGATCCGGGACAACGAGGTGATGCTCGCGCCAGACAACCCTCTGTACCGCCCCTTCCGGCTGGAGAGAAACACCAGGATTTTCGGCAAGGTCCTGGAGGTCTGGAGAAAGATCAAGTTCTGAGGGGCGACCCTTCACGTATCCGTGGGACTGCCCGAAGGCAAGTCCCACGGATACGGTAATAACAGATTGACTACTTCTGCACCCAGCGGCCGGCGGCGTTCTGTATCCACCACCCCGGCTTGGCCTCGTCACGTTTCGCGTCCGCAAAGGTAGCCGCGGCCTTGCCCAGCACCTGCCTCAGATTGTCCGTGGTTTCCGGCTGCTTGTTGATCCTCAGTATCGCCTTGGCCATATTGGTAATAACGATTTTGCGATTGTTGTTTTCCGCCTGGACCACGGCCTGGGCATCGCCGGCCCTCGACTGGTCGCGCACCACCACGCTGCCGTCCATCGACTCCCCAACCACCCCGCTGTCACGCAACGCATTGAGCTGAGGCATGCGCGCCCGCATCTCCTCGTACGCCTTCTGTACCTCCGGGATGCCGGCAACCTCCCTGGCCAGTCTTTCGGACAGGTTGTCCTGGGCACAGGCTTCCGGGACCAACCGGAAGGAGTGGAACAGGCTTACCGGCTTCCCTCCAGGCTCCTGGTCCGGCCGCGTCTCTTCGGGCTCCGCCGGCGCTCCCTGTTTCAGCAGCATTTCGTCCAGCGACTTGTATGCCTGCTTTACATCCTTTTCAGGAAAGTAGACATTGACCGTGATAAAGGCGCAGGCGGCAAGCAGCCCGAACGCCACCGCCACGAACCATCGGGTGAGCGCTTTTTTCATTAGAACCTCCGTTTCTTTTAGAACATTCTCTTGTTCACGGAACTATACCACAGCGGGGTGAGAAAGAAAACCCGCGACCGGCCCATGCGGAGCCGCCTATTCCAGCCACTTCAGGTCGGTCTGTATCGGTGGGGCCTCCCCTTCCTCTTTTCCCTTGCCCCGGGCCGCCGCCTCCCGGATCGACTCCAGCAGGTGTTCCAGGGCAATCCTGTTCTGCACCGGCGCCACGGTGACACTCAGGTCCTTCATGCCGAGAAGGTTGGTGTGGGAGATGTCCAGCTTCTCAAAGGTGAGAAAGCCTCCCCGCAGGTAGGCGACGATCTCCCCGTTGTCATAGGCGCGGTCGTTCCGGAACAGAAACCCCCTCAACTTCTTGCCGGCAAGCTTCTGGAGGAACTCCTTGCTGACCAGCGTCTGCTCTCCCTTCACACTCCGGGTCCAGAGGTCGGCGTAACCCGCGGCCGATTCCGCCCCTCCCTTGGAGTTCAGAAGGCTGATAACGCCGTCAACCCTTCCCGACATGTACCCCTTTATCTTCGGGAAGGAGTCGCAGAACTGCCTGAGACTCAGGTCGTGCAGGAGCAGGTCCGCTCCGTAGCCGAAACCGTTACCGTACAGCAGGAAACCGTTGCCGGTGAGATAACCGCCATAGAGCGACACCCGCAGGGGAGAGATCTCCACCAAACCCTGCCGGGCCGTCATGAAAAAGGTCGTCTCGCCGATCTCCAAGGCGCCCAGATGGGCCTTGCCGATCCTGAGACGGCTGCCGGCCCCGGCACTCCGTCCGAAGGACTGGAGCAGCCGGTGATAGTTCTCCCTGCTGAAGCTCGGACTGGCGGGCTTCCTTTCTGGTTCCCGGCGCGGAAATGCCAGCGCAAGGGGGATGCGGCCGTCGATTTCAGCGACGAGCATCTTCTGGGACGGTATCTCCAGGGAAGCGGCCTGCAGCGAGAGCCCCCCCTCCACCGCCACATTTTTCCCCGTGATCGCCACCCTCCCTTCCAGGTCGCACGCCCCGCCGCCCACGGCCTCCTGGAGGTTACGCGGGAGCGCGTTGGCGAATGCGTCCAGCAGTGAGTTGAGTGGGGTTGACGTCATGGAAAAGGTCAGGCTTCCCTCCCGGTCGTCGGCGGCAAACCTTTTCACAACACCGCCGGCACGGAGCACCGGCCCCCCTTCCCGTTTCAGCACCGCCTCTTTCAACTGCAGGTCCGGTCCCGCAATCGTTGCAGAGAGGGCCAGTCCGAAGCCGCTCACCAAGGTCCTGTTCCCGGCCCCCTGCAACGAGATGTGGCGGCCGGCAAGTGAAACCCGTCCACGGACCCCTGAGGTCCGGTCCCAGGAACCGTCCAGGAAGGCATCCACGCTGCCGCCCGGAAGCCTGGGACCCTTGTTCTCGGGCAGGAGGAGGGAGAGCCGCTCCAGTTGCTGATCCAGCAACCTTGCCGAGAACCTGGTCTCTTTTTCCCGCGAGAACGGGGCGGTGGTCACCGTGACATCGAGCGTCCCTCCCAGGGACTCTCCCAGAACCCTGGCCGAGATATCCCTGCCGCCAAAGCCGAGTCTTCCGGCAAGGGATGCCGCCTTCCGGCCCCGATACGAGAGCGAACCGACGGTTACCGACCCCCCTCCCGTCAGCCTTTGCTCTCCTCCGGCGGAAAAATAGCGGCAATCCAGTTCCCCTGCGCCCCCCTCCACGGCCAGGTCCCCCCTTCTGAACTCCACGCCTGTCACCTTCGCCGCCATGGGAAAACCGCCGACGGCCTTCCTTTCGTCGCCGGACGGCAGACGCACGGTCGTGGTCCCGATGCGGGCCCGGCTTCCGTCCAGGGTCAGTTCCGTCCTGCCCGCTTTCAGGAGGTTTCCTGCCAGGGAAAGCTCGGAGGATATACTGAACGGCCTGCCGTTAATGGCACCTCCGGACGCTTCCACCCTTCCGTCGGCCGAGAAACCGCCGGTCCCTCTCCTGATACCGGATACGGCAGCGGCCTTCTTTAGTGAAAAATTGTTGCCGGCAGCCGTCCCCTCCGCCGATGAGAGGGTGAGCGTGACCCGACCGGTGAACTCCCTAGGGGAACTGCCGGTCAGGCTTGTGCTCGCGGAGCCGCTACCCGAGGAGAAACGGGCTTTAGCTCCATCCAGGTATCCGTTCAGGGAAGCCAGGGGTATGTTCCGTATGGCGCATTCACCCGCGAAGCGAGGCCGCGGGGCCTGGAGATATCTGAAGTTGCCGGTAAGTCTCCCACCGGCGATGACGGCGGCGATGGCCGGAAATTCAACCTTTTCCGGCCTGAAGCGGGAGGAAAGGCGGGCGGCGACCGGGGCTTCGAGCGATTCGACCAGCGATCCATCCCCCCTGCCGGCGGCGAAGACCCTGCCGGTGGCCAGCCAGCCGGCATCCATCCGCTTCACGGTGAGGTCGGCCCCTCCCCGACTCAACAGAACCCGGCCATTCCGGGCAAGCCTGGCCGAACGCAGGGCGATGTCGCCTCCGCCGGCGGTAACCCCCTTTGCCTTGGTCCCCTCCAGCCGAAGCCGCCGGGAGACGATTGTCCCGTCCAGGGTAACACCCTGGCGGCCTTTTTCGGGAAGGATGCCGAGTAATCCCGCAAGCCCTATGGGCTCATGGGAAAGGGTCAGGACGAAGGAGCCGTCTTTCATGGCCTGTTCCATCGAGCCGGCGACCGCCACGGAGGCGAGTCCGTCGACGGTCAGGGCCGCCCGCTCCAGGACGGCCCGGTCTGACGCCGTATCGTAGCTGAAGGAAAACTCGATCCCGCCCCTGAACCGTTGTGCCGCACTTCCCAGGTGCAGGCCAAGTCCGCCGAAGCCCGCCCTTCCCCGCGCGCTCAAAAGCGTTCCCTGGAACTCCGCGGTCAGGTCGATGCTGGAGCTCGCCTGTTCCAGGTTCACGGGAAAACCGCCGGGGAGCGTTGTGACGAACGGCGAGAGCGAGAGGCGCGGGGCCTGAAGCCTGGCACGCAGGACCGGGGACGATCCCATCCGTCCCTCGGCAGTCAGCAGCACCGGGTTTCTCTCGGCATCCTTAAATGCAAGGACCAGCCGCGACCCGGTCTCCCCCGTGGTGGACAGGTCGTTTACGGTGAGGTCCAGATCGTAGAGTGCGCGGCCTTCGACCAGCAGATCGACGTCCCGGAGCACGAGGTGCTTGACGAAGAGTTCCCGGGACGGACCCTTCTTCGCGGCCCTGAACCGCCGCAGGAGTTGGGCGAAGTTCCACTCGCCGGCGGGATTCTTTTCAAGATCGAGCTTCGCACCCAGGATTTCCAGCCGGGAGAGGCTCCTTTTGGCCGTCAACACCCCTGCCGGATCGAGCGCCACCCGGAGCGTTCGGACCGAGAGCAGGTTCCGCTCCCGAAAGCCGGGGGGGTTCTCGATCGTAATACCTTCAACGTGCAGCGCCCCCCCGATCCACAAAACCCGGCCAACCTTGACCTTCCCGCCGATATAATCACTCATCAGCTTGCCGAGCGCATCGGCAGGATAGGGGGTGAGCAGCGCGAGCTTGCACAGGAGATAAACAGAAACGGCGACAATGACGACTACGGCAAGGATGCGGAAGGGGAGCCCCCTCCGTGTCCTGCGCCCTGTATCCGCTGTTGTTTGCCTGTCCACCATTTCGTTCCGGTGATTCCTTTCCATAATCCGCTATCAAGGCGGCAATCGAGATCCTGCCGCTTAAGTCGTCATTATCCGGTTGGGGGCATTGAATCGCAACTTCCCCGCTCTCACGAAATTTAAAAGTCCCATCCATTCGATGGAAGGGGTCAGGGGGGCAAGGTTCTGCCGGGATACTCCGGCAAAAAAAAAGCCCCGTTGGTACGGGGCGCTCCGGGATCGTGCTGTATGCCGGGCTGAGGAGGTTCGAAGCACTGCGAGAACTCGCGGCCGACTCTTCATGGAGACGTCAGGTTGTCCGTATCCCGGTTCACCGTTCGGCGGCCCGGTGTATCGACCTGCAGACGAAGCCGAGACAATCGGGGCATGCACAGGCTGCCGAGTGTCTCAGGGCCGGCGAACCGTGAAACGCTACTTCTTTTTGGCGGGCGCAACCGCGCTTTTCAAGGCTTTGCCGGGACGGAACTTGGGGACCTTGGCGGCGGCAATCTTGATCTCCTTGCCGGTCTGAGGATTTCTGCCGACCCTGGCCTTTCTTGTGGATACCTCGAAGCTGCCGAATCCGACGAGCGTCACCCTGTCACCCTTCTTGAGCGCGGCGGTAACCGCATCAATAAACGCCCCCACCGCCTTTTCCGCTGCCGCCTTGGTAAGACTGGAAGATTTTGCCACGGCTTCCACGAGTTCTGCTTTGGTCATCTTAGCCCTCCTCCGTTTAAGAATGGAACTGAAATTAACCCTACTATATACGTAAAATCGCACTTTGCAAGGGATTATTTGAGAGAAAATCATTTTTTTCGCGGGGTCAAAAGGCAGAAAAAACAGGCGTTTCCCCGGCATCGTGCCCCGCGGATCTGCGCAAGCAGCGCCACGACACCCATCGTCATATATAACTGATTGATATCACGGATATTTTGAATTCTGAGTCGGGAACACATTCCAGGGGTTCTCACCCGGGTCCTTCTCCTCGTCGTACCCCTTCGGCTCGGTTCCGGACTCGAAGCATTCCGTTACGCTCCCGGCCCCTCCCTGCTTGGCAAGCCGCCCCGTGTGGGGATTGATCGACACGAATACGATATCGTTCGGGGGCGAGAAGGGGCGGGCAGGGATGCCGGCAAGCGCCTGCTTCATGAAACCGGTCCAGATGGGCGCCGCCGCCTGCCCGCCCGACCCCCCGGCGCCGAGGGACCTCTCCTGGTCGTAACCCACCCACACGCCCGCCACCAGTTGCGGCACATATCCGATAAACCACGCATCCTTCATTTTGTTCGTGGTGCCGGTCTTGCCGGCCACAGGCCTGCCGAGAGACTTGGCGCGCTGGCCGGTGCCGCTTGAAACCACGCTCTCCATCAGGTTGGTGATGATGTAGGAGGTCTCCGGCGAAACAACCGGCACGGCCGGCATTCTGAATGCGTCCTCCGGGACAGTCTCGCTGCTGACCCCGTCCTGGACGGCCGAAGAAAGCCGGGAAAAGATCGGTATCAGGGGAGGCGACACCTCTTCCAGCACCCTTCCTTCACCGTCTTCGACCCTGGTGATGAAATAGGGGGTGGTCCTGAAACCGCCCGAAGCGAACACGGCATAGACCGAGGTGAGCTCCAGTGGAGTCAGGCTGGACGACCCGAGCGCCAGGGTGAGATTGGCGGCGAGCGGCGAGGTTATCCCCAGTTTCTTCGCGTACTCAATGGCATAGTCCACCCCGATGTTTTCAAGGATCCGGACGCTCACCACGTTTATGGAGTTGGTCAACGCGGTCCTCATGGTTACCGGCCCGCGATAGACATTGTCGTAGTTCCGGGGCTTCCAGGCCCTCTCCCCTCCTCCGGTGTACTCCACCGGAGAGTCATCGATAATCGTTGCCGCGGTCATCCCCCTGTCCAGGGCCGCCGCATAGATGATCGGCTTGAAGGCCGACCCGGGATTCCGTCTCGCCTGGACCGCCCGATTGAACTGGCTTCGCCGGAAGTCGTAGCCGCCTATCATCGCCTTGACCGCGCCGGTCCGGGGATCCAGCGCCACCAGGGCCGCCTGGGCAAGGGGTTCCTGGTCGAGGGCGAACACCGCGCCCCGCTTGCCGGTGTCAGGGGTTACCACCGAGACCTCGATGACGGCTCCCAGCGGAACAGCCTTGGCGCCCGCCTGGGGATCCCTGCCGTAACGATCCATGAGGGGGACCTTGCCGGCCCAGGCCATGTTCTTCCGGCCCAGGGTCCCGGACCGGTCGCCCACCCTCACCGTCAGTTCACCCCGTGCCCGGTCAACGGACACCACCACCCCCTGATAGGTGTCACCCTGTTTCAGAGATGCCGTGCTTATCCCCTGTTCCACCTTGCGGCAGAAAGGCTCCACCTCGCTCTCCGCCAGGAAGCGGACCGGTCCGCGGAAACCCTGCCGCTTGTCCACCGCCTTCAGGCCGTCGACCACGTTCTCGTAGGCGGCCTTCTGCATGGTGGCATTCATGGTGGTGTAGATCTTCATCCCTCCCTTGTAGAGGAGGTCCTCGCCGTACCTGTCCTCCAGGTGGATCCTGATGTGCTCCAGAAAATAGGCGGACTCGGCTCCGTTGACCTTTTTCCTGGAGGCGATGACGATGGGGGTCCTGCGGGCGTGCTCGGCTTCGGCCTGGGTGATGTACCCTTCCTTCACCATCCTTTCCAGGACATAGCCCTGGCGTTCGCGGGCCCGGTCCAGGTGCTTGATGGGCGAGTAGTACTCCGGCCCCTTGGTGAGACCGGCCAGCATGGCCATCTCGGCCAGGTTGAGTTGCTCCACGTCCTTGTCGAAATAGGTCTCGGCGGCGATCTGCACGCCGTAGGAGCCGCCGCCCAGATAAATCTGGTTCAGGTAGATATAGAGGATCTCGTCCTTGGAGAGCTTCTCCTCCATCCGCTTGGCCAGGATGGCTTCCTTGATCTTCCTGGAGAATTTCTTCTCCGGCGAGAGCAGCATGGACCTGGCCACCTGCTGGGTTATGGTGGATGCCCCCTCCTTCTTGCTGAAGCTCAGCACGTTCTTGATCACGGCCCTGGAGATCCCCAGGTAATCGAGGCCCTTGTGCTGAAAGAAGTTGGAGTCCTCGGCGGCCACGAAGGCCTGGATCATTTTTTTCGGGATCTTGTCCACCGGGACCACGGTGCGGCGCTCCAGGTAGAACTCTCCGACCAAGGTACCGTTGTCGCCGAATACCTGTGAAACGATGGGCGGCCGGTAGTCGGTCAGGCGGTCCACCCGGGGGAGGGAAGCCATCAGGTACATGAAGTAGCCGCCGAAACCGAGAAGGGTGACAAGGAGCAGGATCGCGGCGGTGACCAGGATGACCCTGAAGCCCCTTTTCCCCGGTTTCTTCCGCCTGTTCACCTCGGGCTTCCGTTGTTCAGTGTATGGCGTCATGCTGGTTGGTTCTCCGTTATTCGTGAAAGAAATGGGTTCCGCATAAGGGGGAGAATAGCCCATCTTATCCCGTAAATTCAAGGACGTTTTGACTGCCGGCCCCCCACTTTTCCCTTGCCTTGATTGCCCCGGCCGGTATAATACGGATGATTTCCGCCCCAGAGAGGTTTCCATGGACCGTCCGGCACTCGAAGCCATCCGCAACATCGGCATCATCTCACACATCGACGCCGGCAAGACCACGGTGTCCGAGCGGATACTCTTCTATACCGGCGAGACCCACAAGATGGGAGAGGTGCACAACGGCCAGGCGGTCATGGACTGGATGCCCCAGGAGCAGGAGCGTGGCATAACCATCACCGCCACCACCACCACCTGCCGCTGGGGGCGCCACTGGATCAACCTCATCGACACGCCCGGCCACATCGATTTCACCATAGAGGTGGAGCGGAGCATGCGGGTCCTGGACGGCGCGGTGGCGATCTTCAGCGCCGTGGAGGGGGTTGAGCCCCAGAGCGAATCGGTCTGGCGGCAGGCGGACCGTTACCAGGTGCCACGGATCTGCTTCATCAACAAGATGGACCGGGTCGGGTCCGACCATTGCGCGGTCCTGGAACAGCTGGAAAAGAAGCTGGCCGCGCGGCCCCTCCTTCTCCAGCTTCCGCTCGGGAGCGAGGGGGGCTTTTCCGGGGTCATCGACATCCTGGAGGGGGAACTCCTCCTCTTCTCCGAGGCCGACCAGGGGAGCACGGTCGAGCGGCGTCCGGTCCCTCCCGAATTCCAGGAGCAGGTCCGGACGGCACGGGAGTCGTGCATCGAGACAGCGGCCGATTTCGACGACGCGATCCTGGACGATTTTCTCAACGGACGCCCGGTGGAGACGGAACGGGTAAAACGGGCCATCCGGTCGGGGACCGTCCAGTGCCGGATATTCCCGGTCCTCCTGGGGACCGCTCTCCGGAACAAGGGTATCCAGCCCCTGCTCGACGCGGTTGCAAGCTTCCTCCCCTCCCCCCTGGACATCCCTCCCGCATCCGGCAACCGTCCCGGCTCCGACGATCCCGAAGAGGTGCCCTGCGACCCAAAGGCGCCCCTTTGCGCACTGGCATTCAAGGTCCTTTCCGACGAGGGCCGCAAGCTCACCTTCCTGCGGATCTATTCGGGAAAGGTAACCGCCGGGGCCACGATCTTCAACAGCAGGCGGGGTTGCCCGGAAAAGGTTGCCCGGCTGTTCCGCATGCATGCCCACAAGCGGGAGCGGATTGAAGAGGCGTCCTGCGGGGACATCGTGGCGGCCTCGGGCCTCAAGGACGTGCTGACCGGAGACACCATCTGCGCCCCGGACCGTCCCATCGTGCTGAAAGGGTTGTCCGTGCCCGCTCCCGTAGTCTCGGTGGCGGTCGAACCCAGGGGAGTGGAAGACCGGGAAAAGCTCCCGGCCGCCCTGGAAAAACTCCAGTGGGAAGACCCGACCTTCAGGGTCAGCGAAGACCGGGAGACGGGGCAGACCATCCTGAGCGGCATGGGGGAGCTTCACCTGGAGATCGTGACCGACCGGCTCTCCCGTGACTTCGGGGTGGAGATAAAGACCGGGCGGCCCCAGGTCGTCTACCGGGAGACCCCCAGCCGTACCGTGGAGCACCGGGAGTCCTTCCGCCGCGAGATTGACGGCAGGGTGCAGGCCGGAGAGATCCTGCTGCGGGTCTCCCCCCGTCCGCGCGGCACCGCCCTGCAGGTGGTGCTTCCATCCCCCGAAGAGTCGCACCTGCCCCCCGAACTGCTCGATCTGCTCGGAACGACGCTGGAGCAGTCGTGCCTTGCCGGCGGCGCCACCGGCTACCCAGTGACCGATCTGGAGTTGAGCGTGCTCGAGGCCCCTTTCGAACCGGGAGTGACCAGCGAGATAGGACTCAGGGCCGCGGCCCAGCGGGGGCTGGCGCTGGCGCTGCGCGAAGCGGGACCGACCCTGCTCGAGCCGATTATGGCCCTGGAGCTTACCGTCCCGTCCGACTGCACCGGCAAGGTCCTCGGCTCGCTGCAGCAGAAGCGGGGCCGGGTGGAGGGGATCACGTCACGCGGCGCCGTGGAAGTCGTCCGGGCAAACGTCCCCCTGGCCGAGATGTTCGGCTACATGACCGAGTTGCGGAGCGCCACCAAGGGGCGAGGCAGTTTCAGTATGGAGTTTTCCCACTTCGATCTGGCGCCGGCCGATACCCTGAAACGGTTGGGCTTTTTCTTTTAGGTAGTGAGAGACAATTCGCCATCACCCGTCGGATATGGAAATGACGGATAAAAAAGAGCACAGGGGATCCTTATTGACAGGCGACGACCGGGCAGCCCAGGAAAGAGCCGCATCCCTTGCGGAGTTCTACAAGGCGTTAAGGGCCGTCGTCTTCTATCCCGACAGCCACCCGCTCAGGGAGGAGATACTCAGGAGAGCGTTCCAGGCGACGACCAGGCTCATGGGAGGCGGGAGGCTTACCGTTGCCGTGCACCGGAACGGCCTGTCCCTGGAGGGACTCGAAGGGGGGGTCGAAGAGACCCGCATGGTGAAATCCCTGGCAAAGGAACTTTTCGCCCGCGAGATCCAGCGACTGACCCTCCTGCCCGGGATCTCCGCCGACGAATTTACCGCATCTCTGTCCCTTCTGGCACTGGAGCCTCAGCGGATCATCGCCGAGGGCGGCATGGCCGCTGTCCTGGAACGCCACGGCATCGGAACGGTCGTGGCCAACGAGATCGATATCACGGCGGTCTTCACCAGACGGAAGGTCGGAGAGGTGTCGGAACAGGCCGTTACCGATACGGCAGCGGTCCAGGAGGGGGAGGAACCGGGGACGAGGGAGGCCCCACCGGAGGAGTTCACCCAGGATCGACTGGACAGTCTGACGGTGGGAGAGATCGCCTCCCTGATGGAAAATGAGGCGGATGACAAGCGCTACCACCTCCTGGCACGCCTTCTGGTGTCAAAGGGGAACTCCCTCAAAGAGGGGAACGACTTCGATCCCCTGTTTCCGGTGCTCCTCTCCCTGCTGAACCAGAATACTGATGCAACCAGGAGTCCGGCCCGCCGTGAAGCCTCGATGGAGGCCTTTCGGGAGACGGCCCGGGGAGGGACCTCCGAGCATCTGCTGGACCACCTGGAAAGCGAGGAGTTCAAAAAAAACGAAACCGTCTATCTGATCCTGAACCAGCTGGGCGGCGAGGTCGTCGAGGAAATCGTCCGGCGGATCGCGGAGACGGACAGCCAGCATGCCCGCACGGCATTGACCACCGCCCTGCTGCGCATGGGCGTCTCGGCCCTCCGGCCCCTCCTTTCCCTGCTGCATGACGACCGACGCCAACTGGTGCGCACCACCGTGGCCATTCTGGGCGACATGGGAAACCGCTCCGCCGTCAAGGGACTCACCATGGCCGTCTGCCATGCGGACAACCGCATACGGTTCGAATCCATCCGCTCCCTGGCAAAGATCGGGGGGAAGGAGGCAACGGATGTGCTGCTGGATCTCCTCGACGACAGCAACGGGGCAATCCGGAGGCAGGCCATTCTCTGGCTCGGGATCACCAGGAATGAAAAGGCGCTTCAGCCGCTCCTTGACCTCGTTTGCAGACGGGACTTCAGAGGAAGGACATTTACCCTGAAAAAGGAGGCCCTGCTGGCGGTCGGACGCATCGGGGACCGGCGGGCACTGGAGCCCCTGTTCCGGCTGGTAAGGAAGCGACGGCTGATAGCCCCTTCCCGCTGGGAAGACCTCAAAGTGCTCGCGGTGGAGACCATAGGCAGGCTGGGGGGTGACGCGGCACGGGAGTTCCTGGAAAAGACGGTTTCACGTGGAGGCCGCCTGGGACACGCATGCGGCGCCATGCTGGAAACCTTCGGAGAAAGGACCGGGGAGAGCCATGAATGAAATAACCCAGCAGAACGCCCAGCGGACCGCCATGCTCCTGATGGCCTCCATCAAGTCGGTGGGATTCTACCCCCAGGCCCATCCCGCCGTACGCCAGCCGCTGCGGGAGCTGATCGGGATACTGGAGGGGATGCTGCGGGAGAAGCCCGAGATCCACCTGGGAGTGGTCGAGGGGGTCTTTTTTCTCGAAGGGCACCTGTTCGTCACCCCGAACTCCTCGGTGGCGGAGTTGGCGGATCGGCTCACCGCCAAGGGTGTCGAGGCCCTGACCGTATCGAGCGGGGTCACCGATAACGACCTGTTCCGCTTCGCCTCGCTGCTGTCCAGGAGGGAGACCACCAGGGCCACGCTCGCCGACGGGCTGGAACAGGAGGGCATCCGGGCCATCCGGCTGGGTATCGACCAGCCGGTGTACGGCAACGGCTGCGACGAGGAAGGTTCCATTCCCTCCCGCACCTACCTGGACGCCCTGAATGCGGTGCGGGACATCATAGGCGAGATCGAGAAGGGAAGGATTCCCTGCGGCAAACGGATCAACGCCGTGGTGGACAACATGGTCTCGCTCTCCATCAAGGATCACACCACCCTGCTCGGACTCGCCATGATCAAGGACTACGACAACTACACCTTCAACCATTCGGTAAACGTAGGCATCCTGGCACTGGCACTGGCGGCCGAGCTGGGTATGGACCGGGAGGCACTGAGGGACACCAACACCGCCGGACTTCTGCACGACATCGGAAAAACCAGAATCGACAAGCGGATCCTCAACAAGCCTGCCAAGCTCTCCTCCGACGAGTACGAGGTGATGAAGCAGCACGCCGAAAAAGGGGCGGAAATCGTCTCGGCCATGGAGGACATCCATCCGCGGGTGGCCGACGCGGTTCTGGGTCACCACATCAAGTTCAACCGGAGCGGATACCCCGAATGGGCACGGGAGAGGAAGTTCGACGGCATGACCGAGATCGTGGCGGTAGCCGACTGCTACGACGCCATCACCACCCTCCGCTCCTACAGCATGCCGATCCTGCCGAGGGCGGCGCTCGACATAATGCACAGGATCTCCGGCACCGCGCTCAATGGTTACCTGGTGGAAAAATTCGAGAGGATGATGGGGGAATACCCGGTGGGGACCCTGGTGAGGCTGGACAACAACGAGATCGCGCTGGTGGTGAGGCCGCATCCCATGGAGAACCAGGCCCCGGCTGTCAAGGTGGTCATCGACTCGCGGGGAAACGCGGTGGAAAAACCGAGACAGTTGAGCCTCTCGGCCGCAGGAGGAACCCGCTACGCCTCCATCGTGGCTACGGTGGACCCGCTGCTGAAGAACGTGGATCTGAACAGCTGCATGCTCAACTGACCGGAAGGTTGCCGAGGGCAGCGGCGGCGGCCTCCCTGGTCCGGGCATGGGGGGATCGGAGGAGACCGATGAACTTCGCCTCCAGCGATCCGTCGCCTATCTTCGCCAGGGCCGTGACCGCCTCCGCGTCGAGCAGGCCGTCCCCCTGGTCGAGAAACGGGACGAGCAGCTCGGCCAAGGCCGGGTCGCCGAGGTTGCCCACGGCCGCAACCGCCCGGGTGCGGACGGCCGGATTCGGGTCGCTCAGCCGTTCCCGCAGCACCGGGATGGCTCCCCGGTGGCCGAGGGCGCCCAGGACCTCCACGGCCACAGACCTGATGTCGTCTTCCGGCCTGGCGGCGCAGTAGAGCAGGGGTGGGAGCACCTCGTCACCGCCTATCCTGCCGAGGGCGTACAACGCCTTCACCTTGGCGCCCATGGTGCCCCGTTTCAGGACATCCAGCACCTCCGGGAGACTGCCCAACCCCTCCAGGCGCTCAAGCGCCTCCGAGGCAGCGGTCCGCACCTCCTCGTTCGGGTCGGTCAGGAGGGCCGCCAGGGCTTCCCGCCTCTTCGATGTCGAATCAAAGGGTTTCATACAGGTTCACGATACTAGCAAAACGAGGAAATTTCGCAATACCTTTATTCGTATTCAGGCGTAGCGGACAACCGACAACGGAGTGAAATCGTGAAAAAAAACATTACCGCCGCGCTCCTTTCAGGCCTGGTTCTCCCCGGGGCGGGCCAGATCTACCGGGGCCGGAGGCTCAAGGGAGGGATCATGCTGCTGGTGGTCACCATCCTGCTTCTGGTATTCATCGTTCTCCTTGCCTCGGTGGTGCGGGAGTGCATGGAGGCGACCCGTCTCCACGGCGATCTGGACGAGGCGCTCCTGGAGGGGATTTTCCGCCGCCGGGCGCCTGCGGCCCTCTTGCTTGCGGGGGCCTTCTTCTGCGTCTGGACATACGGGGTCGTCGAGGCGCTCCTGGACAAGGGAAACGGCAAAGGACCCGCGGAAAGGGAGAGCTCACCCGAAGGCGGCAACGACACGCCGGCCGACTGGCCAGGTTGTTGAAAAACGTTGAGAGGAAGGCCCGGATGCAAGGCGCACGGAGCGCAGCACCCGAGACATATCACCTGGATAGGCGAGGGTGTGAGCACCATGCAACACGGCAGACGGCCTCCGCAGTAGTTTTTCTACAGCCTGTAAGGCGGAATATTGATTTGACAGGAAACCCCATTCTGTGGGATAAATATCAGCCAATCGAAACAGGCCCCGTATCCGGGGCCTTGTTTTTTCCTGAACATTAACGGAGACACACAATGCCGTACGCAAAGGTTTTGTCCACCGGAGGGTGGGTCCCGGACAGGGTGGTGAAAAACTCGTTCTTCGATTACCTGGTCAAAGACGCCGACAACTGGATATTCTCCAGGACCGGCATCCGTGAGCGGCGTTTCGCGGCCGAGAACGAGGCGACCTCGGACATGGCCACCGCCGCGGCCCTGCACGCCCTGGAGGCCGGGAGTATGGACCCGGCCGAACTGGAGTGCATCATTGTTTCCACCTCCACACCCGACATGATACTTCCCCCCACGGCCTGCATGGTGCAGAAGAATATCGGCGCCTGCAACGCCTTTGCCTTCGACATGAACGCGGTCTGCAGCGGGTTCGTCTACGCCGTCGAGACGGCGGACAACTTCATCAGGTCCGGCAAGTACCGCAAGGTACTGGTCATCGGGGCCGACACCTACTCCAAGATACTGGACTTCCAGGACAAAACCACCTGCCCCCTGTTCGGCGACGGCGCCGGCGCGATCCTCATGACCGCCACCGAGGAAGAACGGGGCATCCTCCACACCCTGATCCAGAGCGACGGCTGCCGCTGGGACCTTATCCAGGTGCCCTCCTCCGGCTCGCGCAGGCCCATAACCCCCGAGACCATAGCCCTCAGGGAGAACACCTTCAAGATGGCCGGCCGGAGCGTCTACACCTTTGCCACCGACATCATACCGAAACTCATCGCCCAGGTGTGCGACGGCGCGGGAGTGGCGCCCGGCGAACTGGACTTCATCATCCCCCATCAGGCCAACAGCCGCATCATCGACGTGATCACGAAAAAGACCGGGATCCCGGCCGGGAAGATCCTGCTCAACCTGGATCGCTACGGCAACACCGCAGCGGCCTCCGTGGGACTGGCCCTGGACGAGAACCTCCGCAACGGCGTCATCAGGGAAGGGAACATGGTGCTGATGATGGGGTTCGGCGGCGGGCTGTCATGGGGAGGGATACTGATCCGGATCTGAATCCGGGACACCTTTATACAATGTCCAGACCGTTCGTGAAATGGGCCGGCGGCAAACGCCAGCTTGTGGAAGAGCTGCGGAGAAGCAGGCCCGGGAAATACAGGCGCTACATCGAGCCGTTCATCGGCGGAGGGGCGCTTTTTTTTGCCCTGAAGCCGAAGAATGCTTACATCTCCGACATCAACGAAGAACTCATCAACATCTATCAAGTAGTAAAGGAAAACGTCGGCGCGCTGATCGCCCAACTCAGGATCCACGAGCGGAACTACCGGGAGTGGGACCCCCGGGAATACTTCTACACCGTCCGCAACGCCGACCGTGAGGCCGGATATGCGACGTGGAGCCGTGCAGAAAAGGCGGCCCGCCTGATCTTCCTCAACAAGACCTGCTTCAACGGCCTGTTCCGGATGAACTCCAGGAGGCAGTTCAACACCCCGTTCGGGTTCTACGTCAACCCTGCCATTGTGGACGAACAGAACCTCCTGGCCTGCTCCCGTGCCCTGGCGACCACCGGGATCGCCGCCGCCGGATTCGACCATGTCCTGGACATCGCGAAAAAGGGCGAATTCGTCTATTTCGACCCACCCTACGTACCGCTCACGGCCACGGCCAATTTCACCGCCTACAGCGGCGAAGGGTTCGACCTTGATATGCAGCGGCGACTCAGGGAGGTCTGCGGCCTGCTGGACGACAGAGGGGTGAAATGGATGCTGTCCAACTCCCACACCGACTTTGTCCTGAACCTTTACCAAGACAAATACCACATCCGCAAGGTGAAGGCGTCGCGGGCCATCAACTGCAAGGCCGACCGGCGGGGCAAGGTGGCGGAGGTCATCGTCACCAACTACGAGGTGTCGCTTGAGTGAGTCCAGGTCAAACGACGCCGCCTGGGAGAGGACCGTCCGGGTATAATGTTTCCATGCTGCATATTACCCGGCCAATCGTCTCATCAAGTAATTCCAATTTACCTTCAAGTGAGGCAACATTCCCCGGCTCATTAAGATCCCGTTCCAATGTCTTGCAGATGCCGAGTATTTCCGGAAAGGACAGGTAACCGGCGACTCCTTTGAGGGTATGTACGAGATTCTTCGCTTTATCGGTATCCCCTCCGGACAGCGCTTCCTCGATCTTGCAGGTAACAGACTGGTATTTTCCCGCAAATTCGCGCAATAGATCGCAGTACAACTCCCGGTCACCGCCCAACCGGCTAACTCCTGACGTAATATCAATACCCGGAAGCGATTGCGGCAGACTGCCTGGTAAGGCGGCAGACAACGAGTCGCAGGTATGGCGCCCGGCTTGACCTTTCTGTCCGTTTCCGAAACAAAGGGTGGCGAGAAGATCCATCAGGTGGTCGACTTCCAGAGGTTTCGACAGGTATCCGTCAAAGCCTCCGGCAAGCAGGCGCTCCCGGTCTCCCTGCAAGGAATGGGCGGTCAGGGCGATGATGGGGATACGCTCTCCCTCCACTTCATTCGCCCGAATCAGCGCCGCAGCTTCCTCGCCGTCCATGACCGGCATGCGAATATCCATGAGGATACCGTCAAAGCTCCCGGAACGCCAGGCTTCCACGGCCTCCAGGCCGTTATCGACGCAGGTGGAGCAATGGCCCAGCTTTTTCAGAAGGGCGGTTATGACGCGTCTGTTTATCTCGTTGTCCTCCGCCACCAGGACTGACAGCGGCCGGCCTGCGGCCGCGGGAACCGGGTCTCCCGGTTGCGCAAGGCCATCACCCGCCTTCTGGCTCACGGCAAAGGGCAGTGCCACATGAAATGTGCTCCCCCTGCCGGGAACGCTTTCAGCCCATAGGCGGCCATTCATCATTCCGACAAGGCGCCGGCAGATGGACAGACCCAGCCCCGTACCCCCGAATTGCTGGCCGGTCGATGTTTCAGCCTGTTCGAAGGCCTCGAAGATGGATTCAATCTTGTCCGGAGCGATGCCGATGCCGCTGTCGGAGACGCTGAAGAGTATCCGGTCGTTGTCGTCAATGGGTGTCTCCATGCGGGCTGAAATCCGTATTTCCCCCTGATGGGTGAACTTGACGGCATTCCCCAGCAGGTTGAGCAGTACCTGCTTGAAACGAAGCTGGTCGCCGACAACCGCGTCAGGCACCGCATCGTCAAGGTCGGTGGTTATGGAGAGATTCTTTTTCCTGATGGTCGGGGAGAGGGTGACGAGAATGTTCTCAATGCATTTCCTGATGGGGAAGTCGGAAAAGTCCAGGGAGAGCTTGCCGGCTTCGATCTTGGACAGGTCGAGTATGTCGTTGAGAATGGCCAAGAGATTTTGCACGGAGATATCCATGTTCTTCAAATAGTACTGCTGTTCTTCCGTCTGATCGGTCAGCTGGAGCAGCTGAGCCATGCCGGCAATTCCGTTCAGCGGGGTGCGCAACTCATGGCTCATGTTGGCCAGGAATTCGCTCTTGGCCCGGTTGGCGACCTCGGCATTCCGCCTTTCCTCGACCAGTGCCTGTTCCATTTCCTTTCGTTCGGTAATGTCCGAGTGGGTCCCGATGACCCGCAGAGGAGCGCCGTCCTCCGCCCGTTCGATGACCTTGCCCCGGTCAAGGATCCACTTGTAGCGGCCGCCCTTGCATCGAAGCCGGTGCTCGCTGATGTACACCGGGGTTTCCCCGATCAGGTGGCGATTGACCGCGGCATAGGTCACCTCCCGGTCGTCGGGATGTATGCGGGAATCCCACTCCTCCAGTGTGTGGCCGATTTCGTCGACCTGATAGCCGAGCATGCTTTTCCATTGCGGTGAAAAGTAGACCTGATTGGTCCGGACGTTCCAATCCCACAGCCCGTCGCCAGAACCTTCCAGGGCGAACTGCCAGCGGGCTTCGCTCAGCCGCAGATCAGCTTCCGCTTTCTTCAGCTCGGTAATATCGTTAAAAACTGTCAGTAGATACCGTGATGACTGTATGTGGATCAACTGGGCGCTGAACAGACCGGTACGGGGACGCCCCTCCTTGCTGTAAATCGTCAGCAGCAGATTGGAAACTTCGCCGCACCTCTCCACCTCCTCCCGGATGTGGTTTCGCCCATCGCTGTCGGTGATGATCCCCAATTCGACGGAGGTCCTGCCCAGCACCTCTTGCCGAGAGAAGCCCAACGTATCCAGGAACGAACGGTTCACATCAATGTAGCGGTCTTCTTCGACGGTTGAGATTGCCATCAGGGCCGTGCTGAACTCGAAGGCCTTGGCGAATTTTTCCTCGGAGAAGGCCAGCTCCGAGATGTCCTTGCAGATGCCGAACAGGGCGGGCACGCCGTCCCAGATTCCCTCCACGACACGTGATTCCACGGGGATCAGCCTGCCGTCTCTGGCTTGCAGCGGCAGCGGGCAGCGGCTTTCGCTGCCGGCGATCATGGCATGGACAATGCGCTCTGCTTCGTCACGGCACTCGGGGGGATGGAGCAGGAGCACATTCATGCCGGATAATTCCGCTTCGTCGTAGCCAAGCCGTTCACACGCCGTGCGGTTGGCCCGCAGGATGGTCCCCGTCATATCGAGCACGAACAGCAAATCAAGGGACATATCGAAGAAGGCGCGGAGGTTTGCCGCTATGGTACGAAGGGCCTGTTCCGCCTCCACGCGTTCGGTAATGTCGCGAGAAACGCCAACCAGCCCAATAAGCTGTCCGTTCGGCAGTGTGATGGGGGTTTTTATGGTGTTGACATACACGGGGTTGCCGTTCGGGAGGTAGGAGATTTCATCGAATTGGTACGCCTGCGCCGTTTCGATAACCTGCCTATCATGGTGCTGGAACCTTGCGGTGGAGCCGGCGGGAAACAGGTCGCGATCGGTCTTGCCGACGATCTCTCCCCGGCCCATGCCGACGGCTTGCTCCAGGACACGGTTGCATCCCAGGTAGACGCCGCGCAGGTCCTTGAAAAAGACGATATCCTTCAGGGAATCGAGGAGGGAGGACAGGAAGACACTTTTTTCCTCCAGTTCGGCCGTGCGTTGGGCGACCTTCTCTTCCAGGGATTCGTTCATCTCCCGTATGGTTCGCATCTGATCCGAAAGCGCCGCGGCCATGGTGCGGAAATTTTCCACCAGCCCGTTGACTTCCCGGACGCTGCTGCGCGGCAGCCGAATCTCGCCGCCGGTGGCAAGATGCAGCGGGAACGACTCCGTGGCCGACTGGAGGTGGCGCAAGGTCGATACCAGCCTGGCGCTTATCAGGCGGGACAGGGGCACTACAACCAGAATAAGTGCGGCCAGGAGGGAGAGCGCCGAGAGGGTCTCCTGCGACAGGCGCATCAGTACGGGGGAAAATGAAGACTCGACGATGACCGTCCAGGGCGTCTGCCGATTGATCCGCACTTCCCGTACATACCGGGAGTTGGCCCAACGCTGCTGTATGCTCCGGCCCGCTTCCCACGCAGGTATCCATTGAACCACATCCGCCGTGATGCGCCGGGCCGTCCCGCCTTCCGCCCGTGGAAAGCCCGACATCATCGCCAGATCATCGCGGGTACTGACGATTATCTTTCGCGAGCGGTCCACGATGGTAACGGCCAGGGGTCTGTTACCGATGATGCTCTTCAGGTGGCTCTTCAGATCATCCGGCCGGATGACGCCGATGCAATAGCCCTGGTAGCCGCCGTTCGCCACCAGAGGCGACAGGAGGCTGATGATGGGCCCGGGTTTGCCGATTCTTCCCATGACCACATCGGAAAGAGAGGATTGCTTTGTTTCCCTCAACACCCTGATAGAGGGACGGCCGGAGAAATCCAGACCCGGCGTTGATGTGCCGCGCTCATCCCAGGGGGGGAAGCAGGCACCCGTAACGGCGTCGGCATCGAGCACACCCATGCGTTTGAAGGCCAGGGTTGTTGCCCTGATGGTCCCGACCGGTAGCTGCATCTCTCCACCGGGCATAGTGTCGGGATTTTCTATCCGGTCCGCAAGGGTCTGTACAATCCGGTGATGTTCCGTTATCCAGCGGCCGACCGCCTCCCGGGCCTGTTCGCTCACCCGGACTGTCTCGGCGGCAAGATTCTCCGACTCCCTGTGCATCGTTCCCCGCAGTTCCAGGACGATGAGGATGAGACAGGGAAAGATGACCAGAGAAACCATGACAGAGAAAACTATCTGACGGTAGGAAGGAAGATCCGCAGGCTTCCTGTTTTCAACGCGGGAAAGGATTGCCAGGTGCGCCAGGGAGGCCAAGAGAGCATTAAAGACGCCGTTCAGTGACTGCTTGAGAGAAATGAGGGCAGTGTCGGCGGGGGTAGTGCCCAGGATAACATAACAGAAACACCAGACGAGGGGGATGCCGCAGAGGATCCAGTAAACAGCATCGTACAGCAGGAGGTCGGCAGGGTCTTTTTTCCGGCAGCGCCAACCGACAAAAGCGGCCTCGGCGGTAAAGATGATGAGGGCCCACGGATGTTTCCACAGCAGGATGGTGCAGGAGGCGGCAACAAGGCCCGCGATAATTCCCGCGCCGCTGCCGTAACGCAGGATGGCGAACATGACGAACAAGGAGCCGAACAGGAAGTCGACGTTGAGAAAAAGCTGGAGTTTCAGCCAGTTGCCGGCAAAGCCGAGCAGGCCGAACAAGAGTCCCATGACCAGCACGTTTCTTTTCACCTCATCCCCCTGAAGAACGGTAGTGCCGTCAGCCTGGTAATCATTGGAAACCCGTTAAGGAAAACTTTCAGCCGCCCTTCTTGTATATCGGCATGAAGGCCCTGGACATGAATTATTATTGAACCCTGACAGCTCGGAATAACGGCGGAATTTTCTTCAGTTAAACGATCTTGATCCGATATTTATACCAAGATCCATTACCTGAATTTGCAGAGGACTGAATGATCCAGCACAGAATAATGGCCGTCGACGATGATTCCATAGCACTCCGGATAATTGCCAGCCACCTGCACAAAGCAGGTTTTCTGCCCATTCCCGTCTCGAGCGGCAGCCAGGCGTTAGAGATCCTGGATCAGCAGGCGGCAGTAGACATGGTCGTCACGGACCTCGTAATGCCGGGCATGGACGGGATCCAACTCATCGAGCAGATAAAAAGCCGGTTTGACACGGTGCCGATTATCGCCGTTACCGCCAACGGCAGCATAGAAAGCGCCGTGAGGGCAATGAAGTCCGGTGCCTGTGACTATCTGGAAAAACCTTGTTCCGTGGATGCCTTGCGCATAGCCATCGAACGAACCCTCGCCTACAATGATGCCCTTCGTGAGAACGAGCAGATGCGGAAGCTCCTTCATGACAGATTTACCTTCCAAAGCATCGTCACGGTCAACCCTGTCATGAAGGAACAATTGGAACTGGCTGCTCGGGTCGTCCACGCCGAGAAGACAACGGTAGCGATCTACGGGGAGAGCGGCGTCGGCAAGGAGGTGCTGGCGCGCGCCATCCACTTTGCGGGGAAAGGGTTGCCGAACCGCTTTGTCGCCGTCAACTGCGCGGCAATCCCGGAGCACCTTCTGGAGAGCGAACTCTTCGGTCATGTGCGCGGCGCTTTCACCGGTGCTGACCGCGATCGGGAGGGGAAGTTCAGCGCGGCACAGGGTGGCACCCTGCTCCTGGATGAAATCGGTGATATGCCGCTTTCCCTCCAGGCAAAGCTGCTCAGGGTGCTTCAGGAGCATGTGTACGAGAAGATCGGCAACAACAGACTGCAAGCGGTGGAATGCAGGGTCATCGTGACGACCAACCGCGATCTGCCGACGCTCGTAGCCGAAGGCCGGTTCCGGGAAGACCTATTCCACCGCATCAACATCTTTCCTCTGACGCTTCCTCCACTGCGGGAAAGGCCGGAGGATATTCCCCACCTGTGCGATCATGTGCTGGGGCAGTTGCGGCAGCATCTCGGCAAATCACTGCCGGGCATTTCCCAGAAGGCCATGGAATCCCTTCAGTCCTACCACTGGCCGGGCAACGTGCGGGAACTGCGTAATATGCTGGAACGGGCGGCAATCCTGACGGACCGCGAGTTGATCCGGCCATCGCATCTTGGACTGCACCCCGCTCGCCGGTCCTGCGTAACGGTCAGCGGGTCGGAAGATTCCGTCAGCTATTCCATTGCCGTGCCATCGGCCGAGCTTTCACTCGAAGCCCTCACCAATCAAATTCTCTCCATCACCCTCGAACGGTGCGGCGGCAACAAAACCAAGGCAGCCAAGCTGCTGAAAATAGCGCGCAAAAACTTCTATCGCGCGTAGCATTCCGGCTTCCACCGAGTTGATGCAACCAGGGTGTTTTTACTTCCTGGTCCGTTTGATCGAACAGTGATCCGTCCAGATCGTCCCCCACGGGTACAGTACGTTTCCCTTGGCGACGCTTTCTCTTGATCATTATTTGTAACAGCTTGTAATTATTCATTTGTGTGTTTTGGCACCCGATGTGCGATTCAATGGGCGACAGTATCAGCATGTGTCCCCGAAGGGGACGGTCGAGGAGGCAAAGCATGTCACAGGAAATGGTAGAAAAACTTCTTGGCCGGTTGCTTACCGATGATCATTTTCGGTACCGGGCTATTCAGTCCCTGTCCGAATCCTGCCGGGAAGAAGGATTTCTCCTGAGCCGCGAAGAACTGGAATCCATCCGGGAGGAGGACCTCGTTCTGCTGGAGTGGCTGGCAATACGGCTGGACAAGAACATCAAACGATTCTCCCGGCAGTTGCCGGACGGTTACGTGCCGTCAACCTGAGCGATGGCTGCGTATTCCTGTGGCGGAAGCCGTTATTTCCGGCTGACGCCCGCATGAATAATTCTTGAAAGGAGTAGTATCCATGCGTATCAAAACCAGACTTATTATTTCAACAGCGATCCCTTCCGCTGTATTACTGTTTGCGCTGCTGGTCACCTTCCTGGCCCTGCGGCTCATGACCGGAACCGCGGAGACCCTCATCAATCGTGACATGCAGGCGCTGAGCGGCATTCAGGAGCTGTATTCGCAAGGCCTGCAAGGCGGTCAGGCAATCCGCAACATTCTCCTGAATCCTGCGGACGAGAAGGCATACGCCAACTACAGGAAGGCGGTTGAAACGTTCGGCGTCGAATTGACGAAAACCGGTGGACTGCTTGTCGCTCCGTCGCAGGAAAAGGAGGCTCTGGACGTTATCGCCGATGTATGGAGTAAAGACAATGCGCTGAGAGACGAGATTGTGGCGTTTGCGCGTCAAGGGGATCTGGAAAAAGCGAAAAATCTTCTGATACAACAGGAGACGCCCCAGTGGCGGATACTGAAAGACAAGCTGCTTGAGCTGAAGGATCTGAAATGGGAGCACATCTCCGGACAGAAAGCATCGTTCGACAGGGATCGGAATCGAGCGCGGCTGGTTGCCCTTGCCCTTGCCGTACTGGGTATGGTGACTGCGACGGTAAGCGTTTTCCTCAGCATTAAAACCGTCATGAGGGGGTTGAGACGGGCAACGGTACTTGCCGACCGAATCGCCGGCGGTGACCTGAGAATAGACCATGCCGTTGCCTCCCGTGACGAGATCGGTCTCCTCATGGAGCACATGCATACCATGAGAGACAATCTGCGGGAAATCATCGGCAAGGTTTCCGATGTTTCTTCCGGCATCGAAGCAGCGTCAACGCAGCTCCATGCCGCTTCCGAGCAGATTGCCACGGGCGCCGAGGAGGTGGCGGCCCAGACCGGCACCGTGGCCACGGCGAGCGAAGAGATGTCCGCCACCTCCAACGACATCGCCCGCAACTGCGCAATGGCCGCGGACGCAGCCCGGCAGAGCGCGGCATCGGCCACTTCCGGCGCAAGCATCGTTCAGGAGACCATTGCAGGCATGGGACTCATTGCCGAACGCGTCAGACGTACCGCGGAGAGCGTCGAAACCCTTGGAGTACGTTCCGAGCAGATTGGAAACATCATCGGCACTATTGAGGACATTGCCGACCAGACCAACCTCCTTGCCCTGAACGCGGCCATCGAGGCCGCCCGCGCCGGCGAGCAGGGCAGGGGGTTCGCGGTCGTGGCAGATGAGGTGCGGGCACTGGCGGAGCGGACCACCCGCGCGACCCGTGAAATCAGCGAGATGATCAAGGCAATCCAGAAAGAAACGCGGGATGCCGTTTCCGCCATGGAAGAGGGAGTTCACGAAGTGGGAAAAGGGACGGATTCTTCCCGAAAGTCAGGTCATGCACTGGATGAAATTCTGGGAAAGATCGATGAAGTGAGCATGCAGGTCAGCCAGATAGCCACTGCGGCCGAACAGCAAACGGCAACGACCGGTGAGGTCGCCACGAATATCCAGCAGATTACCGATGTGGTGCATCAGACAGCCCAGGGAGCAGAGGAAACCGCGGCTGCCGCGTCCCGGCTTTCCGCACAGGCCCGGGAGCTCAATGACTTGGTGGGCCGATTCATGGTTGCCTGAGCGTCGTGAAGGATGGTTGCCGATTACGAGGGGCTTCGGGGAAATTCTCCGGCCCCTGCCGGCACTTCGTAGTTCCCTGCTTTGCCGGAAAGCTCAACCGTTGACATGTCTCATCGCAGGGGAAATGACGGCCTCTTCGTTACTCCGCACAGCAGGACAGCTTGCTGAGGTCGCGGCTGAACCCCTGGGCGCAGAGCCTGAGTCCCTCGGACATGGAGGGGTAGACGTGGGGGGCGGCGGCCAGTTCATCGACGGTGACCTTGCAGCGGACCGCCAGGGCAGCCTCGTTGATCAGGTCGGCGGCACGGTGGCAGGAGATGTGGACCCCCAGCAGCCTGCCGCTCCCCTCCTCGGCCACCATCTTGATGGCCCCGGCCAGATGCCCGGTCACGTGGGCCTTGGGAACGGCCGACACCGGGATGGTGTTGGTCACCACCCGGAACCCGGCCTTGGCCGCCGACTCCTCGGTGTAGCCGACGGCGGCGATCTCCGGGTCGGTGAAGATGGCCATGGGGAGCGAGCAGTAGTCCACCCGGCAGGCGCACTCGGGGGTCAGCATGTCTTCCACGGCCACGATCCCCTCGCGGGCCCCCATGGTGGCCACCATCATCCCGCCGGTCACATCGCCGGCTGCCCAGATGCCGGGCGCCGTGGTCCGCATCTGCTGGTCGGTCACGATGAAGCCCCTGCCGTTCACCTCCACCCCCGCCTTCTCCAGCCCGATGCCGGCCGACGCCGGCGCGGTGCCGACCGCCACCAGGAGTTTTTCGGCCCGGAAGCCCTTCCTGGCTCCGCTTGTCTCCACCGTCACCTCGACGCCTTCCCCGTGCCGGGCAACCCCGCAGACGCCCGTGTTGGTCCGGATCTCGATCCCTTCGTCCCTGAGGGCCTGCTGCACGGCCAGGACCGGCTCCTGCTCCAGGTTGGAGAGGATCCTCGCGCCATGCTCCAGTATGGTGACCCTGGTTCCCAGCCGGGCGAACATCTGCCCCAACTCCGCAGCGATGACGCCGCCGCCGATGATGATGAGCGAACCGGGGAAGGTGGTCAGGAGCAGGGCGCTGCGGCTGGTAAGGTAAGGGACCTCCGAGAGTCCCGGGAGGTTGGGGATCCTTGGGAAACCGCCGGTTGCTATCAGGATCCGGTCGGAGGTGAGGGTCTCCCCGCCCGCCTGGACCGTATGCGGCCCGATGAAACGGCCGGTACCCCGGATCATCCTCAGCTCCGGCACCTTGCTCAGCACGTCCAGGTACTTGCTGGTGCGCAAACCGGTCACCACTGCCGTCTTGTGGGCCGCCAGCCGCTCGAAGTCGACGGCGCCTTCAGCCATGCCGAGACCGAGCGCCGCCCCCAGGCGCGCCTCCCTGCGGAACAGGGCCGCATGGATCAGGGTCTTGCTCGGGATACACCCCCAGTTGATGCAGGTCCCGCCCGGCTCCCCCTTTTCTATCATGACCACGCGGGCGCCCAGCTGCTGGGCGCGCAGCGCGGCGGCAAAGGCGGTGGATCCGGAACCGAGGATGATGATGTCGCAATCGCTGTTCATGGGGACAACCTCGCTCGAAAGTAGTGTATCTATATCATGTTGCCCGCTCTTGCGCCATAGTTTCCACTGCCTGAGACACTGAGCCGGTATCGTAGGTATTTCCACGACATTCCAAGATAGTGTTCATCCAAAAACTCCCGGGAAAGCCTGCAAGGGTCGGTCCGGGGCTTTCACGGAGTCTCTCGTGCGGACCGGCTGCAGGATCGAGGAAAAACGCCGCCGGGGCGGCACCTCGTCTGTCCACGTAGTCCGGCATCCGATTACGAGGGGCTTCGGGGACGCTCCGGGCCGGCCCCACCGGCACTTTCCGGATGGAAACAAGATAGCGGTAGGCAAACAGGGAAAAAGTGGTGTATATTTCAGTGGCTCCGGTTCCACACCTTTCCCCAAGGCGGAAACCTCAATGGAATACATCAAGATACTGAAAAAATCGCTCCTGTTCTCGGGCCTCAACGAAGAAAACCTCTCAGAGGTGGCGCATATCGCCACCAAACGCAACTATGCCAGGGGCGATGTCCTTTTCACCGAGGGGGAGCCGGCCGTCGGCTTTTTCCTGGTGGCCTCCGGCAGCGTCAAGCTCTCCAAGATCTCTCCGGACGGCAAGGAAAAGGTGCTCCACTTCGCCTATGCCGGCGAGACCTTCGCCGAGGCCGCCTTCTTCGGCGACGGCCGCTACCCTGCCGAGGCCCGGGCGCTGGAAAAGGTCGAGGCCCTCTACTTCCCGCGGGACGCCTTCATGGGGCTGCTGGAGCGGAACCCCCGCTTCAGTCTCAACCTGATCGTCACCCTCTCCCTGTCGGTACGCCGCTTTGCCCGCCAGATCGAGGAGCTTACCTTCGCCGAGGTCCCGACCCGGCTGGCCGCCTACCTGATCGAGCTGGCGGAAAAGAAGTCCACCACCTTCCAGGGCAAGACCTACCTGGACCTGGAGATCAAGAAGGGAGAACTGGCCTCCCACCTCAGCACGGTCAGCGAGACCCTCTCCCGGTCGCTCAAGCGTCTGAAGGACCAGGGGATCATCGACGTCAAGGGGAGCCGGGTGGTGATCCACAACATGCCCCGGCTGAAGGAGATTGCCGGGAGGTAGGGGCAGGTCCCCGCGCCTGCCCGGGTATTCGTGGTACCCGAATCCGCGGCGGCCGTCCGCCAAGGCTGCGCCGGAACGAATGATTTGATTTTTTCCGCCCGAATTAATATAGTTGCTGTAAAGAAAAACATATAGGAAGTTGCATGATACGAAGAATACTGACATACCCGGACTCGGAGCTGAAAAAGAAATCGGCCCCGGTCACCATAATCAACGACAGGATTCGCGAGCTGGTCAATGATATGACCGAAACCATGTACGACGCCCCCGGAGTCGGCCTGGCCGCCCCCCAGATCGGGGTCCATCAGCGGGTCATCGTCATAGACGTCTCCCCCAAGGATGAACCGCCCGAGCTGATCGTGGCCATCAACCCGGAAATAATCCACGCCGAGGGAGAATCCTACGAGGAGGAGGGGTGCCTCTCGGTGCCCCGCTACGGCGCCAATGTGCGCAGGCACGCCCGCGTTGTGGTCAAGGCCGTGAACCTGGAGGGTGAAGAAGTGACCTTCCGGGCCGAAGGGCTGCTGGCAATCGCCTTCCAGCACGAGATCGACCACCTGAACGGCATACTGTTCGTGGATCACCTCTCCCCGCTCAAGAAGGAAATCTTCCGCAAGAAATACCGCAACGCGGAACAGGCCCGGGTGGGCGCATGACCCAACGCCTCAGAGTCGTCTTCATGGGGACCCCGCGGTTCGCCTGTCCGACCCTTCAGCGTCTCATCGACCGGGGGGACGGGATCCTGGCAGTGGTCACCCAGCCCGACCGACCACGGGGGAGGGGACAGAAACCGCTGCCCACCCCGGTGAAGGAACTGGCCGGACAGCACGGCCTCACGGTGCTCCAGCCGCCCAGGGTGCGGGCCCCGGAGTTCATCGACAGCGTGCGGGAACTGAATCCCGACCTGATCGTGGTGGTCGCCTTCGGTCAGATCCTCCCCACGGCCCTGCTGGAGATCCCCCGCTACGGCTGCATCAACGTCCACGCCTCGCTCCTCCCCCGCTACCGCGGTGCGGCTCCCATCAACTGGTGCATCATCAACGGCGAGACCGAGACCGGGGTCACCACCATGCTCATGGACGAGGGGCTCGACACCGGCGACATGCTGCTGAAGAAGGCGACCCCCATCGACCCGGAAGAGGATGCCAGCTCCCTGCACGACCGGCTCGCGATCATGGGGGCCGATGCCCTGGACGAAACCGTCGAGTTGCTGGTGGCCGGGAAGCTGACGCCGGAAAAACAGGACAATGCCCTCTCCTGCTACGCCCCCCTGCTGAAGAAGGAGGACGGCCTCATCGACTGGAGCACGGGGCCGCTGGCAATAAAGAACCTGGTGCGGGGTATGAACCCGTGGCCGGGCGCCTTCACCTGGCTGGACGACAGGCTGGTCAAGGTCTTCCGGGTACGGACCGGGCAAGGCTGCGGTGAAGCGGGGGCGGTGCTTGCCGCGGACCGGGACGGCATCGAGGTTGCCTGCAACGGTGGAAGCGTGATCCTGGAAGAAATCCAGCTGGAAGGAAAGAAACGGCTGCCTGTCCGTGATTTCCTGGCCGGATGCCGCATCGCCGCCGACACGGTCCTGGGAAAGGAAGTGTAGCGCCTTGGCGGATAACATATCGAAAAAGACCTATGCGGCAAAGGGGCTCTTCATTGCCCTGATGACCCTCACCTGCATCCTGATCGCCGGAGGGCTGCTCTTTTTCTGGTGGGTACAGGGCACGGGCCTGTCGTCCATTCATCCGGCCCTGCCCGGCATCGCCGGCGGCCTGCTGGCGCTGCTGGCGGGACTCATCCTGGCAGGGACCGTGCTGCTGATGCTGACCACGCTGCTGGGCAAGGACATCCCCGGCACCCGGCTGCTGCGCGGCGCGGTCATCAGGCTGCTCCTCCCCGTGATAGAATTCCTGGGCAAGCTGGCCGGGATTCCCCGCGACACCATCCGCCAGTCGTTCATCGCCATGAACAACAGCCTGGTGGCGGCCCGGAAGATCCGCCTGAAGTCCGACCGGATCCTTATCCTGCTCCCCCATTGCCTCCAGTTCGTGGACTGCGACATCAAGGTCACCGGCGACATCAACAGGTGCGTCCGCTGCGACCGCTGCGACATCGCGGGCTTGGCGCGCCTGGCGGAAAAGTACCGCATCGACATCTCGGTGGCGACCGGCGGGACCCTGGCGCGCAAGGTCATCATGGAGAAGCGGCCCAAGCTGGTGGTGGCGGTGGCCTGCGAAGGCGACCTCACCTCCGGCATCAGGGACTGCTACCCGCTGCCGGTGCTCGGGGTCCTCAACGACCGCCCGTTCGGCCCCTGCTACAACACCTCGGTGGATCTGGAAAGGATCGAAGAGGCCATCCGGTCGGTACTCGCCTAGGCCGTCCACCCAATGAAACTCCCCATCGCCGAAAAAGCCGTCCTGCTCATGCGGCAGGAGATCGCCGAGGTGGGCGGCAACGAGGTCTTCTTTCTCGGCCGCACCGACGAAAACGGCATCGTGACCGAGGCGGAGCCCCTTGCCAGGGGGAGCCGCGACGCCGTGGCCGCCATCATGATCGCGGTCTCCTTCGGCGACGTGGTGATCCACAACCACCCCTCCGGCGACCTGACCCCCTCGAAGCCCGACCTGGAGATCGCGGCGGTGCTCGGCAACCAGGGGGTGGGCTTCTACATCGTGGACAACCTGGTGGAGCGCTGCTACCGGGCGGTGAGCCCCTTCACCCGCAAGACCGTAGAGCACCTATCCTTCCCCGAGATCGAGCGGTTCTTCTCCCCCGGAGGCACCCTCGCCGGCAACCTGGACGGCTACGAACACCGGGAGGAGCAGACCAGGATGGCCTTCAGCGTGGCCGAGGCCTTCAACCTGGAAAAGGTGGCGGTCATCGAGGCCGGCACCGGCACCGGCAAGTCCCTCGCCTACCTCCTCCCGGCCGCCCTCTGGGCCGTGCGCAACCGGGAGCGGATCGTGGTCTCCACCAACACCATCAACCTACAGGAACAGCTCATCAGGAAGGACATCCCGTTCCTTAGGGAAAAGGGGGGGCTCTCGTTCCGGGCGGTCCTGGTCAAGGGACGCTCCAACTACCTCTGCCTGCGGAAGCTCAAGGCCGTGGAGACCGAGCCGACCCTGTTCAAGGAGGAGGGGACCGCCGGCGAGATCGAGGCCATCCTGGAGTGGAGCAGGAAGACCGGCGAGGGGTGCAGGGGCGACCTGAGCTTCATCCCCCGGGACGAGGTCTGGGAGGAGGTCTGCTGCGAGGCTGACCAGTGCGGACGGGTCAAGTGCCCCCACTACGGTAAATGCTTCTTCTACACGGCCCGCCGCGAGGCGGCCGGCGCCGATGTCCTGGTGGTCAACCACTCGCTGCTGCTGGCCGACGTGGCGGTACGGCACGAGACCGGCTACGACTCCTCGGCCATCCTCCCCCCCTTCACCCGGCTGGTCTTCGACGAGGGGCACCACCTGGAGGACACCGCCACCAGCTTCTTCTCCTCCCGCATCTCCCGCCAGGGGCTGCTGCAGGTCCTGGGAAGGCTCCAGCACCCCCGCAAACCGCAGCGGGGCATACTTCCCCGCCTTTCCGCCCGGCTGGCCCGTGAGATCCCGGAAGAGCTGGACGCGCTGTTCCAGGAGCTCCACGGCCTGCTGGAGGTGAAGCTGATGCCGGGGAGGCTCGCCCTGGCCGACACCATCACCCGGGTGCTGGATTCACTGGGACTGTCGCTCCTCACCTACCTGAAGGCCGAGGGGAAGAGCCGGGGCGAGCGCAAACTCCGTCTGACCCAGGCGGTCTACGGTGACCCGTTCTGGCAGGAGGCCGAGGATGCGGTGCGCAGACTCTCCCGCGAGCTGACCGAGTACACGGCCTCGCTCCAGGACTTCTTCCGGTCATGCGAACAACTGCCGGAGACGCTCCTGGAGAAGCTCTCGGGGGACCTCATCGACCTGAGGGGGATCCGGGGAAGACTGGAGGGGGCGGTCCGGGACCTGGGAGTGTTCATCCAGCGGGACGAGCGGGTCTGCCACTGGTTCGAGGTGAGTGAGGGCGCCCGGGGGATGAGCCTGCGGCTCTGCTCCTCCCCCATCGAGGTGGCCGAGTCCATCAAGTCGGTGATCCTGGACCGGTTCCGGACCGTGATCCTCACCTCTGCCACCCTGGCGGTGGGGGAGCGGTTCGACTACCTGGAGAAGCGGACCGGCATCGACCTGCTGGACCGGGCCAGGGTCACCGAGCTGCTGCTGGCCTCGCCGTTCGACTACGAGCGCCAGACCTTCATCGGCATCCCGGCAGACCTGCCCGAACCCACCGAACCATCCTTCCGCCCCCTCATGGAAAAGCACCTGCTGCGCGGCCTGCTGGTCTCCCAAGGGAGGGCCTTCGTGCTGTTCACCTCCTACGACCTGCTGACCCGGGTGTTCGACGCCCTGCGGGAGCCCCTGGAGCGGGCCGGCCTGACCCCCATGCGCCAGGGCCAGGTCAACCGCCACATGCTGCTGAACCGGTTCAGGCGGGAGAGCAACGCGGTGCTGTTCGGCACAGACTCGTTCTGGGAGGGAGTGGACGTGCAGGGGAAGGCCCTGGAGATGGTGGTCATCACCAGGCTCCCCTTCCGGGTCCCCACCGAGCCGATCCTGGAAGCCCGGGCCGAACACATCGCCTCGGTCGGGGGGGATTCCTTCATGGAGTACACCATCCCCCAGGCGGTCATCAAGTTCAAGCAGGGGTTCGGCCGGCTGATCCGGAGCAGGGACGACCGGGGAGCGGTCCTGATCTTCGACAGCAGGGTGCTTTCGAAAAACTACGGCAGGTTCTTCCTGGACTCCCTCCCCAAGGCGCGGATCACCAAGGGGGACGGGGAAACGGTATTCCGGGGCATGGAGCGGTTTTTCAATTCCCCTTTACACCACCCTGATTAGGAACTCCGGGCAGGCGGCGGCACAGTAGCCGCACAGGATGCATTTCTCCTCGTTCACCCTGGCAACCCCCTCATGCAGGGTCAGGGCATCGGCGGTACACGCCTCCAGGCAGACCCCGCACCCCTTGCAGAACTTCTCTATGACATTAATCGAACGCCGCCGCTGTTCCAGCAGCTCCCAGACGGCGTCATCCGCCGCGTCCGCGGTGCAGAGCGCCAGGTTGGCGTCGATCTCCTGGCAGGAGAGCATGCCGAGCGCCAGCGCGTCGATGCCGGGGAGACCGAGCACGTAGCGGATACTGGCCCGGGCCTCGGAGATCAGGTTTCCACCGGCCAGGGCCTTCATGGCGTAGACCCCCTTGCCGGCCCGTGAGCAGGCAACGACGGCTTCGGCCATGTCGGCCGCGGTCCCGTCCAGGATCCCCATCCCCGTCCGGTTGATCAGGGGGTGTATCACCTCGATCTCGGGGTGTCCAGCGGCCCTGCGGAAGGCGGC
>JARKPN010000001.1 GCA_029975275.1 Geobacteraceae bacterium | reverse complement strand
TGACGAATCCTTACCGCGGAATCCGTAACGTTGCGATGCTGTCCGCCCGGGCCGGAACCCCGAAAAAACTCGACCCGTATGTCCGACTCCCTGATTTCCATCGCCACTCCGAAACATTGTTCTCTCATTGCTACTCAAGTGCCCATCCGGAAACCCTGGAAAATGCGCGCGAGAGCCGGGCCGGGACTTTCACGAAGCCTCTCGTGCGGTACCCATGCATGTTCGAGGGATAGCAGCCTATTTCGGCATGACGGCCATTGTAGCAGTGAAGTCCGGCGTCCGATTACGAGGGGCTTCGAGGAAGTTTCTGTCCGGCCCCAACCGACACTTTCCGGATGGACACTACTCTAGTCAGATTTTACCCGGATGGCAACAACCGTTATGGGATGGCGAGGGCAAAATATTTATGAGCGTTTTCGCCTCGAATGCAGGATTGACACATAAGCTGCCGCAGTATAATAATAACTGTCCATTGGAGGCCAGATATCACTTGAATGCCGTTCTTATTTTAAAAAAACATTTCGCCGCCAGCCCGGAAGCCTTTCACATCGTGCTCGAACACAGCAGAATGGTGGCGGCCAAGGCCCTTGCCATAGCATCGGCCATCCCGGACCCATCCCTTGACCTGCGGCTTCTGGAGGAGGCCGCCCTGCTGCACGATATCGGAGTCTCCCGCATCCATGCCCCGCGAATCGGCTGCCACGGAGACCACCCCTATATCTGCCACGGAGTCCTGGGACGCGAGATCCTCGAAACAGAGGGATTGCCGGTCCATGCCATGGTGTGCGAACGGCATATCGGCGTGGGACTGGGCGTCAAGGACATCGTCCAGCAACGGCTTCCCCTCCCCAAAAGGGACATGGTGCCGGTAACCCTTGCGGAACGGATCATCTGTTTTGCCGACCTGTTCTATTCGAAAAGACCGGGCAGTCTCGACCGCGAGAAATCCCCTGACGACATCAGGACCGCCATGCTCAGGCACGGAAGCCACAAGGTCGCAATCTTCGAAAGATGGGTGCAGGAATTTTCCCGTTGACGGCACCCTGAACGGGCACTTCACGAGCCGCCCCCATGCCGGCATCCGACCGGCGGCAAGGGCCTGGCCATTTGAAAGGAGACTCCGTCGGTGATTACTTACGGACCATACATCATCCTTGGCGTCGTTGCGGTCGTGCTGCTGGTGGTTATGCGGCTTCAGCTGCGTGCTGCCCTGAAATCCACGGCCCGGCTTGAAGCACAGCTGGCCGACATGGAACGGAAGCTTTCCGGCTTCGTGAGCGCCTACCGTGATGAGATCAGGAAAGCGGGCGAGGAAAAGGACCTGAAGATCACCCAACTCCGGGAAGATCTCAGGACGACCCTGGACTCGTTCGTGGAGGCCACCGGCAACAAGCTCGCGGAAAGCGCCGCCCTGCAGAAGAGCCGTATCGACCAGCTCGCCGAAAGGGTTGCGGCACTTGGCAGGAAGGAAGTCCACGGGTCCGAGCCGAAAGCCGGGCCGCCTGCTCAGCCCCAACCGGCGCGCCAGTCGCCGGCCCATGAAAAGGCCAAACGCCTGGCCCGCCTCATTGTCTCCGACATCGTGCTTTACAACCAGGCGGCCGTTGACGAAGGGGTGCGCAACAACACCTTCGCCGAGGTCCTGGCCCACGATATCCGGGAGGCACGCGCCCTCTACGCCCAGCGGATACCCGAAGAGATCAGAAACAGCACCTCCTACCTGGAGGAGGCATTTGCCGAGCTCATTGCCCGGAAGAAGCGCGAGCTGAACGTCGGCTGATGGCCTGAACAGGGACGGATGCGCGACCCGGGGGATTCTGGTTCACGTAATCCGTCCCTGCCTCTCTCCCCCCTTCTCTCCACAAAGACGCAAAAGGACTCACTACAAAGACCTGCTGCCCCACGCCGATGCCCGGTATGACATGATCCCCTCCGCTTCAAACCTGAAACCCGCCGATGCGCTTTGCTGTATACTATAGACATAGCTTGTCCCTGAAGCTCGTCATGCATCAGAGGAGATACGAAAATGGCAGTTCCTGCAGCGTTAAAGAAAATCACTGATACCACATGGGAACTCCCCGTCTCCTTCAAACCCGGCATGCTGGTTCCCGCTCGCATCTACGCCACGGAGAAGCTGATCAGCCGGATGGACGAGGGAGTATTCGAGCAGGTCACCAACGTGGCCTGCCTCCCGGGAATCATAGACTATGCCTACTGCATGCCCGACGGCCACTGGGGATACGGCTTCCCCATCGGCGGAATGGCAGCCATGGACCCCGAGACCGGCGTCATCTCGCCGGGCGGCATAGGCTTCGACATCAACTGCGGCATGAGGCTGGTGCTCACCAGTCTCACCCTGGACCAGGTGAGGCCCGAGCTTCACCGGCTGGTGGATACGCTCTTCAGCAGGGTCCCCTGCGGGGTCGGGAGCAGCGGCTTCATCAGGCTGTCGCGGGACGAGTTCCGCCTGGTGACGGAGATGGGGGCCCGCTGGTGCCTGAAGAAGGGGTATGCCCTGCCCGAGGACCTGGAGATGACCGAGGAGGGCGGGTGCTTTGCCGGCGCCGACGCCTCCGCGGTAAGCGAAAAGGCGGTGGAACGGGGCTTCGACCAGATAGGTACCCTGGGGAGCGGCAACCACTACCTGGAAATCCAGGTGGCCAGGCCTGAAAACATCTATGACGAGGAGACGGCACGCGCCTTCGGCATCACCCTGCCGAACCAGATCGTGGTCATGTTCCACTGCGGCAGCAGGGGATTCGGCCACCAGGTGGCCACCGACTACCTGAAGCTGTTTCTCAGCGTGACCGAAAAGAAATACGGCATAAAAGTAAATGACCGGGAACTCTCCTGCGCGCCGTTCCGCTCCCCCGAGGGGCAGGCCTACTTCGCCGCCATGAAGTGCGCCGTCAACATGGCGTTCGCCAACCGCCAGGTGATCCTGCACCGTATCCGCGAGGTCTTCTCCTCGGTCTTTCACCGCTCGCCGGAAGAACTGGGCATGAGCATGGTCTACGACGTGGCCCACAACACCGCCAAGCTTGAAAAGCACCTGGTGCACGGCAGGACGAAGCAGATCCTGATCCACCGCAAGGGCTCCACCCGGGCCTTCGGCCCCGGCATGGAGGGTGTTCCGGAGTGCTATCGGGAGACCGGCCAGCCGGTGATCATCGGCGGGAGCATGGAGACCGGCTCCTACCTGCTGGCCGGGATGCCGGGAGGGAGGGAGGCCTTCTTCACCACCGCCCACGGCAGCGGCCGGGCCATGAGCCGCCACCAGGCAAAGAAGCTGTTCCGCGGCCGGAAGCTGCAGCGGGAGATGGAGGAACGGGGGATCTACGTGCGGACCGCCTCCTGGGGGGGACTGGCGGAAGAGGCCGGACCCGCCTACAAGAACATCGACGAGGTGGTGGAGGCCACGGAGCTGGCCGGGCTCAGCAAACGGGTGGTGAAGCTGGTCCCCATCGGCAACATCAAGGGATAGGAATCGCCCCATGCCCTACCGCTACCTGGAAGACGTGGCCACCGCCGACGTGGCCTTCGAGGCCAAGGGCGAGACAGTCGAGGAGATGTTTATTTCCGCTGCCCACGCCGTAACCGGCGCCATGGTCGAACGGCTCGACGCCGTGGAGGGAAAAGAGGGTGTCTGCATCCGCGTGGAAGAGCACAACCTTGAGATGCTCCTGTTCGACTTCCTCCAGGAGATCATCTACTACAAGGACGCCCGCCGTCTGCTGCTGGTCGTGGAAGAGCTTGACATCGACCGGAACGCCACGCCCATGACCCTTTCAGCACTGACCAAGGGAGAGACCCTCGACCCGGAACGGCATCCCCTGTTGACCGACGTGAAGGCGGTCACCATGCATCGCTTCAGCGTCGAACAGACCGACGGCGCATGGAAGGCCACCGTTGTCTTGGATATCTGATCGATTACCCCTCCCCCAGCTCCTCCACCGCCCTTTGGGCGACGGCCACGATGGCGGCCGGATCTTCTCCCCTGAAAAACAGCGGTTTCCCGAACCGGATGGTAACCTTCCCCCGGCGCGGCAGGGCCGCGCCCCTGGGGAGGACCTTTTCCATTCCGGCAATCCGTATCGGCACCAGCGGGATCGAGAGTTCCCCGACCATGAACCCTATCCCCGGCTGGAAGGGAAGCAGCCCGCCGCCGTCCGAGCGGGCGCCCTCCGGAAAAATAAGAATATTGATCCCGTGGTCGGCGAGCTTCCCCATGTGGGCCAGGGACCTGCGGAACCCCTCGGTCTGGGAGAGGGGAAACAGGTTGAGGAACATGGTCCCGTATTCGTAGGTGAAGCGCTTCCATGCCTTGCCGGCCCGGTTGCGGTAGTTGCGGAAGAAAAACTCCTCCCAGGCCGCCGTCGCGGTGCAGTAGCGCCAGCGGGCCGGGAGCGACGCCATGATTGCCGGCTGGTCCAGATAGCTCAGGTGGTTGGCGATGAACATGACCGGCGGCTCCAGCCCGACCAGGTTTTCCCTGCCCGAAACCTCGATGGAGGCGCACAGGCGGATAAGGGGATCGTGAAAGCAGGCGTCCAGCAGACGTCTCATTCCCCGGAAGGGCGCGCTGTTGGTCCAGAAGCGGAAGGGGCGGCGCTCCTCGGGACGTTCCCTCCTGGCGATGATGCCCCTTAAATCCCTCACCGTGGTGCGCGGCCCGATGACCGAATCCTCCAGGTCCATCCGGTACTCCTGCTCGATATGATTCACCAGCTCCAGCCTTCCGATGGAGGTGAGGCCCAGGTCGTCCACCAGCACGGAACCCTCCCCGATTTCGTCGGCACGGCTGCCGGTGACGCGGGCGATCAGGTTGACCAGGGGGTCGGTCGAAATACCGGCCGGTCCCTTCTCCCCGGCGGCGATCCTCTCCTTCACCATGAACTTCCTGATCTTGAGCGTAGTGGTCTTGGGGAATTCCGGCTCCGGCCAGACAGAGACCCCGGTAATCCGCTGCAACGGATCGAGACGGTCGTTGGCCTCCCGGATAATCTCATCCGGGCCGCGGCCGCTCCCGTCGGTGATGAGCACCGCATGCACCTCCTCGCCAGCGCCCCGGTCGAGCCCGATGACGCATGATTCCCGCACCCCGGCAAGGGAATTCAGCACCCCCTCCAGTTCGTCCGGATACACGTTAACCCCGGCCCCGGTCACTATCAGCTCCTTGCGGCGGCCAAGGATGCGGAGATTCCCCTCACGGTCCACGGCTCCAAGGTCCCCGGTACGGAACCAGCCGTCCGGGGTAAACGCCTGGCGGGTCGCCTCCGGGTTCCGGTAGTAGCCGGGAAAGACATTCCCGCCCCGCGCCACCACCTCGCCGTCCTCCAGCCTGATATCCACCCCCGGGATCGGCGCACCCACCGAGCCTTCCACCTGCCGCGCCATGGTGTTGGCGGTCAGCACGGGCGAGCATTCGGTCAGGCCGTACCCTTCGATCACGGTGAACCCCAAGGCGCTCCAGAAGCGGAACAGCTCGGGCGCCAGAGAGGCTCCCCCTGAGACGAACATCACGAAATTCCTGCCGAACCGGCGTCGGACCGGAAAGAAAACGAGCTTTTTCAGAGCGTCGGGGAAGCGGTCCGTCACCTGGAGCAGCCGTCGGAAAGGTCCTCCGAGCCCCCGGCTGTCCATCTCCCGCTCGATGGATCCGCTCAACAGCTGGAGGAGCCGCGGAACACAGACGACCGCGCGGATGTCCTCCTCGCCGAGCGCCTCCATGATGGCAGAAGGCTTGAGGGTGCGCAGGTGGACCATGGCTGCGCCCCGGTAGAGTGGGGTGAGGAATCCCCCCATCTGTTCGAACATGTGCGACAGCGGCAGCAGGGAGAGGAACACGTACTCCGGCCCCACAACGGGTATGTGCTCGTTCACCTGCCGCAGATTCGAGACCAGGTTGCCGTGGGTCAGGACCACCCCCTTGGGGTTGCCGGTGGTTCCGGAGGTGTAGACCAGCTCGGCCATGTCTTCCGGCGCCACGTCGTTGTCCGGAGGGAGCGGCGCGAACTCCTGGAGAAGGAACTCCAGCTCTTCGGCCATGAGTGAGGGTGTGTCGGTGAGGGTATCGGGCTTGAGCCTGCTCTGCACGGCCAGTCGTGCCTGGGACATCTCGGCGATGGTGGCGGCCCTGTCCGCACCGGACATGAAGTCCACCGGCACCGCCACCGCCCCGCGGGCAACGCATCCCCAGAAGGCCGCCGCCCACCAGGGACTGTTCGGGGCCCAGAGCAGGATTCGGTCCCCCCTGCCGATGCCGCGCCGGGCCAGCAGGGAATTCATCCTCAGGGAAAGATCATGCAGTTCGGAGTAGGAAAACACGAAGCGGCGCACCCCGGTCCGGTATATGACGGCAGGGTTTTCGCCGCGGGCGTGAAATCCGTTAAGCAGGTCGAGAAGGGTTTTCATACGCAGCCCTCTGATTCATGAGCAGATGTCATCAGGGTACCACCTGGAAGCCGATCCGCAAGAATCCTCTTTGAAAGGTCCCGGATTCA
>JARKPN010000059.1 GCA_029975275.1 Geobacteraceae bacterium | reverse complement strand
GGCCTCCACCGCCACCGGGGTGGATACCAACGAGCGGGGCTACTTCATAGCCGACGACGACGGCCGGACCACCAAGCCCGGGGTGTTTGCCGGTGGCGACATCGTCACTGGCGCCGCCACCGTCATCCTGGCCATCGGCGCGGGCAAGAAGGCTGCCCGCGCCATCCACAGATACCTGGAGGACGGGGCCTGGCCGGTGCAAAGGGCGGAGGGAAGCTGACCGGTCCCTGTAACATGCATCCGTCACGCCTTCACGCCATCGTCTGCGCGGAACGCCTCGGTTCTTTACATTTCCGTGGCATGTGACAGCGCGACGAAGTTCATCCTGCGTAGCAGGCGCGAGACAGAGCCGACGACGTTGGAACCCCGGCATTCTGCTCGCCCCGGCGTTCAGGCGTCACGGATCCTGGTGCAAATAGTCAGTGTCCATCCGGAAACCCCGGGAAAATGTTGTGAAGGACGGGTCGGGACTTTCACGGAGTCTCTCGTACGGAACCCATGCATGTTCGAGAGAGAGCAGCCTGTTCAGGCAAGAAGGCCATTGGCCCGGTGTTGTCCCGTGTCCGATTACGAGGGGCTTCAGGGAAGTTCCGGCCCGTCCCCTGTCGACACTTTCCGGATGGAAACCAGTTAAAAGCAATAACGTAGCCCGCGATGATTCTCCCGCTACGATACCTAAATTAAAGAAGGAGGAACCATGTCCTACATCGAGTCCGTACTGGAGTCCGTTGTTACCAGGAACCCCAATGAACCCGAGTTCCACCAGGCGGTAAAAGAGGTTCTCGAATCCCTGATGCCGGTATTCAAGCGGCATCCGAAATACGAGGAGCAGCGCATCCTCGAGCGCATTACCGAGCCCGAACGCGTGATCCTGTTCCGGGTGCCCTGGGTTGACGACAAGGGTCACATCCAGGTGAACAAGGGTTACCGTATTGAGTTCAACAGCGCCATCGGCGCCTACAAGGGGGGGTTGCGCTTCCACCCGTCGGTCAACCTGGGCGTGCTGAAGTTCCTGGGATTCGAGCAGGTCTTCAAGAATTCCCTGACGACCCTTCCCATGGGCGGCGGCAAGGGCGGCTCCGACTTCGACCCCAAGGGCAAGTCGGACAACGAGGTGATGCGCTTCTGCCAGTCGTTCATGACCGAGCTGTACCGCCACATCGGACCGGTCACCGACGTGCCCGCCGGCGACATCGGGGTAGGCGGACGGGAGATCGGCTACCTGTTCGGCCAATACAAGCGTCTGAAGAACGAGTTCACCGGGGTGCTCACCGGCAAGGCCCTCAGCTGGGGCGGTTCACTGATCCGGCCCGAGGCGACCGGCTACGGTGCGGTCTACTTTGCCCAGGAAATGCTCGCCGCCAAGGGTAAATCCATCGAAGGGATGACCTGCCTGGTGTCCGGCTCCGGAAACGTGGCCCAGTACACGGTGGAAAAACTGCTGCAACTGGGCGCCAAACCGGTTTCCCTGTCCGATTCCAACGGCACCATCCACGATCCCGACGGGATTAACGAAGAAAAGCTGCAATTCGTCATGGAGCTGAAAAACATCCGTCGCGGACGCATTGCGGAGTACCAGATAAAATATCCGGGCTCCAAATTCCTCGCCAATGCCCGGCCGTGGGCGATCCCGTGCGATTGCGCCTTCCCCAGCGCCACGCAGAACGAGATCAACGGCGCCGATGCCGAGGTGCTGGTGAAGAACGGCTGCAAGCTGGTCAGCGAAGGCGCCAACATGCCGAGCGATCCGGATGCGGTGAACGTCTTCCTGGAGAACAGGATCCTGTACGGCCCCGGCAAGGCGGCCAATGCCGGCGGCGTCGCCACCTCCGGCCTGGAAATGTCCCAGAATGCCCAGTTCATGAGCTGGTCGCGGGAGGAAGTGGACGAGAAGCTGAAGAACATCATGAAAAGTATTCACCATAACACCTATATGACCGCGGCCGAATACGATTGTCCCGGCAACTATGTGGTCGGAGCCAACATCGCCGGCTTCCTGAAAGTGGCCAACGCCATGATCGACCAGGGAATCGTCTAGACGTATCAGGAGCGGTCGATACATCTGCCATGTCCCAAGTGAGGCGCTGGAGCACTTTCAGCGCCTTTTTTTTGCTTACGTATTGTGCGTGAATCAGTATACTGCTGATGACGGGATCCACGAAAAGGGGGAGCATGCATGCACGCGTACGAGACAACCTTCACCACGGGATTGCCCGGACTCGACCGGGCCTTGAAAGGAATACTGCCCGGGGACAATATCGTCTGGCAGGTGGATGCAATCAAGGATTACCAGGCGCTGGTAACGCCCTATGTGGAGGCCGGGGTCCATGCCGGTAGGCGGCTGGTCTATTTCCGTTTTGCCAGCCATCCCCCCCTGGTCGCGCCCGATGTCGCGGACCGGACGGTGGAGCTCGATCCCAACGCGGGCTTTGAGACCTTTATTGCCCAGATACACCGGGTTATCGAACAGAACGGACGCGGGGCACTCTACGTGTTCGACTGCCTGTCGGAACTGGCCGCGGACTGGTATTCGGACCAGATGCTCGGAAATTTTTTCATGCTGACCTGCCCCTACCTGTTCGATCTCGAAACGGTCGCGTATTTCGGGATCTTCCGCAATCACCATTCTTCCCGCGCCCTGCAGCCGATCTTCGAGACTACCCAGCTGTTCCTGGAGGTCTACCGCTACCGGGAAACGAGGTACATTTACCCGATGAAGGTGCACCTGCGGTATTCCCCCACCATGAACATGCTGCACGAGTGGAAAGGGGACGAATTTCGCCCCGTGACCGCCAGCGCCCTGATAAGCTCGATACTGACCTCGGTCAACTGGTCGGGGCTGGACGCCGATACGCGGCCCGGCTTCTGGGAACGGGCGTTCACCGAAGGTGAAGAGGTGCTCAAGGCCGTGAAAGCGGGTCGCTGTTCTCCTGAAAAGGAGGAGGAGATGTTCCGGAGGCTCTCCCGGATGGTGGTGTCGCGCGATCCGGGGATGCTCAAGCTGGTTTCCCGTTACCTGCGGCTCGAGGACGTGCTGGAGATTCACCGCAGGATGATAGGTTCCGGCCTGATCGGCGGCAAAACGGTGGGCATGCTGCTGGCCCGCCGCATCCTGCAGCGGCATTCAGAACGGTTCACGAGCCTGCTGGAGGCGCACGATTCCTTTTACATCGGCTCGGACGTTTTTTTTACCTTTCTCGTCCGCAACGGCGTGTGGTGGGTCCGGGAGAAACAGCGGAACCCGGAAACCTTCCTGGAGGGGTCCGAACTGGCGCGCCAGCGGATTCTCACCGGCAGGTTTCCCGACTACATGATCGAGCAGTTCGAACAGATGCTGAACTATTTCGGCCAGGCCCCCATCATCGTCCGGTCCAGCTCCCTGCTGGAGGACAATTTCGGCAACTCCTTTGCCGGCAAGTACGAGAGCGTCTTCTGTCCCAACCAGGGACCGCGCGAGCGCCGGCTGGAAGATTTCATCTCCGCGATACGCACCATCTACGCCAGCAGCATGAGCGAGCGTGCCCTGCGGTACCGGAAACAGAAGGGGCTCCTGGAGCAGGACGAACAGATGGCCCTGCTGGTGATGCGGGTGTCGGGAGCGGTGCACGGCCGCTATTTCTACCCGCACGCCGCCGGTGTGGCGTTCTCATATAACCCCTATGTGTGGAATGAGAATATCGATCCGAAGGCCGGGGTGGTGCGGCTGGTGTTCGGCCTGGGCACCCGTGCCGTGGATCGTTCCGACGATGATTACACCCGGGTGGTGGCCCTGAATGCGCCGGACCGTCGGCCGGAGGTGAACTTCGAGGAGGTGCGGCAGTATGCCCAGCGGCGGATTGATTTTCTCGACCTGGACGCGAACCGGCTGGTTTCGGGTCATTTTCTCGATGTCATCGCGGTCAGCCCCGATGTGCCGGTGCGGATGTTCGCGTCGACCGACAGCAGCTCCAACTGGGGCATGGAGCATACGACTCGGCCCACCTGGGTGCTGACGTTCGAAAAACTGCTCGGCACCACCTCGTTCGTCGAGGATATGAGGGAGATGCTGCACGTGCTGCACCATGCGTACGATTACCCGGTCGACGTGGAGTTCACCCTGAATTTTCTCGACGAGCACGATTACCGCATCCACGTGGTGCAGTGCAGGCCTCTTCCGGTAAAGGGGATGGATACGACCGCGCCGGTCATGCTGGATGTGCCGCTGGAACGGAGCATCATTGCCGCGAGCGGCGCCGTTATCGGTCACAGCCGTCACATCCCCATCAGCCGGATCATATACGTGAATCCCGAGATATACGGACACCTGACGATGCAGCAGCGACACGAAGTGGCGCGGTTAATCGGACGGCTGAACCAGACCATCTCCGCCCGCGAATCCGAGAACGTGATGCTGATAGGACCCGGCAGGTGGGGTACCAGTTGCCCTTCGCTCGGCATCCCCGTGAACTTCTCCGAGATAAACCACGTCGCCGTGGTCTGCGAGATTGTCACCATGCGGGAAAATCTCGTGCCGGACGTTTCGCTGGGTACCCATTTCCTCAATGAACTGATAGAGATGGACATGCTTTACCTCGCACTGTTCCCCCGCAAGGGAGGCAACTACCTGTGCCGGGAATTCTTCGAACACGCCCCCAACCGTTTGCTGGAATATGTCCCCGACGAGGAGATGTGGGCGGATGCGATCAAGGTGATCACCGCCGAGGACGTCAGCGGACAGAAGAGCGGCATTTTCCTGTCATCCGATGCGCTCGAACAGCGGGTCATCTGCTACCGGGGTGAAGAATAAGTACTGCGCGGTTTTCCAGGCCGGACTCCCGTCAGGGGATGCACTCCAGATTGCCCGCGCCGCCGCTTCTCTGTATAATTACGGAGGAACCAGTGCGCGGATGCCCGCGGCGGGATGAACGTTGCCGGTATCGTCGGCGGAAACAGTTCCATATACGATACGGCCGTCGGGACACGCAGGCCGCAAGGTGGACGAGCAACCGGGGGCGGGCATGGGAGAACATGGTCCGGGAATAACCGATCCGTTCGGCAGGATAACCATCAGGATGGGGGACATAACCCGGCTGGAGACGGACGCCGTGGTGAACGCCGCCAACAGCACCCTGCTGGGGGGCGGCGGTGTGGACGGCATGATCCATTGGGCAGCCGGTTCCGGGCTGCTGGAGGAGTGCCGTGCCATCGGCTGGTGTCCGACGGGCGAGGCGAGGATCACCGGCGGCCATGACCTCCCTGCGGCGCACGTGATCCACACGGTGGGACCGGTCTATGCCGTCGATGGAGAAAACGCCCCACGCCTCCTGGAGTCCTGCTACCTGAACAGCCTGGCCCTTGCCGCCGAACACGGCCTGAGGAGCGTGGCGTTTCCCTCCATCAGCACCGGCTCCTACGGCTATCCTGTCAGGGAGGCGTGCAGGATAGCCCTGGACACCGTCATCTCCTTCCTGGAGCGCCATGAAATCCCGGAGAAGGTCATCTTCGTGCTCTATTCCTGCCCCGACTACGAAGCCTACAGGGAATACTATGAGACGCTGAAGGCCGGCCGTGTCGGGACGGTCGGCGGAACAAATCCTGCTTGATTCACTGTCTATGATGAAAAAGGGCAAGATACAGGCCATACCCGATGAGGACGCACGGCTGGTTGCAGCCTGCCGGGAAGGTGACCTGCGGGCGTTCGAAGCCCTGGTCCGGAAGCACCAGGCCCGTGTCTTCACCCTCGCCTTCCGTGTCGCGGGAGAGCACGAGGATGCCGGGGAGCTGACCCAGGACGCGTTTGTTGCAGCCTGGCGGGGACTGGAGGATTTTCACGGGGAGGTGGCCTTCTCCACCTGGCTGACTACGATCACCGTGAACCTTGCGCGCAACCGGTTGAAGCAGCTGCGCACAAGGCGGCCGAGAGAGCGCGATTCCCTGGACGCTCCGGTCCCTGCCCGCGAGGGGTGCGTGGCGCCGGATCCTCCCTCGGACGTCCCTTCCACCCAGGAACGGCTGGAGAGGGAGGAGGTCCGGCAGAGGATGGAGGGGTGCATCAACGGGCTGGAACCCGCCTTCAGGGAGGTCCTGGTCCTGAGGGACCTGGAGGAGTATTCCTATGGAGAGATAGGCGCGATCCTGGGCCTGGCCGAGGGGACCGTCAAGGCGAGGCTCTCCAGGGCGCGCGACGGGGTCAGGGAGTGCCTGAAACTGGGGGGGCTCTGATGGACCATGCCACGGCGAAGAAGAATCTGTCGGCATATCTGGACGGCGCCGTCACTCCGGAGGAGAAGGTCCTGCTGGAGGAGCACCTGGAGGCGTGTCCCGAGTGCCGGGCCGAGCTGCGGGATCTGGCAGAGACCGTCTCCCGGCTGCGGAGCCTGGGCGAGGTTGAGCCGCCCCCCTGGCTGGCGGTGAAGGTGATGGCGCGGGTCAGGCAGGAGGCCGGGCTGGAAAAGGGGCTGTTTCGCCGTCTGTTCGCACCGTTCGGCTGGAAGCTCTGCCTGGCGGCGGCGCTGGTCTTCCTGACCGTGACCGGTTACCTGATCTATCGTTCGGCTTTCCCCGGGGCGGGTTCCGTGGTGCCGGCCGGCCGCCAGTCCCGTGAAGAGGGAGCCGGCCGTGCCCCGCCGGAGGCTGTGCCGCGGAAACCCGTGACCGGCGGGGAGTCCGCCGGGCGACCTTCGGCAAAGGGACGGGTGCCGCCAGCTGCCGGACGGGAGACCGTAAAGACCCCGCCTGCCGCGGAACCGTCCCGGCTCCCCTTAGCCGGAGAAACCGCCCCGTTCCCGGCAACTCCGCCTCAGGCTGCGCCCCGCGCCACGCAGGAGATGATGGAGGGGTCCTCGAAGGGGGTGCTGGAAGGGGGGGGATCCGAACCGCGGATGGAGCAGGAGAAGGCGGTGTCCTCGGCCGCATCCCGGGCAACGCCGCTTGCCCCCGTGCCGACGGAACGGATCCGGCGCCAGCTCGCCGTCGACGATCTCGCCGCCGCGATCCGGAACATCAAGTCCGCGGCCCGGCGTTCAGGGGGCACGGCCGACGTGATCGGGACGGGGGATGCCGAGGGGACCATGGTGGTCCGCGTGGATCGGGAACGGCGGGGGGAACTCCTTGAACGGCTCCCGGCAATCGGCGAGGTGCTGGATAGTGCCCGGCTCCCCACCGGCGAAGAGGCGGTCCTGCATGTGGTTATCGAGGTGTACGAGGGATCGGTGCAGGAAAGGCAATAAAAAATTCCGCAACCTGGAAAGTTCCCCTCCCCCGCCGGGGGAGGGGGTTATTGTTTTCGACGACATAAGTCGTGTGGGGTTCTCAGTATCGGATATCGATGATCTCGTATTCCTTCAGCCCCGACGGCACCTTCACCCGCACCGTATCATCCAGCCGGTGGCCGATGAGCGCCTTGCCCACCGGCGAAGAGCACGACATCTTCCCCTGCTTGATGTCGGCCTCGTCCTCACCGACAATGCGGTAGGTGACCTCCTCCTCCAGCACAGTGTCGTACAGGGTGACGGTGGCGCCGAACACCACCTTGTCCGGCTTCAGGTTGGACAGGTCCACCACGTATGCCCGGGCCAGCTTGTCCTTGAGCTCCTGGATCCTCCCCTCGATGAAACCCTGGCGGTGTTTGGCCGCGTCGTACTCGGCGTTTTCGGACAGGTCGCCGTGCGAGCGGGCCTCGGCGATATCCTGGATCACCCTGGGGCGCTCCTCACGGATGAGGCGCTTCAACTCCTCCTGGAGGGCCTCGTAGCTTTCCTTGGTCATGGGAACTGAATGGGACATCGTGATGCTTTCCTCCTAAAACAGGAGGGGCAGCCGAAACGGCCGCCCCTTTTTTTGTAGATATTGTCAAATACTCCATCTCAATGGCAGATTACAGATACTCCTGAAGCGGTTTCACCCCCAGGTCCTGGCGCTGCATGGCCAGGATTCCGTCGACCGCCGCCCTGGCGCCCGCTGTGGTGGTGAAGTAGGCGACGTTGTTGATCAGGGCGTTCCTGCGGATGGAAAAAGAATCGGCCACCGCCTGTGCCCCATGGGTGGTGTTGATCACCATCGCGATCTCGTTGTTCTTGATGGCGTCCACGATGTGGGGCCGGCCTTCGGCGACCTTGTTGATCACCCGCACCGGGATGCCCTTCTCAGTCAGGTAGGTGGCGGTCCCGCGGGTAGCAACCAGTTCAAAGCCGTTATCATACAGGTTTTTCGCCGGCGTGACAATATGTTTCTTGTCGCTGTCCCGGACGCTGATGAACACCTTCCCGGCCAGGGGGAGCCTGACTCCGGCGCCCAGCTGGGCCTTGGCAAAGGCCCGGGCAAAGTCGCGGTCGATCCCCATGACCTCGCCGGTGGATTTCATCTCCGGCCCCAGGATGGTGTCTACGCCCGGGAACTTGACGAACGGGAACACCGACTCCTTGACCGCGATATGCCTGGGCTCGATCTCGCCGGTAACCCCCAGCTCCTTCAGGGTCTTCCCTGCCATGACGCGCGCCGCCAGCTTGGCCAGCGGCCTGCCGGTGGCCTTGGAGACGAACGGCACCGTGCGGGACGCCCGGGGATTGACCTCCAGGATGTAGATCCGGCCGTCCTTTACCGCGAACTGCACGTTCATGAGTCCCTTGACCCCCAGTTCCAGGGCCATGAGGCTGGTCTGGCGCTTGATCTCCCCGGCGGTCTCCGGTGCCAGGGAGAAGGGGGGGAGCGAGCAGGCCGAGTCGCCCGAGTGGATGCCGGCCTCCTCGATGTGTTCCATGATCCCGCCGATGACCACCTCCCTGCCGTCGCACAGGGCGTCCACGTCGATCTCGATGGCCGCGTCCAGGAACTTGTCCACCAGGATCGGGTGCTCCGGGGATGCCTGGACCGCGGTGTGCATGTAGCGCCGCAGCTCGTCCACGTCGTAGACGATCTCCATGGCCCTTCCCCCCAGGACGTAGGAGGGCCTCACCACCACCGGGTAGCCGATCCGTTCAGCAACCTTCTCGGCCTCCTCGAAGGAGCGGGCCGTGCCGTTCTCGGGCTGGCGCAGGTGGAGCTTGTGCAGCATCACCTGGAAGCGCTCCCGGTCCTCGGCCATGTCGATGGAATCCGGGGTGGTCCCGATGATGGGGACCCCGGCCTTCTCCAGGGCAACCGCCAGCTTGAGCGGGGTCTGGCCGCCGAACTGCACGATGACCCCGTCCGGCTTCTCCTTTTCCACGATGTTGAGCACGTCCTCGTAGGTAAGGGGCTCGAAGTAGAGGCGGTCCGAGGTGTCGTAGTCGGTGGAGACCGTCTCGGGATTGCAGTTGACCATGATGGTCTCGTAGCCGTCCTCGGCCAGGGCGAACACCCCGTGCACGCAGCAGTAGTCGAACTCGATCCCCTGGCCGATACGGTTGGGGCCGCCCCCCAGGATCATGATCTTCTTCCGGTCCGTGGGGTCGGCCTCGCACTCCTCCTCGTAGGTGGAGTAGAGGTAGGGGGTGTAGGCCACGAACTCTGCGGCGCAGGTGTCCACCCGCTTGAACACCGGGATGATGTTCAGGGAGACCCGGAGTGCCCGGATATCCTCCTCCGTGCTCCCCCAGAGCCGGGCGATCATCCGGTCGGAGAAGCCGTACTCCTTGGCCTCCTTCAGCACCTCCCGCAGCTCCGGGAGCCTCTTTTCGAACACCTTGCGGGCCGACTTCAGCTCCTCCTCCATCTCGATGATCTGGCGGATGTTGGTCAGGAACCAGGGGTCGATGGCGGTGACGGCGTACAGCTCCTCCACCTTCATGCCGTTCCGGAAGGCGTCCCCCAGGTACCAGAGCCGCTCCCAGTTGGGGGTGCGGAGCCTCTCCTGCAACAGCCCCTGCTCCCTGGCGGTCAGTGCCCGGCGGGTCTCCCCGGTGAGGTTGAACAGGCGGGACTCGAAACCGCAGGAGCCGATCTCCAGGGAACGGAGCGCCTTCTGGAGCGATTCCTTGAAGGTCCGGCCGATGGCCATCACCTCGCCCACGGACTTCATCTGGGTGGTCAGGGTGGCGTCGGCGGCAGGGAACTTCTCGAAGGTGAAGCGGGGGATCTTGGTGACCACGTAGTCGATGGTCGGCTCGAAGCAGGCCGGGGTCTCCCGGGTGATGTCGTTCCGGATCTCGTCCAGGTAGTAGCCGACCGCCAGCTTGGCCGCTATCTTGGCGATGGGGAAACCGGTGGCCTTGGAGGCCAGGGCCGAGCTGCGGGAGACCCGGGGGTTCATCTCGATGACCACCAGCCGGCCGTTACGGGGGTCGACGCCGAACTGGATATTGGAGCCGCCTGTATCCACCCCGATCTCCCGGATGATCTTGAGGGAGGCGTCCCTCATGATCTGGTATTCCTTGTCGGTCAGGGTCTGGGCCGGGGCCACGGTGACGGAGTCGCCGGTGTGGACCCCCATGGCGTCGAAGTTTTCGATGGAGCAGATGATCACCACGTTGTCCTTGGTGTCGCGCATCACCTCCAGCTCGTACTCCTTCCAGCCGATGACCGACTCCTCCACCAGGATCTCGTCGGTGGGAGAGGCGTCGATGCCGGCCATGGCCAGCCGTTCGTACTCCTCCATGTTGTAGGCGATGCCGCCGCCGGTGCCGCCCAGGGTGAACGAGGGGCGGATGATGGCCGGGAAGCCGACCAACTTGATGATCTCCATGGCCTCGGCAAGGTTGTGGGCGAAGCCGGAGCGGGGCACCTCCAGGCCGATGCGCTCCATGGCCTCCTTGAACAGGGTGCGGTCCTCTGCCTTCCTGATGGCCGGGAGTTTGGCGCCGATGAGCTCCACCCCGTACTTTTCCAGCACGCCGCTCTCCGCCACCACCACCGCGGTGTTGAGGGCGGTCTGGCCGCCAAGGGTGGGGAGGAGGGCGTCGGGCCGTTCCTTTTCGATGATCTTTTCCAGGAACTCCGGGGTCACCGGCTCCACGTAGGTCCGGTCGGCGAAATCAGGGTCGGTCATGATGGTGGCGGGGTTGCTGTTCAGCAGCACCACCTCGTACCCCTCCTCCTTCAGGGCCTTGCAGGCCTGGGTTCCGGAATAGTCGAACTCGCACGCCTGGCCGATGACGATGGGGCCCGCGCCGATAATGAGGATCTTGCGTATGTCGGTACGTTTGGGCATCTCAACTCCTTATGAATACTTACAAGCAACTCCTGAAAATAAAGACACAGGCTCCGGCCTTGGCGGCCGCCCCCATGTGGAGCGCCGCTTTCCCCGCATCATTCCTGGACCCAGCCGTTCTCCAGCCCGAATTCCTCCAGCGCCGTCACCGCCTCGGCATACTCCTCTTCGGTGATCTTCCTGTGAATCCCGGGTGTCTCCGCGGCCAGGTGCGCGGGAAAGAACTGGTTCATCAGGGCGATGTGGGTCCCGGTCCCCAGGTTTTGCGCGATCCAGCCAAGGGTCTCGCGGCTTCCGGCCCCTCCGTCAGGGAGGACCAGGTGCCGGATGATGAGCCCCTTCACGGCGATGCCGTCCTCGTCGGGCTCCAGGTGGCCTACCTGGCGGAACATCTCCAGTATCGCCGCCCGGTTGATGTCCCGGTAGCCGGGTGCGGAAGAGAAGCGGACCGCCGGTCCCTCTTCCGCGTACTTCATGTCCGGAAGGTAGATGTCCACGATCCCGTCCAGCAGCCGCAGCGCCTCTACCGTTTCGTAGCCGCCGGAGTTCCATACGATGGGCAGTCGGAACCCCCGCGGTATGGCCAGCCACAGGGCAGCCAGTATCTGGGGAAGGTAGTGGCCGGGTGTGACGAAGTTGATGTTGTGGACCCCCTGGCGCTGGAGCTTCAGCATCCGTTCCGCCAGGCCGCCCGTGGACAGCTCCTCGCCGTGGCCCGACTGGCTGATGGGGAAATTCTGGCAGAAGCGGCAGCAGAGGGTGCACCAGGAGAGGAAGATGGTGCCCGATCCCCGGCTGCCGGAGATGGGGGGCTCCTCGCCTCGGTGGACGCTGGCCGACGCCAGCTTGGGTCTCGGTCCCGCCTTGCAGAACCCGGTTTCCCCGGCGATGCGGTCCACCCCGCATTCGCGGGGGCAGAGGGCGCAGCGCCGCAGCCGGGCATAGGCCACCCGGACCCGTTCGCGGAGCTCGCCTGATTGATAAAGATCGAGGTACGTCATGATTGCTTGTAGGGCAAACGGCGTTCGCCCTTGGGCGCATGCCGTGCGCCCCTACGATTTGAATTTCTCCATCATCTCCACGAACCTCCCGAACAGGTACTGGGAGTCGTGGGGTCCGGGCGAGGCCTCGGGGTGGTGCTGTACGGAAAATATGGGATGGCAGGTGCAGCGCATCCCCTCCACGGTCATGTCGTTGAGGTTCTCGTGGGCCAAGTCGCAGCAGCCGGTCAGCGAGGCGATGTCCACGGAGAAGCCGTGGTTCTGGGCCGTGATCTCCACCCTGCGGGTGGCCAGGTCCATGACCGGCAGGTTGGAGCCGTGGTTGCCGAACTTGAGCTTCATGGTCCTCCCTCCAAGGGCCAGGCCCAGCAACTGGTGTCCCAGGCAGATGCCGAAGATGGGCACCTTGCCGATCATCTTGCGGATGTTGGCGATGACCTCGGTCATGGGCTCCGGATCGCCCGGGCCGTTGGAGAGGAAGATGCCGTCCGGGTTCATGGCCAGGGCCTCCTCGGCCGGGAAGGTGGAGGGGACCACGGTCACCCGGCAGCCTGCCGAGGTCAGGCAGCGGAGGATGTTGTACTTGATGCCGAAGTCGTAGGCAACGACCTTGAACGGCATGGCGCTCGTATCGACCCGGGGATATCCCTTGTCGAGTTCCCAGAGCCCTTCGCCCCATTCGTACGACTTGTCGCAGGTGACGCCGGTTGCCAGGTCGAGTCCAGCCATGCTCGGGACCGCCCGCGCCTTCTTCACCAAGCTCTGGTGGTCGTGGTCGATGGTGGAGATGATGCCGTTCTGGGCCCCCTTGTCGCGCAGGTGCCGGGTGAGCGCCCGGGTATCGATCCCCTGGATCCCCACCACCCCGTTTTCCCTGAGGTAGTCGCCCAGGCTCATGGTGGCGCGCCAGCTGGAATACTCGTCGAAGTATTCCTTGACGATGAAGCCGGACAGGAACAGGCCCCTGCTCTCTACATCTTCGGGATTGACGCCGGTGTTCCCCGTCTGGGTATAGGTCATGGTGACCATCTGTCCCTTGTAGGAGGGGTCGGTCAGGACCTCCTGGTAGCCGGACATGGCGGTGTTGAACACCACCTCGCCGGCGGCCTCGCCGGTGGCTCCGAACGATTTCCCTTCAAAAACGCGTCCGTCCGCGAGCGCGAGAACTGCTTTCATGTGGGTGCTCCTGAATGCGTGTTGTACTGAATGCGCGAGTTGTAGATACCGAAAGTTTGCGTTGCTGAATGAGACCCTGGCCGGTCCGGCAGGCACAGGGCGCCAGGCGAAAGGGAAAGCATTGAGAATCTTGAGGGAATAATTACAATCCTTTTAGCCCTTAGCCCTTAGCCCTTAGCCCTTAGCCCTTAGCCCTTAGCCCTTAGCCCTTAGCCCTTAGCCCTTAGCCCGCCTTGTACACCACCTTGCCGCCGACGATGGTGTACGTGGTCCGTCCCTTCATCTCCCTGCCGAGGAAGGGGGAATTCTTGGACCTGCTGGCCAGTTTCTCCGCCTCCACGGTCCAGCGGGCGTCCGGATCGATGACGGTGATGTCCGCGACCGCCCCCTGGGCCAGGGTTCCCCGGTCGATTCCCAGGATGCGGGCGGGGTTGGTGGACATCCGGGCCACCAGTGCGTCCAGGTCCAGCACCTTTGCCTCCACCAGGGCCAGCGAGAGCGGCAGCGAGGTCTCCAGGCCGATGATGCCGTTCAAGGCCAGGGCGAATTCCAGGTCCTTCTCGTCCAGGTGGTGCGGGGCGTGGTCGGTGGCGATGGCGTCGATGGTGCCGTCCGCCAGGCCGGCCTTGATGGCCTCCACGTCCTCCGCGGTTCGCAGGGGCGGGTTCATCTTGGCGTTGGTGTCGTATCCCCTGACCGCGTTCTCGGTGAGGGTGAAGTAGTGGGGCGCGGTCTCGCAGGTGACCTTCACCCCCCGGGCCTTGGCCTCGCGGATGATCCGCACCGCCCCCTTGGTGGATACGTGGGCGATGTGGATGGGCGAATCAGTGAACTCGGCCAGGAACACGTCCCTGGCGGTTGCCGCGTCCTCGGCCACCCAGGGGATCCCCTTGAGCCCCAGTTCGGTGGCGGTGAAGCCGTCGTTCATCTGGCCGTCCCCTGCCAGGCCCAGGTCCTCGGCGTGGGAGATGAACAGTATCCCCATCCCCTTGGCGTATTCCAGCGCCCGGCGCATCAACTCCGGGTTGGTGACCGGTCTGCCGTCGTCGGACACCGCCACGCAGCCGGCCTCCTTCAGGTCGCCCATCTCGGCCAGGTGCTCCCCCTTGCTCCCCTGGGTGACGGCGCCCACCGGGAAGACGTTGACCGCGCCTTCGGCCGCGGCCTTGGCGATGATATAGCCGGTCACCGCCTTGCTGTCGTTTACCGGCTTGGTGTTGGGCATGCAGGCCACCGAGGTGAAGCCGCCGGCGGCCGCTGCCCTGGTACCGGTGACGATGTCCTCCTTGTACTCCAGTCCCGGGTCGCGCAGGTGGACGTGCATGTCGATGAGGCCCGGGGTCACGATCATCCCCCTGGCGTCGATGACCTCAATCCCTTTGCCTGCGGTCAGTTTTTTGCCGATCCCGGCGATCCTGCCGTCGGCAACGAGAATGTCCAGCTTACCGTCCAGCTCCTGCGCCGGGTCGATGACGCGACCCCCCTTTATCAATATATCCATATGTCACCTCGTGAACATTTGTTCAAGGTTCAAGGTTCGATGTTTTTTGATTCAGGTTTCAGCTTTATACCTCGAACCTCGATCCTGGTTCTATTCCGTCGGGCCGCCGCCACTCACGTGGTAGAGCATGGACATCCTGACCGCCACGCCGTTCTCCACCTGCTCAAGGATCACCGAGTTGGGCCCGTCGGCCACGTCGGAGCAGATCTCCACTCCGCGGTTCATGGGGCCGGGGTGCATGACCAGGACTCCGGGCTTGGCCAGCTTCACCACGTCCTCGGACAGGCCGAAATAGCGGGAGTACTCCCGCATGGTGGGGAGCAGGGCCTTCCCCTGCCGCTCCAACTGTATCCGGAGCATCATGACCACGTCGGCGTCCTCCACCGCGTCCCGCATCCTGCCGCATACGGCTACGTTGCCGAGCCGTTCCACACCGGGCGGGATCAGGGTCGGCGGACCGGCCAGAAAGACCTTTGCCCCCATCTTGGTCAGGCCGTAGATGTTGGAACGCGCCACCCGGCTGTGGGTGATGTCTCCCACGATGGCCACCTTGAGACCCTCGAGGGTGCCCAGCTTTTCCCGCATGGTCATCATGTCCAGCAGCCCCTGGGAGGGGTGTTCGTGCTGCCCGTCCCCGGCATTGACCACCGAGTAGGAGACCCGCTTGGCCAGGTAGTGATGGGCCCCGGAGATGGCGTGGCGCATGACGATGATGTCCGGCTTCATGGCCTCGATGTTGCGGGCCGTGTCCGACAGGGTCTCGCCCTTCTGCACCGCGCTGGTGGAGGCGGAGATGTTGAGCGTGTCGGCCGAGAGCCGCTTGGCCGCGATCTCAAAGGAGGTGCGGGTACGGGTGGAGGGTTCGAAGAACAGGTTCACCACCGTCTTGCCCCGCAGGGTCGGCACCTTCTTGATCTCCCGCTTACTGATCTCCTTCATGCTGTCGGCCGTGTTGAGCAGCAGCTCAATCTCCTCGGCCGTGAGGTTCTGTAATCCTAAGATGTCCTTGTGCTTGAAAACCATGGCGACCCTCCAGAAAAATCAGCGGACGGCGGACGGCGGCCAGCCGCTGGAAACTGTCACGGTGAGCTTGTCAGTTCTTTTCCAGGAACACCTCGACCGGGCGGTTTGCCTCGTCGAACCGGACCTGGATGTTCTCCTTGCGGCTGGTGGGGACGTTGCGGCCCACGAAATCGGCCCGGATGGGGAGCTCCCGGTGGCCCCGGTCGATGAGCACCGCCAGTTGGATACACTGGGGTCTGCCGTGGTCCATCATGGCGTCCATGGCGGCCCTGATGGTGCGGCCGGTGAACAGCACGTCGTCCACCAGCACCACCCGTTTCCCCTCCAGGCTGAACGGGATCTCGGTCTTGCCGACCGGAAGGACCGGGGTCTGGGTCCTGATGTCGTCCCGGTAGAGGGTGATGTCCACCGACCCCACCGGCACCGGCGCCCTCTCGATCTCCTCCAGGCGGCCGGCCAGTTCGTGGGCCAGGTGGATGCCGCCGGTCCTGATGCCGACCAGTACCAGGTCGGTGATGCCCTTGTTCCGCTCCAGGATCTCGTGGGCGATACGGGTCAGCGCCCGCCTGACCCCCACTCCGTCAAGGATGACGGTGGCTTCTGTCTTCACGTGCAGCCTCCTTTCGTCGTTGGGCGGCGCAAAAAAAGCCTTTCCGCGTAAAGGCGGAAAGGCTCCTACAAATCAGTGGCTTGGATTGTGTCTGCCCCCACCTTTGCCAACCTCACGGGGTTGCTTAAAAGGCCGGTCGATAAATTTTTTCTACCCTAGCACTCCTGGAGGGAACACGTCAAGGAAGAATTTTCCGGACGAAATATCGTCTTGTCATCCGGTTATCTCTTGATATGATCATAACTACCGGAAAAATCGCATAGAAATGTCTGTGGCTGCAGGTAGGCGACTGATCTGAGCCTGTTTGTATATGTTGACTGAATGAAAAGAGGTCGGCAGTGGAGCAGTGCCCTCGTCCCATCCCACCGGAAGCGAATGCACGGCAGTCGGTCTCCGCGGAGGAGGCTGCACGGGGCAGTACCCAGCTTAGTTTGCGGCTGGATGTTCTCGGGCGGATGATCGGCAAGTTGATGGCTCCCTATATAACGATTTCAATTGACCAGATTGATTCGGAACTTCGGGGGAGCCTCCGGAGAATCGTCCAGCTTCTCGACCTTGACCGAGGTTTTATTGCCCAATATTCGGCCACGGGAAAGATGATGGTCTGTACGCATTACTACCAGACTTCGAGCAGCAGACCGGCGATAGATTCCCGCGAAATTTCCATTCCTCCCTGTGTTCAGCAGAAGATCTTTAACAGGGAGCATGTCACGTTTTCCGATGTGGCGGATTTGCCTGTCGAAGCCAAGCAGGCCATGGCATATTTCGGACATGTCGGGACGCAATCCCATATTTCTTTTCCCCTTGCAATGGATGACGAAGTGTTCGGCTGTCTGTCGCTCGAATGTACCCGTTCAGCCGTAGCCTGGCCGGAATCGATGGCCAGGAGAATGAAGCCGATGGTTGATGTCTTTGCATTGGCCATCGGTCGCAAGCGAAAGAAGCTGGAGCTCCTTGAAAGGATACGTTTCGAGACGCTGTTCTCCGACATTTCGGCAAGGCTAATCAATGTGGATCCGGCCGAGGTTGATCACGAAATCAATCAGGCCCTTGCGATGATCGGTAAACTCTTCGGCTCGGACCGGTGCGGACTGATCGAGCATAACCCCGAGCATAGGAGCGTCATGGTTACCCATGCCTGGTATGACGAAGGGAGAGAACCGGTTTCGAGCGAGACGGATCTCGCGACCCTCTTTCCCTGGGCATACGAGAGGCTTTTCTTCCATGGCGAGTGCGTCAAATTCGCCAGTCTCGCAGAGCTTCCACGTGAGGCGGATAAGGATCGAGAGACGTTTACGGCAATGGGCGTTCATTCGTCCCTTTCCATTCCGCTCCCCTCGGGGAAAAACATCCGTCATGTCATTGTGTTCAACAACATGAGTTTTGAACAATCGTGGCCGGAAGATTACTCCCCCCGCCTGCGTCTCATCGGTGAGGCCTTCATAAACGCTTTGGCGCGCAAACACGCCGAACAGGAGCTGAAGCGGTCATACGAAGAGATCCGGGACCTGAAGGACAAGTTGCAGGTCGAGGCTGATTTTCTCCGGTCCGAGCTCAGGTCCAACCAGAACAGGGAAAAGATAATAGGCCAGAGTGAAGCGCTCGCGAAAGTCCTGACGCAGGTGGAACAGGTGGCGCCCACCGACACGACCGTGCTCATCTGCGGGGAAACCGGGACCGGTAAGGAGCTCATCGCCCAGGCAATCCATGGCATGAGCCTCTACCGGGACAAGCTGATGGTCAAGGTGAACTGTGCCTCTCTGCCGGCAACCCTGGTGGAAAGCGAGCTGTTCGGTCGCGAGAAAGGGGCCTATACCGGGGCACTGACCCGGCAGATCGGCCGTTTCGAGCTGGCGGACGGTTCGACGATTTTCCTGGATGAAATTGCCGAGCTGCCTCTGGAGTTGCAGGTCAAACTGCTGCGCGTGCTGCAGGAGAACACGTTCGAACGCCTGGGCAGCCCCAAGACCATCCAGGTCCGTGTCCGGGTGATCGCCGCCACGAACCGGAACATCCGCGAAGAGGTGGAAAAGGGAAATTTCAGGTCGGATCTGTACTATCGGCTGAACGTATTTCCGATTACCGTCCCGCCGCTCCGGGAAAGGATCGAGGACATTCCCCTGCTGGTGTGGGCATTCGTGAACGAGTTCTGTGAAAAGATGGGGAAACAGGTCCACAAGATAGCCAAACGCGACATGGAATCCCTGCAGCAGTATTCCTGGCCCGGCAACATCCGCGAGCTGAGGAATATCATCGAGCATGCCGTCATCGTCAGCACTAACGGAACCCTGCAGGTGCGACTGCCCAAGGATGTCGGCAGGGACGGTTCCTGGAGCAGGACCCTTGAAGAAGTCGAGTCACAGCACATCCTGAACGTGCTCCGCCACACGGGCGGCCGCATCAAGGGGGAAGCGGGGGCCGCGCGGATACTCGATATAGTCCCCTCAACCCTCCATTCCCGGATGAAGAAACTGGGAATCAGCCTCCGCAAGAAAAAGGGCGACATATCGTCCTGAGGCCGATATGTCGCCTTTTTTCACATCAACTCTCCATTCCTTCCACATCCAAATCCTTATTATTTCAATAGATTAGCAACGGTGGCCCGGCATTTTTCTTTTGGCATGAAACTCGGATAGCTGTTTCGGGTATGAGGATACTTTCCATCATAAAGATCGACCCGGTCCCGGCAAAACGCGAGGAAATCCTCCGGATCCTCTATTCCATCAAGGGGCCCGTTCTTGCCATAGGTGCGTGCGTCGACTGCCATATCTGCGAGGAAGAACGGGGCGAGGGAATGATCATCTACCTTGAGCAGTGGCAAGGCTGGGAAGCATTCATGCGGCACCTGCGGTCGGACATTTACGGAAGGATCCTGGAAGCGATCGAGCTTTCCCGGGAAATGCCGGACGTAAGCTTTTACGAAGTCTCGGCGGTAAAGGGAATGGATCTCCTCAATGCCGTGCGGAATGAAAAAGCGGCTGAGTGAGCGGGAGCGGGTCGAACAGATGCGGGGCGGGCGTCATGAATGTACCGCTTCCGCATCCCGAAAACAAAAGGAGGAATCATCGATGAAAAACAGAATCGCGGTATTCAGGGGTTTGGTGCTCGTCATCGGCGCGCTGATGGTGAGCGGGTGCGGCGCCAGTTACCAGGCGCGCAGCATGGATGTGAAGGAATCGATGCTGGTCGATCCGTCCCTGCTGCAGAAGGGGGGAGAAGACCAGGCCCTCTACCGGTATGTGAGTCCTGACCTGGACATCAAGCAGTACGGCAAGCTCATCATCGATCCGGTCATAGTCGTCAAGGACGCGGAACTGGACGAGAAAGAGCGCGAGAACTACCAGAAGCTCGCCAATAACGCCCTGGTCTACCTGGTCCAGGAACTCCAGCAGGATTACCGGATCGTGAGCACTCCCGAGCCTGGCACCATGCGGCTCCAGTTCGCCATCATCGACGCCGACAGCTCGAAGCCGGTCCGCAACGTCCTGTCGTCGGTCATGCCCATAGGTATCGGCCTCAATCTCATCAAGTACGGCGCCACCGGCAAACAGTCCGGCGTGGGCGAGATCTCCGCTGAGATCAAGGTCACCGATGCCATGAGCGGGAAGCTGCTGGGTGCGGCCCTCGACAGGCGCGTCGGCGGCAAGGACCCGAAGGGGATCGTGGATACCTGGTACAACGCCGACCAGGCCCTCCAGTACTGGGCGAAGCAGGTCCGCTACGTCATGTGCGCGCAGCGGGGCGGTTCCGACTGCGTCAAGCCGTAGTTGCGTAAACGACGGATACGGGGATCCGGAACGAGGTGACCATGGCTGGGCCGGAACTGCATCTTGAAAAGAATACCGAGGGGCGCCTCAGGATTGTCCTGACCGGGGAGTGGAGGCTGACAAACAGTCTCCCCCCCCCGCAGGCGCTTGAGGGAGTGCTTTCCGGCGGGCCTGATGTCACGCTGGCTGAGTTCGATGCCGGGGGCGTCACGGGCTGGGACAGCGGACTGCTGACATTTCTGCTCGCGGTCATCGATACCTGCACCCTCAAGGGCGTGACCGTCAACCGGGAAGGGCTGCCCCCCGGCGTCAACCGCCTGCTGGCGCTGGCCACCGCCGTCCCCGAGCGGCAGGGGGCCCGGCGGGGTGGCGCCCGTGCCGCCTTTCTGGAGCGAGTGGGATCGGCCGTCATTGACCTGTGGCGCTCGCTGTGCGACATGGTCGCCTTCATCGGAGAGACGTTCACCTCCCTTGTCCGGCTGTTCACCGGCAGGGCACGGTTCCGCGGCTCGGACATGTTGCTGATTCTCCGGGAATGCAGCTCCGATGCGCTCCCCATCGTTTCCCTTATCAGTCTCCTGGTCGGCCTCATTCTCGCCTTTGTCGGGGCCATCCAGCTGAAGCTGTTCGGCGCCCAGATCTTCGTGGCCGACTTGGTGGGGATCGGAATGGTGCGGGCCATGGGAGCCATCATGACCGGCATCATCATTGCGGGCCGCACCGGCGCCGCCTTTGCCGCCAGCATAGGGACCATGCAGGTCAACGAGGAGATCGACGCCCTGCAGACCACCGGGGTCTCACCCATGGACTTCCTGGTGCTGCCGCGCGTGCTGGCGCTGTCGCTCATGATGCCGCTCCTCACCGTCTACGCCGACCTGATGGGCATCCTCGGCGGCATGGTCGTGGGGGTGTTCGGCCTCGACCTCAGCGCCATGGAATACTACCAGGAAACGAAAAAGGCGGTTGGGCTCACCAACGTCTGGATCGGGCTGTTCTCGGGCTTCGTCTACGGCGTGCTGGTCGCCATGGCCGGGTGCATGCGCGGGATGCGGTGCGGCCGGAGCGCCTCGGCGGTCGGGGATGCCACCACCTCCGCCGTGGTCACCAGCATCGTCAGCATCGTCGTGGCAACGGCCGTCATCACCGTGCTCTGCAACGTCCTGGGGATATGACTATGGGCAGGGAGCCTCACATCATCGTACGGGACCTCACCATGGCTTACGGCAGCTACGTCCTCCAGCGGGACCTCAGCTTTACCGTCAACCGGGGGGATATCTTCATCATCATGGGGGGGAGCGGCTGCGGCAAGAGCACCCTGTTGCGCCACCTGATCGGGCTCAAGGCGCCGGCGCGCGGATCCGTGCTGTACGGCAACGTCAACTTCTGGGAGGCGGAGCCGGAAGAGCGTGACCGCATGATGCGGCGCTTCGGCGTCATGTACCAGAGCGGGGCGCTGTGGAGCTCACTTACCCTGGCCGAGAACGTGGCCCTGTCCCTGGAGTTGTACACGGCGCTGAAGCCGGCGCAGATCCGGGAGATAGCCTCGCTGAAGCTTGCCATGGTGGGGCTGGCCGGCTTCGAGGACTACTATCCGTCTGAGATCAGCGGCGGGATGAAGAAGCGGGCCGGCATCGCCCGGGCCATGGCCCTCGATCCGGAGATCCTGTTCTTCGACGAGCCGTCGGCCGGTCTCGACCCGGTCAGCGCACGGCTGCTGGACGACCTGATCTTGGAGCTCAAGGAGAGCCTGGGTACCACCGTAGTCGTGGTTACCCACGAACTGGCGAGCATCTTCGCCATAGGGAACAATTCGGTCTTCATCGATCCGGCCGAGAAGACCATGATCGCCACCGGGCATCCCCAGCGGCTGCTTGAGGAGTGCGGACATCCCACGGTACGTAACTTTCTTACCCGCGGGGAGGCCAAGGCCGAGGTGAAACCGGGGGAAAAACCGGCGCCCTGCTTCCTGGCATGAGTCAACGGAGAACAGCAGATCCTGCAGCCAGCAAACGGCGGCTCTCGGCCGTCTTCCAGGGGGAACAGCACTATGGCTAAACCGGCAGGCAAGACACTTATCGGGGCCTTCGTGGTTGGGGCCGTGGCCCTTGTGGTGGCAGCCGTTGCACTCTTCGGGTCGGGGAAATTATTTACCGAACAAATAAAATACGTCATGTATTTTCCCGGGTCGGTCAACGGCCTCGAGATTGGTTCCCCGGTGCAGTTTCGCGGCGTGAAAATCGGAGAGGTGACCGGCATCTCGGCTGCCCTGGACAAGAGCCTGTCAGTCGTAATCCCGGTCTACGTGGATTACGACCCCAAGAGCCTGACCATCCCGGACGAGCTCAGGAAGGAGGTGGAGGGCAAGCGGTACCCCTTGATCCACAAGCTCATCGCCAAGGGGCTCAGGGCCCAGCTCAGGATGAAGAGCCTGATCACCGGGCAGCTCTACGTGGCGCTGGATTTTTGCCCGGACAAGCCGATCAGGCTCATGGGTCTCGACAGGCGGTATCCCGAGATACCCACCATCCCCTCTACATCCGAAGTGCTCATGGCGACACTGGAACAGGTTCCGCTCACCGATATCACCAACAAGCTCCTCAAGGTGACCGAAGGTGTCGAGAGGATAGTGAACTCGCCGGAGATCAAGGGAAGCCTGAAAAACCTCGATGTGAGCCTCGCCCAGCTGTCCGAGCTCATCAGGGACGTGAATGCGGAGGTGAAGCCGCTGGCGTCAAGCCTCAGGGAAACCTCGACCGCGGCGCGCGACGCATTCGCCCAGGCCGAGAAGACCCTTGCGTTCAATGACGGAAAGCCCGGCGAGGTGGCCGACAATATCAACAACACCTTGAAAAAGGCGGATGCAACCCTGGAAGAGATACGGGTCGCCATCACCGCCTATGAGAAACTCGCCGACCGGAACATGAACCTCGGCTATGACGTGAGCAGGACGCTGCAGCAGATTGACGGGGCCGCCCGCTCCATCCGCACGCTCACCGATTACCTGGAACGCCATCCCGAGGCGCTGGTAACGGGGAAACAGCCCGGGAAGGGGGAATGACATGACTATCAGAAACCGCGCACTCTGTCCGCTGCTGTCCGCAACACTGCTTGTGCTGCTCGGCGGCTGTTTCGGAACCAGCCCCTCCGCACGCTTCTACTCCCTCACCCCGCAGGAAACCCGCGGCATTGCCGTGTCGGAAAGGACGGGGGTAATCGTGAGGATCGGCCCGGTCGGCATCCCGTCGTACCTGGACCGCCGACAGATCGTCACCCGCAGCGGGCACAACGTGATCGAACTGGCCGAATACGACCGCTGGGCGGGCGAACTGGATGACGAGGTCACCCGGCTGCTGGTGAACAACCTGGCGGGACGCCTCGCGGCCAGGGGCATTTCCGTGGTGCCGTGGCAGTCCATCAGCCTGGCCGATGCGCCGACGGCCTACCGGATCCCTGTGAGTATCGACCGTTTCGAAGGGATCCTCGGTGAGAAGGTGGTGCTCAACGCCTCATGGGCGGTGATTGGGAAGGGGGACAAGCAGGAGAGCACCCTCATTGCACGGGAGTCGACGATAACGGAAGCGGTGGCGGGAAAGGACTTCACGGCACTGGTCTCGGCCATGGGGAAGGCGGTGGAAAAGCTGGGGAATGAGATTGCCGGGAGTATTTCGACCCTGGAGATCGGAAAATAGTGGCAGCATTTACTGAGAGTGCACGTGAGGAGATTTTCTCTCTTCGAAAACCGGGGGTAGCTCCCCCCCGGCGCCGCAGTACTGAATTGCCGTTGCCGGAAAGCCTGGAGATGAAGGAAGCGTTCTGCCGGTTGTTTATCTGCCGTGGCAGGAGGCTGGAGTGTCAGCAAGATGCTCCGAATCCGTGAGATCGGACATGTCAGCGTTTTCACGGGTTCCGGCATCTTATACCGGTATGAACAGCATCGTACAAAGAAAAGGTAATCGTATGTTCTCTAATACAAGAAAGGTGACCTCGGTTTTCCTGTTCGTGGTACTTCTGACGGCCGTGCGGGTGTGGGGGGCGGAGAGCGGTGTTCCTGCCGCGACGCCGGAGCACAACCTGTCAGCCACCGAAATCAACAAGAAGCTGACGAACCCGGTAAGCGAACTGTGGTCCATTACGCTGCAGCAGAACAATTATGTCCTGACCATAGCCGGCAAGGGGAGCAGCCACTGGACCAGCAGCCTGCAGTTGCAGCCCGTCCTCCCGGTTTCGCTCACCTCGGACTGGAACCTCATAACAAGACCCGTGCTGCCGCTCTTCACGTCGAATCCCTACCCGGTTTCCGTGCCGCATCCTGTCCCGCATACGGATATCCGGCGCTCTACCGCGTTCGGCGACACCATCCTGCTGGAAATGCTCTCGCCGAGCCCAAAGCTTGCGGGCAACTGGCTGCTTGGGGTCGGGCCGACCTTCATCTTTCCCACCGCTTCCGATGTGCACAACGGCCAGGGGAAGTGGCAGGTGGGACCGGCTGCGATCGTGGGCTATCTCTCGAAGAAATGGATGCTCGCCGCTTTCATGCAGGACTGGATCTCCTTTGCCGGCCAGCACAACCGCGACAGCGTGCACCAGATGAACCTCCAGCCCGTCGCGTCGTATTTCCTGCCCGACGGCTGGGGCATCGGGTATTCGGGAAACGTCCTGGCCAACTGGCGTGCGGAGAGATCCACGGATGTCTGGACGGTGCCCGTCGGGATAAGCGTCTCCAAGGTGGTGAAGCTCGGGAAGCTGCCGGTGAGGATTGCACTGGCGGGCCAGTACATGCCCATACACCCGAACAACTTCGGCCAGAAGTGGAACATCCAGCTTGTTCTCGCACCGGTCATTCCCAAGCTCATCAAGGGTAACCTGTTTGGAGACTGAGGTGAGAATTCAGGCGGATGGTGCGGACGGAGCCCACGTCTGCCGGAGTCTGCCGCGAGATGGGGCGCATGTAGCGCTCACGAATTTGGCTGTAGAGAGGAGAAAAAGGATGGGATCACGATCATTCGTACCGAAAGTACTGGCTCTCAACGGCGCCGCCCTGCTGGCTGCCGTCCCGGCCCTGGCCGTGGAAACCACCGGCGTGCCCGGCTCGCCCGGCGCCACCACCACCATCGACGGGAAACAGCTGCCGCCGCCCGATCCGAAATTCGGTGGGGTGATCAAGGAGGGCGCACTGCAGTCGGAAGCGTGGTGGGCGCCGCGGGTGGTACCGCCGAAAAAGGCGCCCAACATCCTGCTCATCATGACCGACGACTCGGGATTTGGGGTGCCGAGCACCTTCGGCGGGGTCATCCCGACCCCGACCATGGATCGCCTGGCGAAGAACGGCCTGCGCTACAACAACATCCACTCCACCGCCCTGAGCTCGCCCACGCGCGCCGCGCTGATCACCGGCCGCAACCACCACTCGGCCGGCTTCGGTGTGATCTCCGAGCAGGCGACCGGCTTCCCGGGCTACAATAGTATCATTTCCAAGGACAATGCCACCATCGGCCGCATCCTGCTGGACAACGGCTACGCCACTTCGTGGTTCGGCAAGAACCATAACACCCCGGCCTTTGCCGCCAGCCAGATGGGGCCGTTCGACCAGTGGCCGACCGGCATGGGTTTCGAGTATTTCTACGGATTCATGGGCGGCGACGCCAACCAGTGGCAGCCGAACCTGTTTCGTAACACCACCCAGATCTACCCGTTCAAGGACAAGCCGGGCTGGAACATGGTCACCGGCATGGCCGATGACGCCATTGATTACCTCAATCGCATCAACCAGACGGACCCGAGCAAGTCGTTCTTTCTCCACTACGTTCCCGGCGCGACCCACGCTCCGCATCATCCGACCAAGGAGTGGGTCGACAAGATCCATGCCATGCGCCTGTTCGACGACGGCTACGAAAAGCTGCGCGAGCGGATTTTCGAGAACCAGAAGCGTCTGGGGGTGATCCCCAAGAACACCCGGATGGAACCCTGGCCCAAGGAGGTCCTCAAACCGTGGGATCAGCTTTCCTCGGAAGATAAGAAACTTTTCATAAAACAGGTTGAAGTCTTCGCCGCCTATGCCGCGTACAACGACCACGAAATTGGCCGCGTCATCCAGGCAATCGAGGATATGGGCAAACTCGACGACACGCTGATCATCTACATCAACGGCGACAACGGCGCCAGCGCCGAGGGGGGCCCGCTCGGCACCCCCAACGAAGTCGCGTTCTTCAACGGCATCAGCATGATGCCGGTTGACGTGCAGATGAAGTGGTATGACGTCTGGGGTACGGAACAGACCTACAACCACATGTCGGCCGGTTGGTCATGGGCCTTCGACACCCCCTTCACCTGGTTCAAGCAGAACGCCTCGAAGCTGGGCGGAATCCGCCAGGGCATGGTCGTCTCCTGGCCCGGCCACATCACGGACAAGGGGGGCCTCCGCGAGCAATTCATGCACGTCATCGACATCGTGCCGACGCTTCTTGAAGTGACCGGCATCCCCGCCCCGGAATATGTGGACGGCATCAGGCAGGCGCCCATCGAGGGCACCAGTTTCGCCTACACGTTTGACGCGAAGAACACCAAGGCGCCGTCGCGGCACAAGACCCAGTATTTCGAGATGATGGGCCAGTGGGCACTGTACCACGAAGGGTGGCTGTTGAGCACCAAGGTGGACCGCGCGCCCTGGCAGGCCTTCGGCCCCGCCAACCCCGACCCGCTCAACAACCAGGTGCTCCAGCTCTATAACCTGGACAGGGACTTCAGCCAGTCCCAGGACCTTGCTGCCAAGTATCCGGAAAAGGTGAAAGAGATGAAACAGATGTTCATCGAGGAAGCCAAGAAGTATAAGGTCTTCCCGATGGACGCTTCGGTTGCCGCACGCGTCGTGGCATCGCGCCCGAACATCACCGCCGGACGCACCGAGTTCGTCTACACCCGCCCGATGACCGGCCTGCCGCAGGGTGATTCGCCGATGCTGCTCAACAGTTCGTACACCATCACGGCGGACATCGAGGTCCCGCAGGGGGGCGCCGAGGGGATGATCCTCACTTCGGGCGGGCGCTTTGCCGGCTACGGTTTCTACCTGCTCGAAGGGAAGCCGGTCTTCCTCTGGAACCTGGTCGATCTCGAGCGGATCAAGTGGGAAGGACCGGAGGCGCTCGCACCGGGCAAGCACACCGTGGAGTTCGACTTCACCTATGACGGCCTCGGCGTCGGCACGCTTGCGTTCAACAACCTGAGCGGCCTCGGCCGCCCCGGCACCGGTACGCTCAAGGTGGACGGCAAGGTTGTGTCCACGAAAAAGATGGAAAAGACGCTGCCCATGATCCTGCAGTGGGACGAGAGCTTCGACATCGGCTCCGACACCCTGACCGGCGTGAACGACGCCGACTACCAGCCGCCGTTCGCCTTCACCGGCAAACTGGACAAGCTGACAATCAAGGTGGACAGGCCGAAACTGTCGCCACAGGACATCAAGAAGCTGGAAGAGGGGATGAAAAAGGCCGCCGCAGGCCGCGAGTAACATTGTTTCTATTGTGAAACGCACAGCCATCCCGGTAATTGTCGGGATGGCCTGCGGCTTCACCATCGAAAGACACGCAAGATGAAGGGAGACCAGGGAACATGACCAGTCGTTTTTTCAAAGGGATTCTGCTGAGTGGAGCGGTTCTGATGTTCGTTTCCGGTTGTGCAACGGCCAAAGACGCTGTTTCCCGGGCCGAAAAGGGAGAGAAGGGACGCCCCGGCTTTGCAGAAACCAGGGCCATCGCCGAGGAAGGGTTCATCTACGGTCTCCCCATCGTGATGAACTATGCGGTGATGTACGAATACATCGTGGACAGGAACTCGGGCCAATGGAAGGCCCGGTTCAACACGATATCCAACGAGCACCGGGTCTTCACCTACAAGGATACGGCCGTCATCACCCCCAACAGCGACACGCCATATTCCATGCTCTGGCTGGATCTGCGGGCCGAACCGATGGTGCTCTCCGTTCCCGCGGTGGAAAAAGAACGGTACTTCTCGGTGATGCTCTGCGACGGCAATACATTCAACTACGGCTATATCGGCAGCCGCGCCACCGGCAACGGCGCGGGCGATTACATGGTGGTCGGCCCGGACTGGAAGGGCGAAGCGCCCGCCGGCATCAAAAAGGTGTTCCGCTCCTCAACCCTGTTCTCCACCGTGGTGTTCCGGACGCAGCTCTTCAGGGCCGAGGACATGCCCAATGTGGAGAAAGTCCAGTCAGGTTACAAGGCGCAGCCGCTCTCCGCGTACCTGGGCAGGCCCACACCACCGTCTGCTCCTCTCATCGACTTCCCGAAGGTTGACAAGGAACTGGTGAAGACGAACTTTTTCGAATACCTCGACTTCGCCCTGCAGTTCGCGCCGGCCGGACCAGAAGAGAAAGAGATCCGGGACAAGCTGGCGAGGATCGGTATCGGCCCCGGCAAGACCTTCGATTTCAAGGATCTCTCCCTGGAGCACAAGCGCGAAGTGGGTCTCGGGATGAAGGAAGGCGAAAAGAAAGTCGAGGAGAAGGTCGCCAACTTTGGCAGGAACATCAACGGCTGGCGCATCGGCTCTCCCTTTGGCGATCGCGAATTCTACCACGGCGACTGGCTCCTTCGCGCCGCCGCCGCCAAGGCCGGCATCTATGGCAATGACGCCGTAGAGGCGATGTATCCCATGACCCGATGGCTGGCAAGCGGAGAAGAGCTCGACGGCAGCAAGCACAACTACACGCTGACCTTCCCGGCCGGCCAGTACCCGCCGGTGAATGCCTTCTGGTCGGTGACCATGTACGATGGCGCAACGCAGCTGCTGATTAAAAACCCGATCGACCGATACCTCCTCAGTTCGCCGATGCTCCCGAACATGAAACAGAACCCCGACGGTTCCCTGACGATTTTCATCCAGAAGGATTCGCCCGGCCAGGTCAAGGAGGCAAACTGGCTGCCGGCACCCGACGGTCCGATCTACCTGGTGATGCGTCTCTACTGGCCGAAGACGGAACCACCGTCAATCCTTCCGCCCGGTGAAGGAACGTGGCAACCGCCAGCGCTTCAGGTGGCAGAATGATGAGGAGCCACATGGAACCGGCCCTGCAACCGCTGGCACAGCGGTACCGCGGCAAGCCGGTCAGGCGTATGCACGTCATGGTGAAGCCGACCGGAGCGCTCTGCGACCTGGACTGCACCTACCGCTACTACCTCTCGAAGGAGGAACCGCTCGGCAGTCCGGAGCAGTGGCGGATCTCCTACGAGGTGCTGGAGACCTTCATCCGCCAGTATTTCGAGGGGCAAAATTTCAAGGAAGTGGTCTTCTCCTGGCCGGGGGGAAGCGGGGATACTTTGAAGGAGAAAACGGCATGCACCGATCTGTTTCGATCGTCATTCTGATCCTGGTCGCAATCTTCGGGCCGACGGCGGCGTTGGCGCCCCGGGACGCCGGGGCGGAAAGCGCCGTTACCGCGCGGAGCGCGCAGGCCGACGTCGATGCTCAGGAAATCGAGCACGCGGCGGTCACGCTGGACGGCAGGTTACTGTTCAAGGTGCGCGGCATCCCGGCATTCCCGGCCGAAGAACGCGCAGCCGCCATCGGTGAGCGCATTCGAGCGATTGCGGCCGATGAATCCGTGGCCATTGACTCCCTGCGCATCCTCGAGATGGAAGACAGAACCAGAATCAATGCCGGCGACCGTCTGGTAGTGAGCTTTACCGATGCCGATACCGCCGCGGAAGGTGTCTCCCGACAGCTGATAGCCGAACGGGCGCTGATAAAAATCAGGACGGCGATAGCCGCCTACCGGTATGACCGCAGCCCGAGGGTGCTGCTGATCAACACGTTGTACCTGCTCTGCGCGACACTGCTGCTGCTGGTGCTGCTGTTCTCGATACGCGTCGCATTCCGCAGGCTGGACGGGCTGATCCAGTTGAGGTTGAAGGCCCGGCTCGAAGCATTGGAAGCCAAATCGCAACACATGGTGCAGGCGCAGCTGCTGTGGAAAGCGCTGCAGGGATTGTTCAAAGGGCTGAAGGTGGCGGCGGTGCTGGTGCTCGTCTACATATACCTCCACTCCGTGCTCGGTCTCTATCCCTGGACACGGCCGTTTGCGGCACGACTTCTGACGCTTCTCATGGATCCGCTGCGGGCCATGGGTTTGGGATTGCTCAAGAGCCTGCCGGGCCTCGCCTTTGTCGCGGTCATGGTGATCGTGACGCGCTATGTCCTGAAGGTGACGCGGCTGTTCTTCGACAGCATCGAGAGCGGGACCGTCACGCTTGCCCGCTTCGACCGAGAATGGGCCATGCCGAGCTACCGGATCGCCCGCCTGCTTATCATCGCCTTTGCGATGGTGGTGGCCTATCCCTATATCCCCGGTTCGAGCTCGGACGCGTTCAAGGGAATATCGATCTTTCTCGGCGTGGTCTTTTCGCTCGGGTCCACGTCGGTTATCGCCAACATGATGGCCGGCTATACCATGATCTACCGTCGCGCCTTCAGGGTGGGCGATCGCATCAGCATCGACAATGTCACCGGAGATGTGACCGAGAGGCGGCTTATGGTGACGCACCTGCGCACGATCAAGAACGAGGAGATCGTGGTTCCGAATTCAACCATCATTAACAGCAATATCGTCAACTACAGCACGCTGGCCGCCAGCCGCGGCCTTATCCTGCACACCACCGTCGGTATCGGTTACGAGACACCCTGGCGACAGGTGGAGGCGATGCTGCTTCTCGCTGCCGAGCGCACTCCCGGGTTGCTCGGGGAGCCGCCGCCATTCGTGCTCCAGAAGTCCCTGGGAGACTTTGCCGTCACCTACGAGCTGAACGCATACTGCGATGATCCCCATGCCATGAGCCGACTGTATACGGCAATGCACCGGAATATCCTCGATCTCTTCAACGAGCACGGCGTGCAGATCATGACGCCTGCCTATGAGGGCGATCCGGAAATGCCCAAGGTGGTTCCCCGCGAGCAATGGTACCTGGCTCCGGCAACTCCGCCACAGGGGCAGGATGACGACGGGTCCGGACCATGAAACATGCATCGCAGGAGAGCAAACCGACACGTACCACGCCGCAGGGCATCCACGTTGTTGCAAAGCCCATTGGCCCGATATGCAACCTGGCCTGCGAATACTGCTTCTACCTGGAGAAGCAGGTACTCTACGACGCGGTTGCGGATTGCCGGATGCCGGACGAAGTGCTCGCCACCTTCATCAGGAAATATGTCGAGGCCCAGCCGACGCCGGTGGTGGAATTCGTCTGGCAGGGGGGAGAGCCGACCCTGCAGGGTCTCGCGTTTTTCCGGAGGGTGGTGGAACTGCAGCGGCCGTTGGCGGGGCTGAAGACCATCGCCAATTCCCTCCAGACCAACGGCACTCTCCTGGACGACGAATGGTGCCGCTTCCTCAAACGGCACAACTTCATGGTCGGCATCAGCCTGGACGGGCCACGGGAGATCCATGACCGCTACCGCCGCTACCGCCGGGGAAACGGCACATTCGACCGGGTGATGCGGGGACTGAAACTGCTGCAGAAACACGGGGTGGAGTACAATGTCATGGCCAGCGTGGCCCTGGAAACGGCCCGGCGACCGGTGGACGTCTACCGATTCTTCAGGGACGAGGGGGTGGAGTTCATCCAGTTCGTCCCGATAGTCGAGCGTCTGCCCGATGCAGCCGCCCGGCGGCTGGGTCTGAAACTGGCCGGTCCTGCGAGGCTCGATCGGGCAGAACCCCCTGCCGACGTTACCCCATGGAGCGTGATTCCAGAGGAGTACGGCGATTTCCTGATTGGGGTCTACGAGGAATGGGTGCGTCACGACGTGGGAAAGGTCTTTGTCATGAACTTCGAATGGGCGCTCAATGCCTGGCTCGGCAACCCGCCACCCGTCTGCATCCATGCCGGCCAGTGCGGTCGCTCGGTGGTGCTGGAGCATAACGGCGACCTGTTCGCCTGCGACCACTTCGTTTATCCGGAATACCGGCTCGGCAACATCCTGAGGGACGACCTGGCCCGGATGGTGGAAGCGTCCATCCGGTCGGGTTTCGGCGCGAGCAAGGAATCGGCCCTGCCCGGGTGGTGCAGGCAGTGCGATGTGCTGGCAGCCTGCCGGGGGGGGTGCCCCAAGCACCGCTTTGCGGAGACCTGTCAGGGAGAGCCGGGCCTTTCGTATCTCTGCGCCGGCTACAAGAAGTTTTTCCGGCACATCCGCAAATACCTGCGCGTGATGACGACCCTGCTGGAGAACGGACTTTCTCCTGCCCTCGTGATGGATGCGGTAAAGGGGCCGCTGGTGATCGATCTTGGGTAAACCGATGGAACACGTGCTTGTGTGGCTACGGAGGGAACTATGCGAATTGCACGGAAACTGTTGTTTCAATCGGCCTTCATCATGCTGTCAGGTGTGCTGTCGCCCGCGGCTCTCCTGGCCGGCGGCCTCACCCAGTATGAAGTCGCCACGCCCGATGTGGGCTATGCCTCTGCCGGCTACGCAGCCAGGGCCAACGACCCGGGTACGGTGCTTACCAACCCGGCCGGTATGACCCGCCTGAAGGGATCCCAGCTCCAGGTCGGGGCCCAGCTTCTCTATGGGGATGTGGAATTCCAGCCTGAATTCGGTACCACGACCAATGGAAGCTACGGCGACAATGCCCTCGGGCCGCTGCCCGCCCTCAGCGCCTTCGGCACCTATTCCGTCAACCCGAACATCTCCATCGGCATCGGTATGTTTTCCAACTTCGGGCTCGGTCTCTGGTACGATTCCAACTGGGTGGGGCGTTATTACGTCAAGAACGCCATCCTCATGGGGATGTCCGTCATGCCGGCCATCGCCTGCCGCTTCAACGAGCATATTTCAGTCGGGGCCGGCGTCAACCTCATGTACGGATACCTGCGGCAGACGGTTGCCATCAACAATCCGGACCCCACCATTGGCGACGGCCAGTTGAAAGTCAAGGACGGCACCCTCGGTGTCGGGGGAAACATCGGTGTCCTCTACGAGGTATCGCCGCGGACGCGGTTCGGGGTGACCTATACCACTCCCATCAAGCTCAGGTTCGAGGATACCCCGGAATTCAGCGGCACCGGACCCGGCATCTCGTCCATTCTGCTTCACAGGGGGGCGTACTTCAACACGCTGAACCTCAATATCACGGTTCCACAGGCGGTCATGGCGAGCTTCTACCACGAATTCAACGACACATGGGCGCTGCTCGGCAATTTCGGCTGGCAGGACTGGTCCGAGTTCGGCAAGGTCGATGTCTCGTTCTCCTCGACTGAGGGCCCGGGGCTTACCACCAACCTGAAGTACAACGACACCTGGCACGGCGCCATCGGCGCCCAGTACCGGCTTGCGGAACCATGGCTGCTGACGACCGGGGTCGCGTACGACAGCAGCATGCTTGACAACTCCAACCGGTCGCCTTCCCTGCCCATTGGCTGGACATGGCGGTTTGCCCTGGGCGCCCAGTACGACATGAGCAAGGACCTGCGGCTCGGGTTCGCCTACGAGTATGTCTACAGCGGGAGTCCGCGCATCAACGTCAGCCGGGGACCTTTGGCCGGTACTGTTATCGGGGAATACCCCGACATGTCGGTTCAGTATTTTTCCGCCAATATAAACTGGAAATTCTGAAACAGGTTTTTGTGCCCGGTGCACCGTTATCGATGATGCGGAAAAAGGCGCTCATATGGCATTCGGGTTCCTGGGACCGGCGCGGATACCGTTTCCCGGGACAGCACTGGTCCGGGAGAGACGGAGAATGCCGTAAATAACCTGGCGCAAACGGGGAGCGACGCACAATGAAAAAGAAAAATCCAGCACGAACAATCGCCGAGAAACAGCGTCTGCGGCAGGCTCGCGACGAGAACATCCCCTGGAAAAAATGGGGACCCTACCTGAGCGAACGGCAATGGGGCACGGTGCGGGAGGACTACAGCGAGAGCGGAAACGCCTGGGACTATTTCACCCACGACCAGGCCCGCTCCCGCGCCTACCGCTGGGGCGAGGACGGCATCGCCGGCATCAGCGACAGCCACCAGGTGCTCTGCTTCGGCCTTGCGCTCTGGAACGGCAAGGACCCGATCCTCAAGGAGCGCCTGTTCGGAGTAACCAACAGCGAGGGGAACCACGGCGAGGATGTCAAGGAGTACTATTTCTACCTGGACAGCACCCCGACCCACTCCTACATGAAGTATCTCTACAAGTATCCGCAGTCCGCCTACCCCTACGACGACCTGGTGGCCGTCAACCGTCGGCGTACCCGGCAGGAGATGGAGTACGAGCTGCTGGACACCGGTGTCTTCGCCGACGACCGCTACTTCGACGTCTTTGTCGAGTACGCCAAGGCGGACCCCCAGGACCTGCTGATCCGGATAACCGTCTGCAACCGCGGCCCCGACACGGCTGAACTCCAGCTCCTGCCCACCCTCTGGTTCCGCAACACCTGGTCATGGGCGGGAGGGGGGGCAAAGCCCGTGCTCAGGAATATCGGCGAGGCCGGAGGCGGCGTCATCGCGGCATCCCACACCGACGAGCTGTTCCGGGAATCGCTTGACGACTGCTACCTCTACTGCGACGGGGACGCGGACCTGCTCTTCACCGAGAACGAGACCAACAACGAGCGGCTCTTCGGCACACCGAACGCCGGCCCCTATGTCAAGGACGGCATCAACCGGTTCGTGGTATCGGGAGAACAGGACGCCGTCAACCCGGAACAGGCGGGAACGAAGGCCGCCGCCCGCTACCGGCTTACCGTGGAGGGAGGCAAGAACGCCACGGTGCTGCTGCGGCTGACTACCTGCGCCCCGCAGGTGATAGGCGAACCCTTCGGCAGCGAATTCGCCGGGACCTTCGAGGCCCGCCTGGCCGAGGCGGACGAGTTCTACCGCTCCATAACCCCCGACACCATCAGCGAAGACGCGGCAAGGGTGATGCGCCAGGCCCTGGCCGGCATGCTCTGGAGCAAGCAGTACTACCACTTCGACCTAGACCGCTGGCTCAAGGAGCACGGCGCCCACCCCCTGCTGGGGGGGCGTCGGATGGTCCGCAACCGCACCTGGTTCCACATGGTGAACGACGACATCATCTCCATGCCGGACAAGTGGGAATACCCCTGGTATGCCGCCTGGGACCTGGCCTTCCACACCGCGGCACTCAACCTGGTCGACCACGATTTCGCCAAGGAACAGCTGGACCTGATGCTGAGTGATACCTACCTTCACCCAAACGGCCAGATCCCCGCCTACGAGTGGAACTTCGGTGATGTGAACCCGCCGGTCCACGCCTTTGCCACGCTCTATAATTACCGGCAGGAGCAGTTGCGGGAGGGGCAGGGGGACGTGGAATACCTGAAGCGGGCTTTCCAGAAGCTGCTGCTGAACTTCACCTGGTGGGTCAACCGGAAGGACGAAGAGGGGAACAATATTTTCGCCGGCGGTTTCCTCGGGCTGGACAATATCGGGGTCTTCGACCGCAGCGCGCAGCTTCCGACCGGGGGCACCATGGAACAGGCCGACGGTACCGCCTGGATGGCGCTCTTCTGCCAGAACATGCTGGAGATGTCCCTGGAACTGGCTCTCCATGATCCGGCCTACGAGGAGATGGCCTCAAAGTTCCTGGAGCACTTTCTCTGGATCGCCTCGGCCATGGATCGGATCGGCGAGAACCAGGACGAACTGTGGGATGAAGAGGACGGGTTTTTCTACGACCTGCTGAGACTTCCCGACGGCACGGCCCAGCGGATCAAGGTCCGCTCCATGGTGGGGCTGCTGCCGCTCTGCGCCGTGACGGTCATCCCCGGCAGGTTCCTGGAGCGTTTTCCCGGCTTCCTGGAACGCGCCGGGGAGTTTCTGATTCGCCACCAGACACTGCTCTCAACCATCCACCCGCCCCACCTGAAAGGAGCGGAGGGGCGCCACCTCCTGAGCATCATCGACGAAACCAAGCTGCGGCGCATCCTTGCCCGCATGCTCGACGAGGAGCGCTTTCTCTCCCCCTACGGCATACGCTCGCTCTCCAGGTGGCACGAGCAGCATCCGTACGTCTTCGAGGTTCATGGCGAGCGGTTCGAGGTCAAGTACCTGCCCGCCGAGTCGGACACCGGCATGTTCGGTGGAAACTCCAACTGGCGCGGGCCGATCTGGTTCCCGGTGAACATGATGATCCTCCGCGGGCTGCTGCAACTGTACCAGTTCTACGGGGACACCTTCACCATCGAGTGCCCCACCGGTTCCGGACGGACCATGACCCTGTTCGACGTGACCATGGAAATCGGCCGCCGGCTCGCCGGGATTTTCGAGCGCAACGAAGCCGGGCGGAGGCCGGTCTACGGGGGAACCGAGACGTTCCAGAGCGACCCCCACTGGCGCGACTGCATCCTCTTCTACGAATACTTCCACGGCGACAATGGCGCCGGGCTGGGCGCCAGCCACCAGACCGGCTGGACCGGGGTCGTTGCCTCGATCATCCAGCAGTTGGGACTGCTGCTGCCCTCCCAGTATCTTAAGGATGGCCGCCTGGTCATCAGGAAAGCCGGGAAATGAGGACACCATGAACACCTGGCCGAAGAGACCGATTATCTATGAAATCAATACCTGGGTCTGGCTCAGGGAGCTGGCAAGGAACAGGAAAACCCCGGTGACCCTTGCCACGGTCCCGCAAAGGGAATGGGACGCCGTCGCCTTGTGCGGATGTGATGCGGTCTGGCTCATGGGGGTGTGGGAGAGGAGTCCGGCAGGAAGGGCCATCGCCATGGGAAACCAGGAGCTCCTGGCCGACTTCCGCAGGGCGCTGCCCGACTTCGCCGACGCCGACAACGTGGGATCTCCCTACTGCGTCCGCCGCTACGAGGCCGATCCGCATCTGGGTGGCAGGGAAGGCCTGGCCAGGGCCCGCGGAGAGCTGGCGAAACGCGGCATCCGTCTGCTCCTCGATTTCGTCCCGAACCACGTTGCCCCGGACCATCCTTGGGTAACGGAGCATCCCGACTACTTCATCCAGGGGGATTCCGGGGATTCCGTACGGGAACCGGCCGCGTTCATCTCGAAAGAAGGCTGCCTGTTCGCCTGCGGCCGGGACCCCTACTTCCCTGCCTGGCCGGATGTCCTGCAGCTCAATGCCTTCAACGGCGATCTCCGGGCCGCGGTCATCGATGCGGTCTCTGCAATCGCCGACCAGTGCGACGGGGTGCGCTGTGACATGGCCATGCTGGTGATGAACGACATCTTCCAACGTACCTGGGGGGAACGGGCCGGAACGCGGCCCGCATCGGACTACTGGCCCGAGCTGATTGCTGCCGTGCGGAAAAGCCGCCCCGGCTTCCTCTTCATGGCAGAGGCTTACTGGGACCTGGAATGGGAGCTGCAGCGGCAGGGGTTCGATTTCTGCTACGACAAAAAGCTGTATGACCGGCTGGAGCACGGCCCGGCCGAGAGCGTCCGGCTTCACCTGTGCGCCGACATGGACTACCAGGAACGGCTGGTCCGGTTCATCGAGAATCACGACGAACCCCGGGCCGCTGCCGTGTTTCCCCGGGACCGGGAGATGGCCGCTGCCGTGACGACACTGACTCTGCCGGGAGCCGTGCTGCTCCATGAGGGGCAGTTCGAAGGGCGAAAGGCGAGACTTCCGGTTTTTCTCGGCCGACGCCCCGAGGAGCCTCCCGACGAGGACCTGCGGGCGTTCTACCACGCCCTGCTGGGTGCCGTGGCCGGGAAAGGATTGAGACATGGCGAGTGGCGCCTCTGCGGGCGGGAGGGGTGGCCGGACAACCAGAGCTGCATGAACCTGGTTGCGTGGTGCTGGCGTACGGGGGAGGCTCGCTACCTGGTGGTGGTGAACCTGTCCCCGCATCGCTCCCAGGGGTTGATCCGTGTGCCGTGGGACGACCTGGCCCGGTATGGCTGGCGCCTTGAAGAAGTTCTCTCCGGGAAGGGGTACGAGAGGGACGGCCGCGAAGTGTACGGCACCGGGTTGTACGTGGACCTGGCAGGGTGGGCATTCCATTTCTTCGAAATGAAACCTGTGCAACAGGAGCAGGATACCGGAAGGGAGAATCCACGCCGCTCCATGTAATGGACGATGGCGCTCCATTGCTCGGTGCGGCTTCCATCGCATTCGGTCTGCGCTGAAATAACCCTGCTGCGGGATCACCGGGTGCAACCTTTCCGCTGCACGCCTCCCTCCGCGCAATCCGGCGGCTGCATCGGAAAAATTCAGACCGGACTGCCGCCGGGAATGCACATGCGAACGTCTCTGCCGGCTTCAACGCTCCGTATGTCCCAAGGAGGATACCATGACAACGTACATCCGCTCATTGACAGCAGCATTCATTCTCTCTTTCACGGCCATGCTCACCCTGTTCCCCTGTACGGCTCAGGCCACAAGCAAGGCGAAAATCGACCAGAACGTCAACGCGGCCATTCCCCAGCTGCTCGCAAGCTCACCTGCCGCGCGCCAGCTGTGGTCCGAGGCCAAGGCGGTCCTCGTTTTTCCGAGCATTCTCAAGATGGGTTTCATTATCGGCGTCCAGGGGGGTAACGGAGCGCTGCGGGTAGGTGATGTGACGGTCGGGTACTACAATACCGCTTCCGCTTCGTACGGCCTGCAGGCGGGCATCCAGGAATTCGGCTATGCCCTCTTTTTCATGTCCGACTCCGCGTTGCAGTACCTGAAAAAGAGCGGCGGCTGGGAAATCGGGATCGGCCCCAGTATCGTCGTTGTGGATGCGGGAATAGCCAAGGCGCTGACGACCACCACGGCCAGAAAGGAGATCTATGCGTTCTTTTTCAGCCAGAAGGGGCTGATGGCGGGTCTCGGCCTGCAGGGGTCGAAGATCACGAGGATAGATCCGGATTAGGCTTCTTCCTTTGACAGCGGGAGATGCAACCGGCTGTGGATTGTCAGCGGATACAAGACTGAAAGGAGTATGTCATGCGGAATGATGCAAGGTTCTTACCGTCATCAATGCGCCCGGCCGTCATCGGGGCCGTGTCATTGTCTGCGGTCATTTTCGCGGTGATCGCCGCCGATGCGGCCCAGGATCCGATTGTCTATCCTGCCAAGGGGCAGAGCAGCCAGAAAATGGAGCAGGACAAGTATTCCTGCTACCAGTGGGCCAAGGGGCAGACCGGTTTCGACCCCATGCAGGTCCCGACCGCAACCGCCCCGCCACCTCAAAAGCAGGGTGGAGCGCTCAAGGGCGCGGCCGGTGGAGCGGCCATGGGGGCGGCGGTCGGCGCCATTGCCGGTGACGCCGGCAAGGGTGCAGCCATCGGCGCCGCGTCCGGGGGGATTATCGGCGGGGTTCGCCGTCGCAGGAGCGAGCAGGCACAGCAACAGTACGCCCAGGACCGGGCCGCCGGTTACGAACAACGGCGCGGCGAGTACAACCGGGCATGGGGTGCCTGTATGGAGGGTCGAGGGTACACGGTCAAATAGAATCTCCGCTTTCCGTATCAGAAACCATATGAATTCTCGTCGTGGTTACCGGGTGAAGCCGTTGGTGCTGCCGGGAGGAAAATATGATGATCAGATTTTTCGCGGTTTTGTTCGCAGTATCTGTGCTGTCCGTCTCGCTTCATGTCCGGGTCGCGGAAGGTGAGGACACTATCCGCACCTGCGCATTGACCAAGGCATACGAGTGCACCCCGGACGACGGGTGTCGGGAATGGCCTGTCCAGGATCTGGCCCTGCCGCGATTCATACGGATCGACATGAAAGCGAAGACCATAAAATCCCTCGACAGGGACGTGGACAGGGAAAGCCGCTTCAGGGAGGTTGAACGGCCGGAAGGGATGCTGGTCATGCACGGCACCGAAACGCGGGGCTGGAGCATGGCGCTGGGCGAGGAGTCCGACGACCTGACCCTGAGCGCCTCCGGCGATGGTGAAAGCTTTGTCGTATTCGGCTCGTGCATGAGCCCGTGATTCATACAGGATGAATATGAGATGACGAACAACGCCACCGGAAGAACGGGTCCGTTCCACCTGTCCGCTGGAAGAGCGGACGCTTTGTGCAGCTCTTCGTCTTCATCGTGCCGTACGCATTCCTGTCCCCCATGCCGAGCAGAACCCCGCAGCCGGCGGTTTTACTTCACGTGAGGAGGATCTTTTATGGATACCATCAAAGGCACATGCCTCCCCTTGATTCGCAGACTCAGGTCGGCCGTGCTCCTCCCCCTGGCGCTATGCGCCGCTGCCGGCTGCGGAAAAGAGAAAGCCGCGCCCTCTCCTCCTCCGGTGGTGGAAGTCGTGGATGTCGTCCAGCAGGATGTCCCGGTATACAGCGAGTATGTCGCCTCTACGGACGGCTCGGTCAACGCCAGCATACGTCCCCAGGTCACCGGCTACCTGATAAGCCAGAATTACAAGGAAGGGGACGTGGTGAAAAAAGGGCAGGTCCTCTTCCGGATAGACCCCCGCGTGTTCCAGGCGACGCTGGAACAGGCCCAAGGGCAGCTCGCCCAGCAGCAGGCGCGCTGGGCAACGGCAACGGCCAATCTCAAGCGCATCAAGCCCCTGGCGGCCCAGAACGCCGTCAGCCAGAAGGACCTGGATGACGCCACCGGCATGGAGCAGTCCGCCCATGCCTCGGTGATCGCCGCACAGGCGACGGTGGACAAGGCCAAGCTCGATCTGGGGTTCACCAGGGTCACCTCGCTCATCGACGGTGTGGCGGGCATCGCCAAGGCCCAGATCGGCGACCTGGTCGGGCCCGGTCAGATCGGGGAGCTGACCACGGTTTCAACCGTCGACCCCATCAAGGTGTACGTGCCCGTCAGCGAACAGCAGTACCTGAAGGCCATGGAGAACCGGAAGGAGCGTCCGAACGGTTCCACGCTCGAACTGATTCTCGCGAACGGCAGCACCTATCCACACAAGGGAAAAATCACCTTCGCGGACCGCCAGATCGATCCGAAGACAGGCACCATCAAGGTTGCCACACTGTTTCCCAATCCCGGGAACCTGTTGCGTCCGGGACAGTTCGCCAAGGTGAGGGCACTGATGGGAGTCGATAGGGACGCGCTTCTGGTTCCGCAGCGTGCGGTCACCGATATGCAGGGAAAACTCATGGTTGCGGTGGTCGGCCCCGACAACAGGGTGAGTATCCGGACGGTGGAAGCGGGTCAGCGCGTCGGCCAGCTGCAGGTAATCTCCAAGGGGCTGAAACCCGGTGAAAAAATCGTCGCGGAAGGCGTCCAGAAGGTCAAGGAGGGGATGCCGGTCAACCCCAAACCTTATGTACCCCCGAACGAAGCCGAAACGAGCCCTGCCGAGAAAAAACCGGCCGGGACTTCCGCACCGAGGACGACCGGGAAGAGGTGACCCGCCATGTCAAAATTCTTCATCAACCGGCCCATCGTTGCCATGGTCATCTCGATCCTCATGGTCATCGGAGGACTGGTCGCCATGACACGCCTTCCGGTCGCCCAGTTCCCCAATATCGTCCCGCCGGCGATACAGGTGAATGCTACCTACACCGGCGCCGACGCGCTCACCCTGGAGCAGTCGGTGGCCACCCCCATCGAGCAGCAGATGTCCGGCGTGGACAACCTGGACTACATGTACTCCATCAACGCCAACAACGGGGCCATGACCCTGTACACCTACTTCGACCTGAAAACGGACGCCAGCACCGACCAGCTGCTGGCCCAGATGCGGGAGGGTCAGGCCGAGTCCCAGCTTCCGACCGACGTGCGCAACTACGGTGTCACGGTGCAGAAATCCACCTCGTCGCCGCTCATCATGTTCGCCCTGTATTCCCCCAACGACACCTACGACAACATCTTCCTGGCCAACTACTCCTACATCAACATCAATGACCAGATGACCCGCATCAAGGGGATCGCCAGCGTCACGGTCTTCGGCGCGGGCCAGTACGCCATGCGCATCTGGGTCAAGCCGGACCAGCTCGCCTCGATGAACATCACCATCCCCGAGATCATGAACGCGGTCAATACCCAGAACACCGTGAACCCGGCGGGCCAGGTGGGCGGGCCGCCGATCCCGAAGGGGCAGGAGTTCACCTACACCGTGCGCGCCCAGGGACGCCTCCAGACCGAGGAGGAATTCGGCAATATCGTGCTGCGCGCCGACCCGGACGGATCCATCGTCCGGCTCAGGGACGTGGCCCGCATCGAGCTGGGCGCCCGGACCTACAACCTGGAGGGGCGGCTGAACGGCAAGCCGTGCGCGCTCATCGCCCTTTACCAGATGCCGGGCACCAACGCCCTGGATGCGGCCAACGGCGCCAAGAAGCTGATGGCGGAGCTGAAGCAGCGGTTCCCGCCCGACCTGGACTATACGGTGGCCCTGGACACCACCCTGGCGGTCACCGAGGGGATGAAGGAGATCCGGCACACCTTCTTCGAGGCCCTTCTCCTGGTCGTGCTCGTGGTCTTCATCTTCCTCCAGGGGTGGCGGGCCACCCTGATCCCGCTGCTGGCGGTCCCGGTGTCGCTGATCGGGACCTTCATCGTCTTCCCCATGCTGGGCTTCTCCATCAACACCCTCTCCCTGTTCGGCCTGGTGCTCGCCATCGGCCTGGTCGTGGATGACGCCATCGTCGTGGTCGAGGCGGTGGAGCACCACATCGAGCATGGGATGACTCCCAGGGATGCGGCCCTGAAGGCCATGGAAGAGGTGTCGGGGCCGGTCATCGCCATCGCCATCATCCTGTCGGCCGTGTTCGTCCCCACCGCCTTCATCCCGGGGATCACCGGCCAGCTCTACCAGCAGTTCGCCGTGACCATCGCCATATCGGTCATCTTCTCGGCCTTCAACGCACTCTCCCTCTCTCCGGCGCTGTGCGCGCTGCTGCTGAAACCCAAGGTCAAGGGCCGCGGACCGCTGCAGAAGTTCTACGACTGGTTCAACCGGGTCTTCGGCCGGGCCACGGACGGGTACATCAGCGGCTGCTCGATTGCCATCAGGAAAAGCCTGATCAGTCTGCTGCTCCTGGCCGGCATTACGGTGCTGGCGGGAATATCGGGCAAGGGCATTCCCAGCAGCTTCCTCCCGGACGAGGACCAGGGGTTCATCTTCGCCGGCATCCAGCTTCCCAATGCCGCCTCGCTCCAGCGGACCGGGGAGGTCGCCCGACAGGCCGAGGATATCATCACCAAGACTCCCGGGGTGAAATACTGCTCTTCGATTATCGGCTACAACATGCTCAGCCAGGTGCAGAACACCTACAGCGCCTTTTTCTTCATCTCGCTGGAGGAGTGGGCCAAGCGGAAGAAGCCCGAGGAACAGTACGAAGCCATCAAGGCCTCGATCTCGAAAAGGATGGCCGGCATACCCGGCGCCCTGGGGTTCGCCTTCCCGCCTCCGGCCATCATGGGGGTCGGCACCTCGGGCGGGGTCACCTTCATCCTCCAGGACCGGGCCGGAAAAGATATCGACTTCCTGGCGGAAAACACCAGGAAATTCATCGAGGCCGCCCAGAAGCGCCCGGAGCTGGCACGGGTCACCACCACCTTCCTCCCCACGGTGCCCCAGCTGTTCGTGGATGTGGACCGCGACAAGGTGCTGAAGCAGGGGGTCAATATCTCCGACGTCTACAAGGTCCTGCAGAGTTTCATGGGAAGCGGCTTCATCAACTACTTCAACCGGTTCGGCCGCCAGTGGCAGGTGTTCCTGCAGGCCGAGGGGGACTACCGGACCAGCATCGATAATATCGGCCAGTTCTACGTGCGCAACAACGAGGGCCAGACCGTGCCGCTGTCGACGCTGACCACGGTCCGGAACATCGTCGGACCCGAGTTCACCCTGCGCTTCAACCTCTACCGGTCGGCCCAGATCAACGCCACGGCAGCCCCCGGCTTCAGCTCGGCCCAGGCCATGGAGGCCCTGGAGGAGGTGTTCGCCCAGACCATGCCGCGGGAGATGGGGTATGACTACAGCGGCATGTCGTTCCAGGAGAAAAAGGCCATGGAGGGGGTGTCGCCGGCCGCCATCTTCGCCTTCTCGTTCCTGTGCGTCTTCCTGATCCTGGCGGCCCAGTACGAGAGCTGGTCGCTGCCGTTCTCGGTCCTGCTCGGCACGCCGGTCGCGGTGGCCGGTGCCTTCGCCGGCCTGCTGTTCCGGAGCTTCGAGAATAATATCTACGCCCAGATCGGGTTGGTCATGCTCATCGGCCTGGCCGCCAAGAACGCCATCCTCATCGTCGAGTTCGCCAAGATGGAGTACGAGAAGGGGGAGACCATCATGGACGCGGCCCTCAAGGGCGCCCGGCTCAGGCTCCGGCCGATCCTCATGACCTCGTTCGCCTTCATCCTCGGCTGCGTGCCGCTGGCCATCGCCAGCGGGGCCGGGGCCATCTCCCGCCAGGTCATGGGGACCACGGTCATCTTCGGCATGACCGCGGCCTCCTTCATTGCCATCTTCCTGATCCCGGTCACCTTCTACGTGGTGGAGAAGCTGGGGCACAGGGGGAAGAGCGGCTCGCATTCCCGGCCCGGCGGGCAGGGCACCGGCAACATTCCGACACCGGCCGCAACCGCTCCCGGAAAGGAGGGAGAGCTCCATGCGTGAACTTATCGTTATCTCGGCGCTCCTCCTCTTCATCCTGGGCTGCATGGTTGGTCCGGATTACCGGCGGCCCGCCGTGGATACGCCCCGGGAATGGCGGTTCCAGGAACAGGAGGTGCAGGAACTGGCCGACACCCGCTGGTGGGAACAGTTTGGCGACCCGGTGCTCGAAGACTTAATCGGGATCGGACTGGCGGAAAACAAGGACGTCAAGATCGCGGCGGCACGGATCGAGCAGTTCGCCGGGCAATACATCACCACCCGGGCCGCGCTCTTTCCGCAGGTCGAAGCGGGTACAAGCTTCGGCAGGGAGCGTGCCAGCGAAAGGGGACCAGCCCCGCTTTCTTCGTCGGTCGAGAACCCTGCCGACTCGTACCTGGCCCGGTTTGCGGCCAGCTGGGAGATCGACCTGTGGGGCAAGCTGCGCAGGGCCAACGAGGCCGCGCGCGCCGACATCCTGAGTGCCGAAGAAGCCAGAAAGGGGGTGATTCTCTCGCTGGTCTCCTCCATCGCCACTGGCTATATCAATCTCCGCGACCTGGACCGGCAGCTGGAGATCGCGCAGGCGACAGTGAAGAGCCGTAAAGAGTCATACGACATCTTCCAGCTCCGCTTCACCGGCGGGATAGTCTCCGAGCTGGAGCTGAGCCAGGTCAAGTCGCAGTACGAGGAGGCTCTTGCCACCATTCCGGTCATCCAGAAAGCCATAGCCCGGCAGGAGAACGCCCTGAGCGTCCTCCTGGGCCGCAACCCCGGCCCCATCCCCCGGGGCCAGACCATCGACGATCTCACCCTTCCCCTGGTTCCGGCCGGATTGCCGTCCGATCTGCTGGCGCGGCGGCCGGACATCTGCCAGGCGGAACAGAACCTGATCTCCGCGAACGCGCAGATAGGGGTGGCCAAGGCGCAGTATTTTCCCAGCATCGCCCTGACCGGTCTGTTCGGATGGTCGAGCACCGACATCGGTCGCCTGTTCACGGGGCCGGCGCAGACCTGGAGCTATGCCGCACAGGTGGCCGCCCCCATTTTCAAGGGGGGTGCAATCTATGGACAGGTCAAATCCGCGGAGGCGTTTCAGAAGCAGCTCTTGACAGTCTACCGGCAGACCATCCAGAATGCCTTCCGTGACGTGAACGATGCCCTGATAGACCGCAAGAGCACCATGGAGCAGCTGGAGACCCAGAACAAGCAGGTGGAATCCCTGGGAAACTATGCCCGGACCGCACGGCTTCGCTACGAAAACGGCTACACCAGCTATATCGAGGTGCTCGACGCCGAGCGCAGCCTGTTCAACGCCCAGCTCTCCCAGGCGCAGACCAAGGGCGGCCTGTTCCTGTCGATGGTGAATATCTACCGGTCCATGGGAGGCGGCTGGGTGACGCTGGCGGAGCAGCAGACCATGATGTCGGGAAAGGAGGGGGCAACAGCGTCCTCTCCAGGAAGCTGGAAGAAAGTGGAGACGTCCGTTGAAAAATAATCAGTCATCAACCCAGGAAAGGAGTCAAAATTTATGAAAAAAACCGTGTTTTTCCTCATGATGGTCTTTGCCCTGTCCGTTTCGGTACCGGCATTCGCCGCGGGGAAGCCCACCAGCAGCGACATGCAGATTCTGCTGGAAAAGATCAAGGCCGACAAGAAGCTGCTGGTGGCGGGCAACATGAACCTCAGCGACGCCGAAGCCGGGAAGTTCTGGCCGGTCTACGACGCCTACCAAGTCGAGTTGGATAAGCTCAACAAGCGGGTCGCGGCGCTGATTGAAGCCTATGCGGATGCCTACAACAACAATGCCCTGACGGACGAGAAGGCCAGCAAGATGGTCAGCGAAATGATTGCCGTCGACGAGGCCGAGGCGGCCATGAAGAAAGCATTCGCGCCGAAGCTGTACAAGGTGCTTCCCGCCGTCAAGGTCGCCCGCTACCTGCAGATCGAGAACAAGATCCGTGCAGCGGTGAAGTACGAGATCGCTTCGGCGGTTCCTCTGGCGAAATA
>JARKPN010000056.1 GCA_029975275.1 Geobacteraceae bacterium | reverse complement strand
TATTTAATTCTTTTCAATTAATAGGCAAGACAGGGCGTGATGTCCTCAACGGACGGGCAGTCGATTTCGTTTGGGAAAGAAAGGAGAAAAGAATGGAAGCGACGGACCCGGCTGGGCAGGTTCGGCGTCAAAAAAAGGCCGGCACCACGGGTGCCGGCCTTTTTGTTATTTAAATGGTACCGAAGGCCGGAATCGAACCGGCATGCCCTTGCGGGCGGCAGATTTTGAGTCTGCTGCGTCTACCAATTTCGCCACTTCGGCTTAACGTGTGCGGAATTATAGCCAACACCCCTATTCCCGTCAAGAAAGAAAAGCCCCCTCGGTCCGGTGAAAGCTCGACGAGAAAAACGTTGACACCCAATTTCGTATTTGCTATAAAAAGGCTCTTTGAATGGGGCTGTAGCTCAGTTGGGAGAGCGCTTGAATGGCATTCAAGAGGTCGTCAGTTCGATCCTGATCAGCTCCACCATTTAAAACTCAGAAAGGGTTGGCTTTTCCGCCGACCCTTTTTCTATTTTGCGGTCCCCTCCGTTCCCGGCGATGTCCGAACCTGCCCCGGGAACAGGGCAACCGGCCATTGTTGGCCGTGATATTTTTCAGGAAAATTCTGGCGAAGCGGCTGTTTTCTGTGCTATAAAAGTCGCATCCCGGCGGGACGTCCCCATGTGCGGGTTCTTCCGCCGGCGCCTTTTCGCGACGGTTATCCCCCGGGGCACCGTTCCGTTCCCCCCTTGAGGTGCTTTTATGAGAATATGCGTAATCGGTACCGGCTACGTCGGACTGGTAGTCGGCACCTGTTTCGCCGAAAGCGGCAATAACGTTGTCTGTGTGGATATCGACGAGGCAAAGATCGAGGGCCTCAAGAACGGCGTCATCCCTATCTACGAACCCGGCCTGAAGGAGTTGATCCTCAAGAACGCAGGTGAAGGGAGGCTCAGCTTTACCACGGACCTTGCGTTCGCGGTGAAGAGCTCACTGCTCCAGTTTATCGCCGTAGGCACCCCCCCGGGCGAGGACGGCTCGGCCGACCTGAACCACGTGCTGGGCGTGGCCCGCGAGATCGGCCGCCACATGGACAGCTTCAAGATCGTGGTGGACAAGTCCACGGTCCCGGTCGGCACCGCCGACAAGGTCCGCACGGCCATCCGCCAGGAACTGGACGCGCGCAAGGTGGACATCGAGTTCGACGTGGTCTCCAACCCGGAGTTCCTCAAGGAAGGGGCTGCCATCGACGACTTCACCCGTCCCGACCGGGTGGTCATCGGCGTGGACGACGTCCGCACCGCCGAGATCATGAAGGAGCTGTACGCCCCGTTCGTGCGCAAGTCCAACCGCATCATCGTCATGGACGTGCGCAGCGCCGAGATGACCAAGTACGCGGCCAACGCCATGCTGGCCGTGAAGATATCCTTCATGAACCAGATGGCCAACCTGTGCGAGCTGCTGGGGGCCGACGTGGCCGCGGTGCGCGAGGGGATCGGCTCCGATTCCCGCATCGGCTACGATTTCCTGTTTCCGGGCGTGGGCTACGGCGGCTCATGCTTTCCCAAGGACGTGAAGGCCCTGGTCAGGACGTCCGCCGAATCCGGCTACGACTTCGTCATGCTGAAGGCGGTCGAGGAGGTCAACGAGCGGCAGAAGCAGGTCCTCTCCGGCAAGATCATCTCCTATTTCGGCGGCGACGGGAAGGCCAGACCGCTGGAAGGGAGACGGATCGCCGTATGGGGGCTCTCCTTCAAGCCGCGGACCGACGACATGCGCGAGGCCCCGTCCATCGTGATCATCAACACCCTGCTGGAAGCCGGGGCACGGGTGAGCGCCCACGACCCGGTCGCCGTCAAGGAGGCGAAGAAGGTCTTCGGGGATCGCATCACCTATGCCTCCAACGAATACGAGATACTGAAGGACGCCGACGCGCTGGCCATCGTCACGGAATGGAACGAATACCGGAACCCCGATTTCGAGCGGATAGCCGAGCTGCTCAAGCGGCCGGTGATCTTTGACGGCAGGAACCTGTACGAGCCCCGCAGGATGAAATACCTGGGCTTCGACTATTTCGCCATCGGTCGCAACGGCAAGCAGTTCACCTCGGAAAGGGGATAGGCCGATGAGGATACTGGTAACCGGCGGGGCCGGCTTCATCGGTTCGCACCTGTGCGAGCGGCTTCTTAAACAGGGGCACGATGTCCTCTGCCTGGACAACTTCTTTACCGGCAGCAAGGAGAACATCACCCACCTGATGGATGATCACAGGTTCGAGCTTATCCGGCACGACGTGACCCAGCCCATACTGCTGGAGACGGACAGGATCTTCAACCTGGCCTGCCCCGCCTCCCCCATCCACTACCAGTACAACCCGGTCAAGACCATCAAGACCAGCGTCATGGGGACCATCCACATGCTGGGCCTCGCCAAGCGGGTCAAGGCGCGGATCCTCCAGGCATCCACCTCCGAGGTCTACGGCGACCCCCTGGTGCACCCACAGCCGGAGGACTACTGGGGAAACGTTAACCCGGTCGGCATCCGCAGTTGCTACGACGAGGGCAAAAGGGTTGCCGAAACCCTGATGATGGATTATCATCGTCAGAATGGGGTCGATATCCGCATCGTGCGCATCTTCAACACTTACGGCCCGCGCATGGCACAGCACGACGGCCGGGTTGTGTCCAATTTCATCGTCCAGGCCCTGAAGGGCGAAGACATAACCGTGTACGGCGACGGCAGCCAGACCCGCTCGTTCTGCTACGTGGACGACCTGATCGAGGGGATGCTCCGCCTGATGGACCGCGAGGGGCTTACCGGACCCATGAACATCGGGAACCCGGCCGAGACCTCCATTCTGGAATTCGCCACCAGGATCATCGACCTGACCGGCTCCTCTTCCAGGGTGGTGTTCAAGCCGCTCCCTTCGGACGACCCGAGACAGCGACAGCCCGACATCACGATGGCCAGGGAGAAGCTGGGTTGGGCGCCCGTAACGGATATCGATACCGGTTTGAGAAAGACCATTGACTACTTCACCCGCTTGCTGACCCGGACAGGGTAGCTCCAAAAGCCTATGAAAAAGCGGATGTACCTCATCCCCGCGGGTTTTATCCTGATTTTCCTCTGTTTTACCGTCTTCGGTGAGAGGGGGCTACTGAGGATCTATCACCTCAACCGGGAAAAGGACGAGATCCTGGGGAAAGCAGCCCTGCTCAAGGCCGAAAACGATCAATTGAAGAGGGAGATAGAGGCCCTGAAGACGGACCGCCGCTACATCGAGAGCCTTGCCAGGAAAGATTTCGGTCTGGTTCGCAAGAACGAGATCATCTATCAGTTCCCCGTAAAAAAATAGAGTTTGTTCGTAGACAACGGCGATGCCGCAGCCGCTCGCCAACGGACGGCGTCCCCCCTCGAGGGGCCGAAACATGCCTTTTCCGGAGAGCCGGATGATACGCGACAGGGAAATCCGACGTTGCGCCGTCTGCGCATGGCGCGCGGAATGCCGGAAAAGGTTCTGCGTCCCCGATGGAGGGACCCGATGCCCCGACTTTACCCGTGACGTTACCGTGAAGAACGCTGACGGGGAAGAAGTGGACAAGCAATAAAGCGTATACCTGGAGGAATAATGAAGAAACTTCTGCGGGAGCGGCTCGGAAACTGCCTTGAAGGCTGCCGCACCGACGGCAGCCTCACTTCCGGCCGGATCCCGGAAATAGTCATAGAGGTACCTGCCCATGCCGAGCATGGCGACTTCGCCACCAATATAGCCATGCTCATGGCCAGGGAGGAGAAGAAGGCGCCGAGAAAGATAGCGGAAACCATCGTCTCGCACTTGGCCGGCGAGGACCTGTTCGACAGGGTCGAGATCGCCGGCCCGGGCTTCATCAACTTCTTTCTCAGGAAAGACGTCTGGCACGAGGCCCTCAGGGCCGTCGCGGCCGCAGGGGACAGCTACGGCAGGAGCCTGGTCGGAAAAGGGAAAAGGGTCCAGGTGGAGTTCGTCAGCGCCAACCCGACCGGCCCCCTCCACATCGGCCACGGCCGCGGGGCCGCCACCGGCGACGCGGTCGCCTCCATCCTCAAGGCGGCCGGATTCGAGGTGGTCCGGGAATACTACATCAACGACGCCGGAAACCAGATGGACACCCTGGGACGTTCCGTCCACCTCCGCTACCTGGAGCTGCTCGGCCGCTCGATTGAATTCCCGGCAGACTGCTACCAGGGGGATTACATCAGGGACATCGCCCGGGACCTGGTCACCAAATTCGGCTCAAAATATCAGGACGCCCCTGCCGAAGAGGCCATAAAGGTGTTCGCAAAGCTGGGCGGAGACGTGATCCTGGACGGAATCAAACGGGATCTCGAAGACTTCGGCGTGGTACACGACACCTGGTTCTCCGAACAGTCCCTGTTCGACAGCGGCCAGGTGACAAAAGCCATCGAATCGATGCGGGCCAAGGGCCTCCTCTACGAGCACGAAGACGCCCTCTGGTTCAGGACCACGGATTTCGGCGACGACAAGGACCGGGTCGTGGTCCGGGGCAACGGGGTCACCACCTACTTCGCCTCGGATATCGCCTACCACCGGGAAAAGTTCCAGCGGGGCTTCGACTGGGTGGTGGACGTCTGGGGTGCGGACCATCACGGTTACGTCCCCCGCCTCAAGGCGGTGGTCCAGGGGCTGGGACGTGATCCCGGAGACCTGAAGATAATCCTGGTGCAACTGGTTGCCCTCCAGCGGGACGGCGTCCCGGTGGCCATGTCCACACGAAGCGGGGAGTTCGTCACCCTGAAGGAGGTCGTAGACGAGGTCGGCCGGGACGCTGCCCGGTTCTTTTTCCTGATGCGCAGGTCCGACAGCCAGCTGGACTTCGACCTGGAGCTGGCCAAGCGGGAGAGCACCGAAAACCCGGTCTATTACGTCCAGTACGCCCATGCCCGCATCTGCAGCATTTTCGAGAACGCCGAGGAAAAGGGGCTGGTGCCGGCCGACTTTGCCGGAATATCCCTGGCAAAGCTCGAAACGGCGGAGGAAATGGCCCTCATCAAGTTTCTGGACTCATTCCCGGAGACGGTGGAAGGGAGCGCGCTCAATTTCGAGCCGCACCGGATAACCTACTACCTGCAGGAGCTCGCCGGGTTGTTCCACAGCTTCTACAACAGGAACAGGGTCATCGGGGACGACGCCGAACTGTCGGCTGCCAGGCTGTTCCTGCTGAAGTGCACAGCCCAGACCCTGAAAAACGGCCTCCTCCTGCTCGGAGTGTCCGCGCCTGAAAGGATGTAGCGAGGAACGCCGCACCATGGCCCTTGATTACAGCACAAAAAGGCAGGTCAGCAGGAACCGCCCCAAGAGGCGGCCCATCGGCCGCTACCTGCTGCTCGCTTTCGCGGGAGTGTCCGTCGTGTACGGACTCGGCATAGCCACCGGCTGGCTGCTGTTCGGGCGTGACGGCAAGCAGGCCCCCCAGGCAGCTGCGCCTCCCCTTCCCGCTACCACTGCGAAGCAGGCTGCCGTCAAGGCTCCGGCAGGGCCGGCCACCATACCGACAGGGCCTGGCACGGCAGCAGAGGGGACCGATCTGACCTTCTTCAACACGCTTCCAAAGGGTGAAAAGAACATCATGGGCAGTGGTATCAATCCGCCGTACGAAGCGAGGCCCGTCCCGGCCGGGCATTCCACCACGCAGGCGGCCACGGCGGACCGGACACCCCAACCGGCCCCTAAGACTGAGAAGGCTCAGGCACCCCCCGGATCCGCAGACAAACCGAAAACCAGGCAGACGGCCGAGACGAAACCGTCGGCCGACGCTGAAAAGCCCCAGGATTCCAAACCTGTGTCCAAGGAAAAGGAGGGCTACGCCGTACAGGTCGCCTCCTACCGGGACAGGAAGGAGGCCGAGGACATGAAGGCAACCCTGGAGCAGAAGGGATTCTCAGTCCGTATCAGCGAATCAAAGGTCCAGGGCAAAGGGATCAGGTATCGCGTGAGGGTGGGCACCGGGCTTCGCCGCGAGGACGCAAACCGGCTGGCCACAAAGCTCGGCGGCAACGTCATGGTGGTCCCCGAGTAAACCGTGTAAACTGCATGGAAGCCCTGATGGGCCGGAAATTAGCTGTTGACAGACCTTGAAGCAGTGTGCTATAAAGTTCAAGTTAAATTGATGACGCGGGGTGGAGCAGTCTGGTAGCTCGTCGGGCTCATAACCCGAAGGTCGAAGGTTCAAATCCTTCCCCCGCAACCAAACAGTTCAAGGGACTTGCCCAACCGGCAAGTCCCTTTTTTAGTGCCTTTTACTTATGTGCTGAGTAATTACATGCTCTATGGCGTTAGAATATCATGCCGTATTCCCGCTCCAGATACTGAAAGGCCCTTTTGACCCTGGTCTTCAGGGTAACCTCGTTGACCGGTTTGAAGATGAAGTCGAAAAAGCCTTTCTCGAAGGCCCGTGCCTCCTCTTCCGTGTCAGTGCTGCCGGTTATCAGGATAATCGGGATGTGGCGTGTCTCGGGGAGATTACGAAGGGCGTTGAACAGGCCGTAAGCATCCAGTTTCGGCACGGCCTTCTCGGTAACGATGACCTGAGGCATCTCGGTAATAACCGTTTTGTAGGCATCCATGCCATCGGATGCCAGCTTGACCCGATAGCCTTCCTTGGTAAGGAGATGGCTCCACATGGTGCCCAGCAGGTTGTCGTCCTCGACGATCAGTACCGTCCTTTCGTGGCGGATGTTGAGGTCCTTGCCCAGGTACTGCTTGCAGATGGCCGTGTTGATGTCCTTTTTGGTGGCGATGAAGGGGATGATGGTCAAGCCGTGATTCGCCGCGATATTCGAGACTATTCTGGTTTCCGTGGGATCGGCCATGGCAATAGCGAGCCTTCCGTTTTCGATTTTCAGGGGAAACAGTACATTCTGCATCGCAACGTCGGACGGAACAAGCTCCAGGAGTTCACTGGAGAAATTATGGTGAGAAAAGTTGCTCACCACCCTGTATCCGTACTGCTCGGCGAGAGCGTCGGCCAGCTCTTCGCCGGTTATCAGCTCCATCTCCTCGAGCAGCCCCCCGAGACGCTTCTTGAGCCTTTTCGATCGGGTCAGCGTCCTCTCCAGGGTCTTCGCGGTAATCAGTCCCTTATCGACTAAAATCTCTCCCAGCAACTTTCTCTTCGCCATCGCATCTCCCGGCAACGGATGATTTCGCCCTCATCAGCGGTGCTTATTGTAACCCGATTTCCGTAACAAATCCAGCCATAATACTTGCAGTTCCAGCCTTGTCTCAAATGCGGAAAGGGACTGAAAGGCGGGGGCACTGTCAACCGGTTTCTTTTTCAGACCTGTTTATGGAGTCATACAGTTCAATCTGTTCCTGAAGGGACAGCTTACGACAGGTCGCTCCTCCACGGCGCAGGCAGACTCTGCAACGCGTGTCGCTGCACCACTGGCAGCAGCGGCAGTCGGGGCAAGGATGTTTCTTCTCTTCTTCCATATCGGTTCGTCTCTCCCATGCGGAGGCAGTTGTGAACTCTTCCTAAATATCAAGGTTTCCTGCCGGGCTGTCAAGAACCTCACGGACCTTGACCAGGAGCTCTCCGGGGGTCAGGGGTTTTGAAATGAGGGGTATCTCCTCGGAAAGCCCCCCCTCATTTACAATCACGTCATAGGTGTGGCCGCTCATGAATACAACCTTGATGTCCGGCCTGATCTTAGCCGCCTCATCGAAGATCTGTCTTCCGTTTTTCTTGGGCATGATTACGTCGAGGAGCAACAGCTGAACGGTATCAATGTTCTCACGGAGTTTATTCAGCGCATCCTCTCCGTCAACGGCCTCGATTACGTGATAGCCGTATTTGATGAGTATATGCTTTGTCAGCATGCGGACAAAGCGGTCGTCCTCCGCCAGGAGCACGGTTTCGCGGTTTCCCGCAGGCAGCAGTACGGCCTCGAGTCTCTTGCGCTCCACTATCGAATCCATGACCGGCAGAAAGATGGAGAAGGTCGTCCTTTTTCCGGGCTCGCTGTCCACCTCGATAAACCCGTTATGCTGCTTGATGATGCCGTATACCATGGACAGGCCCAGACCGGTCCCCTTGCCGATCTCCTTGGTGCTGAAGAAAGGATCGAATATTCGTTCCCTGGTTGAAGGGTCTATCCCCACGCCGCAGTCTGCAACCATCACCACCGCATAGGTGCCGGGCCGGACCGTCCAATGGGCTTCACTGGGAAGTTCCGTTATTTCCGCCGTAGCCGTGGAGATTTCCAGAAATCCTCCATTCGGCATCGCGTCGCGGGCATTGGAGGCCAGGTTGATGACCATCTGCTCTATCTGCAGCTCATCGGCCATGACAACCAGCTCTTCCCCGGTCAGGCTGATACGGAAGTCGATGTGTTCACCCACGAGCCTGGTCAGCAGTTCCCTGATGTTTCTTATCGTCTCGTTAATGTTTATCGCACTGGGGTTCATCACCTGGTTCCTGCTGAATGCCAGGAGTCTTCTGGTAAGGTCCGCGGCCCGTTCAGCCGCCAGGACTATCTGGTCCACGTAGGTGCGGACAGGGCTCTTTTTCTTGATGTGATCCTGGAGCAGCAGCGCGTATCCTTCAATAGTGGAGAGAATATTGTTGAAATCGTGGGCAACGCCTCCCGCGAGGGTGCCGATGGCCTCCATCTTGTGGGCCTGACGCAACTGCTGCTCAAGGTGTTCTTTTTCCGTCTCCCTGATCTGAAGCGATTCCGCCATTGCATTGAATGCGGCCGCCAGTTTGCCGATCTCGTCCCCGGTCTCCACCGGCACCTTCTCCAGGGGAGCTCCGCTCCCCATCATTTTCACCTTTTCAGTCAGCCTGCCGAGCGGCTTTGTTACGCCCTTGACGACAAAATAGACGATCACGACCGCACCAGCCAGGAAGATAAGGGTTATCAGGCTGCTGTTGACCAGAAGCCTGCCAAGCGAGTCATTGAGGATCTTCTTGTCGAGGACGACGCTGACGAATCCGATGGAACGCTCATGGTCCCCGAAAAGCGTATCGGAAAAAAACAACTCCTCCTCCCCCCCGTACTGCGTACCGGACATTACCGGCGCCCATGATTCGAGGGTATCGGGGGATCGGCTGATCGACAGGGCTCCGCCGGCCCTTTTAAGGCGGCTCAAGACGTCCCGGGACTCATTCCCGCTGAGCAGGGAAGATTTCCCTCTTTTGCCCGCCCCTCTCTTGAGCACCTCTTTTAGCAGCCTGCCGTTCTGAGTATAGACGCGAACCTGGATGACCTCATTGTTCTGCAGGACCCCCTCGACGGGGTCTTTCAGCAGCTCGGGATTCTCAGCGAAAACTCCGAGCCGGACGGTATAGGCCAGAAGCTTCGCCATGGTCTCTCCCTGACGGATCAGCTGCTCATTCCGGGATCTCCACTGATTGTGCACGAAAAAGCCGGTGAAGGAAATCGACAGGACCACAATCAGCAGGATTATGACCAGAAATATCTTGGCGGCAAAGGTCTCAGCCGGCCGAATGAAAAGTTGTGTTAATTTCATCGCTCGATATCAGTTGGCTATCCTGGTTTTGCCGCGGACCTCTTCGCCCAGGGACAGGCGAAGCTTTCGCGCGACGGCTCCGTTGACGAAAAGACTCGGGTTCTCCGCCTCCACCGCGGATACGTCGGAAACCTCCGCCCCCGAGAGTATCCTGGCCGCCAGCCCCCCTGCCTGACGGCCCATATCCGACGCGCTGACGTCCAGGGACATCAGGGCGCCCATATCCAGATACTTGGCTGAAAAAGCGCATACCGGAATACTGTTGTCCAGTGAGAAAAGCATCATCAGCTCGGTAGTTTCGGGCGTAACCACGCTGGTATCGGGGATCATCCAGAGCGCGTCGGCCACCCCCTTGAGGCTTTTCAGGGCTTCCGGCACCTCCCGGGGGTGACCGACCTCACGGGCGAGGAGCTCGATCCGAAGTCCCCTGGCGGCGTTCTGCGCCCTCCTGAGAAAAGGGGCGCTTTTTCTCGGGTCATAGATGATACCGACATGCCTGGCGCCCGGAAGCACCTTCTGAAGAAGGGTCAGTTGCTTTTCCGGGGCAATGGTCATGCCGACCCCGGTTATATTCCCGGCATCACCGAGAACCGCGGATGGATTCAGGACCATGAGATAGACGATTGGTACATGGGAGAATCTCTTGACCTTCTGCAGGGCTTCCATGCCTACGGCCAGGATCAGGTCGGGCCTGCGCTCCCGCAGGTACGACGCCGCTTCCGCGCTGCCGCGGACGGTATACCGGGCCTCCCTGAACCTGGCGTTCAGCGCGCCCTTGAACCCCTCCACCGCCTCGGCATAGGGTTTGATCCTCATGCTCTGCACGATGAGGATTTCCTGCGGACGGGCCTCTACTGCAACGCACAGGAGGATCAGGCAGAATATGGGAGGTATGATGAATTCCTTTGCAACCATTTCAGTTCGTGTGGACAAACATCCGATGTTCTGGTATTTTTCACTCGGCAAACCGGCTTATCTCATGCATCGCAGAAATTGCCCGGTTCATGAATCAACAGAATCCGCTGGAATACGGATACACCTCACCAGCACCCGGCAACCGATGTTGGAAGATTTTCCTGGTCAGGGCGCATTATTCAACATTCATTATGCACAGTCACCTTCCAAAAACAAGCCTTCTGTTCCCCGCTGTCATTGCGCTCCTGCTCATATTCCCGACAGTTGCCTTCGCCCAGAACGAGGAGGAGATGCGGATCCTCCAGCTCTATTACAAGGATAACGACCTGGTCGTCACGGCCACCAGGACCGAGAAGCCCATCTCCCAGGTGGCCGAAAACATCACGATAGTAACGGCCGACGATATCAGGTCCATGAACGCCCATACGGTGGCCGATGTACTGGACAACGTCACCGGATTGCAGCTGTCCAATGCAATGGGGCCTGGGAGCGCTCCAAACATTCTCATCCAGGGATCCGCCCCGCGACACGTTCTGGTCGTGATCGACGGTGTGGTCCAGAACAATCTCGGCGACGGCTTTCCCGACGTGGGCGCCATGCGGGTCCAGCAGGTGGAGCGCATCGAGATCGTCAAGGGACCGGCCTCGTCATCCTGGGGGTCCTCCCTGGGCGGGGTTATCAATGTAATCACGAAATCGCCGGACGACTCAAGAAGAATCGGCGGCACCGTCTCTACATCCATCGGTGAAAGGGGTACCGGCGACTATCGGGGCGAGATCTCCGGCACAGCGGGCGCCCTGGGGTATTACCTGGCAGGCGGCGGCCTCCTGACGGACGGGCTCCAGTCCAATTCCTCGGTAAAGAGCGGCAACGTCTACACCAAGTTCGAGTGGCGGCCGACGGACGGCTCGACCCTCTCTCTTACCCTGGGATACGACGTCGGATCGCGGGGGCTCAGCGAGCTTCCGGCCTACGGTGTCTCCTTCCACAATCCGTACCGCCATTTTTTCACCACCCTTGCCCTGAACCGGAGGCTGACGGACGAACTCACCCTCGACATGGCGCTCAGGGGCTCCAGAAGGTCCATCGAGATCGAGCAGAACGTGCTGGGCACGGAAACCGAGCTTCAGAACGCCGGAGCAAAGGATACCAACATAGGCGGCAGCGCCAGGATCATATGGGAGCAGAAACGGCATAACCTCATATTCGGCGCCGATGTCGACTTCGGCAAACTCCGGTCTGATAATGTCAGCAACGGCTCCCAGCATCTGGACAAGTGGGCGCTCTACGTCAACGACACCGTGAGGCTCGGACCCGTTTCCGTCACTCCGGGAGTCCGCTACGACCATACCAGCACCAACGGCGACTTCTGGAGCCCCAGCCTGGGAGTCACCTGCGCCGTAGCCGACTCCACCGTAATCAGGGGATACGTGGCCCGGGGCTTCGGCATACCGCCCCTCGGTTTAACCTTCGGCAGCGGCATCTTCTCGATCCCCAACCCCAACCTGAAGATGGAAAGGGTATGGTCCTACTCCGCCGGCTTCGAGTCCGCCGCCCTGAAGTACGTCTGGCTCAAGACCACCTACTTCCGGAATGATGTTTCGGACGCGCTGACCTCCACCTTGCTGCCGGGCGGAATGTTTACGGTCATCAATGCGGGAAAGCAGCGTCGGGAAGGTGTCGAGGTGGAGTTGAAGACCACCCCTGTATTCCACCTTTCATTCTCCACCGGTTTCACCTTCATCAATGCAAAGGACCGGACCACGGGCGAGGTAGTGAAGGATGTGGCCAGGTATGTCTACGACATCGGCGTCCAGTACCACGACAGTCGTTACCTGAAGGCGGTCCTGAAGGGACGCTATATCGACTGGAACGCCACACCGGAAAACAACGCCAAATACGGCAGCATGGTATGGGACCTCAATCTCTCCAGAAAACTTCCGCTACCCGGAGGATTGGAGGGCGAGGCGTTCTTCACGGCCCACAACATCTTCAATGGCGCACAATACGCGACCGACGTCTACAAAAACCCAAGGCGCTGGTTCGAAGGGGGACTGAGGTTCTCGTTTTAACGCCCTTGAAGGTCTTCGGGAGACTGACCCCATGAAGGTAATAGTGCTCTTCCTCATCTCGACCCTGCTGGTCACCTCCTGCCACGCGGGCTCTCCGAAGCTTCAACCCCTGGCTCCCGACGCGGTGGCGCTGGCCTTCGGCGACAGCCTCACCTTCGGCACCGGCGCTTCTCCGGAAGAAAGCTACCCGGCGGTGCTGCAGGGCCTGATCGGGCGCAAGGTAATCAACGCAGGGGTACCGGGCGAGACCACGGCCGAGGGTCGCGCCCGGCTGGCGGGACTCCTCGACAGCCATCGCCCCGCCCTCCTGCTCCTCTGTCTCGGCGCCAACGACATGATTCGCAGGATGGACGAAAAGGACGCCGCCGAAAACCTTGGCGTCATGATTCGCATGGCCCGGGAGCGCGGCATCCAGGTCGTGCTGCTCGGCGTCCCGAGACCGGCGCTGTTCGGCTCTCCACCTGAATTCTTCCGTAACGTTGCGGACGAGTTTTCCGTTCCCTACCTGAAAGACGCCATGGGAGAGACCATGAAGGAGCCGGAGCTCAGGTCGGATCCCATTCACCCCAATGCCCGCGGCTACCGGAAGATTGCCGAGGATGTGGCCGCGTTCCTCAGGAAAAAAGGAGCCCTCTGAACAGAAACGGACCGTTACGGCTACCCGCCGCACCTTGAACTTTCCCGCAGGATGATTGACACGTGAACCTTCTTTTCCGCCCGAATCTTTCTCCGGATGCAACCGGAGAGGCTCTATCCCGACTCGTTGCCCCCGGCGAAATCCGCGACCATTGCCTGGACCGCCTCCTTGACCGGCTCGGAGAACGGTTCCGCTGCTACTGTGCCCGTTATTCCCTGGGCCTCTGGGCTCCGGGGCTCCGCATCACGAACGAGATGCGGGCCGTTACGGAACTGTACCTTCCCATGGCCGAGATCGCGACCGTATTCCGGCGCTTCCTGTCCCTTGCACTCCGTTATGATCCGGCAACGGAAACAACCCTTCTTCGAGCAAGCGTCTCATGGCCGGACTTCCTGCAACGGATCCCGCTCGACGGACTGCTCCCGGACCCTGCCCGCCTGTTCAGGCGGCTGGCGCAGGCCGAGGAATTCCGCATCAGGTTTCTCTTCGCCCTCTTCCTGCCGCGCCGGCACGGCGGAAGTTTCCTCCGCTACCCTGCCCAGATCGCCTTCCTTGAAAGCCGGCTTACCGGTCGGGGAAGACCGGTTCGTGAAATCCGGTGCCTGGACGCGGCCTGCGGCACAGGTGAAGGCGCCTACGATCTGGCCGGCCTCATGCGGAAGCTGGGCATCCCTGCACAATCACGACACATACACGGCTGTTCCATAGAGCCGCTGGAGATCTTCGCTGCCGCGCACGGGTACTTCCCCCATGACCGGCACAGGGAGCGTCGCTTCCGGGAAATGACCGGAAAGCTGTTCCGGGACGGCGGGACCGAGGGCATGGTATTCTTCCGGGATGACATCGGACAGCCTCCCTTCCCGGAGGAAGAGCCTTACGATATCATACTCTGTAACGGGCTCCTGGGAGGGCCGTTCATCCATGGTGAGGAAGGGCTGTCCACCGCCCTGGCGGCGCTCTTTGACCGGCTCAAACCAGGCGGCGTGCTCCTGGCGGCGGACCGCTTCCACGACGGCTGGAAAAGAAAGACCCCTCCGGACCTGCTGGAAGGGTTGCTGAAGGAGAGAGGGCTCGTTCCACTGGCGATATCCGACGGATTCGCGGCGGAGAAGCAGAAACCACGGTTGACTTTCATCCGGCAAGAGTCGCCAAGGGCCTGAAGACTCACCCGCCTCCTGCCAGCAGGCTCTTGCCGGTCATCTCCGCGGGTTGCGGAATCCCGAGCAGTTCGAGGAGCGTTGGGGCAATGTCGGCGAGAATACCCGCACACAGGCCAACGGTCCGGCGGGTGTCATCCACCAGCACCAGCGGAACCGGATTGCAGGTGTGGGCGGTATGGGGATTGCCGTTTTCATCCACCATGTTCTCCGCGTTGCCGTGGTCGGCGGTTATCAGCAGCGCCCCACCCTTGGAGAGGACCTTGTCGACAACCTTGCCGATGCAGGCATCCACCGCGGCGATTGCCCGCACCGCCGCGTCCTGCACGCCGGTATGCCCCACCATGTCCGCGTTGGCGTAATTCAGGACGACGAAATCGTAACGATCTTCCTCAAGCCGTGTCAGCAGCTCTTCGGTGACCCCGAAGGCGCTCATCTCCGGCTTCAGATCGTAGGTGGGGACTTCCTTGGGCGAGGGGATCAGCACCCGATCCTCTCCCGGGAAGGGCGTTTCATTCCCTCCGTTGAAGAAGAAGGTGACATGGGCGTACTTCTCGGTCTCGGCGATGCGGAGTTGGCGCAACCCGGCATCGGCCACCACCTGGCCCAGGATGTGCGTCAGCTCTTCCGGAGCGAACGCCACCGGCAGACCGAAGGTTTCGTCATACTCGGTCATGCATACGAAGGACGCAAAAGACGGCCTGGACTGCCGGCTGAAACCGCTGAAACCGGGATCGTTGAATGCGCGGGTAATCTCGCGGGCCCGGTCCGAACGGAAGTTGAAGAAGATGAAACCGTCACCGTCCCGCACCGTGCCGACCGGAGGGTCGCCGTTTCGCACCACAGAGGGAACGACGAACTCGTCGGTGACCCCTGCCGCGTAGCTGGCCTCGACGGCGGCGAAAGCCGAGACGGCGGCGTGTCCTTTGCCGTGCACCATGGCGGTGTAGGCCTGCTCCACCCTGTCCCAGCGGTTGTCCCGATCCATGGCGTAGTACCGCCCCATGACCGTGGCAATCCTGCCGACCCCGATTCTGTTCATCTCCTGTTCGAGGGCGACCACGTACCCCAGGGCGCTCCTGGGCGGGGTGTCGCGTCCGTCCAGGAAACAGTGCACGAAGACGTCTTGCAGACCCTCGCGACGCGCGAGCTCCAGCAATGCATAGAGATGGGTGTTGTGGGAATGGACCCCGCCGTCGGACAGGAGCCCCGCAAGATGCAGCCTTCCCCCGGACCGGCGGGTTTTTGAAATGCAGTCGAGGAACGCCGTTTTTTTGAAGAAACTACCGTCCGTAACTGACTTGGTTATCCGCGTAAGGTCCTGGTAGACGATGCGTCCCGCACCGATATTCAGGTGACCCACCTCCGAGTTCCCCATCTGTCCTTCCGGCAGCCCCACAGACATGCCGGACGCCTCCAACCGCGTGCACGGGTACTCGCGCTGCAGCCGGTCCATGTTGGGCGTGTCCGCCAGGGCAACTGCGTTGTTTTCTTTGGCCGGGTTGATTCCCCAGCCGTCCAGGATCATCAGGAGCAGCGGTTTGGGCATGGTTCCTCCATAAAACTTGCGTTCATCCGGAAAGTTTCGGCAGGGACCGGCGGTCGGGCATGGGAATGCGACACCTTCAGTGCCGGAAAGTGTGCAAAGCAGGTCAGTGGTGATAGGGTTCGCGATTCAGGATGGTAAACCCGCGGTATATCTGCTCAAGGAGAAAGACCCTCACCATCTGGTGGGTAAAGGTCATCCGGGAAAGCGATAGAACGGTATCGGCCCGGGAGCGGAAACTTTCGGAAAATCCATAGGCCCCGCCTACGGCAAAGGCCAGGTCGCCGACACCCGCGTCGCGGACCTTGCCGATAAACTCGGCAAATCCCGGAGAGGTCAGGCCGGCGCCCTGTTCGTCAAGCAGGACCAGCCGGGCATTTCCGGACAGCAGCCTGGCAAGCCGGTCGCATTCGCGCTCCCGTGCCGTTTCCGCTTCGGCGCCCTTCTCTTCCCTGGCCTCCAGCACTTCCAGCGGGACATAGCGCCTGATGCGGGAGGCGTACTCCTCGATCCCTGTTCTGACCCAGTCCTGCCGGGTCTTGCCGACCCAGGCGACCCTGAGTCTCACACCTTTCCCTCTTCCCAGTGGTATTCGGCGGGAATTTCAACCTGGGGCGCCTCGGCCCACAGGTCGTCCAGGTTGTAATAATGACGGAGGTCTTCCTTGAATACGTGAAGGATGACGTCACCATAGTCGATGACGATCCAGTTCCCCTCCTTGGCCCCCTCGATATCCAGGGCCTTGCCGAATTTCTTCAGACCGGACCGGACCGCTTCGGCTATGGCCTGGGTCTGCCGGTCGGAATACCCGGTCGCCAGGACCAGGTAATCGGCAATGGAGGAAATGCGCTTGATTTCGAGAATCTTCACATCGACCGCCTTCTTGTCCAGTGCAAGGGCGGCGCATTGAATCGCCCTCTCCAGCGGAGTCAGGGCGGCTTTGGCTGCATTAGGCATAGAACCTCTGTTGGATGATATATCGTTCAACGCTTTCCGGAACAAGGTACTTGATTGAACGGCCTTTGCGGATTAGTGATCGGATGTCTGTCGAAGAGATGTCGAGCTGCGTCCCTTCGATACTGTAGACCGAATAGCCCGAGCGGTGGGAAAGCCTTCTTTCGGCATCATGATAGCAGAACTCATGGGCTATGGCAACCGGCAGCGACCCCATCAGGGAGATGTGTGAGCCGGGGCGGGTAATGGTTACGATGTTGCAGCAGGAAAAGATTGCGGCGTATTCCTTCCAGCTTCCGAACTCGGCGAACGAGTCGCTTCCCATGATGAAGAAGAGCTCGTCTCCGGGATAGAGCTTCCGGAGCAGGTGGAGAGTATCGATTGAATAGGACTTCCCTTCCCGCTTGCCCTCCATGTCCGAAACCGAGAAGAAGCGGTTGCCCTGGACCGCCAGTTCCACCATCCGCAGGCGCTCGTTGAAGGAAAGGTCGTCGGCAAGGGGCTTGTGGGGAGGGGTTGCCGCGGGCACGAAGATGACCTGTGACAGCAGGAAATGTTCCCGGATCTCCTCGGCGATACGGAGGTGGGCATGGTGAATAGGATTGAACGTGCCGCCGAATATGCCGATTTTCATGTCGTTTCCATGCCTAGTGTCCTGTGCGGCTAATTCCTTCCTTACAATTCCGGGTCTTTTGGCCCCTGGCCGCGTTCCGGCTCCTCGGCTTAGACCCAGCTAGGCCTGTGTCGCCGCGCCTTGCCAGGAACCAAAATCCCTCGGAATTCTTGTGGTGAACGAACCGCACAGGACACTAGCCCCGGGTCTGTCCGTCGCCGTAAACGATGAACTTGGTCGTTGTCAGGTCTTCAAGCCCCATGGGACCGAAGGAGTGGAGCTTGGTGGTGGAGATGCCGATCTCTGCACCGAGCCCGAGCTGGTTGCCGTCCGAAAAACGGGTCGATGCGTTCACCAGCACCACGCCGGAGTTCACCTCCCGGATGAACCGCTGGGCATTCCCGTAGTCTGCGGTGATGATGGCTTCCGTGTGCAGGGAGCCGTACTTGCTTATATGCCCTATGGCCTCGTCCATGTCGTCCACCACACGGGCCGCCAGGATCAGATCGAGAAACTCCTCGTACCAGTCCTCCTCGGTGGCCTGCTTCGCCTCCGGCGCGAACCGGCGGAAGGTCTCGTCGCCCCGGATTTCGACCCCCATGGTCGTAAGGGTGTTGTAGATCCGGGGAATGAACCGCTCGGCCACATCCTTGTGGAGCAGCAGCGTCTCAAGGGCGTTGCAGACCCCCGGCCGCTGGGTCTTGGCATTGACGATGATCCGCTCGGCCATGTCCACATCGGCCGAGGCATCCACGAATACGTGGCAGACCCCCTTGTAATGCTTCAGCACCGGGATTTTGGAGTGCTCCACCACGAAGCGGATGAGCCCCTCGCCGCCGCGTGGTATGATCAGGTCGATATAGTCTTCCTGCTTGAGCATCTCCAGCACCCCCTCACGGTCCGTGAACGGAATCACGGAGAGCGCAGCCGGCGGTACGCCGGCCTTGAGCATGGCGTCCCGCAGGATCCGGGAGATTGCCACATTGGAATGTATCGCTTCGGACCCGCCCCGCAGGATGACCGCATTGCCGGCCTTCAGGCAGAGGGCCGCGGCGTCCGCCGTCACGTTGGGCCTGGCCTCGTAAATGATCCCTATCACGCCCAGCGGGATCCTCATCTTGCCGACCATCAGGCCGTTGGGACGCTTCCACATGCGGGTGACCTCTCCCACCGGATCCGGCAGGCCGGCGACTTCGCGCAGCCCCTCGGCCATGACACTGATCCGCTCCGTGTCCAGCATGAGCCGGTCCAGCATGGCCTGTGAAAGCCCCTTCTGCCCGGCGGCATCCAGGTCCTTGGCGTTTTCCTCGATGAGATGGGGGGCGTTGTTGACGAGCGCCGTGGCCATGTCCATCAGGAGGGCATTCTTGGCCGCGGAAGACAGTCTGGCGATGAAGTGGGAGGCCTGGCGGGCATCCGCCGCGATGGTCCGAATCTGCTCGGCAATGGTCATATCCCTGTTCCTCCTGTAGGTTCCGGTGGGTCGGGTGACCCGGACCGGGCTGTCTCAGAGAATCACCAGGTTGTCCCGGTGAATGATCTCGTCTCCGTAACGGTAGCCGAGACACTTCTCGATCTCGCTGCTCCTGCATCCGCAGATCTTTTCCAGTTCCTGGCGCGAGTAATCGACAATGCCCCTGGCAAACTCGGTCCCGTCGAGGCCGCACACCAGCACGCACGCACCGCGGTCGAACTCCCCCTCGACCCGCACCACTCCGGAAGGGAGCAGGCTTTTGCCGCGCCTTGAGAGGGCCGCCACCGCGCCGGTGTCGACGACTATCCTGCCGCGGGGCCTGAGAGTATAGGCGATCCAGTGTTTACGACGGCTCAGACTGTCTCCCGAAGGCAGGAACAGGGTCCCGACCTCGTCTCCGGCCAGGGCCGCGGCCAGGGTTTCCGGTTTTCTCCCGTTGATGATCAGGGTCGGAACCCCGTAGCGCCCCACCCTCTTGGCAGCGGCCAGCTTGGTGATCATCCCGCCGGTGCCCACGGAAGAGCCGCTGCTCCCCGCGGCCCGCTCCACCTCTCTGGTCACCGCCTTCACCAGGGGGACCAGCCTGGCATCCGGATTGGAACGGGGGTCGGCGTCGTAGTACCCGTCGATGTCGGTCAGGATCACCAGGAGATGGGCCTCGACCAGGCTGGTGACCAGGGCCGAGAGGTTGTCGTTGTCGCCGAATTTGATCTCCTCGACCACGACCGTGTCGTTTTCGTTTATCACCGGAACGACCCCGCACTCCAGCAGGGCGTCCATGGCTGCGCGGGCGTTCAGAAAACGGAGCCGGTTCGCCAGGTCGTCCCTGGTCAGGAGTATCTGGGCGACCTTCAGGCCATGCCTGGAAAAGGCCTGTTCGTAAGCCTGCATCAGCTTGGACTGGCCCACTGCCGCGGCAGCCTGTTTCTGCGGAATCGTGCGGGGTCGCGTGGTGGTCAGCCCGAGGGCCTTCACGCCGGCAGCCACCGCTCCCGAAGAGACGATGATCACCTCCCGCCCCTTCTCCCGCTGGCGTGCCACCTCGTTCGCCAGGGCGGCAAGGAAGGCATCGTCCAGACCTTCACCGTCGGCCGTGAGGACCCGGCTTCCTATCTTTATAACAATCCTTCTGACCTTGTCGAGGATCTCAGCGCGCATTGCCTGTCCACCTCTCTCGGGGGATGCCGTCAGGGGAGAGATACTAGCATGATCGTTTTTGCATGGCAAACATTACGGCCCTTCGTCGGACGCTCCCCAGAGCCGTCCGGCAACCTCGTCCAGGAGGGCCGGGACACCTTCTCCGGTAACGGCCGAGACCGGAAAAACCCTCACCCCAAGCCCCTTGAACCGCTCGACCACGCCCGCCAGGCTCTCCCGCACATGGGGAAGATCAATCTTGTTCACCACAACGATCTGCAGTTTTTCCGACAGCTGCCCGTCGAACAGCGCCAGCTCCCGGTTGAGGGTCTCGTAATCCCGCAGGGGGTCGCGTTCGGGCATCAGGGAGATGTCTATGATGTGGAGCAGGAGCCTGGTCCGCTCCACATGCTTGAGAAACCGGTGCCCGAGCCCTGCGCCCCGATGGGCACCCTCGATGAGACCGGGGATGTCGGCCACCACGAACGACCTGAAGTTCTTGTAGGCGACCACCCCCAAGTTGGGGGTCAGGGTCGTGAACGGGTAGTCGGCAATCTTGGGTCTGGCCGCCGAGATCCTGGCGATGAAGGACGACTTTCCCACGCTGGGAAAGCCGAACAGCCCCACGTCTGCCAGGAGCTTCAGCTCCAGCCTGAGCACCCGCTCCTCCCCCGGCTCGCCCGGCTGCGCGAACTTGGGGGCCTTGTTGGTGGAGGTGGCGAACCTGGCGTTCCCCTGGCCTCCCCGTCCTCCCCGCAGCAGCACCACCCGCTCGCCCGGCTTGGTCAGGTCGGCCAGCAGTTCTCCGGTATCGGCGTCCCTGATGACCGTACCGGCAGGCACGGGAATGACCAGGTCCTTGCCGTGGGCACCGTGGCGGTCCTTGCCCATGCCGTGGGCGCCGCGGCCCGCCTTCTGGTGCGGCCGGTGGCGCAGGTCCAGGAGCGTGGAGATGCTCGGAGAGACCTCGAACACCACGTCCCCCCCTTTGCCGCCGTCGCCGCCGTCCGGCCCCCCCAGCGGGATGAACTTCTCCCGCCGGAACGAAACGCAGCCGGCGCCGCCGTGACCCGCCCTGGCGCTGATTTTCACTTCATCGATAAACTGCATTGCCTGAATCCCTGCCGCTGTCGCCACAATGAGCAAAGCCTGAGGCTGTCAGCCTCAGGCTTTGTGAGTTTATAAAACGTATCGTGAACCCGAAGGCGCACGAGTCCGCCGGGCAGCGGCCGAACCGGCCCGAAGCCGACGCGATAAACCTAGACCGGATAGACCGAGACCTTTTTCCGATCCCTTCCCATTCTTTCGAACTTCACGATCCCGTCAATGAGGGCGAACAGGGTGTAATCCCTGCCGCAGCCCACGTTGTTGCCGGGATGGATGCTGGTGCCGCGCTGGCGAAAGATGATGTTGCCCGCCTTCACCAGTTCTCCGCCGTATTTCTTGCATCCGAGTCGCTGTCCGGCTGAATCGCGGCCGTTTCTTGTACTGCCGCCTGCTTTCTTATGAGCCATACCAGTAAACCTCCAAATTGCGGGGGGATTCCCCTTACGCGTTAATCTTTTCTATCTTCAAAACGGTTCTGTATTGGCGGTGTCCGTTCAGCTTCCTGGAGTTCTTTCTCCGCTTGGCCTTGAAGACAAGGATTTTCTTGTCTTTCCCCTGCTCGACTATCTTGCCGATAACAGAGGAGCCGGGCACTAAAGGTGTTCCGATCGATACCTTTTCGCCGCCAACCATCAGGACCTCAGTGAGCTCGACGGTGTCGCCCACCGCGCCCTCCAGTTTTTCGACCTTCAGCAGGTCGCCCTCGGAAACTTTGTATTGCTTCCCTCCGGTCTTAACCACTGCGTACATTTAACTTCACCACCTTTGTGCTGGAATTGAGATGAGCGTCTCAAAATAGACAAAAAACCACGGCCTGTCAAGGATTTTCTGATGGTACCGAGTCGCTTGCTCCACCGCCTACACCTCTCGTATCTTCACCGCGCCGGCGGCCTGCCCGGCCCGCTTGCGCGCCTCGTCCAGGTCCCTGCCGAGGGAAAGTGCGACGCCCATGCGCCGGCCCGGCCTGGTGTCCGGCTTTCCGAACAGACGGAGCTTGGTCTCGGGGACCTGGAGGGCCTCGGTCAGGCCGTCGAAGGTCACCTCCTCCGCGGCGGACTCGGCCAGGATCACGTGCGAGGCGGCAGGCGCCAGGTTCACCACCTCAGGCACGGGCAGGCCCAGGATGGCCCGCACGTGCAGCTCGAACTCCGACAGGTTCTGGGAGACCATGGTCACCATCCCGGTATCGTGGGGTCTGGGCGAAACCTCGCTGAAGTAGACCTTGTCCCCCTTGATGAACAGCTCCACCCCGAAGATGCCGTACCCGCCCAGACTGTCGGTCACGACCTTGGCCTGGCGCTGCGCCTCGGCAAGGGCCGCGGGCGCCATCGGCATCGGCTGCCACGACTCGTGGTAGTCCCCCTTGATCTGGATGTGGCCGATGGGGGGGCAGAAACGGGTGCCGCCGGCATAGCGCACCGTGAGCAGGGTGATCTCGTAGTCGAAAGGGATGAACTCCTCGACGATGACCTTGTCCGCCGCGCCCCTGGTCCCCTTGACCGCATAGTCCCAGGCCCCTTCGATGTCGGCCTCGGTGCGGACCACGCTCTGCCCCTTGCCGGACGAGCTCATGGTGGGCTTGACCACGCAGGGAAAGCCTATCTCCCGCACCGCGGCGGTGAATTCGGCCGCGTCAGAGGCGAACCGGTAGGCGGCGGTGGGGAGTCTCAACTCCTCCGCGGCCAGCCTGCGGATCCCCTCGCGGTTCATGGTCAGGTTTGTGGCCCGGGCCGTGGGAATGACCGTGAACCCCTCCTTTTCCAGCTCCATAAGGGTGACGGTGTTTATCGCCTCGATCTCGGGCACGATGTACGTGGGACGCTCCCGCCGCACCAGATCCTTCAGTGCCTCCCCGTCCAGCATGTTGATGACGTGGCTGCGATGGGCCACCTGCATGGCCGGTGCGTCCCGGTAGCGGTCGACCGCGACCACCTCCACGCCCAGCCTCTGGGCCTCTATCACCACCTCTTTCCCCAACTCCCCCGAGCCGAGGATCATCAGTCGCGAGGCATGCTTCTTCAACGGTGTTCCAATCATATGGGTATCCCTCCAAAAAAATTTTAATTTATGCTGATCTCGAACTGCTCCTGGTGAAAACCGGGTTTGGCCCGGACGATGATCCGCTTCTTGAAGCGTTTCTCCAGGTCCTCCAGCCCCCGCCGCTCCTCGTCGTAGAGCAGGTCTGCCACCTGGGGGTGGACGGAAAGCATTACCTTGGAACCATGGACGTCAAGCATCTCGCGCCGCAGCTCGCGGAAGATCTCCTGGCAGACGGTGGTCTTGGACTTGATGTAGCCGAGCCCCTCGCAATAGGGGCAGGGTTCGCACATCATGCGGCCGATGCTCTCGCGCACCCTTTTCCTGGTCATCTCCACCAGGCCCAGTTCCGACATCTTGAGGATGTTGGTCTTGGACTTGTCCGACTTCATCGCCTCCTCCAGGGCGGCGAACACCTTGTCCCGGTTCACCTCCTTCTCCATGTCGATGAAGTCGATGATGATTATGCCGCCGATATTGCGCAGCCGCAATTGGTAGGCGATCTCCTTGACCGCCTCCAGGTTGGTCTTGAGGATGGTGTCCTCCAGGTTGTGTTTTCCCACGTAGCGACCGGTGTTCACGTCGACGGCGGTCAGGGCCTCGGTCTGCTCTATGATGATGTAGCCGCCCGACTTGAGCCAGACCTTTCTCCCGAGTGCCCGGCTGATCTCCACCTCCAGGCCGAAATGGTCGAAGATGGGCTCGTTGTCCTCATAGAGTTCGATGGAATAGCGGCTTTTCGGCATGAAGGTGCTGATGAACTGGACGATCCGATCGTGCTCGGGCTTGGAGTCCACCACGATCCGATCCACGTCCTCGCTCAGGATGTCACGCACCACCTTCTGGGTCACGTCAAGGTCCGAATGGATCAGGGAGGGGGCGTGGGCCTTCTCGTTCTTCTTGACAATCTCCTCCCAGAGTTTGGTCAGGTACTGCATGTCCGCCTGGAGGTCGTCCTCTGTCTTCCCCTCGGACACGGTCCGCACGATGAACCCGCCGGAGGTGGGCTTGGTCCGTTCCACGATCTCCTTGAGCCGTTCCCGCTCCGCTTCGTTCTCTATGCGCCGGGAGACCCCCACGTGGTCCACGGTCGGCATGTAGACCAGATGGCGCCCCGGCAGGGAGATGTGGGAAGTGATGCGCGCCCCTTTGGTCCCGATGGGTTCCTTGGACACCTGCACCAGGATCTCCTGCCCCTCCTGAAGAAGGTCCTCGATGGGGTGCATGGAGGCGAGACTTTGCCCTTCGCCGTCCCTCCCGTTCTCCTTCTTATCGCTCCCCTCCATGAAGGTCTCGTAGTCCTCGATAGCCTCGAACACATCGGCCACGTAAAGAAACGCCGCCTTCTCCATGCCGATGTCCACAAAGGCGGCCTGCATGCCCGGCAGGACCCGGATCACCCTGCCCTTGTAGATGTTTCCCACAATCCCCTTGACCCTGCTCCGCTCAATGTAGAGTTCCGCGATGGTGCCGTTCTCGATGAGCGCAATCCGGGTTTCGTGGGAGGTGGTATTGATGACGAGTTCGTTTGCCATTCTCACCTCGATTCATATGGATAATTAATGTAATTTTTTAACTTGAATCCTTAACGCCTTCACGGATTCAGGCTCAATACAAGTTTTGAACGTATAAGCTTAGCTGGAATTAATCCCCTGTGCAACCCTTTGCCGACATGTTGTCGGGGATCTCCCTGAACAGGACCTCCAGCTTCTCGATCCGGGCAGTCCGCAACGACTCCTCGGGCAATCCGGTGACGGCGGCGGCGAATTCCAGCGGCTTGCCCCGTCCCACCACCATCTCCAGCGTGTCGGACGAGGCGTGCAGAGAGCGCAGCTCCTTCCTGAGGTCCAGTTCCATGGACTTTCCTTTCTTGACCCGGTGGTGGAGGAAGCTGTCCAGGCGGAGAAAACCCTCCGCCCTGGCCAGAAGATCCGGAACAAGGCCTTCCGGCAGGGTAACGCGATAGCGGGTCGCCTCCAGAATGACGGAAAGCGACGCGCTCTTAAGGGGGATTTCACGGGCCTCCAGGACCTCCATCCCCGCCGGAAGTGCCCGGTTCAGCGACTCCATGACCCGCATAGCACCGAAACCGGCGGATATCTCCATATCGAGGTATTCGGCCCAGGACTCCACGCCGACCGAAAGCGCGGTGGCAAAGGAAAACTTCGGGTGCGGATGGAAACCGAGCGAATAGCGTATCGGTATTCCGGCCCGCCGCACCGTCCGGGTGAAGAGGTGAATGAGTTCCAGGTGGCTCAGCAGGCTCATGACACCGGTCTTCGAGAAGCGCAGCCGTATCCGATCGGCTTGACCCGCACCTGCGGGGTGTTCGGGACTCGACGTCCTGATCGTTCCCTCGTCTTTCTCCGCCTCGCCGACGGAAGGGGTCGGCCGGTGGGTGACCATCCGGATGGTGGAGAAGTCGCACACGCCGCAGGCGCAGCAGGTCCCGCCCCGACAGTCCGCGGTCGGGAGGCCGCTCCGGGCCTTTTCAGCCTCTTCCCTGAAAAACCCGGTCGTCACACCGCTGTCCAGGTGGCTCCAGGGAAGGATCTCGTCATAGCTCCGCCGACGGAGATAGAATTCGGGCGAAATCCCGGTTTCCTCGAAAGCGGTCCGCCATTTTTGAAAGTCGTGATGTTCTCCCCAGCCGTCGAAACGGCACCCCAACTCCCTCGCCTTGAGGAGCACCCGCGACAGACGGCGGTCACCCCGGGCAAAGACCCCCTCCAGGAACGAGAGTCGGGCGTCGTGCCACTTGAAGGCCAGCTTCCGCTTCTTCAACTCGGCGCGGAGGAACCGCTGCTTCTCCAGGATCTCGTCCAGACCGATCTGCGGCTCCCACTGGAACGGGGTGTGGGGCTTCGGCACGAAGCTCCCCACCGAGACGTTCACCTCGCCGCCGTGGCCGGTCCCCCGGGCGGAACGCCTGACCTTTGCGGAGAGCTCCGCGATCCCGGCCACGTCTTCCCAGGTCTCGGTGGGAAGACCGATCATGAAGTAGAGCTTGATGAGCCGCCAGCCGGCCTGGTAGGCGTCGCCGGCATTCCGGATCAGGTCCTCTTCGGTGATCCCCTTGTTGATGACCGCGCGCAGCCGTTCGCTCCCGGCCTCGGGCGCCAGGGTGAAGCCGGTCTTGCGCACCCTGGCGACCTCGTCCACCAGGTCGCGGGTGAGGCTCCCGACGCGGAGCGAGGGAAAGGAAACCGCCACCCGTTCCGAGGCATACCTCTCCATGAGCGTTCGCAGCAGCCCGGTTATGCAGCCGTAGTCGGCGGACGAGAGGGAAAGGAGCGATACCTCCTCGTAGCCGGTGTTCTTCAGCACTGTGTCGATTGTGTCGAGGATGGTCCCGGGCGTCCGCTCCCTGACCGGCCGGTAGATGTAGCCGGCCTGACAGAACCTGCATCCCCTGGTGCAGCCCCGGGCTATCTCCATGCTGACCCGGTCGTGCACGGTTTTCAGGAAGGGCACCACCGGTTCCGTCGGGTAGGGAAGGCTTTCCAGGTCGGCCGCGACCCTGCGCCTGACGCAATCGCGGCCCGCCCTGAGCGGTACGACCGCCTCGATGGTCCCGTCGTCCCGGTAGGAAACCGAAAAGTGCGACGGCACGTACACCCCTTCGATCCCGGCAAGGCGGTCCAGGAGTTCCGCCTTGCCCCCCCCTCCACGCTTCCATTCCCGGCAGGCCCGGGCTATCTCGACCACCGCCTCCTCCCCGTCTCCGAACAGGAAGACGTCGAAGAAGTCAGCCAGCGGTTCCGGGTTGCCGGCGCACGGCCCTCCGCCCAGGACCAGTGGATAACCGTCACCCCGCTCGCTCGCCTGGAGCGGTATTCCGGACAGTTCCAGCATGTTCAGGATGTTTGTGCAGGACAGCTCGTACTGGAGGGTAAACCCGATAATATCCGCCTCTGCCAGGGTCGTTCGGGTTTCCAGGGTGGCGAGCCGCTCTCCGGCGGCCCGCATGGCATCCTCCCGGTCGGGCCAGGGGGCGTACGCCCTCTCGGCTGCGAGCCAGTCGAGACCGTTCAGAATGCCGTACAGGATCTGAAAGCCCAGGTGACTCATGCCTACCTCGTAGACGTCCGGAAACGCCAGGACGAACCGTATGTCTACCGCGCCCTTGACAACCGAGCCTGTTTCATTGCCCATGTAACGGGCGGGTTTTTCCACGGAAAGGAAGGTATCGTACCGCAAAAAGCCTCCTGAACCTCATGTATGCGTCGCGTGGATTCCCAGCATCGCAATCTCTGCCGCATATGGGGTATTACCTGTATGATTTGCGGCTGAATCACTGTACCATGAACCGGCACTTGAATAAAATACCCTTTCAAATCGGGCAGATGGAGTCATGCCGGGACTGGCACGCAATATGCTGAATACATGGAGCACAACACATTTCAAGGAGGAAGTACAATGAAAAAAGTTCTGTCCACCATCGTAGCCGCCCTGGTAGCCGTTGCTTTCGCCGGCATCGCTTTCGCCGCCGAGCCCGCAACCTCTGCTGCTCCCGCTGCCCCGGCAGTAAAGAAAGAAGAAGCCAAGAAGCCCGAGAAGAAAAAAGTTGCCAAGAAAAAAGCTGCCAAGAAAGAAGTGAAGAAAGAAGAGGCCCCGGCTGCTGCTCCGGCTGCGAAGTAATCATCGGTTCGATCCGAACGAAAAAGCCGCATCTCCGGATGCGGCTTTTTTGTATCCCTGGCTTCCTCGACCCGGTCCACCCCGCAGGTCGGACCCGAGTCGTTTTCTTGTAGCATGAAACCTTTCCGTTTACAAGCCCTGCTCACCGGAAAGGCGTGAAAAAAGGTCTTCTTCCTCTTCCAGAAACTGCTCTAACTTCTTCCTCACCTGCCTGAGCTTACCCGTATAGAACGCAATGCTGACGTCAGGAGAGGCGGGATCATAGGCGCTGACCGGCCGACAGTTCTCGTAGGAGGTCCCCTTCCCGGCACCGGTGATGTAGTAGGTGATCTGGTCCCCGGCTTTGTACTCATGCGAGGAACGGGAGGCGATTTCGTATGCGGCGGAAGGGTTTCGCTTCCCCTTTGCGACCTTCTCGCGATAGGTGGCCGGAGATTCGCTGAGCGTCTCGGTCTTTGCGAGCCACTCGATCCCGAAATCATGGCTCTCCAGCCTCCGCAGGTACCGGCGATAGGTCTCGTCGACCTTCCGTGCTTCCCCCATCAGCAGCAGCCGTATGACCTCGGCCATAAACTCCCGCAGATATCTCTCCATCCCCCTGGATTTCAGGGCGCTCCCCTTGACGATTACCCGCCCGTCATACCCAAGGAGGGCGTAATTCTTGCTTTTGTAGGAAAACATGGCCTGATAGCGCCCGTCGCTCTCCACCTCGATCCCTTCGGGCAGTGAAGCCGACAGGCGGCCGATCAGTTCCTCTTCCCCTTCCGCGGTATCGATTCCTGGAGGAGAGATGAAGTAAATACCGTCGGTGTCGATCTCTATTGCCCTGGCATTCCGGTCCTGGAGCCAGCCAAGCATGGTCCGGATGGTATCCCTCCCGAGTCTGGCTACCTCGGCGGCTGCCGCCGGGTCGGAGAAGTTGTGCAGGGGAGAACCAAGGTAGCCGTAAAACGAGTTGATGAGCACTTTGAAGGTCTGCTGCAGGGCATTGAACCTGTCTCTCCTTGCCGGATCCGTCTCTTCCCGCGCCCGTTTCTTGGCTGCCAGCCGGAACTCCCGCAGCCTTGCCAGGAGCGGCAGGAAAAGTCCCTGCGGATCCCCTGACGGGGTGAGGCGGTAGGTCAGGATAAGCGACGGATAGAGCGAGGCCACGTCACAATGGACCACCGGCCCGACCACCCCGTGTACAAGGACGTCCGTGTACCCCCCCTCGAATCCCCCCTCCCCTCCCGGGCTCCTCGGAATGGAGGCGCCGCGGCGCAGGTATTCGCGAAGAAACAGGGAGTTGATCCTGGTGGCGTTTCCCCTGATAATGCAGTTCTGGTAAGAATAGGGGAACATGCGGGTCTGGAGGAAATACGATTGGGACAACAGGCGCGACAGGGCCAGGGTCTCCCGCACGTCGTCCAGGTTGTAGCGACGGAGGGACTCCGGGTCTTCCAGATAGGCCGCGCTGATGGCTCCCCCCTCCAGATAGGTGCGGTCGGGCCCGGTCAGGCCGAAGTGCCGGGCAACAGCCTTGAGGCCGTGACTCTCAAGCTCCCTGACGCTCACGTCATAGAGCTGCACAAGGAAATAGGTGTCAACAACGTGGCGGCCGTAGAGATCCCAGCGGGGATAATCTATGATCCTCTCGGCCACCGTGAAGCGGGAGCCGCGCACCCTGGGCTCGCTCCCGTCGCGCCCCCAGTGAAGCTTCACCCCCAGGCGGGCCGCCCTGACCCGGATGTATTCCAGGTCGAACTTGAAGATATTGTGCCCTTCGATGACGTCCGGGTCCCGTTCCCGGATTATCTCGCCCAGCCGCTCCAGCATGGCCTGCTCGGACATCTCCGGCCCGCAGAGGACCTCCTCGAACCCGGTGGAATCCGCCAGTGCAACGGAGATAATCCGGTCCTCCTCCCGGTTGGGATTCGAGAACTCGTACCCCTCCCGGCAATATGTCTCGATGTCCAGGGCGAGCCTGCGCAGGGCCGGGAATTCCAGCCCCTTGAACAGGGTCTTGCCGGTTGAGAGGAGGTGCTGGTGTACCGGATCGTTGATGAACAGATACGGTGCGTCCAGGGCGGACGGGGTCCTGCCGCTCTTCCGCGACAGGAAGTCTCTGGCGGCCATGCACTCTTTCCAGTCCCGGAAAGACGCCATGAAACGGAACTCTCCCGGACCTGGCAGCGATTTCAGCGTGTCGACCTGCCCGAACCCCTCCAGGAGTTCCTCCGATTCAAGGAGGATAAAGGGGTGGAACGGGTCGTCGTGGAACAGCACGCCACGCTCCGTGCGGATGAACAGCCGGATGAACCGACCGGCAAGCTCCGCCGCCACGATCCCCGGAGCCGGATCGGCGCCGAACAGGACCTCATCGGATTCCATGTGAACATCCCGGTTGGTCATATAAAAGAAACGGCACGACTTGAGCGCCGTGCCGCCCTCCCCATGTAAAGATGGTTAATGCTGGTGCAGTGTAACACTGAATCGACTCAATCATTAAGCATGCTGTGACAGGTATTCGGCCACGCCTTCGGCGGTGGGCTTCATGCCCGCCTGGCCGCTCTGCCAGTTGGCCGGGCAGACCTCACCGTGGGCCTCGTAGAACTGGACCGCCTCCAGCATGCGGATCGCCTCGTCAACGCTCCTGCCGAAGGGCAGGTCGTTGATGACCGCGTGCCGTATCCTGCCGGTGGGGTCCACCAGGAACAGACCGCGCAGGGCCACCGACTCGTCGTACAGGATGCCGTATGCCCTGGCGATGGACCTGTTCAGGTCCTGGACCAGCGGATACTGTATGTTGCCGATGCCCCCGTCTTCCAGTGGTGTCTTTTTCCAGGCCAGGTGGGTATACTTGGAGTCCACGGAAACGCCGATTACCTCGCAGTTTTTGGACTTGATCTCATTGAGCCTGCGGTCGAAGGCGATGATCTCCGAGGGGCATACAAAGGTGAAATCGAGAGGATAGAAGAGGAGCATTACATATTTGCCCCTCAGCTTGGAGAGGGTGATTTCGCCGAAGCTGTTGTCCGGCATCACCGCCTCTGCCGAAAAATCGGGGGCCTCGCGGGTAACAAGGGTTATAAGAGACATGGACGCATCCTCCTTTGAATTCAGGTTGCCGGGCTGACGCCTGGCCTCCTCGCTAATAAGCTAATTTCATAGCAGAAGAAGGATGCTTGTCAATAGGATAATTTATGTCTTTTTTATCTTTTTGACAGATACAACCTTTCAGCGATGCTCCGGCCGGTGCCGGTCTGGAAGATTCTGCCGATTGTCTCCCTTAGCCGCGTCTCGTCATCCAAACCCACTTCGTCGGGAATGTTCACCAGCCAGTCCGCGTCCCAGATGACACGGAAGTTGTCGGTCTCCACCTCGCCCGGGGAATGATGGGAGGCGATGATGGAGCAGACCTCTGCGATGAGGGCCTCGCCATACCCCAGGGAAGAGAGGATCTCCCTGGCCACCGGCGGCCCTTCCTGCTCCTGGAGGTTGCCGGCGGAAGAGCCGTATTTCCTTTCCGCCTCCCGGATACCGATATCGTGCAAAAAGGCGGCAGCCATGACCACCTCCCGGTCTCCCGGCTCCCGGTCCAGGATCTCCCCGGCAAAGCCGGCAACCCGCAGGGCATGATTGATCCTCCGCTGGTCCGCGCCGAAATAGTCCCTCATGGCCTGCTCGATCCTTTTCAGTCCGTTATCCATACGCCCTCCTGGTACACTCGGATAGTTAGTTTCCATCTGGAAACCCTGGAAAAATGTTATGAGGGACGGGTCGGGGCTTTCACGGAGCCTCTCGTACGGCTTGAGTGCAATCGGGCAACTCACGGGAAAGCGCCTGAATCCGGCAGAGTATTTGATCCAGGCAAAGGCTGGTGACCGATTACGAGGGGCTTCGGGGAAGTTCCGGCCTGGCCCCTGCAGACACTTTCCGGATGAAAACTAGTTAAGACCCGCCAAGTCTCGGAGACCTGGCAGGTCTGGGCATTATCGGCATATCGCAGGTTATTGGATATCACCTTTCACCCCGATTGTCACCACCTTGCAGGGGATATTCCTGCCCGAGGCAACCAGCGCCCGCTTGACCGCCGCCTCAATGCCTCCGCAGCAGGGGACCTCCATCCGCACCACAGTGACGCTTTTTATGGAAGAGACCCCGAACATCTCGGTGAGCTTCTCGGTGTAATACTCGTTGTCGTCCAGTTTAGGGCAGCCGATGAGGAGCGCCTTGCCGTCCAGGAGATCCTTGTGGAAATCCGCGTAGGCGAACGGTGCGCAGTCGGCGGCTATCAGGAGGTCGGCGTCCTGCAGGAACGGGGCGTCAACCGGAACCAGTCTGAGCTGTACGGGCCAGTGTCCCAGCCGGCTCTGCCTGGTCCCCTGCTCCGGTTCAGCCGCATCAGCGGCGGGGACCACGCGAGAGATGACCCTGGAGCCCGGGCAGCCGCCGTGTCCGCGGTGATTCACGGCCGTTGCCGTGTGGTGCCCCGCAGCGGCCGCCGCCTGGTCGCCGACGGCCCTGGCCGCCTCGACCGCCGACTCGTCGAAGGCGTCGGCCTCGCGCTCAATGATGCGGATGGCGTCCCTGGGGCACTCGCCGAGGCAGGCGCCGAGCCCGTCGCACAGGTTGTCCGCGGCCAGCACCGCCTTGCCGTTGACGATTTTTATGGCGCCCTCGGCGCACGAAGGAACGCACAGACCGCAGCCGTCACATCTTTCCTGATCGATTTCCACTATCTTTCTTTTCATATTCTGTTTCTCCTTTTCTCCGGCGCTGTATCCGGCAAGGTTCCGACAGGTCATGTCGTTTACCGCTCCCTTGTGATGACAGCATATACCGGAAAATCCGAGAAGGTTATGATCCATGTCAAAAGCGGCGGCTTTCTACTTCGGATACTAAAGATCAGCCGGAAGCATGGAGAAGTGAAGGCGAGAGCGACAGGAAATCATGGCTCCCGCTTTTTGCGGGGTAACCTTGCGCCAAACAAGAAGGGGATTGCCTTGCGGCAATCCCCTTCTCTCTTGCTTGCTACCGTTTCGGAAGCCGGACTACGCGGCTTCTTCCGCGTGTTTCGGGCCTCTTCCGAGCGCGACCAGCTCAGCGCCGACGCCTTCGGCGATCTGTTTCAGTTCGCACATGCGGAGGTGCTGACCATAGACCTTGAGGTCAAGCCCCGAAACCGCCACCAGGATGTAGCGAGGCTGCTTCGCTCCATCCACCATCTTGCTTCTTTCCCGGTAAAAGATCTTGCCTGCCATGAAGGGGTTCCTCCTTCCTTTGGTTTCCTCCCTGAGTACTTCGGAGGGGTTACGATTATAGGATACGCCCCACACGGCAGACTGTCAACGGGTCATTACGCCCGGATGATGGTGCCTGCATTCTCCCCGTTCAGCGCCCGCTCCAGGGTGCCTCTCTTGTGGCCGTTGATAACCATCACTTCCTTGACGTTGGAGGAGTCTTTCAGCAGGTGGAGGACCTTCCGCTCCATGACCATGTCCTCCATATCCATTTCCAGCAGTTCATCCGCGGTAATATCCCTGATGAGCTCCGCATCGGGATTGACCCGCGGGTCTTCGGTAAAGAGACCGTCCACATTTTTCATGAGGATGCAGCTCCTGGCGCCGAGCACCTCCGCCATGAGCAGTGCGCCGGTGTCGGTCCGGTGCGGTGGGATGAGGCCCAGCTCGGGCGGATGCTCGAACAGTCCGTAGGGAGGGGTCCCGTGGATCACCGGCAGGAGCCCAAGGTGGAGCATGGTAGGGAGATCGAGCAGGTCGCCGGGCTTGAGCCGCGAACCGTTCCACCTAGAGAGGAGCAGGGTGACGATCTCGGCGTTCTGCTCGCTGATCTTCCCGGCAAGCTCGGCCAGGACACCGGTCGGCATCCTCAGGTCGATGCCGATGTCGAGGATGTGCCTGACCCGCGCCCCCCCTCCGGTAACTACCAGCATCTTATGCTTTTTCGACAATTCACCGATCTCTTCCATTAACGGGAGAACCACATCCCGGCCGAAATCTACGATTCCGTGTCCTCCAATTTTTACCACGTTCAGGTCGGGTACCAACTTCAACTGCTCCACCCTGGCGTGCTTTTTCATGAGTCCCTTGCGCACCAGGGTTTCTCCCCGAAGCTTGTTTTCTACATCGAACCTTTCATTCTCGCCCATAACTTCCCGCCTTTCTTGAAATTAAATAGCAGTGATGACAACTTTTCGATCGGATCTTAAATTCATTTGTCCGGCACGTCGTTCCGTAGTAGATTCAACTCATGGAATCATTACTGCGTCTCCGCCGAACGGCCCTTCTCGTCTTCCGCCTGATTTTCCGGCCAACCTGCTCCTCGCGGTACGCCCATGAAGAAAGCCATAATAATTTATCACTTGAAGAACATGGTTATATCGAGATTCAGCTAAAAAAAATCCCATTGTTCCTCAAGGACCCGGCATACACCACGGATCCGAACGGCACGATGGGATTCTTTATTCCCCTTGTATTCCCTCTGGCAGCCCCGTTCATCCTCTTCCGTCTCAAGCGGACGGGATTTTCCGGGTGCCGCGTCATCGTAAAGGACCGCGGTCTGCTGGTCATCGCAAGCCGCTGACAGCCCGGCGTCAGCGGGCGCACTCGCTCGGGTCCCCCTGGATCTTGGCCACGGCATGGGGAACCGCCTCCCACACCGCCTCCAGGTTCTCCACCGCCCCCCTGGGGCTGCCCGGGAGATTGATGATCAGCGTCCTGCCCCTGATCCCGGCCACGGCCCTGGAGATGGCCGCCGAAGGGGTCTTGGCCAGGCTCCGGAACCGCATCAGCTCAGCCAGGCCGGGAATGACCCGGTCAAGCACCTGCATGGTGGCTTCCGGTGTGACGTCACGGGGGGAGACCCCGGTCCCGCCGGTGGTGAGGATAAGGTCCATCTCTCCGCTGTCGGCCCATTCGACCAGCTTGGCGGAGATCAGCCCCGCCTCGTCCGGGATCATCTCGTAGGCCACGGTCTCAACCCCGTGAGGGCGGAGCCAATCGGTCAGTGCCGGACCGCTCAGATCCTTCCGCTCCCCGCGGGCACCCTTGTCGCTGAGTGTCAGTATCCCGGCCCTCACGGCTGATCCTCCCGCCTGTAAACGCCGCTCTTGCCCCCCTCTTTATAGAGGAGCTTGACATCGCTGATCCGGATACCCTTGTCGGCCCCCTTGCACATGTCGTAGACGGTGAGCGCGGCCACCGAGGCGGACACCATGGCCTCCATCTCCACGCCGGTCCTCTCGAAGGCCCGGACCATGCTCTCCACTCTTACGGTCCCTGCATCCAGGTCGGTGCTGAAATCGACGGTGACCGCATGGAGTGCCAGCGGATGGGACAGGGGAATCAGGTCAGGGGTCTTCTTGGCCGCCTGAATACCCGCCAGCCTGGCAACGCCCAGCACATCACCCTTGGCCACCTTTCCCTCCACAATGTTCGACAGGATCTCCCGGCTCAGGTAAACGGTCGCCGTGGCGATGGCGGTACGCAGCGTGGCGGATTTGGCGCTGATATCCACCATGATTGCCCTGCCCTGGTCGTCGAAATGATTGAAGCTCATGATTTCTCCCTATGCATATGAAATCTTTATTGTCTGCCTGTCATTACGCAGACCTGCCAGGTTTTTAAAACCTGGCAGGTCTCTATGTCCCTGCGTTTCAATCACGCCTCCATCAGCCCGCCGTCACCGGCAATCAGTTGCACGTCCACCTGATCGCCAGCCTTGAGCTCGCCTTTTTCGACAGGGATCACGGCGATCCCGTCGGCCAGGAGGAGGGTCTTCAGGAAGCCGGTGGCCTGTTTGCCGGAGCTGCGTGCGAAATACTCGCCGTTCTCCCGTTCGAGGGCCACCCGTACGAAGTTCACACGGCCGGGTTTTTTTTGGATATCCTCCCGGAGCGTGGCCGTTATGAGCGGCCGCAGCACCCGGCGGTGCCCCATCATCTTCAGCAGCGCGGGACGCACGAACTCCTCGAAGGTGAGAAGGCTCGACACCGGGTTGCCGGGGAGCGAAAATACCGGTTTCCCGTCCCTCAGGGCAAATGCGGTGGGCCGTCCCGGCTTGATGTCCACCTTCCAGAACACCTGCCTCACCTGCAGTTCGTCCAGCACGTCGCGTACATAGTCCCGGTCGCCGGCGGACACCCCGGCCGAGGTTATCAGGACATCCGCCTTGAGTCCCTCCGCGAGCTTTTCCCTCAGGCTCTCCTTGTTGTCCCTGGCGATGCCCAGCATGACCGGGACGGCGCCTGCCTGCACTACCGCCGCGGCCAGGGCCAGCGAGTTGCTGTTGACGATCTTGCCCGGCTCCAGCGGCTCTCCCGGCTCCAGCAGTTCGTCCCCGGTTGAAAGGACGGCCACCCGGACCCTGCGGTGGACTGGCACGAACAGCTTGCCGAAGGAGGCCAGCATGCTTATCTCCGACGGCCTGAGCACGGTCCCGACCGGGAGAATCGTCTCGCCAGCCTTCACGTCCTCTCCCTTGAAGCGTATATTGTCGCCCCTCTTGACCGACACCCTGATCGCCACATGGCCGTCAGCCTCATCGACCTCCTCGAACGGTACCACGGCATCGGCCCCGGGTGGAATGGGTGCGCCGGTCAAGATCTTCACCGCTGTGCCGCGCCGAACGGTTTCGGTCATGTTGCCGCCGGCCGGAAGGAAACCGGTCAGTTGCAGGATCGTAGACTCCCGGCAGTCTTCGGAGCGTACCGCGTAGCCGTCCATGGCCGTATTGTCCCACAGGGGCATGTCCCGAGGGGCCACGACGTCCTCGGACAGCACCCTGCCGAGGGACTCGAGGGTTTCGACCCTCTCGGCGCCGAGGGGCGTGACATTATCGAGGATTATCTTTCTGGCTTCTTCAAAGGTGGGCATAATGCTGGCTCCACACCGGTCCGCCGGACCGGCTGATCATTTATCTGGCGTAAGGAATTCTTTGTATCAGGTAGGAGGTTTGACTGTCAAGCCCGCTACGGGAAAACCGGTCGGAAGCCGTTTTGATCACGGGTGTTTTGCATCGCGAATCAGGTGCACCGCCGTGGCCTTGAATGAGGCGTAGACATTCTTGCCCTCCTTGAGATCCAGCACTGCGAACGCCTCTCTGGTAACGAACGCCGTCAGTGAAAAACCGCAGTCCAGGATGACCTTCAGGAAGGGGCCTATGGAGGAGATGTCCCTGATCACGGCCGGGAAGGTGTTGCGGGCGCTGGTCAGGTCATCGGGGTCCGTCAGCTCGATGGTCACGTTCTCGGGCCTGATGCAGCAATAGACGCAGTCCCCGGAACCGGCGTTCCCGAAGGCATCTATTTCCTTCCCCGAGACCAGTACCGTCGCCATTCCGTCAACAACCCTGATAACGTTCCCCACAAGGATGGTATCCATACCCACGAAATTGGCTACGAACTCGTTGACGGGATTGTTCATGACGAGTGAGGGCACCCCGACCTGGACGATGCCTCCGTCGTGCATGACCGCGATCCGGTCGGACATCCGCAGTGCCTCGGACTGGTCGTGGGTCACCATGATGGTGGTGATGCCGGTTTCGGATACAATCCTGTCCAGGTCGTCGGTAATGGCGTGCCTCGTGGGCGGGTCCAGGGCCGAGAACGGTTCGTCGAGAAAAATGACCTCGGGCTCCATGGCAAAGGCACGGGCCAGGCTCGTGCGCTGGGCCTCGCCGCCGGAGAGCTTGCGGGCAGAACGTTGCGCAAGATGCTCGATATTGAACCAGCCGAGATAGCGCATGACCCGTTCACGGATCTCGTCCCGTTTCAGACCCCGTATTTTCAGACCCGACGCCACGTTCTTGTAGACGGTGGTATCGAAGAGGAGCGGTTCCTGAAACACCATCGAGACCTTCCGCCGGTAGCGGAACGCCTCGTCCCGGCCGGTTACGGGCTCTCCCCGGTATATGAGGCGGCCGGAAACCGGCTTGAGCAGACTGTTGAGCACCAGAAGAAAGGTGGACTTGCCGCTGCCGTTGGGGCCGATAAGCGAGAGGAACTCCCCCTGCCGGACTGAAAAGGAGGGAATGTCGAGAATCGACACCCCCCCCAACCGCACCTTAAGGTCTTCAACCGAAATAATAGCGTTGGTATCGCTCACCGTGGTCTCTCTCGTTGTTGAATAAGTGTAAAGAGGTAGTTGACGAAAAATACCAGCATAAGAAGGATGATAGAGAGGGCGAAGGCCACGGCGAACTCCCCCTTGCCGGTCTCCATGACCGTGGCGGTCGTGAGGACCCTGGAGTACCCCTTGATGTTTCCGCCCACCATGATGGAGGCGCCCACCTCCGAGATGACCCCGCCGAACCCTGCCATGACGGCAGCCATGAGCGGCAGCCTTGCCTCACGGACGAGAATCCCCACCATCTGGAGGCGGGTCGCTCCGAGGGAGAGTATCTGCAGACGGAGTTTTGACGGCAGATTCTGGAGCGCCGCTATCGAGATCCCCATCACGATGGGGGTGGCGATAACCGCCTGGGCGATTATTATGGCGGTCGGCGTATAGAGGATATCCAGGAAGCCGAACGGCCCGTTCCGCCAGAGAAATACGGTGACGAACAGGCCCACCACCACCGGCGGGAGCCCCATGCCGGTGTTGACCACACTGACAACGAATTTCTTGCCCGGGAACCGGGTGAGGGCGACGATCATCCCGACTGAAATGCCGATTACAACACTGATGATCGTCGCCAGGCCCGACACCTTGAGCGAAAGCCAGGTTATCCCCAGCACCTCCGGGTCCAGCGCCCAGAGGAGCTGAAACGCCGTGACTATCCCTTCAAGGATCAGATCCATGGATTGGCCCTCTTAATCCTCTTTTTTGCCGGCATCCGGGAAGAACAACGGGCTGCCGTACTTCTTGACGCCGAAGGTCTTGATTATGGCCTGGGCCTTTTTCGAAACCATGAAGTCGGAAAACGCCTTGGCTCCCGCGGAATTCACCTTGGGCCACTTGGCCGGGTTTACCTCGATGACGTGGTAGACATTGAGCAGCGACGCATCCCCCTCAACGAGGATGTCGAGGCCCAGGTTCTTTTTCAGGGAGAGGTAGGTGCCGCGGTCGGTCAAGGCGTATCCGTTCTTTTCGGCTGCCACGCTCAGGGTCTGCCCCATGCCGAGACCGGTCTGCTGGTACCATTTCTGGCCCTCGGCATCCAGACCGGCGGCTTTCCAGAGCTTTTTCTCCAGGGCGTGGGTCCCTGAATTGTCACCTCTTGAAAGGAAAAGCGCGTTAGCGGCGGCAATCTTCACCAAGGCGTCCTTGGAGGTTTTCGCCGATTTGATCTTGGCCGGGTCGGAAGGAGGACCGACGATTACGAAGTCATTGTGCATGACGATCTTGCGATTTATGCCATAGCCTTCCGCTACGAATTTCTTTTCCGCGTCAGGGGAGTGGACCAGGAGCACGTCGGCTTCGCCCTTCTCTCCCATCTTCATGGCCTGGCCCGAGCCCACCGAGATGGTCTTGACGAAGTAGCCGGTGTCTTTCTGAAAAACCGGGATCAGTTCGTCCAAAAGCCCAGAATCCTGGGTGCTGGTGGTGGTGGCCAGGATGAGGTTCTTCACCGCGGGCGCCGCCTGGGCGGGTGTCACGGTGAAAACGGCGAATGCCAGAGCTGCAACGGATAGTGCGATGTTCTTCAGGTAATTCATACGCCTTGCTCCTTTCGTTTGAGAAAATGTACCCTACTTCTCGGCCTGCAGGGCCTGCCATTGGGTTGAATTCGGGAAGAACAACGGGCTGCCGTACCGTTCCACCCCGAACTCCACGATAACCTTCTGCCCCTTCTCCGGATTGGTGAGCCACTTGACGAACTTCATGGTGTCCTTATGGTTCACCTTGGGGAATTTCTTGGGATTCACCGGGATCAGTGATATGAAGTTCAGGAGTGCTTCGTCCTTTTCCACCAGGATGGGAAGCTTGATCTTGTCCCTGAGCGAGAGCCAGGTCGCCCGATCGATGACGGTGTATGCCCCCTGTTCATCGGTATATTTGAGAGTAGGAACATTGCCCTCCTTCCCCTTCTCATATACCGTGTACCATGCCCCGGCAGGCTTTACGCCCGCCTTGGCCCAGAGCTCCATTTCAGCCACGTGGGTTCCGGACTTGTCGCCGCGGCTTATGAACGGCGCGCCCTTTTCGGAGATCTTTTTCAAGGCCTCGGCAGCTGTCTTCATTCCCTTGATGCCGGCTGGGTCGGCCGCCGGGCCGACGATGACGAAGTCATTGTACATGAGCGGGATCCGCTCGGTGCCGAAACCGTCGGCAACAAATTTCTCCTCCAGGGATTTCGCATGGACCATCACCAGGTCCACGTTCCCCTTTGCAGAGATCTTCAGTGCCTCGCCGGTGCCGGCGCCCACGTGGCGGACACGGACGCCGGTCTCCTTCTCGAACTGGTCCTCCAGTGCGGCGACGATTCCCGCGTCGATAGGGCCGATGGTGCTGGCCATGAGGACGAAACCCTTGGGTTGGGCCTGGGCCGTAAACGGGAGACCCAGCATAATACAACACAGCAGGCATGAAAATACTTTTCTCATGTTTCCTCCTTAACTTCAGATTGATATGACGCCACTCAACGGCACCGTTATAAGCATCATATTATATCGTCATACAAAAAAATGGGGAGAAAGAATTTTTCTCCCCAGTCCATTGAAGGTTTACTACTGAAAGCGAACCAGGGCAATCCTAGAACGCAACGGTAGCCTGCATGCGGTACTGCATGTCGTCGGTGCGGGTGCCGTTCGTCGGGTTCTGCCTGTGGATGCTGCCCACGTCGGCCTGGAGCTTCAGGTTGTGGTTGTTGAAGTAGTAGGATACCGCCCCGATG
>JARKPN010000053.1 GCA_029975275.1 Geobacteraceae bacterium | reverse complement strand
GAATGTTTTGAGGGGCGAGGGGGAGTGAAGGTTTTCCACTGCTGAAAGCGCCAAGATTGAGGTAAAGGCTCTGGAGCCGTTACTATGCAGTGTTTTGCAAGACTCCAGGCAGGCTGTGCTTAATCCTCAGCCTTGAAGGAGTGACCTTTATTAATTACCATGAGAAGGAGGAAAAGGATGAAGAGATTGAGAATCAGCAGTGCACTATTTGGTTTGATGGGGCTCGCGGCGCTTACTCTTATGGCCAGCACCCCCGCCAAGGCGGCCTTCGTGGTCGGGGGCGAGAACGGCTGGCAGATGAGCTTCGATGGCATGTTGAACGCGTTCATGGTTTATTCCGTGACCGACAGGGCCCCCACTGGTGTTGACAGTGTTAGCTCCCTGCTGACTATTGGTCAGACGGAAGCTGAACGACAGGTCTTCCGCGTTCGCACCGGTCTGCTCCCGAGCATCTTCGCCTTCAACGTCAAGTCGCCGACCATCAACGGTGTTGACTACGCCGCCAGGATCGGCCTCTACCCCCAGATTCAGAACGCGACCACCAGGACCGGCTTTGGTCCTGACACCCTGTCGTCGCTCAACCTAGGTTCCCGTATCGACATCCGTGAAGTGTTCTTCACGGCCGACGGCCGGTTCGGCCAGTTCCTCGTCGGCCGCGCCTTGAGTCTCTATCAGGGCAAGAACATCCTGACCGACATGACCCTCATCGGCGTGGGCGTACCGGCGGCTGAAGCCATCGGCGGCGGCACCACCCTCGGCCATATCGGCTACGGCTATGTCTACCCGACCTTCAACGCCCAGTTCCGCTACACCACTCCCGACATCAGTGGCTTAAAAGTGGCCTTCTCCATCAACGACCCGAGCCACATCACCAATAACACCCTTAATGTTACTGGTGGATATGCCGCGACTAAGGTGAACCAGCCCCGGTTTGAGATGGAAATGTCCTATGCCAAGAAGCTCTCCTTCGGCGACCTCTCCACTTGGGTCTCCGCCCTCTACCAGCAGGCCCAAAACGCTACGGATCACCACAAGGTTGCCTCCATCGGCGGCGCCGGCGGTATCCAGATGGGGATCGGCCCCGTTGGCATCCTGGTTTCCGGCTACGGCGGCAAGGCTCTCGGTACCACCTTCCTCCAGGACGCCGACGCACTCGATCAGTTTGGCAAGGAAAGAGTCCACTACGGCGGCCTCGGCCAGCTGACCTACACTATCGGCGCGGTCAAGCTCGGCGCCAACTATGGCCTGAACTATGCCGACAGAACCGATTACGAGCACATTTGGCAGAACGCTGGCGGCGCAGCGGTGCTGAAGTCCCAGCAGGCTGCCACCGGTGGCGTGTACTACTCCCTCAACAAGTACCTGACCCTGGTCGGCGAGTACACCTGGGCACGCAACAGCTGGTATAATGGCCAGAAGCAGGACGTGAACGCCTTCGCTCTGGGCACCGTATTTGTCTGGTAACAGTCGATACTCTTAATGTGATAACTAGTACTGTAGTCAAGGCCGGCATTAGCCGGCCTTTTTTTGTCTGGAAAGTTAAGATTTGTGAGTCTGTCCGCTGCAGACCCTTTTCCTTTGACATTCCGCGTTCTCTGGTGGTATACAGACACACGCGAATTTCTATGGGAACAATGAACGGATCCTTGGTGACCCGTTCGAATGACAATTCAGTGGGACAGGCAAGGAGCTCGCAATGAAGAAAGACACAGTTGCATTTTCCGTAGCGCATCGGGTCCGGTTTTTTGCTGTTCTGACATTATTCAGCCTCGGAACAGTGGGTTGTTCCATGGTCGATTCGGTCAAGACCAGCTTTGAGAAGGATGCGAAGCAGTTGTTCAAGTCTCGTGAGCAATATGTGCGCATCGTGAAACAGGATGCGGTCAAGGGTGTGAAGGTCCCTCCCAATGAGCACCCTGTTTTTTTCGATACGGATCAGATCAGGAATGCCCTGGGTTCGCTTGAAATAATGATGCCCGGACAAAGCAAGTCGCTTCCCGTGTTTTCGAAGCCCGAACTTGACACGCTTGCACCATATGTCCGACAGGGGTTGTCCGAGGCAGGGCCGGAAGAAGACGTCATTTTTGCAGTCATCGGCGATTACAAGGCCGTATACGGGTTGGCAAAGACCCCGAAATACACCACTGGACGGGTGTTCTACCGTGAGGGCAAGCTCAACATAATTTTCGGCAAGATTCAAGAGGATTACAAAAGCTATGGGTTGTATGCACCTGAGGACAGGCGTCTCAAACCATTGGCGCCGGGTGTGCGGTCGGCCGCCTCTGAACATGTATGGACGCTTCTGTATCAACCTGACCAGGAATTCCATACCGGCCCTGACGGACAGCGCACCGACTGGGTTGTCCTGGATCTCGCCTCCATGGAGGCCCGGGCTGCCATGGATGAACAACCGGTCAAACCTGCCGGCTCAGGCGGCGGACAGGCCCAGGCCATGCCGAAGGTGGAAAAAACCGTTGAGGAACGTCTGAAAACTCTTAATGATCTGAAAGACAAGAAGCTGATAAGTGAGGAGGAATACCAGCAGAAGAGGGCCGACATACTGAAGGACCTTTGAT
>JARKPN010000151.1 GCA_029975275.1 Geobacteraceae bacterium | reverse complement strand
AGCAGTAACACGTTTTTACAAACAGTAACACCAAACATATACGCCGCAAAAAACCATGTGTCAATATCTTAATTAGTTTCACCCGGAAACCCTGGCAAAATGTCATGAGGGTCGGGTCGGGACTTTCACGGAGTCTCTCGTACGGAACCCATGCATGTTCGAGGGATAGCAGCCTGTTCAGGCAAGAAGGCCATTGGCCCGGTGCGGTCCTGCGTCCGATTACGAGGGGTTTCGGGGAAGTTCCGGCCCGTCCCCTGTCGATTCTTTCGGAATGGGGACTAATCAAAGAAAGGCAAAAATACGCGGAAAGGTGAATTACACCTGCTCCCAGACCGTCATCTGGGAGACGCTGTGCTGGTATTTGCGGGCCGTCTCGCGGATCACGAACGGAAGGTCCACCGGTTCGGTCGAAAGCCTGAAGCGGTGTGCCAGCAACTCTTTCAGACATTCGAGGCTCTCGATTCCCCTGCCGTTGAGCGTATAACCGCCGAGCCACTCCTGCCGGGGAGTGAACTCAGGGAGCCAGGTATAGGGCGATGTCAGCACCAGCAGACCTCCCGCGGCGAGACGCTCGTGGATGGAGGAGAGGAACAGCCGGGGCCGGGGAAGCCTGTCGATGAGGTTGCCGGCGAAGATCAGATCGAAGCCCCCCAGTTCCGCCGGAAGGGCCATGGCATCGGCCCGGTGGAACTCCACGCGTGACCGGAACGGTTCCAGACCCATCTCCGCCAGGCTCCGTTCGACACGGTTTGCCAGCTCGCCCTCGACCGTGACGGAATAGCCGATCCGTCCCGTGTCGCGCAGGGAAAGGGCTGCCCCGATGAACCGGGCCGAGAAATCGACCCCGGTTACCCGGGAGAAGTCCCTGGCCAGCTCGAAGGTGGTCCTCCCCACGGCGCACCCCAGGTCCAGGGCACGCTCCTTCCTCCTTCCCTGCAGGTACTCGATGCAGAGCCGGGCGCAACGGGCCGGGAAGTTGGGGACGCCGAAATAGTCGTTCCCGTAGTGAAACTCGCAATACTGGGAAAAAAGGGCGTCGGTCTCATAAGAGTCTGTGCCCCCATGGATGATTTTGCCGTTCTCTGTCATCGAGAAAACCCCCTGTGTGCCCACCGTTGTGTTGCGTGGTAGAATTGGGGAAGCGTGCGGAATTGAATCCCCCTCGGCCGGGAGAGGGAGTAGCTTTTCAAAGGCATACCAGAACCTTGGAAACCATGGATAGAGAACAGCCCATACTGCCGGTCATCTTCGTATCCTCGGCGGTCTCGCTGGCCTTCGAGGTGCTGCTCACCCGTATCTACTCCATCTCGGTCTCGTACCACTTCGCCGCCATGATCGTCAGCATCACCATGCTCGGCCTGGCGGCCGGCGGCGTGCTCCTCTCCCTCTGGCCCGCTCTCAGGAGCCCCCGGCACATCGGCAGGTACGCCATGGCGCTGGGAATCGCCATACCGGCCAGCTTCCTGCTGGTGAACCGGTTCCCCTTCGATCCGGTGCGCCTCTCCTGGGAAACCGGCGAGGTCTTCCGCATCGGGTTCCACTACCTGGTCCTGGCCGTCCCCTTTCTCTGCGCCGGCCTGATCATTGCCACGGCCTTCGCGGCCCGCAGCCGGAGGTCCGGGCTCATTTACGGGGCCGACCTGCTGGGCGCGGGGACCGGCTCGGCAGGGATACTGCTGGTCACCTCCCTGGTCGCGCCGGAACGTGGGATCTTCCTTCTTTCGGCGATCATCCTGGCGGCCTCTGGCCTCCTGCTCCCCGTCCGGCAGCGGGCTGCGGCCCTGGTCCTCTCCGTCGCCGCGCTGGCGCTCTTCCAGCTCCAGCCGGAGTTCTGCAGGGTGACGATTTCACCCTACAAGGGATTGGAAGCCGCGCTCCGCCACCCGGGCGCGAGCCATATCCGAAGCTACTATTCACCCTCGGCCCGGGTTGACACCTTCCGCAGCCCGGCGGCCCGCTTCGCCCCGGGGCTGAGCCTCAGGTACCTGGAGCCGCTGCCGGAGCAGACCGGCATCGCCGTTGACGGCGGCGGCCTCAACGCCGTTACCGATGCCTCCGACCCTGCCGGGCCGGCCTTTCTCCCGTTCCTGCCGGCCGCCCTTCCCTACGAGGCGGGCATCAATGGAAAGGTGCTGGTGCTCGACCCGAAGGGGGGACTTCATCTCCTCCTGGCCCACCGCTACGGCGCCGCCGACGTGACAGGCACAGAATCGATCCCGCTCCTGGCAAGGGTGACGGAAGAGCTGACCGCGGTCCCTCCCCAGAGGAGGCATCACCGGCTCCTGACCGCGACCGGACGGTCGTGGCTCATGGGTCGGAAGGAGAGCTTCGACCTGATCGACATCCCGCTCCAGGACACCGGCCCGGGCGCGGCATTCGGCATGGCAGAGGAATACCGGCTCACCGTTGAGGCATTTCGGGAGTACCTCTCCCACCTCCGGCCCGGCGGCGCGCTCAGCATCCACCTCTACCTGGTGCCGCCGCCCCGGGTCGAGCTGCGAATCCTGGCCACCGCGGCGACCGCTCTCGAAGAGATGGGAGCACGGGAGCCGGGGAGCCACATTGCGGCGGTGCGGAGCTGGGGGAGCCTGTCCATCCTGGTGAAACGCACCCCCCTGACCGGCTCCGAGGTGGACGGGATCCGGCGCTTCGCCCGCGAGCGGTGGTTCGACCTGGTCTCCCTGCCGGGGCTCAGACCCGAGGAGAGCAACGTGTTCGTCAGGCTCTCCTCGGACGACTATTTCCGGGCCTGCGCCGCAATCCTTTCGCCCACGGAACGTACAAGGTTCATGGACCGGTACCTGTTCGACGTGACACCGGTACGGGACGACGCCCCCTTCTTCAACCACTTCCTCCGGCTCGGCAACATCGGCGAGATCTACCGGGTAATGGGGAGCAAATGGCAGTTCTTCCTGGAGGAAGGGTATCTTTTCCCGGCCATCCTCATCCAGGCGCTGCTGCTGAGCACGCTGCTGATGCTGGTTCCCGCTTTTGTCAGGACCCGCGACAACGGCAGGCAGGCCTCCGGCGTACATGCGGCCGGACCAACCGGCTCCGGCCCCACGGCCCGCCGCTTCCTCCCCTACTTCGCCCTCATCGGCATCGGCTTCATGTTCTGCGAGATATTTCTCATCCAGAAACTGATCCTGCCGCTGGAAAACGCCACCTACGCAATAGCGGCGGTGCTCGCGTCCCTGCTGGCCGGCTCCGGTGCGGGGAGCCTCCTCAGCCAGCGCTACGCCGCACTGCGGCGACCGCTCATCGCAACAGCTGTCGGGCTCCTGGTTATCCTCTACGCCTTCCTGGTTCAGCATGCACCGGCCGTCCTGACATCCCTCACTCCGGCACTTCGCTTCACGGCAGTCATCGCGGCACTCATCCCCCTCGGTCTGCCCATGGGGATCCCGTTTCCGCTCGGCATGAGGCTCCTCGGAGAACGGGACCCCTCCCTCATCCCGTGGGCCTGGGTGGTGAACGGCGCCTTCTCGGTCATGGCACCGGTCATGGCCCTGATGCTGGCAATGGCTGCCGGCTTCGGCGTGGTGGCATACCTGGCCGCCGGCGCCTACCTGCTCGCCTCCCTGGTCATCGCACGGGCATCCAGTTAGTTTTTTCCTGCAACTCTATGGAAGAACGCTCCTCAGGGCCGGATGGGGCTTTCGCGGAGCCTCTCGTACGGCTTCAGTGCAATCAGGTGAATCGCGGGAAAGCGCCTGAACCCGGTAGAGTATCTGATCCGTGCGAAGGAGGGCGACCGATTACGAGGGGCTTCGGGAAAGTTCCAATCCGGTCCCTGCCAGCGCTGTCCGTATGGAAACAAGCTAAACGGGTCCGGTCACCTCCTCATGGCCTCTCCGGTCATGGGCACAAAGGCCACCTGCCCCTTCTGCGCCACGCTGAGCTCTCCCCCCTTCTTCCTGGTGACCAGGGTCAGGGTCTGGTAGAATACCGTGCTTCCAAGTGGCAGGATGAGCCTCCCCCCCTCCTTCAGCTGTTTCAGCAGGGGAGGAGGAATGTGGTTGACCGCGGCCGTGATGATAATGGCGTCGAACGGGGCATGCTCCTGCCAGCCGGAGTAACCGTCGGCGTACTTGACCCTCACATTCCGGTAGCCCAGCGACTTCAGCTCCTTGGCTGCCCGATCCGCAAGCGTTTTCCGGATCTCGATGCTGTAGACCTCCCGAACGATCTCGGCCAGGACCGCAGCCTGGTAGCCTGAGCCGGTTCCGATCTCCAGCACCCGGTCGGAGGGCGAAAGCCGGAGCTCTTCGGTCATCAGGGCCACCACGTAGGGCTGGGAGATGGTCTGTCCCTCGCCGATGGGGAGGGGGTGGTCGGCATAGGCCCGGGACCGGAGAGAGCTTTCCAGCAGGAGGTGTCGGGGCACCTTGAGCATGGCCGCCAGCACGCGGGGGTCGCGAACGCCCCGTCCCTTGATCTGCTGCTCCACCATCTCCCGCCGCTTCGCCTGATAGGGGTCATCGGCATGTACGGAAGAAACCGCAACCGGCAGGAGCAAAAACGCTACCAGAATTCTTGACATCACCTGTCACCTCCCAGGGCTTCCTGATGGTTACAGTATAGCAGAGCACGACAGATGAGAGACCTGCCAGGTTTTCGAAACCTGGCAGGTCTGAAAGCGATTCCGGCCACTGTTTCCATTAACCGCTGGCGAAGCCGGCGGCGTTTCTGCTACAGTGGGGCGGCTGATGACGGTCCGGTTTACTTGAATGTATGAACTGAAGGGGGAATATCCATGAAGCTATTGCAGGTGGGGATGCTGAAATCTTTCCTGCTACCGATTCTGCTCCTCCACAGCCTTGTCCGACCGGCGGCCGCGACCGCCTCGGCCTGCGACGAATGGGATCTGTTGCAACGGGAGATACGGGACGGGACGATAGTGAGTGACCAAGCCTTCGGAAAAATCGTTGAACTGGACGGGAGGCTTCGCAAAGAATATTCCGAGAAGATAGACGACAGACCCTTCAGTTTCCCGGTCAAGGGGTATGGCCCGGATTGCATCGGCGGCAGCGAAGGGAGCGGCTACCAGCCTGAGGGTTACGACTTCTACGACGGCAACCGCCACAGGGGCCACCCGGCCCATGACCTGTTTATCAACGACCCGGAGGAGACAGGCTTCGACGCCTCCACCGACTATCCGGCCGAGATCGTCGCCTTCAGCAGCGGGGTCGTAGTGGCGGTCAACCGCTCGTGGGAATACCCGAGCCAGGTCAGGGGCGGGATCTACATATGGATTTTCAGCCCGGCTGACCAGCGCTATTGCTACTACGCGCACCTGGCCCGCACCCTGGTCGCGCCGGGTGACGTGGTGAAGGCCGGGGACCCCATCGGCCTGTTGGGCAGGAGTGGCAAGAATGCCTGGCCAAAGCGGTCGCCGACCCATCTCCACTTCATGTGCCTGTCGTTTGACGAAGGGAGAATGACACCGGTGAACACCTACCCGGAGCTGAGGCAACCAGGGGGCGACTAGCCGCTCCCCTGCTGTTTCCTGACGAAGATCTCACGGGCCATGTTGGTGTCAATCGCAAATTCGGAATAGCCGACGTTGAAGATATAGGAGGGAAAGGTCTGGAGGAGACGGATGCGGTTGCCGGGGAGGACCCCCATGGCCATCAGCTTCTGCATCTTCTTGTTGTCCTCGGTCTGGATGTAGGCTATCTCTCCCTCCTCGTTCGGCTTCAACTCGGTGAGGGACACAACCCCCAGGTTGCCGCTCCGCCGGGCCTCGATGCAGCACTCCCCCGGCGGGATGGACTTGCCGTGGGGGCAGGTGGAGGGATGGTTGAGCATGGTGCAGAGCTTGGTGTCCACCCCCTCGTTGAGCAGGTGCTCGAACTGGCAGGCCTTCTCCTTGGCCGCCTCACCGCGAATGTTGAACACGTCCATCATGAGCCGCTCTGCCAGCCGGAAGCGGCGCACGATCTTGCGCCCTTCCTCCTTCCCCTCGGGGCGGAGATAGACGCGCCCCTCCTTCACCTCGATGAATGCGGCATCGGTAAGTTCGCGATAGACGGGCTCGTCCGGGAATAGGGTGATCTTGTCCAGATCGGTGAAGACGTTCCCCTCCTCCTCGACCTCAACCCAGAGCCTTTCCAGTATCTCTTCCGCTTTTTCGGACAGCTTCATGTCAACTCCCGGACTTTTTTAATATGCTTCTGATCTTCCGCACCAGCGCGGGCTCGGGCGGGTTTTCGTAGTTGCAGCGGGGGCACTTCACCATCCTGCACCCGGAGGACATGGGACAGCTCGCGCAGCCGGTCTTGACCTGTCCCTCGTCGAACTCATGGCCGCAGAAACCGCACCTTATCACAGGATTCCCGTCAGGATGATAAACCGGTTCAACAGGTAGCCGGTACAGAACGCCAGGCCGCTGACGAACAGACCGATGGCGACGGCGACCTTGGTGCCCCGCTCCTTCTGCATGATGAGAAACTGGGCGATGCAGGGTATGAACAGGGTCAGGGTGACCGCGGCCACGGTAAGCTGGCGGGCGTCGAGCAGCCCCTCGGTCTGCAGGTCGTACAGCCCGGCCGCGCCGTAGTCGCGCCTGAAGAAGCCGAAGATGAATGCGACGGTGGTCTCCCGGGGCAGCCCGATGGCTGACATGACCGGTTCCATCCACCCCACCAGGGTCTGGAAGAAGTTGGTTATCTTGCCGAGCCAGAGCAGCACCGAGGCCAGGATGAACAGCGGCAGGATCTCCATCAGGTACCACTGCATGCGGGAGTAGGTCTTGGTCAGCACGTTGGAGAGCTGGGGGAGCCGCATGGGGGGGAGCTCCATATAGAACATGGGGGACTCGCCCGGCACCACCTTCGACGCCAGGAGCCCGACCAGGAGGAAGATCAGGAGCATACAGACGCCCCAGACCACCAGTGCTCCCGGAAATTTGGACAGAAGCCCCAGAATCACCCCCAACTGGGCCGAACAAGGGATCGCCAGCGCCAGCAGCAGCGTGGCGATGATCCGTTCGCGCATCGTCTCAAGGGTCCGGGTCACCATGGTGGCCATGGTATCGCAGCCGAAGCCCAGCACCATGGGGATGACCGCCCGGCCGGTGAGGCCGATCTTCTTGAACAGCCGGTCGACCAGCAGCGCCAGGCGGGGGAAATAGCCGCTGTCCTCCAGCAGGGAGAAAAACAGGAAAAAGGTGGTCACGATGGGGAGGATTATCCCCACGGCGTAGCGCAGCCCCAGGGTGATGATCCCGTACTCCCCCACGAACAGCTCCCGGACGATCTCCCACGGAACCACCCTGTTGGTCAGGGAGATGATCCAAGGGTTGAAGTATCCCTCGAACAGGGTTCCTTCCAGGAAGTCCACGACGGTACCGGCGCCGAACGAGCCGACGAACTTGTAGAGACCGAAGTAGAGGGTGATCAGCAGCAACGGGATCCCGGTCAGGGGGCGCACCGCCCAGCGGGAGAGCCGCTCGCCAAACACCGGCTTCCGCTTGTCCGGGGCGCTGAACACGCCGTCCATGAGCCCTTTGACCACCATCTTGCGCTCCAGGGAGAGATCCAGGTGAAAGGAGTCCCTACGGGCGAACATCTTGTCGCGGACCTTCTCCTCAATGGCAGGGTAGGCATCACCCTCGGCGGCGCGCACGATTCCGGCCACCTCCTCGTCGCGCTGGAGCAGGAGAAGGGCAATGGATTTTTTTGACAGGGTGTAGCTCCCGGACATGAGCGCCATGATCTCCATCAGGTCCGCCTCCAGCTTCCTGCCGTAGCCGAACACCGCATGCCGCTTCCGGTCATAACCGACTATCGCCTCCCTCAGTTCCGGAAGGCCCCGCTTCTTGGCAGCCGCCGTGGGGATGACCGGAATACCCAGCTTTTCCGCCAGCAGCGGGATGTCGATTGCAAGGCCCATCCGCTCGGCCTCGTCCATGATGTTGACCACCAGGATGACCGGGAGCCCGGCCTCTATCAGCTGGAGGGTCATGGCGAGCATCCGCTCCAGGTTACGGGCGTCCAGCACGTGGATCACCACGTCCGGTGACTCGTGGAGCAGGATCTCCCGGGCCACCCGTTCCTCCTCGGTGATGGGAAGGATGGAATACATGCCGGGCGTGTCGATGATCTCGCAGGAGACCCCGCCGATGACCGTGCTGCCGCGGGCAACCTCCACCGAGGTGCCCGGGTAATTGGAGACGGTGACGTAAGCGCCGGTCAGGGCATTGAACAGCACGCTCTTCCCCACGTTGGGGTTCCCTGCCAGGGCGACTTTAAGGGCGCAGTTGCCGCTCCCGTCGGCAACCGGGGTAGATGCAGGCTTCTTCCCGAAATTCATCATAATATCATCTCGAATCTATTTTTAATTGAATATCACTTTCAGTTGCTGCTCTAAAAAAGCCTTTCCGGGATTATTGCCTGCATTTGGCACAGATGCCGTAAAGCTCGAGCTTGTGGGTCTCGACCTGGAAACCGAACTGGTCGGCTATCTCCTGCTGGAGCCGTTCGATGGTCTCGTTCTCGAACTCCTGGACCGAACCGCAGCGGGTGCAGACAAGGTGGTCATGGTGCTCGCCCTCGGCCACGTGCTCGTACCTGGTCTGGCCGTCGCCGAAGTGGATCTCCCGGGCGATGCCCGATTCGGCGAACAGCTTGAGGGTACGGTAGACGGTGGCGTAACCGATGGTGGGATTCTTGGCCCGCACCTTCATGTAGAGCTCTTCGGTGCTCATGTGGCGGTCCGAGGCCAGGAAACAGTCGAGGACCACATCCCGCTGGCGGGTGGACTTCAACCCCTTGCCGCTCATGAACTCGTGGAATTGTTTTTTCTTGGATCGTTTCATGGGATACCCTAATTGAAATTGATTATCACTCAATTGAAATTGATTGTCATACTATAACTCGGGAATAGGGAAGTCAAGCAGTTGCCAATCCTCATTGCCCATCTCCCGTATCCTACCCTCCGGTCCAGCAAGGCAGCCATACCCCACGGCGCCGCGGTTCCCCCATGCGATCGGGCGAGCGGCCCGCAGGCACGCTCGGGTCTCCGGAAGTCGGACAGTTCTTCAGGTCCCGCATTTTCAGAACCCGGCAGATCCATGTCAGTACCGTTCAACCGGAATCGTTGTCCTGCCCATTCTCCTCGTCGAGGGACTCCCGCTCCTCCCGGATCCGGTCCGAGCACCAGGACCAGAGGTGATAACACTCAAGGGTGAGGATGGTCATGCCGGAGACAAACACGGCCCAGAAATTGTCCGGCAGGGCGCCGGACAGGTGATAGAAGGCGTAGAACGCGGTAAGATAGACCACGTGGTAGACACCGCCATAGGCCCCGAAGCCGCCGATGATGCGGGCCAGGGTGAGGATCAGGGCCGAAAAGGTATACAGGACCAGCAGACCGCTGACGGCGGCGGCCGAAGGAGGCGTGCCCAGCATCTCCCGGATTCCCGGCGGGAGGTCGGGGAGAACGGCGAACCCGTCGTAGGCGACGATGCTTACGGCCATGAACAGCGCCATTGACCAGAGATCCCGGCCGGCCAGCGACCTGAGCCGGCGGATCCTCTCCCGGGATGCGTGACTGGATGCTTCTCCGCCCTCGCCTTTTACCGGCTTTTCCGGGTGCCGGTGACGAAGCTGCCGGAACCTCATGCCTACTGTTCGCTTCCGGAATCTTCGGGCCGGGTGCCGGCCGACCGGTCGGCTCCCTCGGGGTCTTCAGGCGGTTGTTCCGTTCCGGTGTTCTTCTTTTCCTGCCCGTGCAGGATCCCACGGCTCTCCTCCGCCCGTGCGGCGACGCGTCGGACGGCCTCGGCCAGTTCTCCTATCTCTCCCCTGAAGGAGGGGAAACTACCCCTCCAATCGCCCCGGCCGACCGCACGGCAGTAAGCCGTCATCATGCGGATCGGGCCAATGACGGCCCGGGCCAGCAGGGCGGTGACACCCACCGCGGTCAGGATCAGCACCAGGAACGAGAAGACCGCCATCCTTTTCCGCATGGTGGAGAGGGACATTTCCAGTGGTTTGCCCGAGAGGCCGATATCCAGGGTTCCGAGGACCTTCTGGGTAGGTGGGTGGACATGGCAGGAAGCGTTGAAACAGTCCGGTTCATTGTAGATGGGAGCGGTTATGGCTATGACCGATGCTCCCTTCTCGTTGACGTAGTGGCGCGCCCGTTCCATGTCTCCCAGCATGGCGGCGGGAACGGGCCCGGCATGGCAGCCTATGCAGCCGGCCGCCTTCTTGTCCACGAAACGTTTGATCTCCCCCTTGTCGGAGGAGAATTCTATCAGTCCTTTCTTGTTGAATATCCGGAGATGCTCGACCCCCTCGCGGGTGCTGATATTCTCGATGATATTCCGAAGGGTCTCGTCATCCTCCCTGAGCATGGCATAGCGGGTCGATTTCACCACGATGTCGGCCAGCATGTTTGCCTGGCTTACGGCGTCGGCGGTCATGTCGTTTTTCAGAACCGCATAGAGCAGCAGGCAGCATACTACAACAAAACCGGTCACCGTTATGGCGACCGGTATGATAGCCCTGCCGATCAGGCTTCTGATCATGCACCTCTCCCCTGTTCAGGAACTGCCGGATTCGACGCCGCCCCCCACGGCGACCCGAAGCGTTACAGCCGGCGTCCCGTCACGCTCCCCGCTCTTCTTTTACTGCTTTGGCCAACCCCCATTTAGCGGAGAAGCCCTTGACAAAACCGGTGATCACGAGAACGGCGGGAATGATCTGAGCAAGCAAAATCAGTGCGCCGAAGGAAATGAATACCCAGAACAGGATGCCGTACCCCTCGGTACTTTCAGCGGACGCAAACCCCGTTGAAGCAAGACCGGCGGCAACGGCAAGCAGCGACAGAATCTCCTTTTTCATCCCGACTCACCTCCTCTTTCACGCGGAGCGGTTCGGACGGGTCAGCGCTCCCCTGATTTACCTGTTGAAAACCGGATGGCGAAAGCTTCGAATTTCCCGTATTGTAAATATATCACACAAATTGTCCTTTGACGATTTTATTCACATTTTCATATGTTTATCCTGCAATCTGTCGACGCTTCATTCTCCCCACTCCAAACCGTCCCACCCCGCCGGCCCCGGGCATCGATTTGACTCGCGCCGGCACTTGGGGTAACCTGCTGTGGAGCTTGAGCGTCTCCGGGCGCGAACAGAACCAGGGAAAAGCAGGGTCTCCATGAATACCGTCACTTCACGGCACAACTACTTTCACCACGGAATCCAGATATCGGCCGAGATGCGCGGGCTGCTCGGGTTGGACGCCGGCACCACCGGACCCGGCTTGCGGCCCGTTCTCCCACCCGTCGTATTCTACCGTCTGGCAACCGACCGGCTGAACCGCCTCCCCTCGCGGACGGAGCCTCCGGCAACGGCCGGAGGTCTGGCCATGTTCGCCCTGCTGTACCGGATCTTCAGCCATCTGCTCGACTGCTACCTGGACGAACAGCAGCCCGGCATCGAAGACCGGATCCTGGCCAGGAGAAGGCTGAGTTTCTCCGCCGGACCGGTGTCCACGGCCGCGGGCCGGTTCGCGCAACTCTATCCCTGCGACGACATCGTCTCCGGACGGGTTGCGACCATTGAACAGTACCTGGCCATGGACGACCCCCACGGGCGCATACGGAGACGCATCACACGGGAGATGCTGCTCCTGCGACTCTCCATGGAGAACCGGGCGCTCCGGAGTTTCCGTGAGCTGTTCGATGACCGCGAGATCTCCGCGTCGTCCCCGTATGCAAGGGTAACCGCGGCCCTGGATGCGGGGTTGAAGAAGGCCCCCCCGTTCGTGCCGCTGGACCTCCCGGTGCTGGAACTCCTGCGGACACCCATGCGGGCCTGTCCGGACTCCCTGGCCGGGCAGCTCGAATTTATCAGGACAAACTGGGCCGCCATCATTCCATCGGAATTGATCCAGGAGATCCTCTCCGCCTTCGACATCGTGAAGGAGGAGGAGCGCAGGCGCTCAGACGGCCCCGGACCGCCGCAGGTGCTGAAATTCGGTCCGGGAGCGGGCCTCGGGGAGTTTCCGGACCAGGGGGAATACCCCGAACCGGAGAGGTTTTCGCCGGACACGGCATGGATGCCCAACGTGGTCCTGATGGCCAAGATGGTGTACGTCTGGCTGGATCAGCTGTCGAAAAAATACGGCCGGCCCATCAACCGGCTGGACGAGATCCCGGACCAGGAACTGGACACCCTGGCGGCATGGGGGTTCACCGGACTCTGGCTCATCGGGGTGTGGGAGCGTTCGCCCGCCTCGGCAAAGATAAAACGGCTCTGCGGCAACCCGGACGCCATCTCGTCGGCCTACTCCCTCTACGATTACGTGATCGCCGCCGACCTGGGCGGAGAGGAGGCGCTGGAGAACCTGCGGCAGCGGGCCATCCGCCGGGGGATCCGCCTTGCGAGCGACATGGTCCCCAACCACACCGGCATCGATTCCCACTGGACCAGGGAGCATCCGGACTGGTTCATCCAGCTCGACTACCCACCCTGGCCGTCTTACCGCTTCGACGGGCCCGATCTCTCCTCCACACCCGAGATCAGCCTGCATATCGAGGACGGTTACTGGTCCAGGAGCGACGCCGCCGTGGTGTTCCGCCACACCGACCACCGGACCGGCCGGGTCCGCTACATCTACCACGGCAACGACGGCACCAGCACACCCTGGAACGACACGGCCCAGCTGAATTACCTCATCCCCGAGGTGCGGGAGGCGGTCATCCGGACCATCCTGCATGTTGCGCGCAGCTTCCCCATCATCCGCTTCGACGCGGCCATGACCCTTGCCAAGAAGCACTACCAGAGGCTCTGGTTTCCCCAGGCCGGCCTGGGGGGCGGCATCCCCTCACGGGCCGAGCACGCCATGAGCCGGAGGCGGTTCGACGAGCTCTTTCCGGTGGAGTTCTGGCGCCAGGTGGTTGACCGGGTCACGGCCGAGGCGCCTGACACCCTGCTTCTGGCCGAGGCCTTCTGGCTGATGGAGGGGTATTTCGTCAGGACCCTGGGGATGCACCGGGTCTACAACAGCGCCTTCATGAACATGCTCAAGATGGAGGAAAACGCCAAGTACCGCCAGACGATCAAGAACGTCCTGGAGTTCAATCCGGAGATCCTGCAGCGGTTCGTCAACTTCATGAACAACCCCGACGAGAGCACCGCGATCGAGCAGTTCGGCAGGGAAGGGAAATACTTCGGCGCCGCCGTGCTGCTGGCGACCATGCCGGGACTCCCCATGTTCGGCCACGGCCAGATCGAGGGATTTTCCGAAAAGTACGGCATGGAATACCGGCGCGCCTACTGGTCCGAGGAGGCGGACCAACACCTGGTGGAGCTGCACGAGAGGCGGATCTTCCCCCTGATAAAGAAACGCCGCCTGTTCAGCGGGGCCGAGAATTTCGTGCTCTACGACTTCCAGGCAGGCGACCGCGTGGACGAGAACGTCTTTGTCTACTCCAACTCCCGCGGTGAGGAACGGGCGCTCATCGTGTACCACAACCGTTTCGCCTCCACCTCCGGCCGGATCAGGACCTCCTCGCTCCGCACCGTAAAGGACGGCTCCGGCGGGACCCGGCAGGTGCGGACCACCCTGTCGGAAGCACTGGGAATCCGCTCCGAGGGGAGATGCTACTACCGGTTCCGGGACTATGCCACCGGCCTGGAATACCTGCGCCACGGACCGGAACTGGCGGAACACGGGCTCCAGGTGGGGCTGGACGCCTACCAGTACCATGCGTTCCTGGATTTCGGCGAGTTGTGGGACGACGACTACGGCAACTGGGGTAGGCTCTGCTCGATCCTGGGGGGGCGGCCGGTGGAGAGCCTGGACGAGGAGTTCAGACAGGTCCGACACGCAAGGGTGATAGCGGCGTTCGCCTCCCTGGCCCGTACCCTGCGGGACCGGGCCGGGAGCATCTTCGACCGGCCCGCACCGGCGTTGCGGGAGCATGACATGCTCTCGGTCCGGGAAGAACTGCTCCGCTTCTTCTCCTCTGTCACGGAGGAGGCGTCCCTCTCCTGCGATCCGGCACGCGCGGCCGACCTGGTGCTGAAGGAGCTTGATTTCACCGTCTCCGCGGTCGCCATGAAGAGCCGTCGCAAAGGGGCGCGGGCAGCCCTGGAACTCCTGAACGCGCTCCTGTCGGACGGAAGCGGGTTCAACCGGCTGTTCCTTCTGCTTTTCCTGGTCCTGCGCCGCTGCAGAGCCGTGGGGGCGGAACACGGGTCCGGCCCGGCCGCGACCCGGCTGATGGCCGAACTGGGCCTGGAGCGGGCGATTGCATCGGCCCTGGATGAAGCAGCGGAAGACCACCCGGGCTTCGACTCCCCCTGGGGCACCCCCATGTCGGTCCGGCTGCTGAAGATCCTCCTTGCCCACCACGCGACTTTCCGTGACCTGCGGAAGGACGGGCGCCCCGCCTGGCTGGCAGAGGTGTTAGGCGACGGCCTTGGACGGGATTTCGTGCAGGCGCACGTGAGCGGGGGGGTCGAATGGTTCTCCAAGGAACGCTTCGAGGACCTGGTGCATTGGCTTTTCCTTGCGGCCCTTGTCGAGCCGACCGGCGCCCCCTTCGACAAGCAGACCGCCGTACTGGAGTTGACAAGGATCCACGAAACCTCGTCCGCAATCATCGACTCCGCCGGTGAAGCAGGTTATCGAGTGGCCGTCCTGCTGGCCGTCGACGACGGCCAGAAGTCGTTGTAAAATGTCCGGATACTGTCGAAAATTTGTATAGCGTGATTGCCGTCTCTATGATACATAGTCATGGCGATAAACGCTTTTTATTCGAAAAGGAGCGACGAGCATGAAGGTAACGGTCAAACTGTTCGCCACATTCCGTATCGGCCGTTTCGGGGAAATGACCAAGGAATACCAGCCGGGCACCACCGTGGGCGACGTGCTGAACGAGTTGAACCTCCCCCCGGACGAGATCGGGGCCACTCTCATAAACCACCGCCACGTTGAAGAGGACCAGCAGTTGCAGGACGGAGACACCCTATCCATCTTCCCCCTGGTCGGTGGGGGGTAACCGTGAAAGAGGTACGCGATTTCCTGTGCAAACAGGCGGAAGGGGACCTGCTGCCGTGGAGGCACCAGGCGTTCGCCGCCACCCATTTCGGCCTGAGCATCGGCCAGGTGGAGCGGCTGGCGCTGGAGGCCGGGCTGCTCCCCTCGCGCTACCAGCGGAACCGCAACATGCTCACCGTGGCTCAGCAGCTGCGCATCTTCTGCGGCCATGTTGCCGTCATCGGCTGCGGCGGGCTGGGCGGATACGTCATCGAGCAGCTGGCGCGACTGGGCGTCGGCCGCATAACCGCCGTGGATCCGGACGTGTTCGAGGAGCACAACCTGAACCGGCAGCTCTATTCCTCCCTCGCCATGCTGGGACAGCCCAAGGTGGAGGCGGCCCGGAAACGGGTGGCCGAGATAAACCCCGCCGTGACCGTCATCGCGCACAAATGCGCCTACAGCAAAACCAACAGCGGCGATATCCTCCAGGATGTGGATGTGGTGGTGGATGCACTGGACAACATAGCCGTCAGGCTGGATCTGGCCGACACCAGCGCCGAGCTGAACGCGCCGCTGGTGCACGGCGCCATCGGCGGCTGGTACGGCCAGGTATCCACCCAGTTCCCGGGTGAAAATACCCTCAGGAAGATCTACAGCCGGGCGGTCAACGCCAAGGGTGTGGAAAGCGGTCTCGGCAACCCCTCCTTCACCCCGGCGGTCATCGCCAGCCTTGAGGTCGCCGAGGTCTGCAAGATACTCATCGGCCAGGGCAAGACCCTCAACAACCGTAAGATCCATATCAACCTGTTCGATATGGAGATGATAGAGTTGCAGTACTGACGACACTCACGAAGCCGGCATGCCGGAATAAAAAACCGGGGGTCCGCCGATGGCGGACCCCCGGTTTTTGTTCTGAAAATCAGTAGGCGTCCAGGTCGTCGTATCCCGGCATGGCAACTCCGGTGCAGTCAAAGGCATGGCCGACGACCCTGCTCTGGCCGTAATACCCCCAGAAATCGTCCCGCCAGTAGATATGTGTCGCACCGGCCTCGCGGGCCTGTACCGCAGCCCGGTACTTGAAATCCCCCAGGACAGGCGGGGGACCCCAGAACCTGTATCCGTAAGGCCCGGCGAATCTGCCCACCGGACGACATCCCCTGACGCTTATCGGGTCGGCCTCAACCAGAGGAAAAGGCCTGCCCGCATTATACGTGGAACACCCCGTAACCGCGAGGAGTACAGCGAACAGCCATAACGTTTTCATAACGCCTCCAGAAAACCGCCCCGGATGGAGCCGGCATGGTTCATCCCGATCCCTATCATAGCATCTTTTGCGTTATACACCCGTTTTCTACACCTGCGACACATTATCGAGCTTCCCGGAGAATGACCGACGGCACTAGACGTATGTAGAGCAACTCGCCGACCAGTTCCACCAGCGTCTGGGTCACAATAACGGCAGGCACCACAATCCATGTGTCCGGCAACGCCAGGGCAAGGGGCAGCACCACCAGAGAATTGCGCGTCCCTGCGCTGAATATCACGGCCCTTCCCGCCCCGGTGTCCAGTCGAAACGCCCTGGCCGTCATACGCGCAAGGAAGGGCATGACGGCCATAAAGGCGACATAAACCGGAACGGCCTGTACCACAACGGAAAGGTGCTCCTCAATCCTGCCGATCTGGGATGCGACGACCAGAAGCAAGGTAAGCGCCATAAACGGCACCGGCAGCCATGCACTTGCCTGCAGCAGGACGGTGCCGTAGCGGCAGCGTTTCGCCCAAAACCCGGCAGAGATCGCCAGCCCCAGAGGCAGCACGATGAGCACCAGAAACGCCTCGACAAACGGCCCGGCGCTCATTACCTGGGTCGCTTGACCTCCGATGAACAGCCACAGGTACACAGGCAAAAGAATTATCTGGGCGAGAAGCAGCAGCGGCGTAGATGCAAGAACAAGCTTTGCGTTCCCACGGCCGAGGTGTGTGAAAACGATGACATAGTCAATGCAAGGCGTCAGCAGGACGAGATAAACCCCGAGCAGCAGAGGCGGGTGCTGCGGCAGGAGACGAGACAACAACCAGACGAATACGGGGACGACAATAAAATTGACCGTCATCAGGGCGGCTATGAAGCGGCGGTTTGCAAATGCAGCCCGTAACTGGAGGAACGGAATCTGCGAGAACATTCCGTACAGCAACACGGCTATTACGGGCGAAACGAGAAGTTCCAACCTTCTGCCCAAGGCAGGTTGCCACAGCCCGAACAGCGCCCCGACGCTCAGAGCCAAAGCGTACAGCCAAATTTGATTTTTTTCCAGATGTTCTCTCGACACGGCACCATCCTAAGACACATTACCACAACTGTCCCACAAATAGATTGAATAAAAGTAAAAGCAAAAATCAGGTGGTGCCCTTGCTATTTGAATTCACCCTTTGCAGGTCTTCTTGCCTGCGGCCTAAAATGGCATTATCATGGTGCCTTCATGGAGGTGCACCATGCTTGCTCGTGTCAAGAAATCAGGCGCCTATCAGTATCTTCAGCTAATCGAGAACCACTGGGAAAATGGGCAAACTCGCCGACTTTTCAGGATATATTGCCCCGGTTAGTCAATGAGAAAGGAACGTCCCCAATTGCGCATTCAGGTGTCCATCAACCATCGCAATGCCGCATCCATACGGCAGTCCGCAGAGAGTGTGCTCCTGGGCCTGATGCTTTTTATCTGCATCGCTCCTGCGCCTGCATATGCATCATTAATACTGGACGACTCTGCCGACAGCTATGAACTGGGACCGGCTACCCTTGAGGTCTTGGAAGATAGCACCGCCAAACTGAAGATTGAGGATATCACCTCACCCGGTCTGGCCCATTCTTTCAAACCGGTACATCAGCCTGCTCCCAATTTCGGCATGTCCGCGTCGGCCTACTGGTTCCGCTTTACCGCCAGCAGTCAGAGCCGTATTCATGGAAACTGGTTGCTGTTGTTGTCGCAACCGGTTATGGATGAGGTGGATCTGTATATTCCCAAAGACAACGGCAGGTTTGAACTGCAACGCTCCGGTGTGGCCCGACCGATGAGCATCCGGAAAATTCGGAACCGGAGTGTCGTGCTGCCGCTTCCCCTTGACCAGACGCCCCATACCTTCTACCTGCGGGCCCGGATTCAGGGCCGCGCCCTGTTTCCACTCACCATCATGACCGATCAGGCGTTCCAGCGCCAGGAGGCTGCCAGACGGTCGCTCACCGCTGCCGTGTGCGGCTTCATGCTGGCCATGACCCTGATCGGCACAGCACTGCTGACCTTTGTCAGAGAGCGTAGTTATCTCTACTTTGTCCTGTATCTGCTCAGCAGCCTGATAACGCTGCTAACCATCACGGGCAATTACTATGCCTGGTTGCTGCCGGAGCACCCGGCACTGCACCGCACCACCTTGCTGCTCTCTGCGATTCTGATGACCCTGACCGGTCTGCTGTTCACCCGCTCTTTCCTCAAGACAGGCGACCTGTCTCCCCGGTTGGATAATGTACTGCGTTGGCTGATCGGTCTGAATACACTGCTGCTCCCCGGCTACCTGCTGATGCCGCCGCTCTACGCAAAATCTGCGGTCAATCTGATGTACCTGCTGGCGACGGTTCTCTCCGGTATCGCCGCTTATGTCTGCTTCCGAAGGGGGTTTGCACCGGCCCGTTACTTCCTGTTTTCACGGCTTGTGGTCTATCTTGGCTCACTGCTCTTTGCTCTGATCAATTTCAACCTGCTGCCGAACAAACTCTTTTCTGCCAGTGCCATGCAACTTGCGCTGGTTCTTGATGCCGCTTTCATAGCCATTGCCCTGGCAGACCGCATAAACACGCAAAGACAACAGATCGGCACGCTTGTGGATGAGCTGCGTCGTGAGATGGTTGAACGGATAGCGGCTCACCAGACTGTCGAACAGGAGATGTGCGCACGATTGAGATTGGAACAGGAGGTAGTCAGCATCAGTGACGATGAACGGTTCAAGATCAGCCGGGAACTGCATGACGGACTCTGCCAGCAGCTTACCGGTGCCCGGCTGCTCTGCTCCACCCTCACCAACCAACAAAACGAAGATCGGGAAAGCCACGACATACTGGGACCCCTCAATCGACTGCTGGATGAAGCCGTGGATCAGGCGTACCGCCTCTCACGAGGGGCCTGGCCAATCGAACATGAACCCCAGGGACAACGGACCTCTTTACAAGAATTTATACAGCGTACAGCAGAGCAAAGCGGTATCAGTGTTGCATTCCACGACCAGCGGACCTGTAGCGAGTGCCGCTATCCCCAGTTAACCCACCTGTACCGGATCGCTCAGGAGGCAGTCACCAATGCGGTTAAACATGCCCATGCCGACCAGATCACCGTATCCTTTGATTGCAGCCGGGCAGAAGGCATACGATTGAAAATCTGCGACAACGGTGCAGGCTGTTCAGGGGTTGCTTCCGGTTCTCCTGGCGGTATGGGGATCAGGATCATGTCTCACCGTGCCCGTATAATCGGCGGCGCCCTGGAGCTCCAGGCCCAACCGACGGGAGGTACAACCGTACTCTGCAGCGCTCCCTGCACCGTACCGGACAAGGAGGACCAGACTGATGACTGATCAGCCGCGTAATCTGAGAACGATCTTGCTGGTGGATGATCATCCGGCAGTGCGTCAGGGTCTTCACCTGCTGTTCAGTCGGGCGGGGTACCGCATCTGCGGCGAGGCGGAAACCGTTGCGGAGACCGTGCGCTACGTGACACAGCACCCCCCGGATCTGGTGCTGGTGGATATCTCACTGGATCAGGAAAGCGGTTTTGACCTGCTGCCACTGCTTGCCGAACGAAACATCAAGGCAATTGTCTACTCCATGCACAGCGATGCGGCCAGTATTGAAAAGGCCTTCAAGTCAGGGGCAAGCGGATATGTCACCAAACGGGACACTATTGACGCCCTGCTTGAGGCGGTACAGGAGGTCTTTGCAGGCAAACGGCATATCAGCCGCCATGCAGCCCAGAGTCTTGCCGACAAACTGCTCGGCGACACCACACAGAGCAACCCGGAAGATCTGCTCAGCCAGCGGGAACAGGAGATTGTCGGCTTTATCCGCAAAGGTTACACTACGGCTGAAATTGCCCAAAAACTCCACATCAGCCCCCGGACCGTAGAATCTTACTACTCACGAATTACTGAAAAGTTCGGGCTTGACGGCATGAAAAGCCTGCGTCGCCATCTTCTGCAAGGACGGTCTGCAACCAGTGACTGACCATGCCGCGCAGAACCGGCCGGCACCACCGAATCCCGTCTGTCCGTAAAAACCCTTACATAAAAACCGTAATCCTCCTGACAGACAGTATCCTTTGATCTCAGCTATCTTTTGCAGCGGCACCTAGCCACACGCGATAGGAGGACTATCATGAAAGACATCGGATTAACCCTATCGGCGCTCCTCAGCCTTGTTGCTTTGCTGCTGGTCGGCTGCAGCGGCAGCGACGCTCCATCTGCGCCTGTCCCGCGGGTTGCCAATGTCTGGCAGAATCCGTACCTCTCCCCCAACCCCAACAACAACATCCATTCCGACTCCTACCTGTCGGACAGCTACGCCTTTGCCGGGCCGACAACGGTCCGGCAGCCAGAGGTCTCACAAGTGAATGTAGCTGTGGTCAAAGACCCGTTAACCGGAAAATTCCGCGTGATAGCCCTGGGAGAATGCGCCTCACAGGCCTTTGACGCCCAGGGCAACATCCAGACTATTTGTGCCGGAGTGCCGGGACCGAATGCAACGTCGTATGAGCGCTACGTTACAACCATTGATCGCACTACCCTGCAGATTCTTGCGCTCTACCCGTTCACTAAAACAGTCGCCCCGGATGAAGAAACCAACTTTGGCGGCGCCGGCTACTTTTACCAGGACAGCCAGTATCGTATGGTGGTGGCCATGCCAGACGGCCACCTGCTGGTGCTGCGGCGCACACCTTCTACAGCAGGTGGTATAGACGGCTACACTGTGGACGCCGATTACGACATCACCGGCACCATCACCGCCCAGGGCTATTCGAAGCCGTTGGAACTGTATGCCGTGATGCCGGACAAGGACGGCAACATCTGGTTCACCACTTCCCAGGCGGTGGTCGGGACCATCACTCTCACCGGCGCCATCCGCTGGATTGACCTGAACGATTATTCAACTCCGGCAGACAATCCGCCGGTAACCGACAGCGACAGCCAAACGATCACCAACTCACACGCCGTTGACGAGGGGGACAGCAGCGACGGCCCATCCGGCGTCTATATCCTGACCACCCATCGCCTCTACCGGCTCGGCGCAGCCACGGACGGCACCCCGTCCATCTCCTGGTTCAGCAATTACGACCGCGGCAGCAAAAAGAAGTCCGGCCAGGTCAGCCAGGGTTCAGGCACCTCCCCCACCATATTCCGGATCGGCAGCCGCCGTTTTGTCACCATTGCCGATAATGCCACCTACATGAACGTGAACGTCTACCGGGCAGAGATCACCCTGCAGCCGGGTGAGCAGCGCCTGTTCGCCCAAGCCGCCCCATTCGGCAATAACGAAAAAGTAAGCGACGAAAACTCCCTGATCGTAGCCCCCGGCGCATATGGCGCCAGCGTGGATATCTACGCTGAAAACAACTACGGCAACGACGGCTTTGACAGCACCACGGGCAGCGCAACGACCGAGCCGGGCTTCGCCCGCCTGCACCTCAGAAGCAACGGCAGCTTTACCGTGGCCAGCGTCAATAACAGTATCGCCGTGCCGTCGGTTGTATCCAAAATCAGCCTCGCCTCAAACACTGTCTACACCTATAACAAGACTGCCGACGGCTGGTACCTGACCGGCCTGGATGCCGACAACCTCAACAATATCCGTTTCACCACCAGAATCGGTCCCGGCAGCAATGCCTACAACAATTATTATGCAGCCCTGGCGCTGGATAGCGACGGCAAGACCGTCTGGGTAGGGACCCTCTTCGGGCTTACCAGGATCCAACTGTCCAGATAACACCGAGATCATCTATTTCAATGGAGGCCGTCACTATGAAATTAACCAAATTGCACCAAACCCTGCCGGCAGGACTCTGTCTGTTACTGATGCTGTTGGCCGGCTGCGGTTCAGACAGCTTAAGCGCGCCTGTATCGGTCCCGGCTCCCTCCTGGACGGTTGACGAGTCCCAGGTCCCTTCGGTCGTGTATCCGCCTGCGTTTACCCCCCAGGCCTTTGAGGTGAACCAGATGTATTACAGTTATTATTCAACGATTACCTACGATCAGACCGTCTCAAGCTTTGAAGAGAAAGGTGAATTCGACATCATGGAATACCGCACCGGTTTTGTCCCCAAAGGCTTTGGAGGGTACGCACTGGGATCGGGTCTGAATCCCGGGTATTATGCCTTGATCGGCGACTTTAGCATCACCGGCAAGGTAACCGCAGGCGGGGCGGTCATCGAAAACGGGGTGATCCATTTCTATATCGACTCTACCCCCGAAGATGCCGTTCGGAATAAAGATATTCTGATTGGCAGCTCCAGCACCCTGTTATCCGGAAGTGCCGGTTCTTCTACCAATCCCAATGCCCTCGGCAGCTATGATGCCGTCTATGCCGATTTCAAACTGACCGACCAGGGAGAGAAATACTGGAAGGAGCCGCAACCGTTCTACACGAATCTGGATTTTTATGGCAATGTACTCACCTCCATCCGAACCGGTGAAAACCCGAATGTCTTCGAAACCACCGGCGCCGGCGGGGCCTATTTCCTGAGGAAGTTTTCAGGTAAATAGAAGGTTGTACACGGTCAACGTGAACGCCTGCAAAATACCGCATCATGTAAAGGTCCGATGGAAACCATCAGGAACCCACCGGACCTTTACGATACCGACGCCTTCCCAAAGTACATGGTCCCCTAACGGCTGCCTCACCAAAGGAGAACGTTGATGAAACCCACACAACTCGTCATCCCGTTTGCACTGCTGATTTCTCTGGCGCTGCTCTGCGGCTGTTCAGGAACACATCAGGGCAGGAGTGTCAACGCAAAGAGTGCCATACTGGTCAACCCTGATCTTCTGCAGGAGGGAACCGGTGATGAGGCGTTGTACCGTTATATCAAGCCGGGATTCAATATCAGCCGGTACTCGACCATCATGGTCGAGCCGGTATTGATTGCCAAGGAGGGGGAGTTGAGTGCCTCCGAGCGGGAGAGCTACCAGAAGCTGGCAAATAATGCCTACATCTACCTGATCCGGGAGCTGGAAAAAGAAATCGAAGTCGTTACGCAGGGAGGTACAGGCACCCTGAACCTGCAAATGGCAATCCGTGACGCGGACACATCCAAACCGGTACGGATGATTACTTCATCCGCAACCCCGATTGGTGCGGGTTTGAGTCTTGTCAAGTTTACCACTACCGGCAAACAGTCGGGGGTTGGCGAGATTACAGCGGAATTCAGACTCACCGACAATGCCACCGGTGAGCTGCTGATTGCCGCGCTGGACCGGCGGATCGGTGAAAAAAATGTGCAGGGAATATGGGACACCTGGTATCACGCAGACACTGCCCTGCAGTACTGGGCAAAACAGATCGGCTTTTTGCTTTGCACACAACTAAAACAGGAAGGATGCCGGAAACCGTAGCACGGCTTCAACAGAGCTTTGAAAACCATTCAGGAGTCGCCCGCCGGCGCTCCTTTCAAATCGGCGTGTTCCGTTGATGCGACAGCGGGACCCAGAGGGGTCAACCCTTGACATGAGACATTGTCCCTTCCAACTCCTTTATTTCCTCCTTTAATCGGGCATTATTCGCCAGTTTTTCCGTGAAGCGCCGGAATGCTTTGGCAACCGTGGCTGGTCCTATTCCTCCCATTATTTCACCAATTTCTCGATTGCCGGCGCTTGTATGTTTTTTGAGCAGAAAAATGCATTTGCTTCCTGACATCATTCCGAGCTGTACTCATTATTTCTTCTGGGGCGATTCCATAATGCGCACACGTTGCAGAAAACACTTCTTCAGGCAAATGAGACGCACACAGGCTCCTCCGGTCCGATGTCTCCTCGCACTCCAGCTGCTCTCTTTCGATCTTTCCAAGCACAAATTTTATGAAATCCACGCTTCCCAGAATTATGCCTCCATATACTTTCTTCAGGGGACTTGCGTGCACATCATCCAGTGTCCTATGTCAAGGGTTGACCTCTTAGACTTTCCTTATAAATATAAATAATATAAATAGGGACGCTTCCGGGGACACTTCACAATTTCTTTCCTGGAAAACAGGGAAGTTGAGTTGACTACCTGATCAACAAATCAACTACGTCCCTCCCGATATCTCAAAAATTATTTAATTAACAATAAACATAACTGTCCCGGTATTCTCCTCCCTTCTTGATTACCCATCTGACACCTGTTGTTGCCGCGAGAAGAAAGAAATGACAGGCATGGGCCTTGACATAAAACCGACTTAATATAAAGTAGTTACGTTATCACATAATTTAATGAAGGAGGAAAACATGGAAGTGTTGAAGGTTTACCAGTATGCCCTGCAAAGGGAGTTCGAGGGCAAGCGCTTTTTTGAGGAATATGCTGGCCGGTTGAGCCATGGCGCGGCCGTGGGCGCGTTCCGGAATCTGGCTGCAGAGGAACAGAAGCATATCGATTTCATCCAGCGGCAGATAGATCTCCTGCAAAAGGGAGAAAAACTTGATCTTACCATGGGGCGGAAAATTCAGGAGGAAGGATTCTTCTCTCAGCGGGCGGCATCCGAATTCATCGATGACACCACCCTTGAGTCGATGGTGCCGGACCTACCGATCCTCCGCATGGCATATCTGATTGAGCGCGACTTCGCCGAGTTTTACCGGAAGGCGGCCGGTGAAGCAGCTGGGGATGAATGGGAGGTCCTGAATATGCTCGCGGACTGGGAACTGGAGCATGAAGGGCTGTTCAGGCAGATTCACGACAAGGCTTTCCAGGAGTACACCAAAATGCCGTGGGGCGGGTAGGGTGATAGGGAGCGTAGCCCGGGGACGCTGTTATTTGAGAAGTTAATAAACATTTAAACAGCGTCCCCGAATCCCCGAATCCCTCCCAAACCATTAACAGGAGGTCAAAATGAAACAGGTAATTAATGCAGATCCTCACGGCAAAGTAACATTGCAGGGTTACGACCCCGTCGCGTTCCACGCAATCGGTGCGGCAATGAGAGGCAACCCGTCCATATTATTGGAATATGGCGGCTACAAGTATCTTTTTTCCTCCGAAGAAAACAAGAAGCTGTTTGAAAAGGACCCGGAAAAATATCTTCCTGCATACGGCGGCTTCTGTGCATTCGGTGTTTCACTCGGAGTATTGTTTCCCATAGAGATTGATACTTGGGAGATAATCAACGGTCGTCTCGTTCTGCAATTCAGCCAGGAATTCAAAAAGATATTTGAAGAAAATACAGACGGCAATATCAAGCAGGCCGATGAAAATTGGCGAAAAATAGAAGCCGCGTAAAGGTGAGGTCCTGAATATGCTCGCGGACTGGGAACTGGAGCTGAAGGGCTGTTCAGGCAGATTCACGACAAGGCTTTCCAAGAGGAGTACACCAAAATGCCGTGCGGGTAGGGCGATAGGGAGCATAGCCCGGGGACGCTGTTATTTGAGAAGTTAATAAACATTTAAACAACGTCCCCGAATCCCTCCCCCGAATCCCTCCCCAACGGGGCCACGAGCGGAGCGAGTGAATTCAAATTGCAAGTGCACCACGAGCCATAGGCCAGAACACTTCATGTGGTGTCCGGTATCCGAGACATTTTCGTGGCCTGTTGTTTAACCTATTGACGGCTTCAGGAGCACCTATCGGGTCAGGCTAGAGTTTCGGATATTCATTCCGATTATCAGCAAATATCCTAAAGTCGAACCTGCCCCCATGACTCCCACTTTTTGCGAGGCCATCAATTTTTATTTGATCGCATAACCCATGTAATTCACGTCGATGTTTGGTCCTTCAATCGAACCACCGACCCGTTTCCCGAATTCCGCTGCGGATATTCTACCTCTGTTAAATTGCAGCATCGCGATCAGCATTTTCAGGGGATTTCCGCCCGGCATGGTCCCCTTGATATCAATGTTCCGCAGGCCGTGTCGTTCCAGGGAACGTTTAAGTTCATCCGGTTTGATAAACATGTCCCATGCGTGCATGTTGGGAGGAAGGAAACGGGTGTATTTCCACTCCTGCCCCAGCTTGATGAATACCAGTTTGCTCATCTTCGTGCGGTTGATTGTATCGTAAAGAAATACACCCCCGGGTTTGAGGACCCTGGCAACCTCCGAAATCACATCTTCCCAATTGCGGATGTGCTCCAGAACGTCGCAGCAGCAGACTATTCCGAAGCTTTCATCCGAAAAAGGGAGCTGGTCGCCCGATCCGGCACGATAATCTATGGTCAGTCCCTTTCCGGCTGCATGATCAGTGGCGGCAGCGATGGACTTTTCGGACGGATCGATGCCGGTCACCTCAAAACCCATGGCGGCGAACGCCTCGGCCAACACCCCTCCTCCGCACCCCACATCAAGTACGCGTTTTGCATCGGCTGCAATCTTCATCTCACCGGCAATTACGCGCTGAAAGTAGGGAACACGCCAGGGATTGGAGACATGTTCAAGGAGGGAGGCGAAACCTTCACCGCTCCACCATATGTCTGAACGACGATTATAGATATCGTTATCAATCACGGCGCCTGCAATTGTATCCATGTGTCTGTTCCTTTCATCAGAATAGTCTCGCCTACAAATATTTCTTTAAACATCCAACTGGCGGATGGGGACGCCCATAAATTCATAAATTTCTTCCTGAGAAACTTATATTTTTATGGGCGTCCCCCTGGGTTCCCAACGCCATAAGGCTGACCAGCCAGCCCAGTCTTTTCTGGACGGGCTGGTCGTACCGCAAGTTGGCACTTCATCCGGCGCCGAGATCGTCTATAAACTTTGCATCAAGCGTTACAAGCGACTCATCAATTCCAAGTTGCTTCGCAGTAATGCCCCGAATCTTTACGAAAACTTCTTCCTCAGACCATGTTTTAGAATTAAGGGATTTGATCAGTTTTATGAGATCCTTCACCTGTGACATTTTATTCGGAAACTCGGTGCTGAACAACCGTGTAATCCGCTCAAAGAAGATAAACACAGGCAGTGCTGAAATCAGTGACAAGGCAAAAGGAAAACCGATCCATAAAAGGTATGCGCAGGGCATAACGAAGAAGGCTGGAAGCAACCCGTAAGTCATCCATTTCGGGCGGACAAGACGATTGTGGTAGAAGACTCCATCAGCCGCCATTGCCGTTGTTACTTGGCTCCATAGCCTTTTTCTGTTTTTCTTCGGTATGATTTCTTCTAACTTTGTTTCTGGTTTTATTTTTTCTCTTGGGATGTGAAGGAAGCTGATCAATTTCTGTCTGGCAAGGTAGAAGGAGTGTTGTGATGGGCAAGGCTCTGTGTTGCTGTGCCGTAAACGCGAATGCACCAACTTCACCAGTTTCCCAACAGTTGTGCATTCAGCCACCTCGGAATCAGAAATCGCAATCTGAAATTCCTCTTCGACCGCCATCACTAATTCGACACCATCAAGTCCCATCTTCAATTTCCCTTTTTATTGTACCAACGGCTGAGAGCACAGCGGCTTGCCTGCTGTTGCGTTTGGTTGAATACTTATTCATCCTTTTGTCTACGTTGACAATATAATCGCTTTTCTATCCAGGCTTTTGGAGATATTACTTACAAAAAGCCCAAAATCGAAATCCTCATCCTCAATAAATGATGTTAAATCACCATGAAATGTAGCAGTGTCATCAAGAAGATATGATGTGCTGTAAATGACTTCACCACTTCGCACAACATCGAGTTGCCTCTGATTTGTGCTGCCTGAAACATTAACTATTGTATTATCGTTCAGAATGAATGCTTTTCCGTTCGATGCGAATATCAATTTTCCATCTTTTTTATATAATGCAAGCCACCCAGTTCCAAAGTCAGAAAAAAAACCGTCTAATTTCGCCGGAACAGAAGAACCAAGCATTCTTTTGGATAACTTATTTAACGCCATATTATCTGGGTTAAATTCAGCAATTTCATCAAACTTTGCATTGGATTGAAGCCATAACATAATTTATTACCTCCTTTAGAACTTAAAAGCCTAAATCCTTCCCGCCAGGGCGACAAGCACTTTCACTAATTTGCTCCCACGACTTACCTCTGCTACGAAGATAATCAATTGAAGGGCCTAATGGGTCGCCATACTTTTCTTCATTTCGTTGGTAGATTTTCTTCAACAAATCAGGGGGAGTAACATTTTTGTATTTAACTCCTAGTGCTCTTCGTTCTGCATGAAGTGTTCTAGCAATTTCTTCTTCTGAATAGCCTTCCTTCCGCATAGCAATAGCTTTATTTCTTAATCTGGTTACTGCATCTTCATATTTTTGCCTTAAAGGAGGAAGCCCCTTCTCAACCCTTCCCGGTCTCGGCTGCTCCGGCACGCCCGTATGATCCAGCACCCTGACCGGCTTCTCTGCCACACCTCCGCCAGAACCTGCAGTTCGCTTAAGTTTCGGATTGTTCATCAGGCGTAGATGATTCTGCTCAACCCAGGTCGCGAACCCCGCGCCGAGATGGCTGTTTCTCAGTTGGGCTACAAGCTCCGGCAGCTTTGCTATTCCCCTGGCGGTAAGGTACAGCACTATTCCTTCCAGCACCAGCCTTATCAAAACGGCAACCGCCTGGGCGAATTTCTCGGATGCGGCCGTTACTTGTGAAAAACCGGGGACTTTACCCGCGAAGTGGCGAGACATTATATCATTATGGTAGCTGCCCGGTGCAAATTGGTCTCTCGCGCCCCACCCCCAGGCATCGTTAAATCCGCTCTCAAGGAGCCTGCCGACCTGATACATATTTTTACCGACATGAACGGCAAGAAACGCAAGGCCCATCCATTCAAGAATCCACATGCCGGCTGTAAATCCCGTGGTACCACCGGCGATTGCGCCCGGCACTGCCCCGACTCCCAAACCGAAAACACCGCCGGCTATAGCCCCAATGGACGCACCGACCAAGGAGCTTGCGGCAACAACAACCAGCGCCATTAATAGCGCGGGCAGTATCCCTGAAAGCACTTCGTCAAGGGCTTCGCCGGTTTCACTCCTGACCGCTGATGGTAGTTTGTTTTTTGCGAACCAGAGCGCTTGGGCAACATTTGCCATCCGTCGCATTCGTTCGTATTCATAAGATTCGTGATGGGATAGATGATTTCCCGGAGGAAAGTTGTATCGGTGCAAAGAAAGCCTCAGTCTTGATAAAAAATGCTCTGCTCCGTCCATTTGTCATTCCTTTCAACGTTTGAGGTATCCGGGAGCAACTATTCGCGAAATGCGGGCCATGGCCAAAAATATTAGTTAAAATTTATAAAATCAAGCTAAAATTTGCATTATGTCCCCGGAATTTCGGAATTTCTCTGCTCGGCTGCAACAATTGCTGACAAATTATCCGAACCGTCCGACTGCCCAGCGCAGCGGCGGTTCGCTGCAGCGCCCTGGTTAGACGGCCTGTTCTTCATCATCTTCTTCATGCTCAAACTCCTCTTGCTCCTCAGGACTAAAAACAACCTCTTCTTGGCGGCTGATGGATGACCGCAACGTGAACCATCCGTAAAGAATGAGCGGCAAGCCAACCCCAAAACTCCCAAACCCGATAATGAAAGAAGGCCCGCTATACTCTTTCTGACGTTCAATAAATACATTGTAAAGCACCCAGCCAACAATCCCAATACCGACAACGAGACACACCAAACCCAACAATGCTAGGGGAACGCGAAACAAGACGTTAAAGATGCGACTTAACACAGTCGTGTCATCGTTGGTGCGATAAAACTCAATCATACGCAAGATACCAATGGGGATAAGCAGGAAAATGTAAACAATGCCAACTACAGCAGTCACTGTCTCATTGTCTATGAGCGATGCGATGACTGGCAGGCCAAGATAAAGCAAAAGATAGATAGAAACTCGGATTAGCGTTCGTGCTTTCATGGCGCGTGAAGCCGTCTAACTCATGATTGATCAGATCCGGCCATCCCTCCGCCCGAATCTCGAAGCATCACTTTATTACAAAATTATATTTGATTCAATATATTAATTTTAATGAAAAATACCGTTAGCCAACATTCCAATAGGTCCACCACATATTTCCAAAGGAATTCAGCGACAGACCTGTAAGTGTGCTCGATTCATGTCCCTGGCTGGACGCTCCTGATTTTCCGTCATGCCATCCCCACATGCTGCTCGTCCAAAGCACCTCTATATGCCCGGTATGCAGCGCATCTGAAATTACGCGAAATCCCCGTTGAGCACCTTCCCCTGCCTACGAAAAAAGGCGGAACCGGTTTCCCGGCCCCGCCCTGTTTCCAATCCAGCCACCCGGCAAGGGGATAGTGTCGATACCCCCTACAGGCTTTCCCTCACCTTCTCCCACTTCATGCTCAGCCGGTTCAAGGCGTGTATGTATGCCTTGGCCGACGCCTCGATGATGTCGGTGGAGGAGCCGCGGCCGATGACGGTGCGGTCCCCTTCGCTGAGACGCACGGTGACCTCGCCTTGGGCATCGGTCCCGCCGGTGATGGAGCCGACCGTGGATTGGCGGAGTGTGGCCTTGGTCTTGGTCGACTTCTGGATGGCCTTCAGGGTGGCGTCGACCGGGCCGTCGCCCAGTTCGGCGGTACGCACCGGCACGTTGTCGATCTCCATCTGCACCGTGGCGGTGGCCACGGCAAAGGAGCCGCAGGTGACGGTGATGTGGCTGAGCTTGTATTTTTCCGCCACCCTCATGACCTCGTCGGCGATGATGGCGTCGATGTCCTCGTCGAAGATCTCCTTTTTCAGGTCGGCCAGGGTCTTGAAGCGCTCGAAGGTCTTGTTCAGAGTCTCGTCGTTCAGCTCGTACCCCAGGTCTTCCAGCCGCTTCTTGAAGGCGTGGCGGCCGGAATGCTTGCCGAGCACCAGCACGTTGTCCTTGAGCCCCACCGATGCGGGGGTCATGATCTCGTAGGTGGATTTCTCCATGAGCACCCCGTGCTGGTGGATGCCCGCCTCGTGGGCAAAAGCGTTGGCGCCGACGATTGCCTTGTTGGGCTGCACCGCGATACCGGTGACGGTAGTGAGCAGGCGGCTGGCCGGGGTGAGCTGCTCGGTGACGATGTTGGTCCTGAACGGCAGGATGTCGTGCCGGGTCCTGAGGATCATG
>JARKPN010000142.1 GCA_029975275.1 Geobacteraceae bacterium | reverse complement strand
GTATGAAGAACGTGTTTCGGAGAAGCGGGTATGTGCAGTCGGCCGTGATTTGTCTGTTCGGTTTATTGTTGTTGTCCTTCAGCGGGTGCGGTGACAGCGATGAAAACTACGTCTTTTTCAGACTCGATCCAAGGAACCCCTGGAACAAGACCGCGGTCTCGTCGCCGTGGCTCACGGCGAATCCGTTCGCCGATAAGCATGACGGCGGATGGGTCTACTCGGACCGCGAGCAACGCCTGTACGCCATCTATGGTAATCACAGCAGCGGCCGGCCGCTCTACCGCATCGACCACGTCAACGAGAGCGCGGAGGGAGCCACGACCTTCGCTTTCGGCCGCCACGGCGCGCACCCGGTGATTGACGACACCGGCACCTACATCTACATGCCTCCCTCAGAGTCGACCAATCAACTCGAACGCTACAACACCATCACCAACACTCTGGAGACCCTGGCCCCGGCGCCCACTATCGGCACATTCTCACACGGCGCGTGGAAGGCTGGCAAACTCTGGATCGTGCTCGATGACGACAACCTCTACAGTTATGACCCGGCGACCAACAGCTGGAGCGCTGTGCTGTACGACTTCGGCGACTGGGCCAACGTCGCGGCCTCGGGCCCCAGGTCTCACCTGATTTATGTCATCGTCGAACCCGGGCTTCTCTTCTCCTACAACACCACCACCGGCACGGTGACCTCTCTCCCCGATCACCCGACCGGTTTCGATCTCGGCGGTAACGGCCAGTTCACCTGGTTCGGCAGCAGTGTCGGTTTCCTCTACGCGGCAGCTTCCTACAGCGGAGCCCCGGCCATCTTCGACATCGCCCACGGGACCTGGCACGAGCTCGCCGACCCGAAGACGCCCGACAACTACGCCGGCCACGCGACCTACGATTCCACCCTCAAGAGGCTCTACGTTACCGGTTCCTCCAATGAGGTCTGGTATTACCAGTACTAGCCTCTGAACCTGGAAGGGGCGCCCGATGGGCGCCCCTTTTTCCAT
>JARKPN010000138.1 GCA_029975275.1 Geobacteraceae bacterium | reverse complement strand
GACGAGGCCTTCATGGACGTGACCGGGTCGCTGAAGCTTTTCGGCACACCCGAGAACATCGCCTGCCGGCTCAAGTCCCGCATCAGGCAACGCTTCGGCCTGACCTGCTCCATCGGCGTCGCCCCCAACAAGCTCCTGGCCAAGCTTGCCTCGGACATGGAGAAGCCGGACGGCCTGACGGTCATCCGACCCGAGGCGGTGGCCGGGATCCTGGAGAAGGCCCCCATCAGGGACCTCTGCGGCATCGGCCGGAAGACCGAGCAGAGTCTGAAGCTTTTAGGGATTACCACCTGCGGGGAGCTGGGCCGGTACCCCTTGGAGATCCTGCGGAGGCAGTTCGGCGTGATGGGTGAGCACCTGAGGCGCATGGGACGGGGGGAGGACGGATCGCCGGTGGTGCCGGACCGGGATGCGGAGCCGGTCAAGTCGGTGGGCCACTCCATGACCCTGGAACGGGACCTGGAGCAGCGGGAGGAGATCCTGAAGCGCCTGCTCCGGCTCTCGGAGATGGTGGGGCGGCGGGCGCGGCGCTACCGGGTCAGCGGCAGGACCGTGGGTCTGCAGGTCCGTTACGCCGATTTCGACACCAACTTCGTGAAGCAGCAGACCCTGCCGGACCACATCAACCTGAGCGACGATATCTACCACGCCGCAGTCGGGATCCTGGATTCGGTCACCCTGGAGCAGCCGGTGCGGCTTCTGGGGATATGCCTCTCCGGGCTCCGGCACAGAGAGGATCAACTGTCGCTCTTCAGCAGCGGACGGAAGCGGGCGGACGCCGCCGGAGCCATGGACGCGGTCAATGACCGGTTTGGGGAATCCACCCTGACCTTCGGCTCGCTCCTGGCCGACGGTGCAGGGAAGGGGTCGTTCGTGATCTCGCCGGCATGGCGGCCCGAGGGGATCCGCTGCGTGGACGTGGGGTAGAACGGCGGCCGTCTCGCGGCCGTGGCCGATCCCGACCAATCTCCAACAGCCGCTGTGGAAAATTTGTGGAATACCCTGTGGAAAAATCTGCCAGGCGATATTGGGCAGGTACTGTTTAGCGTCATGCATAATATTTGTGCACATTAATAAAATCAGTATTTTCGATAAGATATAAAATAGTGTGTGATTATGGGGTGTTAAAGAGATATCTCACGTCGTGGAGGCCCCTGTCAGGAGACCCGCGCCGTTCCCCAGGATCCGGGCTGTCACCCCCAGCGACTCCTTGAGGGCCACATCCCGGTCCCAGGGGTTGGTGGTGCGGAAGATTTCGAGCATCCTCCCCGGAGCGATGCGGAACGGAAAGGCGAGGGGTGTCACGAGAGGGGTGTTGGGGAGGGGCATGTCGGTACCGTACAGCAGCCGTGCGTGCAGCTCCCGGTGCTGCAGCAGGCGGACCAGGTGTCCCGGCCGGTTGAGCTGGGTCAGGGACGAGATGTCGCCGTACAGGTTGGGAAACTCGTTGCAGAGGCGGATGAAGCGGACATGGTTCGACTCGCCCTGGCTGCAACCGCTGCTGGCCGCGTGGGCCGCGATGACGGTCACCCCCAGGCTGAGCGGGAGGCGGAGCAGTTCGGGGTCGGCCAGCTCGTTCCTGGCCCGGGTGAAGGAGTACTCCCTCCCCGTATGGGAGAGGAGCGGGAGGCCCAGTTCCTTCATCTTCAGGTAGAACGGCAGCAACCTCCTGTCGGAAGGGTCCATCAACTGGATGGGGGGGAGCCACTTGATCAACACCGCGCCGTCTGCCGCGGCCCGTTCGAGACGCTCAAGCGCGTCCCAACGATAGGGGTTGACGCTGGCACCAAACAGCAGGTTGGGGTAACGGGCGGTTTCCCGGGCCACGAACCGGTTCGGGATGTAGACCTCGGTCTCTGCGACGTTCAGGTCTCCGTCGTCGCCCACCACCCCGTCCATGGCCAGGATCACCGCCGCATCCACCCGGCTCGATTGGGCCAGCTGCTCCGACAGCCGGCGGAGGATCAGACCGTCCCCCTCGCGCCGCAGCCCGGCTTCGGTAACCCTGAAGGCCTTCAGGTAGATCCGGTAGCGCCAGCTGCGGCGCATGGCCGGGGAGACGAAGCAGCCGCTCTCCCCGGCCCCGATGCCGGCGGTATGGCAATGGATGTCGATGACCCTGTTTCCGGCTGCCATAAAACGTTGCCTCCATAGAGGAGCCTGGCCTGCAGTTCCACAATAACAGATCGCAACGAAAAAGGGGCAGCCGATGAAGGCTGCCTCTTGAGGTTTCATGGTGGGCGATACTGGGATCGAACCAGTGACTTCTACCGTGTGAAGGTAGCACTCTCCCGCTGAGTTAATCGCCCGTGCGTACCTTCTTTCAATAGCAAAACGATCCTGCGGTGTCAAGGACAAGATTCCACTCTACGACCGGTTTCCGGGGCAGGGCGTCATTTGGCCTTGACAGTGTCCGCCTCCCGATGGACACTGGAGCGGCGTAAATGGAAACGCATGCCACGTTTCCGTTTACTGCTGATTCGAAAATAGATTGGCGGGTGGCGGGCATGGCTGGCTTCAAACTGGAAAAGGGCCTGGTTCAGGTATACACCGGTAACGGCAAGGGGAAGACCACGGCAGCCCTGGGTCTGGCGTTGCGGGCAGTGGGCCGCGAGCTCATGGTCTGCATGATCCAGTTCGTCAAGGGGGGCCACCCGTGCGGTGAACATATGGCGGCCGAGCGGCTGGCACCCTTTTTCACCATCGTCCAGATGGGACACCACGGCTGGCTGGGCAGGAGGTCTCCCGGACCAGAAGCGGAGCAGATGGCCCGCCAGGCCTTTCGCATGGCTCGTGAGGCCGCCTGCGGCGGGCGCTACGACCTGGTCATCCTGGACGAGATCAACTCGGCGGTATCCCACGGTCTTGTGAGCGTGGAGGAACTGCTGGCGCTGATTCGGGACAAAGGGGAACGGGTCGAGCTGGTGCTGACCGGCAGGAACGCGGCGCCGGAAATAATCGAGGCGGCCGACCTGGTTACGGAGATGCAGGAGGCCAAGCACTACTACAAAGCGGGGGTAAAGGCACGGATCGGCATCGAGAAGTAATCGGGTTTTTACTCTTTTGTCCTTTTTGTCCCTGAAGTATGGTGACAAAAAAGGGGGCGGTTTCTACCGCCCCCTTTTTTGTGTCGCGAATACGACTGTCGGACTCTTAGTAGTCCATGCCGCCCATGTGACCCATGCCGCCCGGCGGCATCATGGGGGCGTTTTCCTTCTTGGGCTTCTCGGCGATCATCGCCTCGGTGGTCAGCATCAGGCCGGCCACGGAAGCGGCGTTCTGGAGCGCGGTGCGGGAGACCTTGGTCGGGTCGATGATGCCGAACTGCACCATGTCGCCGTACTGGTCCTCGGAGGCGTCGTAGCCGAAGGAGCCGTCGCCCCCCTTCACCTTGTCGACCACGATGGAGCCTTCAACGCCGGCGTTCGCTGCGATCTGGCGGATGGGCTCCTCCAGGGCGCGCTTGATGACGTTGACGCCGAACTGCTGGTCGTGGGAGAGCGTGAGGCCGTCGAGGGCGGCCAGTGTGCGCAGGTAGGCGACGCCGCCGCCGGGAACTATCCCTTCCTCGACCGCCGCACGGGTGGCGTGGAGGGCGTCCTCAACGCGTGCCTTCTTCTCTTTCATTTCGGTTTCGGTGGCGGCACCGACCTTGATCACGGCAACGCCGCCCACCAGCTTGGCGAGGCGTTCCTGGAGCTTCTCGCGGTCGTAGTCGCTGGTGGTCTCCTCGATCTGGGCACGGATCTGCTTGACGCGGCCCTGGATGTCGGCGTCGGCGCCGGCGCCGTCGATGATGGTGGTGTTGTCCTTGTCAACGGTGATCTTCTTGGCGTTGCCCAGCATGTCCGGGGTGGTGTTCTCAAGCTTGAAGCCGAGCTCTTCGGAGATCACCTTGCCGCCGGTCAGGATGGCGATGTCTTCCAGCATGGCCTTGCGGCGGTCGCCGAAGCCCGGGGCCTTGACGGCGCAAACCTGAAGGGTGCCGCGCAGCTTGTTGACGACGAGCGTGGCCAGGGCCTCGCCCTCGATGTCCTCGGCCACGATCAGAAGCGGACGGGACATCTTGGCGACCTGCTCCAGGATGGGCAGCAGGTCCTTCATGGAGGAGACCTTCTTCTCGTTGATGAGGATCAGCGGCTCGTCGAGCTCGCAGACCATGCGCTCGGGATCGGTGACGAAATAGGGGGAAAGGTAGCCGCGGTCGAACTGCATGCCCTCGACAACGTCAAGGGTGGTGTCCATGCCCTTGGCTTCCTCGACGGTGATGACGCCTTCCTTGCCGACCTTGTTCATGGCCTCGGCGATGATGTTGCCGATGGTGGCGTCGGAGTTGGCGGAGATGGTGCCGACCTGGGCGATTTCCTTCTGGTCGCGCGTGGGCTTGGCCAGGGTCTCGAGCTCGGCCACGATGGACTCCACGGCCTTGTCGATGCCGCGCTTGATGGCCATGGGGTTGCGGCCGGCGGCCACGAGCTTGACGCCCTCGGTGAAGATGGCCTGGGCCAGGATGGTGGCGGTGGTGGTGCCGTCGCCCGCTACGTCGCTGGTCTTGCTGGCGACTTCCTTGACCATCTGGGCGCCCATATTTTCAAACTTGTCTTCGAGTTCGATTTCCTTGGCAACGGTAACGCCGTCCTTGGTAACGGTGGGGCCGCCGAAGCTCTTCTCGATGACGACATTACGGCCCTTGGGGCCGAGGGTTACCTTGACTGCGTCGGCGAGGGTATTAACGCCGTTGAGCAGGAGTTCACGAGCTTTGGTATCATACATCAACTGTTTTGCCATGAGACTGTTCCTCCGGTATGCTGCAATTCAGAGTGAAAACTATTCAATAATGGCGAGGATATCATCTTCGCGCATAATAAGGACTTCCTGACCTTCGATGGTGATTTCGGTACCCGCGTATTTGCCGAACAGGACGCGGTCACCCTTCTTGACGTCGAGGGGTTTCCTGGTACCGTCTTCCATGACCCTGCCGTTGCCCGCGGCGACGACTTCGCCCTGGATGGGTTTTTCCTTGGCGGTGTCGGGGATGATGATGCCGCCGGCGGTTTTCTGTTCCTCTTCCATGCGCTTGACGACAACGCGATCATTCAGAGGTCTGAGATTCATGGTGACTCCTTTCGCATTTTTGACATTTTTAACATAATGTAAGGACCAGATGTGCGGTGAGAAGACCTGTCCGGTCTATTAGCACTCGTCTACGATGAGTGCTTATAATCATCCTGCTATTATTTGGCAAGTGAAAAAGAATGCGATACGGGGAAAAAAAGAGAGAAGACGGTTCTGGCGGGGAGTTCGGGACAGTTGACTTCGATGTGTCCGCCGGCTTTTTCGACGAGCTGGTAGACGATGCTGAGCCCAAGGCCGGTGCCGT
>JARKPN010000136.1 GCA_029975275.1 Geobacteraceae bacterium | reverse complement strand
AGGAGCGACCCATGGCCGGAACCGCATGAAGCCGGGAGATTTGCCCCCTTTCCAGCCACGGTCGCCGTCAAAGGAGCCCTTATGAAGTTCGCCAAACGGGTAAGCGTCATAGCGCTGGGCCTTTTGCTGCTCGGCTGCTGGAGCAGCGAGTGCTTCGCCTCCGAGGACTCGGTCTTCATGGAGGTTTTCACGGACGCCATGCTGGGGGGGCTTGCCGGTGGACTGGTGGGGGCGGCGGTCCTGGCGTTCACCAAGCACCCGGGCCGCCACCTGGAGTACATGGCCTACGGCGCCGCCGGCGGTGCGGTGGCGGGGGGAGCGTACGGACTGGTCAATTCGAGGGGATCGCTCATGGAGATCAGGAACGGCGAGGTGAAGTTCGATGTCCCGATCATCATGCCCGACGTGAAGGAAAGCAGGACAAAGGGGACCAACGTTGTGATAACGGCGGACCTGATCAGCGGGGATTTCTGACTCTCACGATTCCGTCCCCCGCGCCGGCGCGGGGAAGGAAGGCGTTTTCAGGCGCTGGCGTCGGGGTGGGGCGCACGGGCTGCCGATACGGTTCTGGCGTCGCCCGACACCGGGGAGCTGAAATGCACCACCCGGTTGCGTCCGGACACCTTGGCCCGCTGCAGGGCCACGTCGGCGCAACCGAGCAGGGCGTCGACCCCGGTGCCGTTTTCTGGAGCCGTGGCGATGCCGATACTGATGGTCAGGCGGCCCAGCGGCAGGTTTTCCTCGTGGGTGAACCCGGCCCGCTCCACCTCCCGCCGGATCCGCTCGGCCACGCAGAGAGACTCTTTCCTGGACGTACCCGGGAGGATCACGCAGAACTTCCCCCCGCTGAAGCGGGTGACTATGTCCATCTGACGGGCCGAGCCCTTCAGCAGGCGGGCCGTTTTCTTCAGCACCACGTCGCCGGCGGCGTGGCCGCACAGCTCGTTATAGACCTTGAAGTTGTCCAGGTCCGCCAGCATCACCGTCAGGCTGAGCTGCTGTCTCTCGCCACGGCTGATCTCCTCCTCCAGCCGCTGCTCCAGGAAGCGGCGGTTGAACAGGCCGGTGAGCGGGTCGGTTACGGTCAGCTCTTCCAGAAGGGCGGCCTTTTCGCTGCACTCGGTCCGCTCCAGCACCACGCAGGCGTGCCGTGCCACAGTGGCCAGGAGCTCCAGGTCATCCTCGCTGAAGACGCCACCATCCCTCTTGTCCGACAGGTTCAGCACGCCGATGACCTCCCCGTTCACCCGGAGCGGGATGCTGACGAACGACTTGGTCTTGAACCTTGAGCGGTTGGGGATGCGCACCCTGCCGTCCTGTTCGATGTCCTTCACCAGCAGGGGTTCGCCGCTCTCCGCCACCTTCCCCGCGATGCCGCGGCCGACCCTGGCGCTCATGCTCCTGGCCAGCTGCAGATTCATCCCCATCACCGATTCTATGCGCAGGTTCCTGCCGCTTTCGTCGATGAGCATCAGAGAGCCGGACGAGGCCTGCAGCAGGTCGGCGGCCGTTTCCAGGATAGAGAGATAGAGATCCCGCCGGTTTTCGGTCGAGGAGATGGTGCTCAGGACCGACATGAACTTGTCGGCCAGGGAACTCTCCAGCCGGTACGACTCCTCCCTCCTGGACTGGACCAGCCTGGCGGCGATGCGGTCGAGGACCATCCCCACCATCAGGGAATCGCGATCACCCAGCTCGGCGTCGAACAGGGCCAGCAGGCCCAGGACCTCGTCCCCGGCGGAAATGGGGAGACAGAGCGCCCGTTCCGCCACAACCGAGGGAAACAGCTCTCCCAGCTCCCGCTCCGGCACCAGCACCGGCTCCTTTACGGTTTCGGCGAACAGCGCGCCCAGCCTCTGCCGGTCAAGCCGGCCCAGCCTTGTGGACATCCCCAGGAGACCGATGAGCTGGACATCCTTCCCCTGCCCCGACCCCAACCCCACGGCCGCCCTCTGTATGTCGAACAGTATTCCCAGGGTCTCGCTCAACAGGCTGGTCAGTTCTTCGGGGTCCCCGGAGCAGTCCACCTGGGCAAGGATTCCCCTGATGATGCCGAACCGGTCGATACTCCTCTCCAGGAGCCTGGACTGGATGCCGTCCCCGTCCAGGGCAACCAGGAGCCGCCGGACCTCGGCGGCCGCGTCCTTTATCTGTTGGGTTGTGGCCACGGGGAGCGCCTCCAGCCTTTCCAGCAGGGCGAAGCCGTCGATCCCGTCCGATTTTGCCAGCTTTTCCGCCAGAAAAATGTCCACGTCGCCGTTTCTTACGCCACCCCCGACAAAGCAGTAACGGAATTCCTCCCTGGGCCTGTACGGGACGGCAAAGTTCAGGAGGCCGGCCCGGCAGCTGAAGACCATGGGCCTGTTCCGATCCAGCGCCAGGGTCACCGCCTTCTGGTAGGCGGCCTCGCACCTGTCGCTGCAGACCAGGCTGCGGGCCATGACCCCGCACATGGCCGACGAGGCGCCGAGGCGGGTCACGATGCCGTCCTTCTCGTAAAAGAGCGCCAGGGCGAAATGCTCCAGGAACGGATAGCCACGGAGAAGGTCGAGCAGTTCGAGCGGCTTTATGGCTAAGGACTCGTAGGACATGGGATCCTCAGGATCAATCGTGTTCAAGATCCGGCTACACGGCGCCGCCAACGGTGATTTCCGAGATCAACAGGGTCGGTTGGGCATCGGAGACCGGGGCGCCCTGCCCCTCCTTGCCGCAGGTGCCGATGCCGAAGCCGAGATCGTTGCCGATTTTTGTCACTTTTTTCAGCACCTCAGGGCCGTTTCCCGTCAGTGTCGCGCCCCTCACCGGCTCGGCCACGGCCCCGTTTTCGATCAGGTACCCCTCGGAGACCTCGAATACGAAGTCCCCGGTCACGGTGTTCACCTGGCCTCCCCCCATCTTCCTGACGAACAGCCCCTTCTCCACCTCCCGGATGACGGACTCCGGCGGGGTTTCACCCGGGGCGATGAGTGTGTTGGACATGCGCACGATGGGCTTGGCGTGGTACGACTCCCGCCGGCCGTTGCCGCTGGATGCGCAGCCGTCCTTCATGGCCGAGAGCCGGTCGTACAGGTAGCGCTTCAGCACGCCGTTCTCCACCAGCACCGTCTTCTGGCCGGGCACCCCCTCGTCGTCAAAGGAGTAGGACCCCCTGGCGTTGGGGATGGTGGCGTCGTCGATGACGGTAACCAGTGGAGAAGCAACCTGGGTGCCAATCTTGCCGGCGTAGACCGACATGCCGGCCTGGGCCAGGTCGGCCTCCAGGCCGTGGCCGATGGCCTCGTGCACCATGGTGCCGCCGGCCTCGGACGAAATGACCACCGGCATCATGCCTGCCGGCGCCTTGCGTGCCGTCAGCATCATGAGCGCCCTGGACGCGGCGGTCCTCGCCACCTCCTCGGGGCGCCTGCCGTCGAAGATCTCGAAGCCGCGGAACCCGCCCACCGGCTCGTAGCCGGTCTGGATCACCTCGCCCTGGGCCGCCACCACCTGACTCAGGAACACTGTACCGGTCCTGGAGGTCTCGATGAATTCACCCAGGGAGTTGGCCACCTGGGTCCGGACCCGGCCGTCCCGGTAGACCACCATCACCTGCCTGACCCGATCGTCCATCCGGCGCGCCGCCTCGTCCGCCCGCCGGACCACGGCCACCTTGTCCTGCAGCGACACGCCGTCGGGCGGGGTCTTGATGGCGAAACCCGGACCGACCAGCCTGGAGCGCATGTCGATGGCCGCCCCGAACTCCTTGCCGCGCACCGCCCTGCTCACGGTCTCGGCCAGGGCCAGCAGCGCCTTTTCGGTCACCTCGTTGGTGTAGGCGTAGGCCGTGCGCAGGTCCGAGATCACCCGGATACCCACCCCCCGGTCGGTCCCTGCCACGATCTTCTCGATCTTGCCGTCCTCGCAGACGATGGAGGTGGAGGTCCCCTCCTCGAAATAGATGTCCGCGAACTCGCCGCCGCCGGAAAGGGCCGTGCGGAGGATGCGGGACAGGTCCATGTTTTCAAGCGTCATGACGGGTCTCCTGGGTCAGGGGGGTAACAAAAACCAGTGAATGCATGGTTACTGTTTCACATTAAACTCGATCGGCTGGTTCCATCTCCACCAGCCCGATCTCGCCGGCGAGCGCCGCCAGCAGTCCGTCCGCGTCCCCGGCAAAGCACTCGGGGATTGAAAGAACCACAATCCCCTCCCGGGCGTCCAGCGTGCTGAGGGTGGCCATTCCCTCGTACGCCTCCAGGATGAAGCGGAAATAGGCGATATGGCGCCGGTCGACGCGGAAGTAGCGCTTCAGCATGGCTGAAGACGAGATGCCGGCCGGGTCAGGAACGGCAGGCATCCAGTGCGCGCCGGATCCGGCGGACCGTCTCGTCCCTCCCCAGCACGCCGATCACCTCGTAGATCCCTGGCGACGCCGCGCCGCCGGTGAGAGCGAAGCGGGCCGGCTGGGCCACGTCCTTCATCTTGACGCCCCTCCCGGCGCACAGCCCGTCAAACAGGGCCGCAAGGCTGTCGTGCCCGGTATCCGTCAGCGTCCCCAGCCAGGCGGCAAGCTCTTCGAGCAGTTCCCTCCCGGCCGGGGTGAAGAACTTGGCGACCGATTTCCCGTCGTACTCGAAATCAGGCCTGTAATAGAAGATCGCGCCGTCAGCCATCTCCAGCATGGTTCGCGAGCGCTCCTGCAGGGTCCTGACCACCGCGACCGGATCCGGGCCGGACGCGGGGTCCACGCCCCGCTCGGCCAGGAACGGGAGCAGCAGCTCCGCCAGGCGGGCCGGGTCGCCGGCCTTGATGTAGTGGGCATTGAGCCAGAGCAGCTTGTCCGGGTTGAACACCCCGGCGGAGCGGCCCACCGCCTCGATGGTGAACTTCTCGATCAACTCCTCACGGGAGAAGATCTCCTCGTCGCCGTGACTCCACCCCAGCCGCACCAGGTAGTTGACCACGGCCTCAGGAAGGAACCCCATGTCGCGATACGCCATGACGCTGGTGGCGCCGTGCCGCTTGGACAGACGGGTCTTGTCGGCGCCCAGGATCATGGGGACGTGGGCGAACTGGGGAACCGGATAACCGAGGGCCTGGTACATCACTATCTGTCGCGGGGTGTTGTTGATGTGGTCGTCCCCCCGGATCACGGTGGTGATCCCCATGGTGGCGTCATCGATCACCACGGTGAAGTTGTAGGTGGGGGTGCCGTCGGTCCGCTGGATGATCAGGTCGTCCAACTCCTCGTTCCGGAAGGATATCCTCCCCTTGATAAGGTCGTCGAAGGCGGTCTCCCCGTCGCGGGGGGAGCGGAAACGGACCACATACGGGACCCCCGGCCGGTCCTCCTTCAGGTCGCGGCAGGTGCCGTCGTACTTGGGCTTCCGACCCTCGGCCAGGGCCAGCTCACGCTTCTTTTCCAGTTCCTCCACCGTGCAGTAACACTTGTATGCCTTGCCCGAGGCAAGGAGCTTTTCCACGAACTCCCGGTAGAGGGGAAAGTTGTCCGACTGGTAGAACGGGCCCTCGTCCCAGTCGAGGCCGAGCCAGGTCATCCCCTCCAGGATGGCGTCCACCGACTCCTGGGTGGAACGGGCCACGTCGGTGTCCTCGATGCGCAGGATGAACTTGCCCCCTTCCTTGCGGGCCAAAAGCCAGTTGAACAGCGCCGTCCGTGCACCTCCTATGTGGAGGAAGCCGGTGGGGCTGGGTGCGAAGCGTAAGCGTACTTCCGACATGATGTTGATACTCCTTGAAATTTTAGACTTGCGGGTTACTTTTCCTCCGCATTTTCGTCCTCCCCGGCCTTCTCACCCGGAATGCGGTACTCTTCGCCGGCCCAGGCGCCCAGGTCGGTCAGCTTGCACCTCTCGGAGCAGAAGGGGCGGAAGGGGTTCCCCTCCCATCGGCACTTTTTCCGGCACACCGGACATGCGACTATCACGGATGAAGCTCCTTTTTATATTCTACTTGCCCGGCAACCGCCCCGTAGGGGCGGGTGAGGGGGTACGAAAGATTGTATCCAATCATAAAACAAAAAAACCCTGGCTGCTGCGCTCTGCCGGGGACGGGTCCACTCTGGTTCTGCAGGATTACGGAGAGGGTGGATTGTAGCGGGAAAGACCAAAAAAATCAAGCTTCCGCACGGGGAGAGTTTACCGGATCCGCCGGTGGAAGCAATCTTTCCCCTCCTTTCGTCACGCCGGCCGGTCCGGCTCCACGCACGGCCCGCTCATCCGCAGTTCCCTGACCGTGCGTCGCACATAGACGATCGAGACCACCGCCGCGCTCCAGGTGACCAGCAGTATCCCCCACCAGATCCCCCGCACCCCCCAACCGAGGGAGATCGCCAGCAGCCAGAATACCGGCACCGGCGCGACGAACTGCCGCAGCACCCCGATCCAGACGGCGAACGACGGCCGCTTCATCCCCTGGAGCGCAAAGACGTTGATGTAGAGGATCACGTAGGCGCAGAACACGAAGGCAGCCACGTGGAGGTAGCCGGCGCCGATGGCGACGACCTTCGGATCGCCGGTGAACAGCCCCATCAGCTCTTCGGCCAGCAGGTATGCCGCGACGCCTACCGGTATGGTCACCGAGACGCCGATCCGGAGGGCGGTGGCAATTATTTCGTCAACCCTCTGGACGAGTCGCGCCCCGCAGTTCTGGGCAACCAGCGTCAGCGTGGCGATGTTCAGTCCCATGATCGGCAGCAGCGCCACCTGCTCCAGGCGGGTGGCTATCCCGTAGGCCGCTACGGCGTCCCTGCCGAACCGGCTCAGGAACCAGGTGATGACAAAGATGCCGAGCCCAACCGTCAGCATGTTGAGGCTGGCCGGGATCCCCTGCCGGGCCAGGTCCAGGAATACGCGCTTCCTGGGGAGGAAGGAGCCGGGCCTGAGCCCGGACAGGAGGCCGGTCCTGCCCACCCTGACCAGCAGGTAGCAGTTTCCGGCAAGCTGCACCAGCACCGTGGCCGCCGCAATCCCGGGCAGCCCCAGCGGCGGCAGGCCGAGCCCGCCGAAGAGCAGCCAGGGGTCCAGCGCCAGGTTGAGGAAGAACCCCGCTATCAGGAAATTGCGGAAACTCCTGGTGTCTCCCGAGGCGTTCAGGATGGAGTTTAAGGAATAATTCAAAAAGAACGGGACGGTGCCGTAAAAGATGACGTCCATGTACGACAGGGCCAGGGAGAGGTAGTCCCCGGACGCCCCGAGCAGCCGGAACAGCATGGGCGAGACGGCAAGGCCGACGATGGTGAGGAGGACGGCGTGGAGCAGACCGAACGAGATGGTCTGGCAGGCGTAGATGCGGGCCGCCTCGTCCTTTCCGGCCCCCAGGGAATGGCCCGTGAGGGCGGTCGCGCCGGTGGAGATGCCCGATCCGACCGCCAGAATGAGGAAGAAGACCGGAAAGGAGAGCGACATGGCGGCCAGCGCCTGGGTGGAGATCAGGCCGCCGTAGAAGGTGTCCACCACGTTGAACATGGTGTTGAACAGGAACCCGACGCCGGCGGGGACCGCCAGCCTGCGGAGCAGCAGCGGGATCGGGCGCTGGAGCAGATCGTGCTCTTGTGCGGGGCCTGGAGTGCGCATGGCCGATACTATACCTGTCGCGGCGCGGGTGTCAACGAAACCGGACGTTTTTGAACAAGAGTAAATCAGTTTGGAATCTGACCGGTTTCTGTGCTACTATCCCGTATACAGAGGCCGTTTTGGCCTCTGTTCCGTTGCAGGGACTCCTGTTCCCCGGCTCCGTGACGTCTTCGCGCCTTCGTCTGCGCGGAACGCCTCGGTTTTTTGCATTTCCGCGGGATGAGACTGACCGACGAAGTTTACCCGGCCTCACCGGCGTGGGACGGCGTTGGCGACGTTGAAACCCCGGCATTCTGGTCGCCTCGGCGTTCAGACGTCACGGAGCCGGGAATTCATCAACATATGAATGAGAAACTGAACCAGATAGCCAGAAGACTTCCGGCGGAATGGGAAGAGCAGGACGGCGTGCTGCTGGCGTGGCCCCACGAAGGGACCGACTGGCGGTATTGCCTGACCGAGGTCGAGCCGGTGTTCGCCGGGATTGCCGCGACCGTGAGCCGCTTCGAGCGCGTGATCATCGTGGCCCCGGAGCGGGGAGCGGTGGAGGAGAGCCTCGGCCGGGCCGGCGCGCGAATGGACAGGGTCGGGACCTTCGAACTGGCATCGAACGACACCTGGTCGCGCGACTTCGGCCCCGTCACCGTGCTGGACGGGGAGCGCCCCCTGCTGCTGGACTTCGGTTTCAACGGCTGGGGGCTCAAGTTCCCGGCGGACCTGGACAACCGGTTGACCCGCCGGCTCCACGAGGCCGGCGCCTTCGGCGGGACCCCGCGTGAGACCGTGGGCCTGGTGCTGGAGGGGGGAAGTATCGAAAGCGACGGCCAGGGGACCATCCTGACCACCGCCGAGTGCCTCCTGAACCCGAACCGCAACCCCCACCTCACCCGGGACGGGATCGAGGCCGCCCTGGCGGCGCGGCTGGGGGCGGACCGTTTCCTCTGGCTCCACAACGGCTTCCTGGAGGGGGATGACACCGACTCCCACATCGACACCCTGGCCCGGTTCTGCCCGGGAGACACCATAGTCCATGTCTCGTGTGACGATCCGGACGACGTTCACTACCGGTCACTGTCCGCCATGGCCGCCGAGCTGGAGGGCTTCACCACCCGGGACGGCCGTCCCTACCGGCTCCTGTCGCTGCCGTGGCCCGCGGCGCGCCGGGACGGGGAGGGACAGCGCCTTCCGGCCACCTACGCCAACTTCCTGGTCATCAACGGCGCGGTCCTGGTCCCCACCTACCGGGACCCGAACGACCGGCCCGCCCTCGACGTTATCGCGAGCGCGTTTCCCGGCAGGGAGATAATAGGGATTGACTGCCTGCCGCTGATCCTGCAGCATGGGTCGCTCCACTGTGTCACCATGCAGATCCCCAGAGGAGTCTTGCCGTGAAAAACCTGAACATTGCGCTGGTGCAGCAGACCTGCGGCGAGGACAAGGCCGGGAACCTGGCCAAAAGCGCCGCGTCAATCCGCGGGGCGGCCGGCCAAGGGGCCGGGCTGGTGGTCCTCCAGGAGCTGCACGCCGGACCCTATTTCTGTCAGACCGAGGAGCCCTGCCGCTTCAACCTGGCGGAACCGATCCCGGGACCGTCCACCGACCTGCTCGGCTCCGTGGCCAGGGAATGCGGCGTGGTCATCGTCGCCTCCCTGTTCGAGCGCCGCGCCCCGGGCCTGTACCACAACACCGCGGTGGTGCTGGACAAGGACGGCTCCATCGCCGGCAAATACCGGAAGATGCATATTCCGGACGATCCCGGCTTCTACGAGAAATTCTATTTCACCCCCGGCGACCTGGGGTTCGCTCCGGTGGACACCTCGGTCGGCCGCCTGGGGGTGCTGGTCTGCTGGGACCAGTGGTACCCGGAGGCGGCCAGGCTCATGGCCCTGGCCGGGGCGGAGATGCTCGTCTACCCGACCGCCATCGGCTGGGACCCGAAGGATACACCGGAGGAGCAGGCCCGCCAGAGGGACGCCTGGATCACCATCCAGCGCTCCCACGCCGTGGCCAACTGCATCCCGGTGGTCAGCGTCAACCGGGTCGGCTTCGAACCGTGCCCCGACGGACAGGGGAACGGCATCCGTTTCTGGGGGAGCAGCTTCGTGGCCGGCTGCCAGGGGGAGATCCTGGCCCAGGCTTCGATGGACAAGGAAGAGGTCCTCGCCGCGACCCTCGACCCGGCACGCACCGACCAGGTGCGCCGCATCTGGCCGTTCCTGCGCGACCGGCGCATCGACTCCTACCAGGACCTGCTGAAGCGCTACCGCGATTAACAGGCTGTAGAAAAACTACTGCGGAGGCCGTCTGCTGTGTTGCGCAGTGCTCGCACCCTCGCCTATCCAGGTGATATGTCTCGGGTGCTGCGCTCCGTGCGCCTTGCATCCGGCCTTCCTCGTTACGTTTTTAAACAGCCTGTTTAGGGCTGAATCCGCGACGCCTGAACGCCGAGGCGAGCAGAATGCCGGGGTGTCAACGTCGCCAACGCCGGATCACGCCTGTTGCGTGGTGAGAACTTCGCGGGGCTGTCTCATCCCACGGGAATGCAAAAAACCGAAGCGTTCCGCGCAGACGATGGCGTGAAGGCGCCACGGA
>JARKPN010000133.1 GCA_029975275.1 Geobacteraceae bacterium | reverse complement strand
GACGGTTCGCCTCGGGAGAGGACGGAGACCTCAACGAGGGTTCCCTGGTATTCCGCCTCACCATGGACGACTTCGCCGTACTCTTCACCGGCGACATGGGTCCGGCGGCCGAGGCACGCCTTTCGCACAACCCGGCGGCGCTTCGATGCACGGTCCTCAAGGTACCGCATCACGGCAGCGCGAGTTCCTGTTCGGAGCAGATGCTCGCCGCCGCCTCACCCGTTTGCTCGCTCATCGGGGCCGGGTACGGGAACCGTTTCGGCCTCCCGGCGGCCGCGACCCTTTCACGGCTGCACGGCAGGGGAGTAAAAGTCTTCCGGACCGACCTGGACGGCACCATCACGGTGAGTTACGGAAGCGGGGAATGGGCGGTCTCCACTTTCAGGGGGTCACGGCATTTTCATTGACAAGCTTCCGAATTCTTTGATAGTTTGAGTGCCGGTGAATCACACCCGCCGGGGCTCCGGCAGGCGGGCACTCGGCGTTCGAGGTGGCGTTGCATGGAAAAGATACTTGTCGTTGAAGACGACCGGTTTTTCCGGGAGATGTACAGTCACCTGCTGAGCGGTGACGGTTATGACGTGCGGACCGCCGCTTCCTCCGACGAGGCCATGGAATGGCTTCTCAAGGAGGATTTTCACCTGATCATCAGCGACCTGGTCATGCCGGGGGAGAGCGGGCTGGACCTCCTGTTCCGGGTCAAGCGGCACAATCCGGACATCGACGTCATAATGGTCACCGGCGACACCAATGTCGAGTCGGCCATCAATGCCCTGAAGAACGGAGCCAGGGACTACCTGCTGAAGCCGGTAAACCACGACGAGTTCAGGCACACGGTGGCCCTCTGTATCGAGCAGCGGCGGCTTCTGAACGAGAACATCGAGTTGAAGGGGCTCGTGCATCTTTTCCAGGTGGGCCAGACCATATCCAACTGCCTGGAGATGGAGCGGCTGGCCACCCTGGTGGTGGATTCGTTCGCCAAAGAGGTAGGGACCGAGCGGACGCTCGGCATCTTTCCCGAAGAGGACGGTACCCTGCTCCTGCGCGAGATCCGCGGGTTCGACCCCGAGGAGGCCGGGAGGCTCGGGGATGCGCTCATCGCCCGCGGTTCCGGGAGCGACAGCGCTTACTGGGAGAGATTGAGGGTTGCCGATCTCTTCCCGGACAATCCCGGTGCAGATCCGCAGCGCGGTTCCGACGAGTTGCTGGTCTTCCATATACGTTCAAAGAAGGTCACCCAGGGAATCGTGGCCCTGTTCGGACCGGAGGGCGGGGCGCTTCCGGCGGAGATCAATTTCAGGAATCTCCACTTTCTCAACGACCAGTCGTCCCTGGCCTTCGAAAACGCCTCCCGGTTCGCCTCTGCCAGGAATCTCCTCTATATCGACGAGCTGACCGGACTGTTCAACTACCGCTACCTGGACCTGGCCCTGGAGCGGGAGCTGAAACGGGCCGATCGTTACGGGTCCGGCATTGCCCTCCTCTTCATCGACCTGGACCTGTTCAAGGTGGTGAACGATACCCACGGCCATCTGATCGGCAGCAGGGTGCTGGGGGAGGTGGGCGCACTGCTGAAGAGGTCGGTGCGCGACGTGGACCTGGTAATCCGCTACGGCGGCGACGAATACACCATCATCCTGGTGGAGACCGAGTCCGAGGACGCGGCGGTGGTTGCCGAGCGCATCCGGACCACGGTGGAAAATCATAGGTTCCTGGCGGACGAGGGGTACGACATCCATCTGACGGTTTGTGTCGGATACGCCTGTTTCCCCGACGATACCAGATCAAAGGTCGAGCTTCTCGATGTGGCCGACAAGGCCATGTACCGCGGCAAATTCAGCGGAAGGAACCGCGTCTTCCGGGCTCGGCACGAGGAGTAGCCGGATACGGGTTTCCAGCAGAGTTTCCACCCGGAAGGAGCCGAGAGGGGCCGGGATGGAACTTCCCCGAAGCCTCTCGTAGTCGGTCGCCATCCTCTGCACGATCGGATACCCCGCTGAATTCAGGCGCTTCCACGCGGTTCACCTGCTTGCATTGATGCCGTACCGGGGGCTCCGTGAAAGCCCCGACCGGGTCCCGAGCGGCATTCTCACCCCGGGTTTCCAGGTGTGAAACAAACCCTATCAAGACTAATCAGACAGGCACGAAGGGAAAAAACGTGGCAATTACCGGAATCAAAGGTTTCAACGACATACTTCCCGGCGAGGTCCGGAAATGGCAGCACGTGGAGCAGACCGCCCGCCGGGTGTTCGAGCTCTACGGCTTCTCCGAGATCCGGGTCCCGATCCTGGAGAAGACCGAGCTGTTTGCGCGCTCCATCGGGGACGCCACCGACATAGTCGAAAAGGAGATGTATTCGTTCACGGACAAGGGCGGAAACAACGTGACCATGCGGCCCGAGGGGACTGCGGGGGTAATCCGCTCGTTCATCGAGCACAAGCTCCATGTCTCCGACCCGGTGGCCAAGCTCTACTACATGGGGCCGATGTTCCGCTACGAAAGGCCCCAGAAGGGGCGCTACCGCCAGTTCCACCAGATCGGGGTCGAGGTGGCCGGGGTTTCCGACCCGAAGATCGACGCCCAGGTCCAGACCATGCTGTGCCATTTCTTTTCCGAACTGGGACTGGACGAGCCCAGACTCCAGATTAACTCCCTCGGCTGCCACGAGTGCCGCCCGGCATACCGCCGGAAACTGCGGGAGTTCCTCCGGGAGCGGCTCGACCGGCTGTGCGACGACTGCAAGCGGCGATACGAGACCAACCCGCTCAGGGCGTTAGACTGCAAGGCCGCCGGCTGCAAGGAGGCGACCGCGGGAGCTCCGTCGGTCCTCGACCATCTCTGCGAAGGCTGCGCGGAACACTTCGCCAGGACCAGGGGGTATCTCGAATCGGCCGGCACCGGCTACGACATCAATCCCCGCATGGTGCGCGGTCTGGACTACTATACCAGGACCACCTTCGAGTTGGTTACCGGGCTGCTCGGCTCCCAGAGCGCCGTGGCCGCGGGCGGGCGCTACGACCATCTCATCGGGGAACTGGGCGGGCCCGCCATCCCCGGCATCGGCTTCGCCCTCGGGGTCGAGCGGGTGGTCCTCCTGCTGGACCGGGAGGGGTTCTCCACCAGGCCGGACCTGTTCATCGCCTGCCACGGAGAGGCGGCAGGGGACGAGGCGTTCCGCCTCATGAGCCGCCTCCAGCGTCTCGGCGTCTCGGTGGAGATGGACTACGAAGGAAAGAGTCTGAAGAGCCAGATGCGCCGGGCCGACAAGTTCAACGCCCGCTTTACCCTGATCCTCGGCGAGGACGAGCTGGGCAGAGGGACGGCGGCCGTCAAGGATATGGACCGGGGTGTTCAACAGGACGTCTCGCTCCAACCCGAGCGGATAGCGTCCGTGGTGCGGGGAGGGGACGGGAGCTAGCCCTTGGAAATTCTCTATCTCATCATCGGGGCCGTGGTCGGCGGGATCTGCACTTGGCTGGCACTCAGGTCCAGGTCGGAACTGGCGCTGGCCCGGCTGAAGGCGGAGCGGGACACCGCGGCCGCCACCCTGGAGGAACGCCTCAAGGGGAAGGAGGAGCAGCTCGGGGGACTGTCCGCCGCACTGGCGGGGCGGGACGCCCAACTGGCCCGGCTTCAGGAGGAGAACGCCTCGCTGGGCGCCAGGGTCTCGGAGCTCTCCACCCTGATCCGGGAAGAGCGCAAGGCGGCCGAAGAGAAGCTCGCCGTGCTGGACTCGGCCCAGGTGAAGCTCTCCGACGCCTTCAAGGCACTCTCCGCCGAGGCGTTACAGAGTAACAACCGCTCGTTCATGGAGCTTGCCAGAACCATCCTGGAAAAATTCCAGGATGGAGCCAGGGGGGACCTGGAGCAGCGTCGCCAGGCCATCGACGAACTGGTCAAGCCCCTCAGGGAGTCCCTGGACAAGGTGGACGGCAAGATCCAGGAACTGGAGAAGGTCAGGACCACCGCCTATGTCAGCCTGGCCGAACAGCTCAAATCCCTGGCCTCGACCCAGGCTCAGCTCCAGGGGGAAACGGCGAACCTGGTCAAGGCACTCCGGACGCCGACCGTGCGGGGGAGGTGGGGCGAGATCCAGCTCAGGCGGGTGGCCGAGATCGCTGGAATGGTCAATTACTGCGACTTCGTCGAGCAGGAAACCGCCACCGGTCCCGAGGGGCGGCTCAGGCCCGACATGGTGGTGCGGCTGCCCAACGGCAAGAACGTGGTGGTGGACTCCAAGGCCCCGCTGGCCGCCTACCTGGAGGCGCTCGAGGCGGACGACGAGCAGGTCAAGCTCCACAAGCTCAAGGACCACGCCCGCCACATCCGGGTCCATCTCGGCAAGCTTTCCGCCAAGTCCTACTGGGACCAGTTCAAGGCAACCCCCGAGTTCGTGGTCCTGTTCCTGCCCGGGGAGACCTTTTTCAGCGCCGCGCTGGAGCAGGATCCCTCCCTCATCGAATTCGGCGTGGAGCAGAAGGTGATCCTCGCCACCCCCACCACGCTGATAGCCCTGCTCCGGGCAGTTGCGTACGGTTGGCGGCAGGAGCATATCGCGGAGAATGCCCAGGCCATCAGCGACCTGGGGAAGGCCCTCTACGACCGGGTCTCGGTCCTCGCCGGTCACTTCGCGGACCTCCGAAAGGCGCTGGAGCGGTCGGTGGAGTCGTTCAACCGCGCGGTCGGCTCACTGGAGTCCCGGGTCCTGGTCTCGGCACGCCGCTTCAAGGAGCTGGGCTCGTCCACCGGCAAGGACATCGAGACCCTGACGGCCATCGACACCAGGCCGCGGACTATGGATTTCCCCGACCTCTCCCCGGAAGACGAGGAAACGGTGGGATAGTCCG
>JARKPN010000088.1 GCA_029975275.1 Geobacteraceae bacterium | reverse complement strand
TAGGGGTATATGTCGAGTTGGGGGAGGATGCCATGGATGAAAAATCGGCGCGGAAGGTTACGACACGGGTGAACCGTATCGCAGGGCAGGTGGCGGGGATACAGCGGATGGTGGATGACGGGCGGTACTGCGTGGACATCCTGAACCAGATAGCGGCGGTACGTTCCGCCCTCGACGCCCTCGGCATCGAGATACTCACCCGGCACCTGGAGACCTGCGTGCTGGGTCACGGCAGCGGCACGGAACATGAGAACGCCAGGCCCATGACGCGGCAGGAGCTGCTCGACGAGGTCAAGACCGCGCTTTCGCGATTTCTGAGATAGGGAAGGGGGCGGTTCATGCAAAAAGCCATTTTTACCATAAGCGGCATGTCGTGCGCGGCGTGCGCGATGCGGATCGAGAAGACGCTCGGCGAAACCGCCGGCGTTGCCCGGGCTTCGGTGAATTTCGCCATGGAAGAGCTGCTGGTGGAGTTCGACGGCGGCGTCATCGACCAGGCGGCGATAGAGGAGACGGTCACGGAACTCGGCTACGGCATCCGCCCGAAAGGGGAAGCCGGGGAGCTTCGGTTCGGCGTCAAGGGGCTCCACTGCGCATCGTGCGTGAACAACCTGGAGAAGAAACTCATGGCGGTTCCGGGCGTGGCCGCCGCCGTGGTGAACTTGGCGCAGGAATCGGCACTGGTCCGCTTCGTCCCTTCAGCCGTGACCCCGGCGGAGATCTACCATGCCGTGACCGACGCGGGCTTCCAGCCTGTGCCGGAAGCGGCGGCAAAGGAGGACGAGGCCAAGGCCTACCGGAGCCAGCGCAACTGGTTCGTCGCCAGCCTGCTCCTTTCCCTCCCCATCATGTTGACCATGGGGATGCACCAGGTCCCGGCGGTGGGATGGATGAACCTGGCACTGGCCTCCATCGTCCAGTTCACGGCAGGGCTCACCTTCTACCGCGGCTCCTGGTATGCCCTCAGAGGCGGCGTGGCCAACATGGACGTGCTGGTGGCCCTGGGGACCTCGGCCGCCTACTTCTACTCGCTGTTCGCCTTCTTCGGCGCGTTCGGCGGGCACGGCGAGGTGTTTTTCGAGACCTCGGCCATGCTGATAGCCTTCATCCGTCTCGGCAAATACCTGGAGGCCAGGGCGCGCGGCAAGGCGGGCGAAGCCCTGAAGAAGCTCCTGAGGCTCCAGTCCGACCGGGCGCGGCTGGTCACGGACGAGGGAGAGAAAGAGGTGCCGGCCTCGATGGTCAAGGTCGGTGATATGCTGCTGGTGCGGCCCGGCGAAACCATCCCCACGGACGGGGAAATCACCGCGGGGAGCACCAGCGTGGACGAGTCGATGGTGACCGGAGAGCCGGTCCCGGTGGACAAGGCCGAGGGGGACGCGGTCACCGGCGCCACCATCAACCGGACCGGGCTCATCCGGGTCTGCGCAACAAGGGTGGGAGAGGAGACGCTGCTGGCCCAGATCGTGAAAATGGTGCAGGAGGCCCAGGCGGACAAGGCGCCGATCCAGCGTTTCGCCGACCGGGTTTCAGGGGTGTTCGTGCCGGTGGTCGTGGCGCTTGCGCTGTGCACCTTCGCCGTCTGGTACCTGGCGCTCGGCCAGCCCTTCCTGTTCGCCTTCAAGCTGGCCATCGCCGTGGTGGTGATCGCCTGCCCCTGCGCCATGGGACTCGCCACGCCGACCGCCATCATGGTGGGGAGCGGCGTCGGGCTTTCACGCGGCATCCTCATCAAGCGGGGATCGGTGCTGGAGAACATCTCCAGGCTCCAGGCGATCCTGCTGGACAAGACCGGCACACTGACCGAGGGGCGCCCCACGCTCACCGACGTGGCCGTGGCCCCGGGCGTGGACGAGGGGAGGTTTCTGGAGTGCCTTGCCGCGGCCGTGTCCCAGTCGGCCCACCCCCTGTCCCAGGCTGCGGCGCAGGGGGCGGCGGAGCGGGGAATCCGGCCCGGTCCGGTTTCCGATTACCGGGAAAAGGGGGGCTTCGGCGTTGCCTGCACCTTTGACGGCCTGCAGGTTCTGGCCGGGAGCGCCCGGCTGCTGGAAGAAGGGGGGATATTGGTGACGCCGTTGGCCGGCGAGGCCATGCGGTTGGCCGGCGAGGGAAAATCGCTCATCTACGTGGCCGCGGGCGGAAGGCTCCTCGGCATCGCGGCCCTGGCCGACCGGCTGAAGGCGTCCTCGGCGGCGGCCGTGGCCGAGCTGCGCAGGCTGGGGATCAGGACCTTCATGATAACCGGCGACCAGCGGGCCGCTGCCGCCGTGGTCGCCCGGCAGGCAGGGGTGGACGGGTTTGAGGCCGGGGTCCTTCCCGAGCGGAAGCAGCAGGTTGTGAAGGAGTACCAGCAGAAGGGGCTTTCGGTGGGGATGGTTGGAGACGGCATCAACGACGCCCCGGCCCTGGCACAGGCAGACATCGGCATCGCCATCGGCGGCGGGACCGACGTGGCCAAGGAGACCGGCGACGTGGTTCTGGTGCGCGACGACCTGATGGACGTGGTGCGGGCCATCAGGCTGGGGCGTGCAACGCTGGCCAAGATCAAACAGAACCTGTTCTGGGCGCTCATCTACAACATACTCGGCATCCCCGTCGCCGCAGGTGCCCTTTACTTTCCCCTCCACCTCACCCTGAAACCCGAGTTCGCCGGGCTCGCCATGGCCTTCTCGTCGGTGTCGGTGGTGACGAATTCATTGCTGCTGAAGAGGATGAGGAACAGGTTGTGACGGCTTTACGGTCCAACGTAATCATTTTGCGTCCTTGCTAGTTTTCCAGTTTTGGGCTATGTTCGTCACATGCGACCGCCCAAGGTAGAACGAGAGAACAGACTTTTCTGAAATCCGCGATCCTTGCGGTTTTCGTCTGCTTTGTCATCCAGTGGGTGTTTGCCGCCCATGTCTCGGCGTTCCCGGATACCAACGTATACACAAGCATCCTCAAAGAACGCGGCGCCAAGTCTTCTCCGGAAATAAAGAAGCATCAACGACAGAACCTGTCCGGCGATTCTGCATTCTCTTTTTGCATCGTTTTGGCCATGCAGCCAGCTCGTTTCCACCCGTAAAGTGTCGGTTGGGGCCGGGCTGGGACTGCCCCGAAGCCTCTCGTAACCGGTCATCGTCCTTCGCACGAAATCGGGTACTCTGCTGGACCCGGGCGTTTTTCCACGATCCGCCGGCTTGCATTGAGGCTGTACGAAAGGCTCCGTGAAAGCCCCAAGCCGGCCCTGTGCGGCATTTCCACGGGGTTTCCGGATGGAAACAGGTAATGCCGGCTGCCCGTCCGTAGCATGATTACGCCTGTCGGGTCTCCTGAAGCCGTTGTCGCGGCTACTCGTGAAATTCTCCCCATCGTGTCGCTGCTGAAGATCAATCCTTTAACCTTTCCCGGTCATCCGTCGGGGAACGGCCGGATATTCACGGCTACCTGTTCGGCGGTGAGGTATTCGCCGCAAGCCCGCTGCCATTGGGCTGGGAGGCCGGTGACCGGCAGTTTTCGGTCAAAGGTCACATTGCACCTTGGTAAAAATTCTGGTATTGGTCAGGGTAGGTTTTTTTAGGCATTTGCCTGAGGGGTTACTAAATGCACGAATTTCACATTTTGACCACGGTTGCGGGGAGTCTGGGGGCCGCGCTGGTTCTGGGCTACGTCACCCAGCGACTCGGCATGTCACCGATTGTGGGCTATCTGCTGGCTGGAATCGCAGTGGGGCCGCACACTCCGGGGTTTGTGGCCGACCTGGCCACTGCCGAGCAGTTTGCCGAGATAGGCGTCATTCTTCTGCTGTTCGGGGTAGGGCTCCAGTTTCACTTCAAAGAGCTTCTGGCCGTATGGCGGGTCGCGGTT
>JARKPN010000080.1 GCA_029975275.1 Geobacteraceae bacterium | reverse complement strand
AGGAGACGAAGGACCTGATCTTCTTCCCCAGGATTCTGATGCTCGCCAAGGGCGAGAAGAAGTTGGTGCGCGCGGGTATCAGGACTCCTGCGGATTCGACGGAGAAGACCTATCGGCTCTTTATCGAGGAGATACCTCAGCCGAAGCAGACCACCTCCGGCGCCACCCAGTTGACGGTGGCGATCCGGTTCGGCGTGCCGGTGTTCGTCAGGCCGATGAAACAGGAGCTGCGAGGGGATCTGGCATCGGCGACATTGGAGCAGGGGGTCCTCAGCGCCGTTGTGAAGAATACCGGCAATCTTCATTTCAGGATAACCGAGATAGTCGTGACAGGCAGGAACGGCAGGGGGGAGGAGGTCTTTACCGAAAAACTGAACGGCTGGTACCTGCTGGCAGGCGCGGCGCGTGCCTACTCGACCCCCATCCCGACGGATAAATGCGCAACAATCGAACAATTGGATATTACGGTATCAACCGATACGAACATCACGCTGAACAGGCAATTGAATGTGGACAAGGTCCGCTGTCGCCCCTAGTTCGCGTCGTGTGTCCTCCAAACGCGGAGCAGGGATATTTTTAGTCCGACACTCGTTATTATCCGTTTTCTGCGTAATCTCCGTGCTGTTGTGTCTATATCGTCCGGAGCCGGCTGTCGCTGAACAGATCATCGCCAGAATCATCCTGAACCAGCAAGACAAGGGAGATTTTTTTGTCAATCAGGGGGAAAACGGCGATTTCCTGGTAAAGACCGAGGACTTGAAAACCATCGGGTTCCGGTCGCTTTCAGGTGAGATTTCTTTGCTCGACGGTGAGCCGTACATGTCGTTGCGTTCGCTGGCTGGTGTCCGGTACATCTTCAACGAGGCGACCCTTTCCGTCGAGATTACCGCCAGTCCTTCAGCGCTGGGGAAGGAAATCATCGACTTTCAGCCCGAGCGGATAGAGAAGGTGTATTATCCCCGCGATTCGAGCGTGTTCCTCAACTATGGCGCCGACTACCGGGCCGGAAACGGCCTTTCATTTTCAGGTTTCAATCTGACCAACCAACTGGGGATTCGGTCCGGCGACATCCTGTTCCTTTCGGATTCCGTCTACACCAAAGACAATACAAGCGACAGATTCATACGGCTGCAAAGCAGTTTCATTTACGATGATCGGAACACGCTTCAACGGTTAACCGTCGGTGATTTTTTCGCGTCTTCGGGCAATCTTGGCGGCAGTTTGAACCTTGGCGGGATCAGCTTCGCCAAGGTCTACAACATGGACCCCTACTACATCTACTACCCCACGCTGAATCTCGCGGGTCAGGTGGCTTTGCCCTCGGAGGCGCAGTTCTACCTGAACGGCATGCTGATAAAGACGGAAAGATTGTCTCCGGGAGAGTTCGAGTTACGAAACATAACCCCCTACGGCGCGGCCGGCACGCTTGACATAGTACTCAGGGATGCCTTCGGCAGGGAACAGCGACTGCATTACCCGTTTTACTATGCGGATACACTGTTGTTAAAAAGGGGGTTTCACGAATACAGCTACAACCTTGGTTTCACACGCGATGATTACGGGACACGAAGCAACCGGTATTCCAGACCGGCATTTTCCGCCTTTCACCGCTACGGATTCAGTGATACCCTCACGATGGGCCTTCATGGCGAAGCGAAGAGCGATCTCCTCAATCTCGGACCGGAGATGAAACTTGTCGCCGGTCATGCAGGGCTGTTCTCGCTGTCTCTTGCGGGGAGCATGGGAAGAAACTCCAACAGGGGCGTAGCCGGAACGGCGGCGTACACGTACCAGGGGGTTAACTTCGGGGCCAGGCTTTCAGTATCCGGATACACGAGAAACTATAAGGTCATAGCCGATACGCTGAAGGGCGAAAAAACGAAATACAGCGCCGGTTGCGGAGTGAGTTACGGCAACGCTCTGTTGGGTACCCTTTCTCTGGACTTCACGACCATCAGAAAGTACATAGGGGAGGACAGAGACGCGGGAACCATCAGCTACACACGCAATATAACCTCAAGGGCCACCATAACGGCCACCTATCGGAGGATAAGGGAAAGCGGTTATTCAGACGAGTTTCTTATATCATTGAATTTCACCCCGAAGCGCAATCTCTTCTTTTCCGCAAGGTACGAGCAAACGGAAGGCGCCAGGGATTCGGCGATTTCAGTGCAGAAGAATCCCCCGGTCGGAGAGGGATTCAGCTACCGGGCGAGCGTCAGGAGGTCGGATATCAACGGCGGGACAACCTGGGCTGTCAACCCGTACCTCCAATATAACGGTCGTTACGGCATTTACGAAGGTGGCTTCGAAGGTAAATCTTCAGAAGGTGAGCGAGATAGCCAGTATCGTCTTTCCGTTTCCGGCGCCCTTGTATACATCGGTAACACCTTCGGCGCGACCCGACCCGTTTATGACAGCTTCGGCTTGGTGAATGTCGGTGGTCTCAAAGGCGTTAAGGTCTTGACGAATTCTGAGGAGGTAGGCACGACGGACTCTTCCGGCAAGCTGTTTGTCCCGAATCTGGGATCGTATACACAGAACCAGGTGGCAATCCAGGACAAAGACATTCCCTTGGATTACTACCTTTCTACGGTTAAGAAGCTTGTTTCCCCTCCACTGCGGAGCGGGTCGTGCATCCCCTTCGTGGTAAAGAAATTGCAACCCATTTCCGGCAGGCTCGCGATGCGCATCAACGGCGAACTCAAACCGGTTGAATTCCAGGAGGTATACCTGACGGTCAGGGAGAGGGAAATTACCTTCCCGACTGGATCCGGGGGAGAATTCGACATCGACCTGAGCCAGTCGGATGTATTCAAGAACTTGCTGGAAAAAGAAGAAAGCGGCTGCGATTCAATCGTAGACAACATGAGCGGTTTCCTGAAGCCGGACACCTATCGGGCATCGGTCGTGCATGATGGGAAGAGAGTTCCGTTCAATCTGACCATTCCCGACTCCTCGGATCCGATTATCGATCTGGGCCAGGTGGTGGTCGATGCGGCACCCTGAGGTGTCAGCAAGAGGAACGCCGCCATGAGACGCAGGAACCAGCGGAGTCGTTTGACCGTCTCCACAAGGAGGTTAAGGGCATGAAATCTGTCTTCAAGGTACTTCCGGCTTTTTTCCTGATCCTGATACTTGTGTCCACCGACGCCCGCGCGTTTCACTGCACCGTATCAACCACACCGGTAAGCTTCGGCGGCTATGACGTATTTTCCTCCACACCGTCCGACACAACCGGCACAATAGCCATCTACTGCAACAACCCCGAGAAAAAACCGATGCCGGTGACGGTCTCTATCAACAGCGGCGCTTCGGGCAGTTTCAATCCGAGGCAGATGCGGCTCGCCGGCGGCTCGGACCGTATGAACTATTATCTCTTCACCGATCCCTCGAGAACGATTATCTGGGGGGATGGAACAGGGGGGAGCTCAGTTTCTACGAGCAGGATAGTGAAAACTGAACCACTGAATCTGACCATCTACGGCAGGATTCCGGCACGACAGAACCTGCGGGCAGGGGCGTACAGCGACAATCTGGTTGTTACCGTTGTCTGGTAATGGAACGTCATGCGGTTAATAGACTGCCCAGCCAATACTGGCAGGCATGCCTTATGGTGAGACTTCGAAGTGGAAAAAGAAAAAGACCGTCCAGTTTGAACGGCCCTTTTCTGTAGCTGATTGATTGCCGGCCCGGCCGGCGTTATGTTCAATCAAATGAATTGGCGGGCGGCAGGGGATTCGAACCCCCGACCCCAGGCTTCGGAGGCCTGTACTCTATCCAACTGAGCTAACCGCCCTCGTGGTCTTTCTATATACAACATTTCGACGTTTTACTCAAGGGTAAAGTGTCGAACCCGCGAAGTCGGCCGTCGTATTATCGGGTGGGATTCCTATTTTTTAACTACAGAGAAGACAGCCGCTTCTTTTTCCGGTTTTCTCGGATTGTCGGTGGCGATGGTGATATAGCCGTTTATGAAGCGGGCATCGCCGCGCGGCGTGAGTGAAACGCGGATGGTGGCCTTTTCTCCGGGTTTCAGGGATTTCTTGTCGCACGACGCGGTAATCTGCGGGTTACCGCTTCTGATCCCCTGAATCCTTATGGTCCCGGATCCCCTGTTTTCCATGATGATGACGCCGTCTTTCCTTGCTCCGGCCTTCACTTCTCCGAGGTTCAACTGGCTGGGCGTCAGTACGAGTTCCTCGACGACCACGCCTTTCACGATAAGGGTGTGGGAAGGTTTTTGCTGGTCCGTGGTATAGACTAAGATTTCCTTGCTGACCGGGCCGCTGAAATCCGAAGAGTCGAAGGTTGTCTTTATCTCTCCCCTTTTTCCGGGATTGACAACCCTGGTCGAGGGGGTGGCAACGGTGCATCCGCACGAGGAGTCGACCCGTTGTATGGTGATCGGCGCATCACCCGTGTTACGGAATACGAAGACGTGATCCACTGTTTTCCCCTGTGTAACCTTTCCGAAATCGAAGGAGTAATGGTCGAAGGTGAGTCGCGGGGCGGCCTGGGCAGGTAAGGAAACCGTAAGGGATACGGCCGAAAACAGCAGGACGGAGAGAAAGGAATGAGCAAGGTTCATCGCGGTCTCCTTTGAGGACGACGGCCTGTTCAAAAATGAATTATGACTGTCGTGAATGAATCAGGGGGCGTCAATCCGGTCGGTATGTATATAGCATAAAGACCTGGCGTCGGCCATAATGATTTGACACTGTTACCCCTTTTTGCTATAGAAACATAGGAAAATTACGTCCTTAAGCGGGGTTGTGCGGGAATGGGCATTACACTGCATGAAACTTTTTCACGGGAATGGATCGAGCAGGCCGTCCGTCGGCTGGGGGAGGAGATCTCCGCGGATTATGCCGGCAAGGAACTCCTTGTTGTCGTGGTGCTCAAGGGGGCGTTCATCTTCGCGGCTGATCTTGTCCGGAACCTGACCGTGCCCGTTATGGTGGACTTTGTGGAAATCACCAGCTATGCGGGGATGAACTCGACCGGCAGGGCAACGATCACCAAGGACCTTACGCTTCCGGTCCGGGGACGGCACGTCCTGGTTGTCGAGGACATTGTCGACGGGGGTCTGAGCCTTTCGTTCCTGCTGGAAACCCTCCGCCTCAGAAACCCGGAATCGATGCGGGTCTGCACCCTTATTGACAACCAAAGACGGCGTTCCGTTTCCGTGGACCCGGACTACGCGGGAATAAGATGCACCTGCGGATACCTGGTCGGCTACGGGCTCGATATGGACCAGCGGTATCGTGAGCTTCCGGCTCTCTACGAGCTCAAGCCTTCCTGATTCTCGAACTTTTATCCGTTTACCCTCGGTCCTTTACCCTTGGACCTCAAACATTGAACCCTGAACTGCGGGGGAGCGACAGAATGATTATCCAGTGCGAAAAATGCAAAACCAGATTCAGGCTCGATGATTCGAAGATATCCGAAGCCGGGGTGAGGGTACGCTGCTCACGCTGCACCCATACCTTTGTCGTCAGAAGGGATGTCTCCGAAGAAGAACAGGACTTCGATTCGATACTCCATGGGTTGGGCGATTCGCCGAACGGGTCGGCGGAGGCTGCGGAGCGCGCAGACGTCCCTGCTGCTCACGGTTCGTCCGAAAGGCCGGAATCCTCGTCACCGGAACCAGAGGAAAACGAGCCTCCGGCCGGGACGGAGGAACCCTGCTCGACCGAGACAGAGGATAGTGGACGGGGTGGGGGTATACCTGAGAAAGCGTTTGCCGATTTGCTGGAAAAGGGGGAAGGATTACCCCATTTCCAGACAGGGGGAGATGCCGCTGAAGAAGCGGAGGATGCCGTCATCGCGACGGAACCCGGGAGCGATATCCAGCCGTTCGCCGATGAAGCGCCGGCCGGCGACGATGTACACGCTGTCGAGGCGGAGGACGGACTGCCCTCGGAGGCCGGGGAGGTGCCACCGGGCGCCTTGGAGCCGGAAAAGGCCGATACAGCCGGTCCCACGGTATCCGGCCCGGTCAGGTGGCCCGTTGCGGATGGCGGTGACCTGGAAGCCGAAGAGGACGAGTTGCCGCCGCTTTCCATTTCATCCAGAAGGAAGAGTGCGCGTCTCTTTCCGGTGCTTCTCGGAACATTGGCTGCCCTGGTTCTGGGAGCGGCCGGTTACTACCTGATACAAGGCGGTGGCAGCGGCCCACGCGGTATGCTGCCCGACCAGGTGAAGCGGTTGATGGGGACGGGAGAAGAATCGCCGGTTGTGGCGGTACGTTCCCTTGAGGGCGAATTCATCAGCAACAGGGAGGCGGGCGAACTGTTCGTCATGCGTGGCGAGATCTTCAATTCTTCCGGAAAGCCGGTAACGTCCCTTCGGGTCAAGGGAACCGTCTATGGGACGCACGGAGAGGCGCTGGCGCAACGGACGGTGTTCTGCGGCAACACGCTTTCCAGGGAACAGCTCGTCTTCCAACCGTACTCAAGCATGGAAAAGCTGATGGGTAGACAGTTTGGAGATACCCTCGCCAACCTGGAAGTATCGCCGGGCAAAGCCGTTCCGTTCCTGATAGTGTTCAGGGACCTGCCGAAGGGAGCGACCGATTTCGGCGCGGCTGTCTTCGGCGCCGCGGACAGATGAGATTGGATGAGAGAATAAAATAAAAGGCGCCCGGTGTGAAACCGGGCGCCTTACGTGCATCTTAAAGGCCGTGAATCAGCCCTGTATGGCGTTTACAGGACACGTGTCCACGCAGGCGCCACAATCGATACAGGTGTCGGCATCAATAGCCCTTTTGCTTCCGGATTCAGCAATTGCGCCTACCGGACAGGAGTCGTCACACGCTCCACAGTTAATGCACTCGTCGCTAATGGTGTGAGCCAATTCGTTCACCTCCTCCATGTTTATTGGTAAAGCTTATTTTATTTATCATCGAGAAAAATATCATAGGCCAAAATAAAAGTCCACAGGAAAGGTTTGCGCTGGTCCGTGACACTGAACGCCGAGCGGGTATAACGCCGGTGTTCGGGTGTCACGGACCAGGTTTGCGCCGATTTGAGAGTGCATTGTGAACATTGTAACCCTGGAAAAAGTTCAAAGCTACTCGCGCGATGAGGTCAGGTGCGGCATCGCGCGGCTCCTGTCCGAATTCGGCGGCATGGGGGCCTTCGTGAAACCCGGCGAGCGGGTCCTGCTCAAGCCGAACATGCTCTACGCCAAACCGCCCGAGGCGGCGGTAACGACACATCCGGCAGTTGTGGCCGCGGTAATCGATCTGGTGCGGGAGGCAGGGGGAACGCCGGTGGTCGGGGACAGCCCGGGTGTGGGGAAGCTCTCCAGAGTCGCGGCGAAATGCGGCATCCTGGAGGTTCTGGAGGAGACCGAAACCGAGCTGGTCGAGTTTTCCGAGCCGATGGAGGCAGCCGGCGACGGCCTGTTCAGAAGGATCGAGCTCGCCAGGCCCTACCTGGAGGCGGACAAGGTCATAAACCTGCCCAAGCTGAAGACCCACGGGATGATGACCATGACCTGCGCGGTAAAGAACCTGTTCGGCGCGGTCGTGGGGACCGCCAAGGCGGCCTGGCATCTGAAGGCCGGGGAGGACCGGGACCTCTTCGCCAGGATGCTCCTCGAGATCTATCTGCTGCGGAAGCCGGACCTGAACATCGTGGACGCGATTGTGGCAATGGAGGGGGACGGCCCGGGCAGCGGCGATCCCAGGTCGGTCGGAGTGCTGCTGGCCGGGGTCAATCCGGTCTCGGTGGATATGGTGGCCGCCGAACTCCTCGGGATACCAAAAAAATTCCTCTACGTGGAGCGCGTCGCCGAGAAGCTTGGCCTCCCGGGCTCGGATCGGGCCGCAATCCGGAGGTGCGGTTTCCCGGTGGAAGAGGCCAGGGTTTCCGGGTTTAGACTACCACCGGTGTCGGACGTGCAATGGGGACTGCCGCGATTTCTCACCAGGCGGATCCGGAACCTGCTTACCGCCTATCCGGTCCCGTTCCCGGACAGGTGCGGGCTCTGCGGGATATGCCGCGACGCCTGTCCTCCCGGTGTCATTGAGATACGGAACGGCTCTCTTCGGATTGATTACCGGAAGTGCATCCGCTGCTTCTGCTGCCGGGAACTCTGTCCATCCAACGCCCTCGGGATCCGGGAGGGAAGGCTGCTTCGTATTATTAACAAATATATATAGTGTAATCATTGCATGGTTGACAACCGACAGACGGAATACTATTATTAAACAGAAAGAGATACTCTAAGCGGAACAATCCTGTGAAAGGAGGACCTAACGTTATGTGGACCAGCCTTTACATGCTCCGTCCGGTAACCCGGTGTAAAGAGGGTTGCCATAGTTAGCCCGCGACCGACCAGAGGTCGCGGGCGTTTCGAGCCAAAAAGCCCCCCGTCAGTGAAAAAACGGGGGGCTTTTTCATGTCCGAATCCGTCAAGGCACCACGGATGCAGGTCAAAGAAAGCGACGGATCGGGCTGCAGAGCCGTTCCAGGAGCCGTTCGAACCAGCCCCGCTCCTCATGCTCCCGCAGCGTGACCCTGCGGGACCTTTCCAGTTCTCCGGCGAACATCCCTTCCACCTGCCCGCCGAAGTCGGGGTCGTCTATGATTACGTTGATCTCGTAGTTTCTGTGAAAGCTCCGCAGATCCAGGTTTGCCGACCCGACGGTAACCCAGCAGTCGTCTATGAGCATTACCTTGGCGTGCAGCATGGTCCCTTCCCGTTCATATATTTCGATTCCTCCCTTGAGGAGTGCGGAGAGGTAAGCGCGACCGGCAGCTTTTACGAGGGGCACGTCACTGATGGCGGGCAGCAGGAGTTGGACCCGCACGCCACGCTTGGCCGCCCTGAGCAGCGATCTTACGACGAGCGGTCCAGGAACGAAGTACGGTGTAATGATTTTGACGCTCCTGGAGGCGCCGGCAATTGCCATCCTGAAGGAGCTGCGGATAAGGGAGCGGTTGTGATGGGGGCCGCCGCTCACGATCATGATCTCGGCATTGCCGGGCCGCGGCTCGGCGCTTATCGGCGGCGGGGGGAGCGTTGGAGCCTCTCCTGTCTCCTCCTGCCAGGTTTCCGAGAAGATCCGCTGCAACTCCCCGACGGCCGTTCCCTCAATCCTGACTCCCATGTCCCGCCAGCGCGACACGTTTTCACCGAATCCTGAATATTCGTCGCCGATATTCATCCCGCCCAGAAAGGCGCTCTTGCCGTCGATAACGGCGAATTTCCGGTGGTTGCGCCTGTCGAACCAGCGCCATCCCCTCTTGAAGGGGGGGCGGTTGAACGGCAGGCACCTGACGCCCGTGTTCTCCAGGCGGCGGAAATAGGACGAGGGTGTATCCAGGCAGCCGATGTAGTCGTAGACGAGAGAGACCGAGACCCCGCGTTTCGCGGCGGCCGTCAGGGCATCGGCAAAGAGGGTGCCGCTCCGGTCGTTGTGGATGATGTAAAACTCGAGGCAGATGTGGCTGGCTGCGGAGGAGAACTCCCGGAGCATGGCAGGGAAAAAGTCCCCCCCGTGCATGAGGAGATCCACCCGGTTTCCCTGGAAGGACGAGGCCAGGGTGCTCCGTCGGAAGCGTCTGAGAAATCTCGGCGTGCGGAAGATGCCGGGCCGTTTTATCCGTGAAGAGGAATGCATCGGGGCACCCGGTAAAAAGGCGCGGGCCGAACCCGCGCCGATCCGTTGCGGGTGTCAGGCCTGAACTACTTCCTTGACTCCCGGCACCTTCTGTTTCAGGGTCTTTTCGATTCCCATCTTGAGCGTCATGGTGGACATGGGGCAGTGGCCGCAGGCTCCGGTGAGCCTGACTTTGACAATCCCGTCCTCGGTTACTTCCACAAGCTCCACATCGCCGCCGTCAGCCTGGAGAGCGGGACGGATAAGGTCGAGCGTCTTTTTTACCTCTTCAATCATGGTACTTCCTCCTTTGGTTTTATGTCTCTTCTCCCCGAAATTCCCGGTTTGGTCAGTGGATAGGGATCGATAATCTCCGCCAGCGCCTCGGGCGAGAGGAGCTCGCGGGAGAGGATGATTTCCTTGGTGCTCCGGCCGGTCCGGAGCGATTCCTTGGCTATCTCGGCCGCGGCGGCGTATCCAATGTGGGGGGCGAGTATCGTGGCCATTCCCATGGAACTCTCGAGGTAGCCGGTGCAGCGGCCGATGTTGGCGGATATGCCGTCGATGCAGGACTTGCGCAGCTTGCGCACCGCGTTGCCGAGGATCTCCAGGGAGAACAGGATGTTGTAGATGATGACCGGCATCATCACGTTCAACTCGAGCTGTCCGGCCTGGGCAGCCAGGGTCACCACCGTATCCGCGCCCATCACCTGGAATGAGACCATGTCGAGCATCTCCGGGATCACCGGGTTGACCTTGCCGGGCATGATGGACGAACCCGGCTGGACCGGCGGCAGATTGATCTCGTTGAGACCCGTCATGGGCCCCGAGGAGAGGAGCCGCAGGTCGTTGGCGATCCTGGCAAGGTTGACGGAAAGACCCTTCAGCGCCGAGCTCAGCACCACGAAGGGGTCCATGTTCTGGGTAGTCTCGATCAGGTTCGCCGCATTGCATGCCGGGAAGCCGGTTGCTTCTTTGATGTACTCGACTACCAGTTCGATGTAGCGGGGGTCGGCATTGAGTCCGGTGCCGACGGCGGTCCCTCCGATGCCCAGTTCCTGCAGGCAGGCCCGGCAGGAGACGATATTATTTATATTCTTTTCAATGGCCAACGCGTAGGCCTCGAACTCCTGGCCCAGTCTGATGGGCACCGCGTCCTGCAGATGGGTCCTCCCCGACTTGAGGATGCCGTCGAACTCGACTCCCTTGTGTCTCAGGGAATCCCGAAGCGCCTCCAGTTCCGGCAGCAGCCGCTCGAGCATGCGGAGCGAGGAGAGCCGCATTGCGGTCGGAAAGACGTCGTTGGTTGACTGGGCCATATTGACATGGTCATTGGGGTTGACCTTGGCGTATTCGCCGCGGGCTCCGCCCAGCAGCTCTTCAGCCCGGTTGGCCAGCACCTCGTTGACGTTCATGTTGTGCGAGGTCCCGGCGCCGGCCTGAAAGGGATCGATGACGAACTGATCGTCAAAGGAGCCCGACAATGCCTCGTTCGCCGCCTCGACGATGGCGCCGCCGACCTCCCTGGAGAGCCGGCCGGTATCCATGTTGGCCTTGGCTGCGCTCAATTTGATGACAAGGGTGGCCCAGACCAGGGCCGGGTGCGGCCTAAGGCCGGAGATGGGGAAGTTCACGATGGCCCGCGCCGTCTGAACGCCGTAATAGGCGTCTGACGGGACCTGGAGCGTTCCGAGGGGATCCTTTTCTGTCCTGGTGCAGGTTTCGGGACGAGCCTGTTCCGGGCTGTTGAGCGTTCCAGGGGGGGCATCCATGTTCTCTGTTCGTTCCATCGGTAGCTGCAGCCTTTCTTGACGCTGAATATCTTTCCTGAACCCGTGGCGCCTTCATGCCTCTGCCCCGCATCGGGCGTTCAACAGTCCGTTTCTCCGTTCGTCAAGGCCAGCGCAAGAAGCTCCTGCACGCCTTTTACCAGGAAAACTGCGGAACCCATGTCGGCGGGTATCCTGAGATCGACGTCATACCGATCCCCCACGAAAAGGCATTCTTCGGGAGATCTGCCGATGGCGGTGAAGAGTTTTTCAAGCACGTCCCTGTCGGGCTTGGGCCGGTGGAAATCCTCGATGGTAAATACCCTCCGGAACAGATCTGACAGTCCGAGTATGCCCAATATCCTGTCGGTCAGGATGCGATTGTTGTTGGTGTAAACGTACAGGTCGAATCTGTTCGCCAGATTCCTGACCAAGTTGACCACCAGCTCGTCCCTGACCAGGAATTCTTCCGGGTGGACCATCGGGGTTATGGCCTTGTGGAAACCCTCCACATCGCCCCCCAGTTCCATGCATACGGAGGAAAGGGTCGCTTCCATCCCCCTTTCGCGTGAGAGCCTCTCCTTGACGGCCCCGACCAGGGACTCCGCCGCTTCCTGTGAAGTCCCGGTCAGCCCGGCCGCGTATGCGCACGCTGCACGATAAACCTCCCGGGCGAATCCCTGGGCGGTGTACAAGGTCCCGTCAAGATCGAACACTAGTGCCCTGATACCGCTGAACATCGCTCAGGACCCCCTCGACAGTTGGAGGCCGCACCCGCGGGATGTATCCGTATATGGCGGGGAATCGGTAAAGGGTTGAAATCTCATGGCCTTGCCGCAAAAGTTTAACATGAACACCAGTGCTGTCAAAGTGACCGTTCCCATCCTGCGGGAGCGACGTCGTGCTTGAAAATCTGTTTTCATCTTCAAGGCCCGGACAATGCACCATGCAGAAAGAGCTAGACTATAGAGAATAGACTGATTTTTGTCAATGCGCTTCAGGTTCCGGGGTATTGAGGTATGAAATATTTTGTATACGGCATGCGGCGTTGCGGTATAGTATTGACCCCATAGATGTAAATGTCCCATAGGGTGAAAACTGATGTTTGTGGATACCCATTGTCACCTCGATCACCCGTTACTGTCGGGCAGGCTCTCCGAGGTCCTGGCGTCGGCCCGTCGGGCAGGTGTGGAAAAGTTCGTGATTCCGGGAGTCGCACCCGATGGTTGGGATGGGATAGCGGCATCGGCCGCCGGGGAGGATGGAGTTTCCGCCGCGTACGGCCTTCATCCGCTGCTTGCGTCCCGGTTCGGAGACGGTCTGCTGGAAGAGCTTTCCGAACATGCGCGGAACGCCGTCGCAATCGGGGAAATCGGGCTGGACTACTCCGTAGCCGGGATCTCCCGCGAAGAGCAACTCATTGCATTGCGTTACCAGGCGCGCCTTGCGGTCCGATTGGGACTTCCCGTGCTGATTCACTGCCGCAAGGCCTTTCAGGACCTGTTGCGTGTCGTGAAGGAAGAGCGGCTCCGGGAGGTGGGGGGGATCATGCACGCCTTTTCCGGCAGCGTCGAGACGGCCCGCGAGTTCATGAAAGAGGGGTTTCTCATTTCATTCGGAGGCTCCGTAACCTACAGCAACGCGGTAAAATCCCCGCAGGTGGCGGCCTGTGTCCCGCTGGACCGACTGGTGCTGGAAACCGATGCCCCGGACATGGCGCCGGAACCGCGTCGCGGCGAAGTGAACGAACCGGCGTTTCTGCTGGAGACGGCACGGAAGGTGGCGGGGATCAAGGGTATTGCGCTTGCGGAGCTGGCGGAGGCGACCACCGGGAACGTAGAACGGTTATTACATATATGAGGAGCAGGAAGAATGTCTGACATGCATCGTTTCTCCCGAACCGAGCTGCTGATCGGCCACGAAGGGCTGGAAAAGCTCAGGAAATCGACCGTGGCCATCTTCGGTCTGGGGGGAGTGGGCGGCTTTGCCGCCGAGGCTTTGTGCCGGGCCGGCGTGGGCCGCCTGGTGGTCGTGGATTTCGACGACGTCTGCGTCACCAACATCAACCGCCAGATCCTGGCGCTGGACGATACCGTCGGCAAGTCCAAGGCGCTGGTCATGGCCGAACGGCTGCGCCGGATCAACTCTTCGGCGGACGTGGTCCCGTGCAAGGACTTCTATTCGGCGGAATCGAGCGATTTTCTCCTGTCCGGGGAGTATGATTACGTGCTGGACGCAATCGATCACATCACCAGCAAACTGCATCTGATCAGGACCTGCCGGGAGAGGGGGATGCCGATTGTATCGAGCATGGGGGCCGCCTCGAAGCTGGATCCCACCAGGATACGGGTGGCGGATATCGCGGAAACCCACAAGTGCCGCATGGCCCGGATTGTCCGCAAGCTGTTGAAGCGGCAGGGGATAGAGCGGGGCGTAAAAGTGGTCTTCTCCACCGAGGAGTACCGGGAGCCGGTTGCCAGGGAGTCCGTCTGCAAGGAGGCCTGCGTATGTCCGAACCGGGAGGAGGAGGTTTTCTCCTGTCGCCACCGGCGGGTCATCCTCGGGAGCATATCCTATATCCCGGCCATCTTCGGGCTCACGATGGCGGGCGTCGCGGTAAACGACCTTTTGGCCGGAACCGCCGCGGTTGAAGGAGGCTGACTCGGCGTATATACTTATAGACAGGTAGTGAACAGTGAAACATGATTGGTTTCACGGCAATCTTTCCCTTCAAGCGGTGGAGAGTCGGGAGGGGGGTATCATGGGCAAGGAATATACGGTGCAGGAGGCCCTTCGGCTGGCGATAAAGGCCGAGAAGGACAGCATGGACTTCTATCGGAAGGCCGCGTCCGCGACCAGGATCGACAGGGCGAAGAGGGTCTTCCGGTTGCTGGCCGAGGAGGAGAAAGAGCATCTTTCTTACTTCTTTGAATTCTACCAGGGGGATGAATTCGGGGAGCTCGATGCGTTCGTGGCTTCCCCTCCCGACAGGACCGCGGCCAACTACGTGGCGCTCAAAAAGGCGATTGATCGGGAAACCCACGAACAGAAGGCCCTGGAGATAGCCCTGCACGAGGAGAAGACGCTTATGGATCGCTACGCCCGGTTCGCCGAAGACATTGTAGACCCCCACGTTCGCGGCATCTTCGAACGGGTCATCAGGGAAACCAGGAAGCACTACGAGCTCATAGAATCGGAGTACGCCCATGTCATGCGCATGGTGCACGAGTCGGACCAGGACATCTATGTGCGGGAGTAGCCGGATAACCCTCCCGTGGAAAGCAGGAGATCCGGGACTGCGTGATTTATTACGGCGTTGTGACATCCGTGAAAAAATGACTTGACTTTTTTTGTTTTTTTGTTCTATATAGTTCCCCGAATATAACGCCAACCCTTTAAAAAAAGGGTTTTTTTTTGCGGGCGTTTATGTTCCCCATGCATATTTAATATCGGCATATTTATCAGATATGCCCCCCCGGGGTTGCAGGAGAACGGCCCCGGGTCACTTTACATTAAGAGGAGGAGCACGTGAAAAAGAGTTTTTTGACAGCAGCGGCACTGCTGGCGGCCTGCGTTCTGGCCGGCCAGGGCGTCCAGGCCAAGACGCTTGAAGAGATTCTGAAAGAGAAGGGTGTCATCACGGAAGCGGACTACAAGGAAGTCACGAAGAGCAAGCCCATCGACTACAAGCTTGGGAAGGGATTCACCTTCACCTCTGCCGACGAGAAGTTC
>JARKPN010000077.1 GCA_029975275.1 Geobacteraceae bacterium | reverse complement strand
TGGGATCAACAGCCCATCAAGGGATATCTGGTGGACGCCGACACGGGGGAGCGGCTCGAATTCCAGTACAACCCCAACTCCATCAGCGACGAGAAGTCGACCGACTACGCGACGATCAAGATCCCCGGCATGAGCCACCCGCGCTACCAGTACGTCGCCGGAGAACCGCGCCGGATCGCCTTCAAGGTCGAGCTGTTCAAGGGGCCGGTCAAACAGAAGGTCGACTGGCTCCGCTCGCTGCAATATCCGGAACACGCCGGAACCATGCTCAAGAACGCACCGCACCGCGTACTGCTCATCTTCGGCGATCTCTACCCGGGAGTGACCTGCATCGTCCGGCAGGTGAAGGCGCGTTTCTTCGGCCTGTTCGACCGGGACAACCTGCTGCCGCAACGGGCCGAGGTGGACATCGTCCTCGAAGAATATGTGGACCGTTCCATCAACTGGTCGGAGGTACGTTCATGATCGGCCGTGATTCCCGCTACGCCCACAGCATTCTCTACCGGGACAGCGACGGCACCTCCGTCGGCATGCGCCAGCGCATCGACACCACCCCCAGACACGACGACCGCCTGCACACCGTCGTCGAAGGCGACCGTCTGGATCTGCTCGCGCACCGCTATCTGGGTGACGCCCGGCTCTGGTGGATCATCTGCGACTACAACGACCTCTTTTTTCCATTGGCGCTCGAGCCCGGCCTGGCCCTGCGCATTCCCTCTCGCGAACACGTCCAAATGCGCCTGCTCGACTGAAGCGTTCAAAAATCCAACGGACTGCGAGGCTCTTTCTTTGTCGAACTTTTGACCGTATGCGTATAGATCATTGTTGTCTGCACATCACTATGCCCCAGTAATTCCTGTATCGTCCGGATATCGTAATTTGCCTGAAGAAGATGACTGGCGAAGCTGTGGCGGAAAGTGTGCGCCGTCACGCGCTTTGTCAGCGTTGTGGAATCGGATGCCGCTTTGATGGCCTTGTTCACATGCGACACATGCAAATGATAGCGTCTGAACTCATTTGCGCCTGAAACTTTTGTCAGCAATATGGCCGGGAAAAACCACTGCCAGATAAATTCTGTCGGAGCTTTTGGATATTTGCGTTCCAGTGCGTGTGGCAGAAACGTCCCGGCGAAGCTTTCCGTAGACAAATCCTGATCAAGAATGGAGCGAACCACCTCCAGTTGAGAACGAATAGCCGGAACCAAGGTTTCGGGCAAAGGCACCGTTCTGTCCTTTCCGCCTTTGCCGTCATGAATTGTCAGCACACCCATCTCAAGGTTGAATGCGTTCACTCGAAGATCCAGACACTCCGATATCCGGAGCCCACAGCCATAAAGCAGTTTTACAACAAGGTCAAAAGGAGGCTCAAGTTTACTTAGAACTATGTCGATCTCCTCCCGGGACAGGACCACCGGCACGTATTTACGCCGCTTGGCGCGTACAACGCCATCAACTTTTCCGAATTCTTTGCCCAGAACGTGTCGATAAAAAAACAACAGCGCATTGAATGACTGATTCTGTGTTGAGGCCGCAACATCCCTTTCCACCGCCAGCCACGTCAAATACCGTTTGACATCGTCGGTATCAAGCAATGTGGGGGACTTGCTCCGGACAAAAGCCTGGAACTTTCTGGCCCAGCCATAATAACTCGATAGCGTTTTGGCAGAATAATGACGAATCCGGATTTCTTCCCTGAGCCTTGTCAGTTCACCCACCCAGGACGCACCTTCAGATTTCATGGTGGCCGGAGGCAGTTTTGAGATTCTTTCAGGTTCGCAGGCAGGTGTCGGCAGGGCATCTTTCGTTTCCCCGGCCATTCGGTAATACAAACGAACGGCACGTGACGCTTCCTCGATCTGGAAAGGGTGCTGACCTTTGTCTTGCAGCTTTTCGGCGAATAGACCAAGGCTCAGTTCGTCAAGGTATCCATTCCCGTATTTGTGGCAGAAATCCAGATAATAGCGTAGCCATTTCCGGTGCTCGCCATGACGGTTGGCATCAACCGCCTCCCGTTCCAGCCAATCGTCATATTTGTCCAAAAGCGCCTTCGGCAACGTGATCATATGGGATATCCTCTTCACATTTATTATGAAAATAATATGATATCCATAAGGAAAAATTTCAAGTATTTTCTTGAAATTGCCAATTGTTAAGTGTAATCTAGCATTTTTTGAGTGGAGTTGTCTGATCGGGCACTCATGATCGGCACCACCTAAGACGAGATATAAAGAAACGAATTAATAATTTGTT
>JARKPN010000075.1 GCA_029975275.1 Geobacteraceae bacterium | reverse complement strand
CGGCGCAAGTTCACCGCCGAATTCAAGACCCCCATGGAAGAGGCCCGGAAGGCCTGTGTCAGGTAAGGTCGCTTCCAGGCGGAACATCCCGGGGCGGCAGGGCTTCACCCTGCTCGAGCTGCTTGTCATCGTCGCCATTCTGGCGGCGATCGCCTTTGTTGCCGGCTCGACCTTCCTGGGTGTCCGCGAGCAGGCAAACGACCAACTGGTCCACACGGAAATGCAGGAGATCGCCAAGGCGATCCGCCGGTTCAGACAGGATACCGGGTATTACCCGAAGACCGGGCCCTTTGATCTGCAGGCTTACGGTGGCTCCGTCCCTTACACCGGACTGCCGGCTTCGGCGGGAAGCGATAACGCCGCAAGGGATTTGTGGTTTTATTCACCGGCCAATTTCCATCAGCTTCTTTCCCGCACCAGTCCCCTGAACGGCACCGGGCATCAACTGGCAAGCTGGGACCCGGAGACGGGCCGGGGCTGGCGCGGACCCTATCTGCAGGGCCATGGCGACGGTTTTCTCGATATCCGTGACGGCATCAACAGCGGAACGACGCCGGCCGGCACCCTCAGCGGGAACCCGCTGGCCGGCAACAACGTCCCGGATGTGGAGGGTGTCGCGGATCCCTTCGAGCATCGGGCCGTAAACGTCGGCGGCGACACCCTGCTGGACTGGAGCGCCACCGCCAATGGCGCGGAACGCGAGGTCTGGGGGCGACCCTACCTTGTTTTCGGCCTGGATGCCAGTCCCCGGATCGTCAGCATGGGGCCGGACGGCGTCTACGGCACGGATGACGACATCATCTTGAATATCGAGTGAGCCAAGAATGCACTTTGTATCGAAATTACTGCTTTTTGCGACGCTGTTTATCGCCATCGACTGTCAGGCGGCCCTGGCCGCGCAGGCCCGCGCAACCGTTGGCGCACAGAAGGGGCAATTTAAAACGGTCGAGCTGGACAGCTTTATCGAACAGGAGAAAAAGGTCGTCGGCAAGGGGAAACGATTGATCAGGATGGCCGAGCCGGTCAGCTTCCAGGCCAGGGTGAAACGGCATCCGGAAGAAAGGCCGATGAGCTATGTCTACGAAGTCCTGGAGCTGGCCGGGGTGAAGCCGGTGCCCGAGGTGGGGCACCGGATGTTCGTCGAGTCCCGGGGGAGGCGGATCATCCCGGTCTATGTCGAGAAACAGGCCGTCGCCAGGATCGGGAAGGAGCTGAAGGAGGGGAAGTCGGCTCGCTTTCTCGGCTATCACCTCTACAGCTACGGCAAGGGGCCAGCCATCCTGGTGGTCGACTTTGTCGGTGTCAAATAGGCAATTGCCGGTCCGATGCGTTTTCATCTCAAAGCATTTCCTCACATTGGAAACGAACGGGGGCTGACCCTGCTGGAGCTGCTGATGGTGGTCACCATCCTGTCGGCGGTGGCCTGGATGAGTCTGGGACTGGTGAACAACAATACGGACCAGGTCCGCTTCGAGGATACCCGCAACCGCCTGCAGGCGATCCGCCGGGCGATCATCGGCGATACCTCCCGCACCCTCAACGGCCGGCCGGAGGTCCGCGGCTATGTGGCGGACATGGGGCGATTGCCGGACAACCTGAACGCGCTGATCTCCCGGGAATACTGCCGCAACGATCCGGCAAAAACCACGTCCACGGGATGCACGGACTGGGTGTCCCAGCCCGCCTACAGCTACAACGCCGACTATGGACTCTGGTTGGGATGGAACGGGCCTTACCTGGCCGCCTCGGAGCTGGTCGGTTATCCCAGGTTTCAGGACGGATGGGGGAACAGTAATGACAATTCCAGTAATTTCGGCTGGAGCTATGCCACGGACTCGCCAAATGCGGGCGACCTGACAATTCAGAGTTTAGGGCGTGACGGGTTAGCTGCAGTGACTTCGGACGCTTATGAAGCCGACTACCCCCCGACGGGTCAGCCGATTATCCGGGCCAACGAATACCGGGTCCTGCTTACCGATTCCGGCGCCGCGGCACAAGGTGACGGCACAGGAGGCCTGCGGGTCGATTTCGGCTCTCCCGCCGGCCCGGGGACGGTGGAGCTCTGCATGGCCCTGGCCTTCAGTTCGGGCGGGACCATCGCGACGATGACCAGTTCACCTGTCACGATCACCTGGAACGGGACCGAAAAGGTGGTGGAATTCGTCTTTGAGGATGCGACCGGCCCGGCCTACGACGAAGATACCTATCTCTATCTGGGGCAGGCGGCATACGGGATCTTTGAATACGTCAGCGGGACGGGCGCCTGCGACACGACAAAACCGTTTCCCACCGGCGCCTCACCATGGAAGACCTTTACCGTTGTCCCCGGGGCCGTGATCCAACCGTTTGAGCGAAACCTGAACAACTAAATGGTTTCCATCCGGAAACTAAATGGCAAAGCGGAAGCTCATGGAGGAGAATTTTCTCCGCGGCATGACCGAACGGTGCGTCTCTCCCTGTGCCGGAATCAGTGCCGCAACCTCTTGACTGAGCCCTGAAGTAATCAATCTTTCTCGGGCGCCGGTGGGCGGCGCGGGTGTGCGATGGCAAAGAGGAACAAGTCCGGCAGGAAAAAAGGGCTGAAAATCACCATACCGGGGCGGCTGCTCGTCTTCGAGAGCACCGGGTTCGCCCTCTACGGGGCGCTGGCAGGGCGCGGTCTCAGGTCCGAGTTCGCGGTGAGCGAGCCCGTGGTCTCCACGGCCCCCGATTTCGTGGTCGCCGTCGGCGAGGTGCTGGCGCTGCTGCGCCGGAAGGCGGGGAAGCGGCTGCCGAAAAAGGCCGTCCTCGTCACCCCTTCCGCCGCCGCGCAACTGCTCCATCTCCCCGTCGACCCGGAAAAACCCCGGACCCATGCCCAGATGAGCGAAATGGTGCGCTGGGAACTCGAGGAGTTCTTCGTGCACCAGAACGACATCTGGTCGCAGGGGAGCCTGCTGCTGGGCCGGGGTTACATCAGCGCGCAGCAGCGGCGGGAGGCGGAAGGGGGCGAGGGCGCGACGCCGCGGCCCAGGTCCGCCGCCGGCGTCTACAGCGGAATCGTCGCCCGTGAGCAGCTCGACGAATGCCTGGACCTGCTGGAGAAGTTGACGACGTCCGATGACGATCTGGTCACCGGCTGGAACTCCCAGGCCGGAAAAGAGGAAGAGGGGCCCTTTACCTGGTGGGGGGCCGGGATCGGGGGGGAGGTCCGCGCCCGGTGGGCCGACGCCTTCCACAGGCACGGACTCTCTCTCGCCTGGATCTATCCCCAGCTCGGAACCGCGGTCTCCCATCTGGCGTCGGAGACGGGGGGATGGATGCTGGTGGAGGTCCGCCAGGAGCAGTTCGGTCTCTTCCATGGGCGCGGCGGCCTGCTGACCTCGCTGGCCCTCAAACGGTGTCCGTTCGGTCTGGCCGATCCGGCAATGGTGGCCGAGGCCGCGCACGGAACGCTCCTTCCCGATACCGAAAAGGTATTCCTTTCGGCCCCGACCGCCCTTGTCGCCCCGATCCTCGCCGCTCTGGGGCTGCGTCTGGACCGGGAGGCCGCTACCCTCACCGGAGCCGGAAACCCGGCCGGGGGAATCTGCCCCCCCCAGGTCCTGCTCTCCCTGCAGGGGGCGGCCCGCCACGCCCTCGGCCTCTGCCCCCCCCACGTCCTGGTGCGCATCCAGGCCCAGACCCCGCCGCCCCCCCTGTGGAAGAACAGGGCCACCTACCCCTGGCTCGGCATAGGCATCCTGCTGGTGGCCATCATCGGCAACGAGTGGTATCTGAGCTTCCGGACGGAGAAGAACACGCGGGAGCTGTTTCGGGAAATTGGCAGGGAAAAGCACCAGACCCAGCTCAGGAACGAAGCGCAGAAAACGCACAATGAGGCGCAGCGCCTGCAAAAGGAACTGAAAGAGAAAGAGGATGAGCTGAAGGAGCAGGAGCGGCTCAGAAACATCCTCGACAACGTGATCCGCTATCGCCAGGATCTGGTGCCCGGCATCCTGCAGGCGCTCGGGCAGGCGGTGAACGACGAGGTGGTGCTGGACTTGGTGGAGGAAAGGGATGACGGCCAGGGTTTCTACCTGGAAGGATGGGCGCTCAAGGATCCCGCGGGGCAGCTCTTTGTCAGCAGGCTCAACGAAACCCTTGCCCCCTGGCGCTACAAGGTCGGGGAGATTCAGCTTGTCCGTGGAAAGGGTCGGCTCAAGATCGACGGGTCCGTGCTGAAGATCTGGCTGGTCAAGACGGCGGAGGAAACAGCGGGACAAACGGGAGGCCGGAGATGATCGGCGGATGGATCACCAGATGGATCGGCAGATGGAAGAAGCTCTCCGCCGGTGAGCGGCTCCGGGCCCAGGCGGTCATCGCCTGCGTGCTGCTCGTCCTGTACGGGCTCCTCGTCTATCCCGTCAGCAGCAAGAAGTTCAAGGAATCGGTCAACAGCTTGAATAACCAGAAGAACCGCACAAAAACAAGTGCCCAGGTGGACCTCGGCAGCGGCGGCCTCTCTCCCGGGGTGATCGCCAACAAGATTGAGGAAGTGGAGCAGGAGTTGAACAAGGTCCGGGAGTCCTTCGACGAGCTGGATACCGGCTTTGCCCCGGTGGATTCCGCCGAGATGCGCCAGCAGCTTATGCTGGAGATCTCCACCCTTGCCGAGCGCACCGGCGTGGAGCTGCTGTCGGTCGGCAGAAAGGGATTTACGCCGGAAAAGGGGCCGGATACTTCGGTGGTGGATCCCGTTATCGGCCGCCCCCTGATGGAGGTCACCGCCAATGCGGATTTTCCCCGGCTGCTCGGTTTCCTTCACGGCCTCAAGGATCTCTCCTTCTACGTCGCGGTCATGAAGCTGAAAGTCCACTCCCGCCACCTCCAGGAGAAGCGGCCCGGAGCTTCCGGGTACCTGCCGCCCGGCGCCGTCTTCGTCTCGTTCGAGATGTCGATCTGATGACGGCGATGGATTCCAGAGCCAGCTTTGAAAGCCTGCTGCGGACCTGCGTCGAGCTGGGGGCCTCCGACATGCATCTCACCGGCGGGGAGCCGGTGCGCTTCAGGGTCAACGGACGGCTCCACAGCCACGGCGAGAAGGTGTTCGGCACGGAAGCCGTTGCGGCCATGGCCTCTGCCGTCATGACCGAGCACCAGCGGAAGGAGTTCGCCACCCGGCTGACGGTGGACCTCGGCTATTCGGCCGCCGACGGCGAGCGTTTCCGGATCAACTGCTACCGGGAGCTGGGCAGACCGGCAATGGCCGTGCGTCACCTGAACCAGCGTCTGCTCTCCCTGGAAGAGATGGGGCTTCCCCCCCGGCTGCGGGAGCTGGCCTATCTGCAGTCGGGCCTGGTGCTGGTGACCGGCGCCACCGGCAGCGGCAAGTCATCCACCCTGGCGGTGCTGCTGGACGAGATCAACCGCACCCGCGACTGCCATATCCTGACGGTCGAAGACCCGGTGGAGTTTGTCCACACCAACCGGCGGAGCCTGGTGCATCACCGTGAGGTGCATACCGACGTCCCCAGCTATGCCGAGGCGGTGCGCGCCGCCATGCGTGAAGATCCGGACGTCATCATGGTCGGCGAGATGCGGGATCTGGAGACGATGCAGGCCTCCCTCGCCGCAGCCGAAACCGGGCATCTGGTATTTTCCACCCTCCATACCGGCGAGGCGGTCGGCGCCATCGAGCGTTTCATAGGCTACTTCAGCGGGGAGGAGCAGGCCGTGGCCAGACACCGGATATCGATGGTGCTGCGGGCCGTCGTGGCCCAGCGGCTGGTCCTCGGGACGGACGGCAGGAAGAGGCTGCCCGTTGTCGAGCTGCTGATGGTGAATACGGCTGCCGCCAACCTGATCCAGACCTCCAAGACCCGGCAGCTCTACTCGATGATGGAAACCGGGGCAAAGGAGGGGATGTGGACCCTCGACCAGGACCTGGCCAGGCTGGTCAGGAACAACAGGATCAGCCGGGAGGCAGCCCTGGCGCTCTGCGGCAACCGGGAAGGGTTCGACAGATTGGTCAGCGTAGCCGCGGACAGGGAGGCGTTGCAACATGTCAGTTAGCGAGAACACATTGATCGACGCCGCCATCCGGATCGGCCTGGTCGGAGAGGACGACATCAAGGGGCTGCGGCTGCAGGCCAAGCGGGAAAGGCTCCCGCTGCTGGAGGTGATGACCCGTGCCGGAAGATTTCCGGAAGCGGCCCTCTACCAGGCCCTCGCAGACATCCGGGGGCTCCCCTTTCTCCAGCCGGCGCAACTGAAGGCCGATGCCGAAGCACTGGCGCTGCTGCCGCACGGTATCCGGCAGCAGCGGCTGATGCTGCCGGTCCGCGGGGCGGACGGCGCCAGGCTGGTGGCGCTGGGGGACCCGGACGACCGCCTCAGCGTCGAGCGGGTCGAGCGCGCCACCGGCGAGCGCTATCGCCCCGCCCTCGCGGATCCCGAGGCCCTGCGGGGGGCGATCGAGCGCAGTGCCGAGGGCGGGCCGGGTTCCCGGCCGGCAACGACGGAGAAGAGCGACCCGGTCCAGTTCCTGGACGATATCATGAAGGAAGTCTACCTGCGGCGGGCCTCGGATGTACACTTCGAGCCCCAGGAAGGGGGGATGCGGATTCGCCTGCGGGTGGACGGGCATATGCAGGAGTACGGCCGCATACTGCATCCGGCGGACGAAGAGGCCCTGCTGAACCGGATCAAGGTATTGGCTGGCCTCGACATCGCCGAGCAGCGCTCTGCCCAGGACGGAGCCATGAAATACGCCGTCATGAACTGGAATATCCCGGAGACGGACATCCGTGTCGCCACCATTCCCACCCGCTGGGGGGAGCGGGCCACGATGCGTATCCTCGGCCAGGAAACCGGCCGGTTGTCCCTGGAGCGGCTCGGCATGCCGGAGAAGATGCTGGGGGAGTTTCGCCGGGCCATCACCCGGCCCCACGGAGTGATCCTGGTCACCGGCCCCACCGGCAGCGGCAAGTCGACGACGCTCTACGGCGCCATCCGTGAGCTCGAGGTGGACGCCATCAACGTGCTGACGGTGGAGGACCCGGTCGAGCAGCCCATCGAAGGGGTCAGCCAGGTCCAGGTGAGCGTCAAGGTCGGCTTTGCCGAGGCGCTGCGCTCCTTCCTGCGGCACGACCCCGACGTCATCCTGGTGGGGGAGATGCGCGACCGGGAGACGGTGGAGATCGGGCTGCGGGCGGCCATGACGGGACACCTCGTGATGTCAACCCTGCACACCAACGATGCGGTCGGGGCGGTTACCCGGCTGCTCGACATCGGCGCCGAGCGCTTCCTTATCGGCTCGACCCTGATCGGTGTGCTGGCCCAGCGGCTGGTGCGGCGGCTCTGCGCCCATTGCCGCCGGAAGCGCCCGGCCCGGCCGGAGGAACTGCGGATTCTCGACCTGGAGGGTGGAAGCGGGGTGGAAATATGCGATCCTGGCGGCTGCTCCTTCTGCCTGGGCAGCGGTTTCAGGGGGCGCATCGGCGTGTTTGAGGCGCTTTGGATCGACCGTGACCTGAGTCTGGCCATCTCGGAAGGCGCGGGTGAGGGGAGGATGCGCGAGACGGCGAAAAACCTCAGGACGCTCTGGCAGGACGCCTGTGAGAAGGTGCTGCAGGGCGAGGTCTCCCTTGCCGAGGTGCTCCACCTCAGGCCGGAGGCGTACTAGATGGCACTGTTTTCCTACACAGGCGTCGATGGCCGGGGGCAGGAGCTGCGGGGCACGATCGAGGCGGAGAGCGAAAGAGAGGTGGTGCGCATCCTCCGGGACCGCTCCGTCTTCGTGCTGAAGGTCCGGGAGGGGGGCGGTCTGAAACCGGACGGCGGTCTCCGGTCCAGGCTGGGCGATCTGGCGGGCTGCCTGCTGCCGCACCGGTACGCGCCGGTCGGAGCGGGCGACCTGGTGGTGTTTTTCCGCCAGACGGCATTGATGCTGCGTGCCGGATACACCCTGGTCACGGCCCTGGACGCAAGCAATGAGATGGTGCCGAAGCTGCGGCTGCGCCGGGCGATCGGAAGAATGAGCGACGAGATCCGCAAAGGCGCCAGTTTTTCGGCCATGCTCGCCGAAGAAAAGAAGATCTTTTCCCCCATGATCTCCAACCTGGTCGCCAGCGGTGAGAAGAGCGGGAACCTCGACGAGATCCTGGATCGTCTGGCGGACAGCCTGGAGCGGGGCAGGGAGATCAGGCGCCAGATGGTCGCGGCCATGTTCTACCCCGTTTTCGTGCTGCTGGTTTCCCTGGGGGTGGTCATTTTCCTGGTGCTCGGCGTCATCCCCCGTTTCGCGACCTTCCTTACCGGGCGCAATGCCTCCCTGCCTGCCTCGACCCAACTGTTGATGGATGTTTCGGGGTGGGCTCGGGACTACGGAGGCCCTGTCGGCATCGTCCTTGGAGTCGGGCTCTTCGGCATTTTCGTGGCCTATACCACCCGACCCGGGAAAAGGGCCGTGGACAGGGCGATCCTCGCCTTGCCGCTGGTGGGGGGAGCGGTTCTGTACGGCGCCATGGCGCAGGCCGGCTGGTGCCTCGCCATGCTTCTGAGAAGCGGTGTAACGGCATTGGAGTCGATCCGTATCACCAGCGGCGTAATCGGAAACCTGGCGGTCGGCGACTGCTTCAGGGAGGCGGCGGAGGGCCTGCTGCAGGGACGGTCGCTGTCGAAAACCTTCGAGCAGCCGCACATCCCCCTGATGATGCGGCACATGGCCGCGGTCGGGGAGAGCAGCGGTCAACTGGATACGGTGATGCACGGTGCGGGAGAGTATTACCAGAAGGAGCTGGCTGCCAGGGTGAAGCTTATCTCGGTTTCTATCGAGCCGATGCTGATCCTGATGGTGGGCGGCGTGGTCGGCTTTGTCTACTTCGCCTTTTTCCAGGCGGTGATGTCCGTATCAAAGGGGGGGATGTGATGCAGCCGGTCCATAAACGGAAAAAACGCCTGGCAGCGCGCATGCTGTCGGTCTTCTTTCTGTTTTTTGCCTCTTTTCCGCAGGCCGCCGGAGACGGTGTCGCAACGGCCGCCGAACCCGCTCCCCCGGGAGCCCGGCCAAAGGGAGGAATCGAACGAAAGCGCTCCGCGACATCCCCTGCCCCCCCCTCCGCCCCCGTTCCCCTCGGAGCCCAGATCAAGGTGGTTCCCCTCAAAGGGCAGGGAAAGGCGAAAAACAATACCGGCGCCAACACCGGGGCGCAGCAGCGTGACCCTTTTTCCGTGACGAACAAGCTGATGAGGCAGACGGAAAGACCCACGATTCCCACCTCTTCCGGGCCCGCCTTCACACCGCTGGAGCAATCCGGGGTCATGCCGAAGATGCACCTGCGCGGGCACCTCAAAGGTGCGGACGGCAGGAATGTGGCCCTTCTGGAGATCGAGGGAGGCGGGGTTCACATCGTCCGTGAGAAAGACACCGTGGGCCTTCAGGAATTGGGTATCGATTCGGCCATCCGGATCAAGAAGATCGGCAGACTCCACGTGATTGTCGAAGCGGGGTCGCTGGGGCGGCTGATTATTGTCCACTAAAGGGGTCCTCATGTTGTTTATTGCACCTGTTGTGACGGCATTTTTCAGCATCAAGCGAGTGCTTTTCATTTTTACGGCATTGCTCCTCATGGCCCTGCCATCGGTCGCCGCCGGGTTCGCCGCGGAGATCGCCACCACCCGCACCGGCCTTGACGAAGCGGGCAACGTCACCATCCAGGAGCTCGAATTCAAGAATGCGGAAGTCCAGGATGCGGTACGGATCATTTCGGAAGTGTCAGGGGTCAATATCGCCGCCACCGGTGAAGCCGGCAAGAGACGGGTGACGCTCTTTGTCCGCAAACAGACGGTGGCCGATATCGTCGACAGCATCTGCAGGATCTCCGGGCTCTGGTATCGGCACAATCCGAAATCCGGAATTTTCATCGTGATGACCACCAAGGAGTACCAGCGGGACGTGGTGGTCTCCCGCGATGAACCGATCAGGATGTTCCATTTGAAGTATCTCAACGTGGCGATTGCCGCCAGGACCATTGCCGACCTGTTCGGGGATCGGGTGGAGCTGGGGGGGCGGGCCAACTGGGACACGGGGGACGACTACGAGATCGCGGACCTGGTTTCGGCGATCGATGAGAACTACGGCGACGACGATGATGATACCGGAAGCGACCGGAACCGCTACGGCAGCGGCAGCAACCGGCGGGACCGCACCGATTCCGGCTCCAGGAGCCGGCGGGATCGCACCGATGAGAAGAAAATCGAGCTGACCCCGGCCCAGCTCGCCCTGCTCGAGCAACGGGCCAGAACGGAGTCGCAGGTGGTGTCGGAGGGGGCGCTCGGCCAGGTCTCCGGGCGCGCGGCGGAGGCCCCCATCTACGTGACCGTCAACAGGATGCACAACATGCTCTTTGTCCGCACCTCGGACGAAAAGGCGATGGAGGAGATCGCGAGGGTCGTGAAAGACTCCGACCATCAGGTGCCCGAGGTGCTGCTCGAGATGAAGGTCCTGGAGGTCCAGCTCACCGACCAGTTCGAATCGGCCTTCGACATCAGCCGTATCAGCGGCAGCAAACAGACCGGTCCCGACGACGGCCAGGTCGTCAATCCCCTGAACACCGCCGCGGACACCGTAGGCAAATCCCTGCTCGGCCTGGGCAATTTCGGCACCATTGCCAACAGCACCCTGACCTTCCAGTACCTGAGCTCGGACCTGCGCGTACGGCTGCAGCTCCTGCAGCAGAACAATAACATCACGGCCCTGGCAACCCCGATGCTGCTGGCCGCCAACAACCACCCGGCCCGCCTGTTCATCGGGGAGGAGACGGTGCTGACCACGGGGTATAAGAGCCAGGAAGTCAGTGTAGCGCAAGGGGCGACCGTGGTCGTCAATACGGTCCCGGTCCCGGTAACCGAAACGAGGAGCGTCGGCAATACCCTGACCATTCTCCCCTCCATCAATGCCGACCGTTCCGTGGTGATGCGCATCGTCCACGAAAATTCTACGGTGAAGGCCGGAGGAGGCAGGATCTCCCTGCTCGTCGACGGGGCGGTGCGGGACGTGTCCATCGATACCGTCAATAGCTCAAAGCTGGAAGGAACCGTGCTGGCCCAGGACGGCATGACGGTGGCCGTGGGAGGGATGATGCGGACGAGTGTGACCGATTCCGAAACCAAGGTCCCGGTGCTCGGCGACATTCCCGGGCTCGGGTTTTTCTTCAAGAAGAAGCAGAAGGGCAAGACCAAGACGGAACTGGTGCTCCTCATCACCCCCCATGTCCTCAGCGCTCCGTATCAGGGCGAGGCCGTTACCCGGCGGCGTTTGAGCGAGCTGACAAAGCATCC
>JARKPN010000043.1 GCA_029975275.1 Geobacteraceae bacterium | reverse complement strand
GCAGAACGGGGCCGCGAGCTGGGACCAGCTCGCCGTCCTGCGTCGCGCTGACCCGCGCCGCAGAACAGCGAACTGGAGCGGACCTCAGTTTCGGCGCACCAAGCGCGCCTCACTTCGGCCGCTCAGCTCGCGGCCCCGTTGGCAAAGGAAGCACATGAAAAAAGCGCTTATCGGCATAATCGTAATTCAGTATACCGGCGTTGCCCTTTCATTCATGATGTCTGAAAAATTCCGGAAGCAGTCACTATCAGAAGTGATCTGGTTTCTTGTCGTAATCGCTGCGAACTTTATCTGTGCTCGCTATCTTTACAACAAAGCAGAAAGAAGCAAGCATGAGTGGGCTCTTTTTGGTTTCATAGGCAACCTCACGGCCTTAATGATATTCTTTTTGTTCAAAGATGTAGTCTATAACTGGAGACGTGGAAAGCGCAATTTTAGTTGATTGAGAAAGAGTTTATCTGAACAACCAATGAAATCCTCCCATAATCCGAAGCACGATAAAGGGAAAAGGTCAGAGTCGGCAATTTAGAACTGAGACTATCACGCGAAGGTGCCAACTAGGCCAGTAGATCGGTCGCGATAAACCTGCGCCGGTCACCGCCCACGCCGTCCTGCGTCGCGCTGACCCGCGCCGCAGAACAGCGAACTGGAGCGGACCTCAGTTTCGGCGCACCAAGCGCGCCTCACTTCGGCCGCTCAGCTCGCGGCCCCGTTAGCACCATGAAAATATGAAGAAATGGAAGAAATACTCTCTCTTTGTTGTGGGCTCTATCGCAGTCATTTTTGTCGCTATTGTTGTTGGGATATATTTCCTGCCGCATGCAACATGGGGCAATCCTTTTGGCGACAAAAGATTCGACAAGGATCTTTGGAAATCGTACTATGGCAGAGACGATGTGGATAACCCGAGAGGACAAATGTTCGACGACCTCATAAAGAACCATTTGAGAAAGAACATGTCCAAGGATGAGGTTGTGGCGTTAATAGGAAAACCCGACTATGAAGACAGGACTGAGTTCTTCAGTTACAAGCTTGGCTTCTGGAGCGGTTTTCGCATCGACTTAGATACACTGGATTTGGAATTTAGCAGAGACGGAAAATTGAAGAAATCCTATAGGGTACAATACTGAAGGCGCTAACCAATGGATGCAGCCGACTCGCTAAAGCTCACGCCTGATCCTGTTGTTTGAATAATGCCGTGCAAGGTAACTACTTGACATTCAGCCGCAGAAACTGTCCCGGCGATGCCCCCCCCAAGTTTGACACCTTAGGTCACAAAAGCATTGATAAATCAATAAGATAATTTTTCAAACACCCCTGTTTATACACTACATCTCTATTTCTTCTGCGCTATTGCCGGTTCCGGCACGCCAAGCTTGAGCAGAATATCCTTCTGTTCTGGCGTTGTCCGTGTCGGCAGTAACCGCTTGCCGTCCAAATCGATTATCTCGACCATCTTGAGTTGCCGTAACTGCCGGATAGCCGCCGGCACTGATGTTCCATTGAGTCTTTTCCGCATCCAACGCTCAATCTGGAGCGCCAGCACGCAAATGAAGACGTGAGCGTGTATCCGCTCCTCTGCCAGTTCCCCGACATGCCAACCATGCAGGCAGAAGTAGCGGCCTGGGAAGCCGACAGAAATGACAATTCCCGAAAAATCAACTGGCAGTTCACAACAGCGAACGCCCGAATTAAGCTAAAGTGTCTTTATCCGCAATTTATAAGTGATACAAGATAATGTTTCGAGATATGGATGCTCAATCGGCCGGGAACTCTATTGTTGGCACGTGTTAATATTTTATATTGACAAATATTAATGTATTGATTTAATTTAGTCATCATATGTGATTTGATTATTTTTTTAGAAAGGAGGGTGTTGATATGCCAATGCCCTGTCATCTAACTCTTGAAGGGGAAAAACAAGGAAAAATTGAAGGTTCCTGCGAAATGGGGGGTCGTGAAGGAACTATTTTTGTCTACGAACTGCAACACAAAGTGCACATGCCATCAGATCTTCATTCTGGACTACCTACGAGCAAGCGTATTCATGATCCTTTCACTATCGTCAAGATGATCGACAAGAGCTCCCCCAAGCTCTTCCAAGCGCTTTGCACCGGCGAACACATGAAGAACGTCACCCTGAAGTTCTACCGGATCAATAAACTGGGAAATGAAGAGCACTATTTCACCATTAAACTCGAAGACGCCATCGTCACAAGCTTTCATCCCGCGATGCCAAGTACCTTGATCGCGGCAAACGAGCCTTACGGCCACATGGAGGCGGTTTCATTCACTTACAAAAAGATCAAAATGACTTACGAGCCGAACGGTATTGAGGCCGAGGATTCCTGGGAGATGCCAAGATAGCTTATTTTGTTTGTGAAATCAAAGGAGGATCAATATGTCGGGAAAAGGTATATTACAGGGCAACCGTGTCGTTACCGGATTATTGAATGGCGTTCACATATCGCGTAAAGAGACGGCAGAGTCATCTGGTAAGTGTGATGGAACCTGGAAGGGTGTCGCTATAAGGGTTTTTAATGTGGTGTGCAGGTGTCATTGGTTGTGCACCAGCCCGCACGGGGAAATATGGTCAGGAAATTGGTATGGCTTGCCTTCGACCTCCGGGATCGTGGTTAATACGGGTCCTGATCCTGAAAGCGGAGATTCATGTTTTTGCAAAGATCCGGATGACGCCACCCATGTAATCCCTTTCGAGTGAATGCCCCAGTTGCGCTGAACCGGTTGTGTTGCCCAATGAAAGGGCGATGAAGGCAATGGAGGCCAATGATAAGATTATGGATAAATTGAATTATTATTTATTAATGATCCTGTGCGTTTTTATTCTTGGCTGTACTGTCGACACTTCAGCAATACAAGCTAATGGTGAGCTGAAATTCGGCCGATATATTTTTACCCCGCCTGACGGGTACTGGTTTTTTGTAAAAAAATATCCCGCGAACTTCAAAACCAAATCAGATTTTTTTGTGGTTACCTTCTGGGAAAGTAAGGAAGCTGTTTCAAGGGAAGGCTTGAAAGGAAAAGAAACATTTTTTAACTTTGCGGTATCTTCCAGTGTGTGCCAGGATTACAAGTCGTACTACGACGAAGCCGGAAGATTGGGTGTAACGTATGAACACCTACCTGTTGAAGCAAGCGCGCTCCAGTCGATTGATAATTGGAGCTGCAAACAAACCGACCATGGTATCTTTGGTATCGAATGCGTTTCTCTGAGAAAGGAACTCGTGACTTTTGGGATATACGGGAATGAAAAAGGGGAAGTAATGGCTAAAATTCCAGTGTTCAAAAAGATGATTGAATCGTTTAAGGTGCAGTAATAAAAGCTTCGCCCCCCGCCCCCCTCCCGTCTGCGAACCGGGACCTGTGCCAACATGTAGGTACGTCAAGGTGTCTCGATCCATGCCATTCACGGATTCGTTTGCAAGCTGCTCAGAACATATTAAGAAGGAAGGGTAATTCTATACCTAAAACTTGAACGTTGACCTCGCGGCTCAGCGGTGGCCCCGTTGCGCGAAAAATAAAATTGACGCGAGTGACATTTGTGTACATAATTCAGGACACAAGTGGAGGTGTCAAATGAAATTTGTGAGCGTCCGCGATTTAAGAGGCAGGTCTTCCGAAGTCTGGAAAGAGCTTTCGGAAGAACGGGAGATGGTCATTACGAGCAATGGGAGACCAATTGCCATTCTGGCGGCAATAAGCGAATCAAATCTTGAAGAGTCCCTGGCCGCGTTCCGTCAGGCGCGCGCGGTTGAAGCAGTTGCCAGCCTCCAACGCAGGTCCGTTGACAGAGGAACAGACAAGATCACGATGGATGAGATTGACGAAGAAATTAAAGTAGTCCGTAAAAAACGTGCAACAACAGTACGATGAATATCGTTCTCGATACCAATGTCCTCGTTGCCGGTCTTTTGTCACCGTTCGGACCTTGCGGGGAAATAGTGCGCATGGTTTCGTCCGGTGAAATCACCCTTTCCTTTGATGCCCGTATCATGACCGAATACGAAGAAGTTCTCGTCCGACCTAAGTTCAAATTTGAAAAAGACAAGATATCCGCCCTCCTTGATCATATAGAGCATCGTGGGCTCATCGTTGCCGCCTCGCCTCTTTCTCAATCATTACCTGACACTGATGACGATCCATTCCTGGAAGTAGCTATAGCAGCACACGTTGAATGTCTCATCACAGGGAACCATGCTCATTTCCCGCCTGAACTGCGCCACGGCATGACAATTCTTTCGCCAAGCGAATTCATGTCATTTTACAAGAAGAAGCGCACAACCCCGGCGTAGACACTGGCGCAACATACACCGCCGTGCAGGTCAGGCCGCGAGCCGTTGGTCAGAAAGAGGGAGGAAAACGAAACACATGGATCCGAAGATCGTTATCAGGAGCGAAACAGATGCCGATGTGAGCGCGATAACCGATGTGACTATCGCCGCGTTTAAGACCCTGGAAATCAGCAATCACACCGAGCAGTTCATTGTCGAGGCATTACGCGCCGCCAAGGCCCTCACGGTATCGCTCGTCGCGGAAGTGAATGGCCGTATAATAGGTCATATTGCCTTCTCTCCTGTGACCATCTCGGACGGCACCCGGAACTGGTACGGGCTTGGACCTGTGTCGGTGTTGCCGACGTACCAGCGGCAGGGCATTGGCAAAGCCCTGATACGGGAAGGGCTGTCACGGCTGAAAGATATGAATGCTCAAGGATGTTGTCTCGTGGGACATCCGGATTACTACAAAAAATTCGGGTTTAAAAACATGGTGGGGCTTGCACATGAGGGAGTGCCGCAGGAGGTCTTCTTCGCTCTGTCTTTCGACGGGCACACTCCGCAGGGCACCGTTGTTTTCCACGAAGGATTCAAAGCGGATGGTCAACAAGAGGGTACAGGCGCCGCTTTACAGAAGGAAGGCTGAAGGGTCGGAGGTTGAAGGGTAAGGCCTACATTCTAATAAAATGAAGAACGTAGACGTTACTCCTTTGCTCGTTTCAACGTTGAGTTGTAAAAGGGGGCCTGATCGATGAAAGTCTTTAAACACTATCGTCCGAGAACAATCATTATCCCGTTGATCCTGCTCGGCATTTTCGGCTTGGGTGGACTTTGTGCGCTTGTCTGGTCTCTCAGCAGAGGGTTGAGTTCAGGGCCGCCACCCTTTGTGTTCCTGTTTGTGGTAGCTATCGCAGTTGTGAATGGCTGGATTATAGGTGGTTTCGCTATTGAGGCCCGCCTTATGGAGGATGGTTTTGTTGAGTTTACTGGCCCATTCCGCAGAACAAGGGTGGCAGTGCTGGACATTCTCTCAATTACGCCGTCTGTGATGTCGCAAATGCCCGTCTATGTGGTTCGTCATCGGAATGGTCGGTTCAGGGTTGATGGCAGGCTAAACGGGATGCATGTACTGATTCATGAACTGAAGCGTCAAAACCCAACGATAGAGCTTCGGGGAATTTAGAGAAACTGAGTGCCATCCGCCCACGAAATTGGAATCTATATGAAAATAGGGATTTTTCTAACGCAAGGCTGGATCAGCCCTGGAACCGGCCGGGCAGCCTTGCGTTGAAGGGAAGTGGGGACGACCTCACCGCTCCGGCATAAATCGGGGACGACCCCGGCATTGTGAAAGGAAAACACATGGCTTGGATCATACTCACTATTGCGGGGCTGTTTGAGGTCGGCTGGGCGATTGGACTGAAATATACCGAGGGTTTCACGCGATTGTGGCCTACCGTTGGTACGGTCTTGTCAATGATCGTCAGCCTTTGGTTGCTGGGCATTGCCATGAAGTCGCTTCCGGTTGGTACGGCATATGCCGTTTGGGTTGGGGTTGGGGCCGTTGGGACCGTAGTGCTGGGCATCGTACTGCTCGAAGAGCCTGCAAATACTGCCCGGCTCATCAGCGTTGCGCTGATTATTGCCGGTATCGTCGGGCTTAAGCTTGCGACACCGGCCTGATACTGCTGCCGAGAGGGACGCTTTCCTGTTGATGAAATAAATCAGGAAGCGTCCCTCTTCACGTTATTGTCAACTTTCCGGCCCGGCTGTCGCCTTTGCCTCCACCTCAGCCCGCGCGTCAGACATCTCCCCTGGCGTCGATACGTTGCCGGATCTCGCTCCAGAGCGCCTCGTAGGCAACAGCTCCCCGGCTGTGGCCGGCAAAGGCGGAGAGGGCGGCGCAGTGGACTTCCATCTGTTCCACCTCGCTGCCATAGGGCGGTAATGCCGCGATAGAGTTTTTTCCGGCGGTCGACCAGGGAGAAGATGGGGAGCATGGTCAACTTCCGCAACTCGTTTTTACGGCCGGATTCCATCCTAATCCTTAATAGATTTTCAGAACAGGCAGCCACTTGCAAAATGTCGCCTTTTATGCGACACTTTGCAAGCAGATGGACCACACTCAAATCACTTCAATCCAGAAGCATTGGTACAAGCTGGAGGTAGTATGAAAGTCGCCAAGGTTACCGCACGTCCGAAGCGGAGAAAAGATGACGATATTCTGGCCTGTATTCTGTCCGAATCATCCCACCCGGTTGACGGCTGCACTGCGTTGCAAGTTTCGCGACAGGAGTGGATTGACAGAATACGCGCCGGACTGACCGGCGAAATGGTGTTCAGTCTTGCCCGTAAGATGCGGGTGCCCCAGAAAGATATGGCGGAGCGGCTCCACACGACTCCTCGCACGGTCCAGCGGCACATCGAACAACGCCAGAACCTCAGCCCGGAAGTTTCCGATCGTCTCGCACAACTGATAAAAGTGTACTGCCGCTGCAATGAGGTGTTCAAAGACGAGGAAAAGGTGTCCATGTGGCTGAAGTCTCCCAATTATGCCCTAGGGGGGGTCACGCCGTTCTCGCTCATGGATACCATGATCGGCATCGAGCTGATTCTTGACGAGTTGGGGCGCATTGAGCATGGAGTATTCATCTGATGCTGCTCTATCGGGTAGTGCCGGAGCCCTATGCCGGCGATCTGAGCGGCAAGGGCGCACAACTTTTCGGGGGACGCTGGAATCCGAAGGGGAGGGCGGCGGTTTATACGGCTGACAACGCTTCGCAGGCACTTCTGGAATTTCTGCCCCATTTCCCTGGGACCTGCACCCCTCCGAACCTGATGCTGGTCGGCATCGAGGCGCCCGATTCCCTGTCGATTCAGACAATTACGGAAGAGCGTCTGCTGGCTGACTGGAACAGCCTGCCGCCCTCGGCCTCGACCGTCGAACTGGGAAAGAAATGGCTGCTGGACGGCTTGGCCGCTGCCCTGCGGGTCCCGTCGGTGATGCTTCCCTATGGAAAGGCCTGGAACCTGGTACTGAACCCGGAACATTCCGAATATGTCGGTGTACGTGTGGTTGAAGTTGTCCCGCTGCCGGTCGATCCCCGGCTGGTCGATAAAATGCGCAGATAAGTTTCTCTCCGGGAAGCGGGTACCGGTTCGGAGCAGCACTATCCCGGGAGGAAATTTAGGTTTTAGGGCCACATTCTGCAAACAATCCGTCCTTGGTTGGCAAAAGGAAATCACAAAGGAGGTGTCCCCTGAGAATTTCATCCTTGCTGACGTACGTAATCATCGTGAGCGCTGCGGCCCTTTCAGCCACCCAGACTATGGCCTGGCACGACGCCACGCACATGGCGGTGGTAAAGGCGGCCGGGCTGGACGACTACGTCTACCTGGCGGTGGGCGCCGACATGGCCAAGGAGAAGGCCGGAGCGGTCGAGGGCGGCAACCACTACAACAACACGCCGCGAGGGGTCAAAGTCACTTCGGAGATGGTCCTGGCACAGGTCAGGGACTACAACAAGCAGGGGGACTCCGACGGTCATGTGTACGGCGCTATCGTGGCGGCCCTCAACGACTATCTGATCAGGGGGGCGGGCGGCAAATACGACCGGTATCCCTTCGGCTACGCCGCCCATTACATCGGCGACCTCTCGATGCCGTTCCACAATATTGCCTACGATGCCTTCAACAGGGCCAACCATGCCGCCAACGACGGGATCGTCGAGACTACGGGCCCCAGGGATGAACCGATGGACGCGAAGGTTGCCAGACTCGCGGCAGAGATCCAGAAGAGGATGGGCAGGCTCCCCGTTGTCCAGCTTTCCACCGATGTCAAGCGGTTCCACAAGGAATTGGCGGTTCAGATCGCGGCCATTGCCAACAGGGCCGCTGCGCTCGGCTATGCGATGGCGAGTGCCAATCCGCAGAGAACCCGTCTAACCGAGGAGGAGGCTTACATGCAGCTGGCGCAGAGCGCACAGTTGCTGAAGGCGGTGGCAGCGGCAATTATGAGATGATGAGGGGCGGGTCGGTCACGTTACGCCGGATGCCGTCTCATCCCGCCGCTCCCCTGCCAGCAACCCGGAAAAGAACCGGAACCAGTTTCCTCCCAGAATCCCTTCTATTGCCGTGTCCGGATAATTGGCAGCCGTGAGCATCCCGGCCAGTACCGGAATCCGGGCATGATCTTCGAACCCCCGACAGGCGCCGTCGTAGCCGCCGAAGTCGGTCCCCACGGCGATCCCCTCGGGTCCGTACCGCTGCACCAGCCAGTCGAGCTGACGGAAGTAGTCCGAAACGTCGGCCTTGCCGCTGGCGGACAGCATGCCCGGGAAGGCGGCAAGCCCGATGACGCCGCCCCGGGCGAGGATAGTGCGGATCTGCCCGTCGCTCAGATTACGCGGGGTGTTGCAGAAGCGGCGGATGCCGGTGTGGGTGGAGACGAGCGGGCCGGAGAACATGTCTGCCAGCTCGCGGAAGCAGGGCTCCGACAGGTGGGCCGCGTCTATGGCGAGGCCGAGACGCTCCAGCTCCCCGACAAGTTTCCTTCCTTCCGGAGTAAGGCCGCCGGGGGACGGGACGGCGTTGCCGTCGCCGATCCGGTTCTTACCCGCATGGGTCAGGCCCACGACCCGAAACCCCAGCCTCTTCAGCTCCTGGGGAGGGAATTCCATCAGGGCGTCGCAGTTTTCCAGGAGATGGAGGGCTCCGGGCGCTCCGTTGCCCCGGTAACATGATTCCAGATCGTCCACGGTCAAGACTGTCCTGAGCTCCGCCGCGTGCTGTTCGGAGTATTTCAGCAGGAACCGCAGGTTGGCTGCGGCCGTGTCCGGACCGTTATGGCTGTCCTCGCAGTAGAAGGCGGAAACGATGACCCGGATCCCCCCTGCACGAAGCTTCGCCGGGCTGAGCCAGGCATCGGAGGGCAGGTCGGCAAGACGGGTCGCGGGGTGGCGCCGCAACAGGTCGTAGAGGAGGTCCACATGGGAGTCGATGACGGGATGGCAGGGTACGGTAGTCATGGTTGCCGTTGTCTTTCAATGGGATCAATGCCGTTGTTGCGCATGAATAGCATCCACATCGTTACGGCGCAAGACAAAAAAAGAGGACGGACCGGATTGCCCGATCCGTCCGCATTACTTACATTGGACATCATGCGGGCGCGTGGCATGCGGGTGCATGGCATGCAGGTGCGTGACAGGCGGGTGCGTGGCATGATGGTGCGTGGCATCCGGCGGTAGACAGTGCCTTGCTTTCCACTTTCTTGATCTTCAGCATGATATCACCTCCTTTCTCTGGATTGGGGCGTTGTCGGCCCACTGCAGAAGTTCCATATCCATGAGCGAGGCAACGGCCTCCCGGCATTCGTCGCTGAAAACGGCGGAGTCCATCTCAGTGCCGTAACGGCGGTAGAGCTCTGCGGTGATCTCTGCCATGCTCACGGATCCGTCGCACAATTGTAGCAGATCTCGTCCGAACCCGTTAATCTCGGTCACCTCCAACCCGTTTCGTCTCGGCAGGAAAACAAGAATCGTCGGCTCCTCCGGATACTGTTCACGAAAGACCCCGTCCTTCATGTCCGCGATGATAGCCGGAAGGTTGTAGCGGAACTCCCTGATCATCGCGGACCGGCTCGTGACCGGGAACCACTCTTCGAGCATGCAGAGGTCGGCCGTCGGCGCGGAGCTGCCGGGGGTGCATTCGCCCGCGTCGATGGCCAGGCTCTCGTAGAGGACCACCTCCGGGAGGTGACCCCAGCTCACGACCCTTTCCCTGTCAAGGACCCGTTCAACAAAGCCGGGGAGATGTTCGCGGCAGTCCACGGGGGTAAGGGCAGGCGCCGTTTTCTTCCCCACTGTTGCATGGGCTGCGAACGCGGCAAAGAGCTCGCTGGGCGATTTCCCGATGGCCAGGGCAAGCAGCAGGAACGATTTCGGGTAGAGGTTGACCATGAACGGGAACCAGGAGGCGATCCGCTCCAGCTCATCAAGGGAAAGCCCGGCGCAGGGGAGGTTGTGGAATGCGCTGAAGACGAACGGGTCCGACTCGATGAGCCGGGTATCGGCCTCCAGCCTGCGGCCCTTGTCGAACTCCAGGCCGAGGGAGAAATAGGTGTCGGAGCCCCGCACCATCCGGTCGTGGTAGCGTCGGTGGAGCTCCGTGCCCGGCAGCACCGTCGGCAGCTGGATGAGCGGGTTGCTGTTCCCCTGGATACCGGCCCGCAGGGCCAGGAAAAGGGTCTGGTCGATGTCCTCCCGCTCCTCCTCGGGAAAGCCGATGACGAAGCTGAGGGTCGGCACCATCCCCTCGTCGGTGGTTTCCCGCACCCGCTGGTAGAGGATCGCGTGGTCGATGCGTTTGCCGATGAAGGCCAGGGTCCGGGCCGAGCCGGAATCGACGCCGTAGCACATGGATTCGCAGCCGGCCTCGCGCATGAGCCGCAGCAGGGGGAGGTCCATGGAGTCGAGCCGCGAGATGCAGTACCAGGGCGTCGTGTCCAGCCCCTGTTCGATGACGGTGCGGCAGAACTCCCCGGCAAAGCCGCGGTCCGCGGTGAACTGGTCGTAGGCCAGCAGGAAGCACTCGGCGCCGAACTCGTCCCGCAGCCTGCGCATCTCCCGCACGATGCGCGGGACCGGGAAGGTCCTGCTCCGCCTGCGCCACATGGCCGACTCGGAGCAGTAGACGCAACTGTGGGGGCAGCCGCGTCCCGCCTCCAGGATGGCGACGGCCCGGGGGATGCCGCAGGCGTCCCGGTAGACGTCCAGTCCCGGCACCAGCGAATAGTCCGGGAGAGGAAGCCGGTCCAGGTCGGCGATCAGCTCCCGGTCCGGGTTGCGCACGACCTCGGCTCCCCGGCGCCGGGTGACCCCGTCGATGTCGTCCCCGTCTCCGCCCGCCGCGTAGTCGTTCGCCAACTCCCGGATGGTGACCTCGCCCTCGCCCCGTACCACCGCGTCGAACCAGGGGAACCGCTCCAGGGTACGCCGGTCCACGAACGACACGTCATGCCCGCCCGCAACGATCCGTATCCCCGGCTTCCTTTTCCTCAGGATCTCGGCTATCCTGATCACGGCCGGAAAGGTGGCGCACTGGACCGAGAACGCCACCAGGTCGGGCTCCTCCCGCAGGATCATGCTTGCCGAGTTGCCATAGATCGATGAATCCAGGGGAAGGGTCTTCAACCGTACGGCCAGGACCAGATCGATGACCGCAACCTCGTGGCCCGCCTGGTTCAGAACGGTGGCGAGGTTTATCAGTCCCAGCGGCGGCAGGTTGTAGAGGGACTGGAGGAAGAACGGCGGGAATACCAGGGCTATTCTCATGGTCGGCTTTCCACGGCAGATCCGGAGTACGGTTGGGGATAACGGGCGTATACAGTATACTAGCATGCACGGCCGGCTTTGCAAGGTGGCGGGAACAGTGCGCAATCAAAGGAGGGGGAACCGGATGGAACTGCTGGAGGGGATATATACACGCAGGAGCGTAAGGAACTTCACGGCGGAGCCGGTGACGCGGGAGCAGTTGCTGGAGGTGCTGAAGGCCGGCTCCTGGGCGCCGTCGGGGCTGAACAACCAGCCGTGGCGCTTCGTAGTGGTGAGTGACACGGGGAAGAAAGGCGAGCTGGCGGCGCTGACCCGTTACAGCAGGATCCTGGAGGAGGCCCCGGTCGCGGTGGCGGTCTTTCTTGACCATGCCTCCATGTACCACGACACCAAGGACCACCAGGCCGTGGGCGCCTGCCTGCAGAACATGCTGCTTGCGGCCCATGCAATGGATCTTGGCGCGGTCTGGCTGGGCGAAATCCTCAAGAGCGCCGAGGCGGTGCGGCTGGCGCTGGGGCTGCCGGAGAACCTGGAACTGATGGCGGTGATTGCAATCGGCCATCCCGCCCGATCCGGCCAGCGGTCGGACCGGAAGCAGCTGGAGGAACTGGTTGTGAAGGAGTTCTGAGGGGTTACACCTCCCTCAGCCGCTCCTTGAGCCGGTTGGCGGACAGGACCAGGCTCTCCAGCCGGGTCTCCACCAGTTGTGGGAAGGGATTGCCGTCGCTCTCGATGGCCAGGAAGGGGAGGGGGAGTTTATCCTTGTTGGCGGCCCAGAACTTTCTGTTCCGTTTCGAGAAGTTTTCCTTCTCATCGGTCAGCCGGTAGGCCAGGATCGATTCGGCGATGCGGCACGGCATGCAGCCGAACGGGCCGATACTGATGACGCCGTGGGCCTCGTCCCCCATGTCGGTCAGGGCCGAGCTCATGGTGAGGATGGCCTCGCCGGTCAGGCGCGGGTTCAGGAGCGAGGCCCCCCTGGAGATCAGATGGTGCACGTCGATGATATGCCCGTCATGGAAGCCCGAGGAGGCCAGGTGCCGGGCAATGGTCCCTTCGTCCTTCCTCATCACCATTTTCTTCAACTGAAGGGCAAGCCGCTTCCTGATGGTTACCGGGCCGTTCAGCCCCCTGGCGACGCAGTAGTCGGTGTAGTGCAGCCATTCCGTGACGGGCGCGGTCCGGACTAGTATGCCGCTGTCCGCCAGCCGTTCCACCAGGTACTGGCGGGAGAAGTCGTCCCTGCGCACGAAGATCTCCCCCACCAGGGCGATGCGGGTCGCCTCGTCCAGGGAGCATTTCCGGGGGATGGCGGCCAGCCCTTCCATCTCTTCCTTCAACGTCTTCATCAGCCTGCCGTAGCCGTCGACGGCAATGCTCCGGATGATCCGTTCGCTCGCCCGCGCAAATGCGGCCAGTGCGGTGCCACGGTCTTCCGCCAGCGCCAGGATCCCGGCCCGCACCTCCTCCAGGCCGTCGCCGATGGAGAGACCGAGCCAGGCGCGCCGAGCCAATCCCGGCGGGAGCCCGGCGTAGCCGTCCTGCGACGAGGGGGAGAGGAGCGCCACGTCCGGTATCCGGTTCTTGCGGATGTAGTTCTTCATGAATACGTTGTACTGGCCGAACCGGCAGGGGCCGTCGGTTTCCGGCATGAAGTAGACCAGGACCTCCCCATCCCGTCTCTTCTCATCCACGTACCTGGCCAGGGAGCCGGCCGTGAGGATCAGGGGGAGGCACTCCTTGCAGGTGGCGTGGCCCTTGCCGATGGTCAGCTCCTGCCTGCCGGGCGGGTCCAGGGCGGTGGCGCGGATCCCCACGTAGCACATGGCAGCGGCCAGGCATTTGGACACCACCTCTCCCATGGAGGGGAGGATCAGGTGGACCTCCGGGTCGGTGATGCACAGGCGCCGCCCGTCACCGGTCTCCACCACGTGCTTGCCGTTCAGCATGGCCATCCCGGCCGGTCTGAAGCCGCTTCGCCCCTCCTGGCGGCCGGCCAGCTCCCGGTATCCCCTGATCACGTCCAGAAACGCCTCCACCCGGGTGTCGATGCCTGCATCGGCGGTGTGGGCGTCTATCTCCAGGGTAAGGGAGGGTTTCTGTCCCATGACGTCGCGGAAATAGCCGGTGATGAACGAGTCCGGGCCGCAGCTGAAGTTGGTGATGAAGGCCCCGAACAGGTTGGGCCTGCGCCTGACGTAGCGGGCAGCCTGCATGATCCCCTGGCCCGTGGCCCAGAACATCTGGGGATGGGTCGTTTCCCCCAGGTCCTCCAGGGGGAGGAAGTCGTGGGGGATCACCCGCCAGCCGCGGCTGGCGAACTTGTGGGGGATCCCCATGTTGCCGAACCGGCTGAAGGCGTTGTAGGGGCGGCCGAACAGGACGATGGCGTTTTCGTCCGGCCCCAGTTCCCTGAGAAACCGGCGTCCCAGCCCGAGCATCTCGGCCCGCATGGCGTCGAAGGTCTGCCGTGCCTCGTCAAAGGCCCGCAGTGCCTCTGCGCGGGAGAAGCCCAGCCTGCGGGCTATTGAGACGAACGCGGTGCAAAGGCGCGCCGGCTTGTCGAACTCCAGCACCCCGGTGAGGAGTCTGGGTGCCAGATCGTCGTGGAACGCGGCCCGCAGGTAGTCGGGGTCGGCCTGGACAAAGGGGCAGGTGCAGTTGGTCTCGTCGCTGGTCTCCACCGCCAGGGTCTTGACGAAAGGGAGGAAGATATAGTCGGTCTCCTTGTCGAGCAGCCCCTGGAGGAATGCGTGGCTCAGGAGCACCGGGAAGCAGAATGAGGAGCCCGGGGCCTCCATCCCCCGCGGGTCGGCGTCGAAGCCGGGCACCACCCGGGCCCCCAGGGCGGTGAAGAAGGTTGCGTAGAAGGGGTAGAGGGTGTTGGTCAGCAGGGAGGCGGGGATGCCGACCGAGATCCGGCCGTCGCCGATGTCCGCCTCGCGGGGGGGAGCGTACTTGCCGTATACCAGCTCCTCCCGGACCTTGACCAGGTCCAGTCCGGCCGTGTCGATGTCCCGTTTCGTGAGGAGGTTGTAGTAGAGGTCGCAGGCCCCGCCGAAGGGATGCACCGCGCCGTTCACCTCGATCCTGGCGATGGTGCACTTGCGGTCGCACCGTTCACGTCCTCCGCCGCAGGTGAACGGCTCCCGGTAGGCCACCTCCCGGTCGGCCAGGCCGGCCAGGTCAAAGCTCGATTTTTCCACGAGTCCTGCCTCTATCTTGCGCAGCATCTCCAGCGCCACCCCGAAGGCGCCCATCAGGCCCGGCTCCGGCGGCACGATGATCTCCCTGCCGCACAGGGCCGCCATGGCCGCGGGCACCGCCCGGTTGTAGCAGACCCCCCCTTGCATGAAGATCTTCTTCCCCACCGGCCGGGCACCTTTCACCCGGTTCAGGTAGTTCTGGCAGACCGAGTAGACCAGGCCTGCCACGATGTCCTCTTTGGGGATACCTTCCTGGACCGCGGTCTTGATGTCGCTGCTGATGAATGCCGAGCACTGGTCGCTGAAGTTGGGGGCCGAGGCGGAGCTGAGGGCTATGGCCTCGATGTCGAGGGTGTCGATGCCGAGCGACTCCCGGCACGACTCCTCCAGGAAGGAGCCGGTGCCGGCCGAGCAGGCCTCGTTCATGGCGTAATCGCTGGCTACCCGGTTGGTGATGAAGGTGTATTTGGCGTCCTGGCCGCCGATCTCGAAGATGGTTTCCACTTCCGGGTCGAAGAATACGGCGGCCGCGGCGTGGGCCACGATCTCGTTGACCACGCCGGGGGTCTGGGCGTGGAGGCCGGCTATCTGCCGGCCGCTCCCTGTGGTGCCGACGGCGATGATGTTCGGCGACGGCCCGGCCGGGAGCTGCGCCAGGATCTCCCGGTAGCAGCGGCGGCTGGCGCCCACCGGGTCGCCGGCGGTGCGCAGGTAGACGCCGGCGGTGATGGCCCGGGTGTCGGTCCTGACCAGCACCGCCTTGGTCGTGGTGCTCCCCACGTCGAGCCCGAGGATGTACTCGCCGTGGTGGAAGTCACCGCGGACTTCGGGGCTGAAGGTGACCAGCCCCATCCCATCCCCGAGGCCGGGGAGGAAGGTGAAAGAGCTGCGGGCCGGGGAGAACAGGCCGTCGCAGCAGGTGAGCAGCGGCCCGTCCTGTTCGGCCCGGATCAGGGCGCCCAGGGCCTCGAAGCAGGGGGACTCGGGGAGGGTGAAGCTCTCCGGGTACTGTTCACGGAGGCAGTCCAGCACCACCCGGTTCCTGCTGACCCCGCCGGTGATAAGGATCCTGGAGACCCGGGCCTTCTTTATCAGCTCCACCATCTTGCCGCTCATCATCCGGCAGAGCCCGGCGCTGATCCGACCCTTGGGGAGTCCCTTGTTCAGGGCATGGGTGCAGTCGGACTTGCAGAACACGGAGCAGCGTCCGGCCACCGGGTAGGGCTCCGCGTCCACCGCGGCCGAGATGGCCTCCTCCAGGGACACCCCCATCCGTTTTATCTGCTGCAGGAAGAACTCGCCGGTCCCGGAGGCGCACTTGTTTCCGGTCTGCACGGCGCGGATCCTGCCGTTCCTGTCCAGCTGGTAGGCGATGAAGGTCTCCCCTCCGGCGGACAGGATGCAGTCGATGTCGGGGAGGGAATCCCGCAGGGAGGCGTATGCCAGCTCCACCGCTTCCGGTTCCGAGATGGTCGGGACGGTCACCATGTTGCGGAACGCCCGGCCCGTGATCACGACCCTGGCAGGGAGCGCCTCGGCCAGGACACGGCGCAGGACCTCCTCCACCTTACCGTCGTGGGGGACGCTCTCCAGGGAGAGCCCGTCCCCTTCGCGGCGGGCCACGGTGACGCTGCACGCGCCGAGGCAGACGCCCATGGCCGGGAGTGCCTCCTTCCCGGACCCGGTGCGTTCTCTTCCAGGGTCTCTTGCAGCGGTTGCACTATCCGACATCTGCGTACTCCCTTTCCCGGAACGTGGCCCCCAGTGACAGCGCCAGCCTCCGGATCGGCTCGATGTCCAGACCGGGCACCGTGACGGCGGAGGCCACCACGCTGGGTATATGTTTGGTCGCCTCGGCGATGAAGTCGCACACCCCGGTGAAACCGGCCTCGCCGAACGGGGTGGCGCAGAGCTCCGCGTACGTGGCCGGGTCGGCGGCGTTCAGGCTGACCGAGACGGTGTCCACTATGCCGGCCAGTTCCGGGAGCACGTTCCGTCCGTGAACCAGGTTGGCCTGGCCGTCGGTGTTTATCCTTACCCTGCAGCCCCGCCGTTTCAGCTCCGCGGCGATCCGGCGGACCAGGTCGAGCCTGAGCAGCGGTTCGCCGTAGCCGCAGAACACGATCTCGTCATAGCCGGCAGGGTCGCCTACGGCATCCATGACCTCGTCGAAGGAGGGTTCGTGGTCCAGTTTCAGGAAGTGCCCCTTCACGAAGAAGTCGCTGAACTTGGCGCAGAAGGAGCAGCGGTTCGAGCAGCGGTTGGTGATGTTGAGATACAGAGAATTCCGGATCCTGTAGGCAATGGCGGCCTTCTGTTCCTTCCTTCCCATGCCGAACAGGCTTTCGGCGTTGCGCGTGGTGATTCTGGCCACGTCTTCCGTAGTAAGTCCCTTCAGTTCCGCCACCTTCTCCGCCGTGATCCTCAGGTGGGCAGGCTCGTTCCGCTTACCCCGGTACGGCACCGGCGCCAGGTAGGGGCAATCGGTTTCCAGCAGGAGGTTGTCCATCCGTACCCCCCGCACCACCTCCCGCAACTGCTCGCTGGAGGGGAAGGTGACGGTGCCCGGGATGGATATGGAGAAGCCGAGATCGATGCATTCCCTGGCCATTTTCAGGTCGCCCGAGAAGCAGTGGAGCACGCCACGGATGCCCCGGCCCTTTTCCTCCCTCAGGATCTGCAGGATCCGTTCGTGGGCGTCGCGGTCGTGGATGATGACCGGCAGGGAGAGTTCGGCGGCCATGACGAGAAAACGCCGGAAGACCGTCTCCTGCACGTCCCTCGGGGAGCGGTCCCGGTAGAAATCCAGCCCGATCTCGCCGATGGCCACGTTTTTCGGGTTTTCGGCGGCAAGCTTGCGGATGATGTCGTAGGACCTCTCCGAGACCCGCACGGCGTCATGGGGATGCACCCCGACCGAAGAGAAAATACGCTCATGGGCGTTGGCCAGCTCGCAGGCCCTCCTGCTGGATTCGATGTCCCCGCCGACCGCCAGGATGCGGTGTACCCCCGCAGCCTCGGCCCGGGCGAGCATGGCGTCGAAGTCGGTGAGGAAGTCTTTTCCGTCGATATGGGCATGTGTGTCGATAAGTGAGATGTTCTCATGCATCAGCGGTGACCTTCCGTATAAGTATGTTGTGAAATAAAAAATTTTAACAATTTTTTCAGGTGTATGCCACCACTCTTTTTATTCTTACCACATTTTGTCGAGACGCAAAACCTTGCGGCCCGGCCTTCCGCAGGATCGCTTCCCTTGCAAATATCGGGGCGCCATGCTATACGTTTTCAACGTAACATGCCGTTGTTCAATCAAAAATCCAGCTTTTCCCCTTCTTCCGGCGTAGAGGTGGAGAATCAACGTGAGGAGAATCGCGTGCGCATTGCCGAACTGTTGTCCCGGGACAAGCCGTTTGTTTCCCTGGAATTCTTTCCCCCAAAGGAGCCGCTCGACCGCCCCGCCTTCTTCCGCGCCGTCGGGCGGCTGGCGTCCGTAAACCCGCTGTTCGTCTCGGTCACCTACGGCGCCGGAGGAAGCACCAGGGCCGACACCCTGGATATCGTCACCCGGATGAAACGGGATTTTTCCCTGGAGCCAATGGCCCACCTCACCTGCGTCGGCGCCACCTGCGACAGCATCACCGGGTTTCTCGACGACCTGGCCGAGGCTGACATCGACAATGTCCTGGCGCTCCGCGGCGACCCACCCCAGGACCCGGAATTCCGGATGCCCGAGACCAGGGAGTTCAGCTACGCCTCCGACCTGGTCTCCTTTATCAGGAGGCAGCGGCCACGGTTCGGGATCGGCGTGGCCGGCTACCCCGAGGGGCACCCGGAAGCGCCCTGTCCCGAGGCCGACCTCAATCACCTGAAGTTCAAGCTGGAGCAGGGGGGGGATTTCGTGGTCAGCCAGCTGTTCTTTGACAATGCATATTACTGGGATTTCGTCGGACGCGCCAGGGCGCTCGGCATCGACAAGCCGATCATCCCGGGAGTCATGCCCGCCTTCAGCCTGAAGGTCATCCGCAAGATCCTCTCGCTGTGCGGGGCCACCATAAGCCCCGGATTTCTCCGGATGCTGGAGGAGGCCCAGGAAAAGGGGGGGACGGAGGCGGTGAAGTCCGTCGGTATCGAACATGCGAGGAGGCAGATGCGCGGCCTGCTGGATGGGGGCGCTCCGGGTGTCCACCTGTACACCCTGAACAGGGACGATGACTGCCTCGAACTCCTGAAAGGGGTTCTCTGATTCCCACGTGTCCGTGGGGGCCGTTTGGTTCAGATCCGCGGCGCCGGGACGGCCATGGCTGTGAGGAGGTAGATTTTGGAATCTGTATGGCTTGAACTGGTCATGGTGACGCTGCTGATCCTGGCGAACGGATTCTTTGCCGGGTCTGAGCTGGCAATCATATCGGCCCGCAAGAGCAGGATAGCCCAACTGGTCGCCAGCGGCGACGCGAACGCCAGGATCGTGGAATCGCTCCAGGACGATCCGCACCGGTTTCTCGCCACCGTGCAGGTAGGGGTCACCGTTGTGGGGAGCATGGCTTCGGCGGTGGGCGGTGCCGCGGCCATCCAGTACCTCAAGCCGTTGTTCCTGGCTGCGCCCTTCGAGTTCGTGCGCCGGGCCGCCGAGCCCATCTCCATAACCGTGGTGGTGGTGCTGATCTCGTATTTCTCCCTGATTTTCGGCGAACTGGTCCCCAAGACCGTCGGCCTCCAATATGCGGATGCCATGGCCCTCCGGGTTGCGCGGACCATCAACTTCCTGGCCAGGGCCGGTTCCATCGCGGTCAGCTTCCTCACCATGTCGAACCGGGCCGTGCTCTGGCTCATGGGGATAAGGGCCGAGGGGGGGCAGGCGTTCATCACCCGCGAGGAGGTGCGGCACATCGTCCAGGAAGGGCACGAGTCCGGTGTGTTCAGCGCTACCGAGCGGGAGTTCATCGAGAACATCTTCGAATTTACCCACACCAGCGTGCGTGAGGTGATGGTGCCGAGGACCAGGATCGTGGGGCTGGACCTGGAGACTTCCCGTGAAGAGATGCTGAAGACGATCATGGAGAACATGTACTCGCGCTACCCGGTCTACCGCGACTCGGTCGAAAACGTAACCGGATTCATACACGGCAAGGATTTTCTGGGCCGCATGGTCCGGGAGCCGGATTTCGCCATCGAGTCCATCATCAGGCCCCCGTTCTACGTGCCGGAGGCGAAGAAGGTCAACGATCTGCTGAAGGAGATGCAGCGCAAGCGCATCCACATGGCCATGGTGGTGGACGAGTACGGCGGGATCAGCGGACTGGTCACCACCGAGGACCTGCTGGAGGAACTGGTGGGGGAGATCGAGGACGAGCACGACGTGGGAGAGCCGGGACGGATACAGCGGCTGGCCGACGGCAGCATGCTGGTCGACGCGGCCATCTCCCTCTCCGACCTGTCCGACGTGCTGGAGATCACGCGGGAGGAGGACCTCCCCTATGACACCCTTGCCGGTCTCATCCTCGACAAGTTGGGGAGGTTTCCCGAAAAGGGCGAACGGCTGGAGCTTGACGGCTTTGCCATGGTCTGCGAGGAAGTGACCCAGACCGCCATCCTCAAGGTACGGATCACCAGGGAAGCGGCGCCGCAGCCCTGAGTCCCGGGGACATACCGCCCGGCCCTGACCAGCATTCCCGCCCAGGGTTGCCGGCTGGAGACCGGTTGAGCGGAAAGCGCTGTAACGCGGCGCGGATTGCGCCTGCAGCTGAAACGGCCCGGGAGGGGGAGGACCGAATGGATCGCAGGATCTTTTTTACGCTGATGATATTCTCGCTGCTGCTGGGTTTCCTCTTCCTGGTGTACGTGATCCTTTCCCCTTTCCTCAACACGCTCGGATGGGCAGCGGTCATCGGCATATCCACCTTTCCGCTGTATCGGAGACTGAGGAAATTCCTGGGAGGAAGAGACACGGCGGCTGCCTTGATGATGACCCCCGCGGTAATCATTACACTGGTCGTCCCCTTTGCACTGTTCATAACCCTGCTGGCCGCGGAAGCTTCCAGCGTATACCAGTACCTGGAGAAGGCGGCCTCCTCCGGCGGCCTGGACCTGCTTGAAAACGCCAGGCGCAATCCCCATCTTCGTCCCCTGCTCGATCAGATCGACACCCTGCTGGGCACCTATGAGCTGGACGTGGAGAACACCCTCCTGCCGGCCCTGAAGAACCTGGCCTCCTTTCTGCTGGGCTATTCCACCTCGCTGATAAAAAACTTCTTCTTCATGATCATCAAGCTGGTGGTGGTCGTCGTCACCCTGTTTTTTCTCTACCGCGACGGCGAGGCCTTTCTGGAGCGGGCCATTACCGTGCTGCCCCTGGAACGGGCCGATACGGACATGCTGCTGGCCACGGTGAAGAGGGTCATCTCGGCGGTGATCTACGGCATACTGCTGACCTGCCTGGTGCAGGGGGCGCTGGGAGGGATAGGGTTCTGGATGTGCGGGCTCCCCTCGCCCCTCCTGTTCGGAACACTCATGGCGGTGGCGGCGCTGATCCCGGTGGTGGGAACCGCAATCATCTGGTTTCCGGGAGCCGTGTGGCTCATCCTGCAGGGGGCGGTCCTGAAGGGGGTGATTCTCCTGGCCTGGGGCGGGCTCGTGGTGGGAGTGATCGACAACTTCATAAGGCCGTTCTTTATCAGCGGCAAGGCACGGCTCTCCATCCTGGTCATCTTCCTGGGAGTTCTGGGGGGGGTGCTGGCCTTCGGTCCCCTGGGCGTGGTGTCGGGCCCCATCCTCCTGGCCCTGTTTCTCGCGGTGTTCGAGATCTACTCCCGCCGGGTCTTCCCGGGCGTGCCGCAGTCAGGGGGAGGCGAGGGGGACGTACCAGGGAAAACCTGAGAGTAACATCCTGTTTCTCGTGGGAGACCTGCCAGGTTTTCAAAACCTGGCAGGTCTGTTTTTAGGTCTGCTTTTCTCTTCTGGCATGCCCCTTTTTCTTCGCTCCGATAGTGACGGAGGCCATGATGGAGATGGTCAGCGCCCCGATGATGACCCCAAGGGAGAAATAGATGGGGACCTGGTACACGGACGACAGGATCATCTTGAGCCCCACGAAGGCCAGGATGAAGGAGACCCCCAGCTTCAGGTAGGCGAACATCTCCATGACGTTGCTCAACAGGTAGTAGAGGGACCTGAGGCCCATTATGGCGAAGACGTTGGACGTGTACACGATGAACGGATCCCTGGTGACCGCCAGGATCGCCGGAATGGAATCGATGGCGAAGATCACGTCGCTGCTCTCCACCACCAGCAGGGTCAGCAGCAGGGGGGTTGCGGCCCACACCCCCCGCCTCCGTATGAAAAACCGGTCCCCATAGGTCCTCCTGGTTATCGGGACGAACCTTCTGGTCAGCCTGACAAGCAGGTTCTTCTCCGGCTCGATCTTCTCCTCCCCTCCGAAGGCCATCTTTATCCCGGTGAAAATCAGCAACCCGCCGAACAGGTAGACCAGCCAGTGGAACCGCTCGAACAGCTCGATCCCCAGAAAGATGAAGACCCCCCGCATGACCAGGGCGCCCAGAATGCCCCACTTGAGGATCTTGGGCTGATGGGCACGCGGGACATGGAAATAGGAAAAGATCATTATGAAGACGAACAGGTTGTCGACGGAGAGGGATTCCTCGATCAGGTAGCCGGTGAAGAATTCCAGGGCCTTTTGCGTTCCCAGGAAAACGAGAATCCCGGCGTTGAACAGCATGGCAAGGCCCACCCATACCGTGGTCCAGGCCACGGCCTCACGGAACGAGATCTCATGGCTCTTCCTGCTGAAAACCCCCAGGTCGAGGATGAACATGGCGATCATGATGACCGCGAAACCTGTCCAGAGCATTGCCTGCATCGACATCGTGTCTTCTCCTGAAAAAACACGGCCGGGGTACGAGTCCCCCGACCTGTATGAATGTTGCAGCGGATTCGCCCGGCTCACGCTGACGAGGTTTGTCGGCGCGGCTGTTGGGAAGATAAAAAGTAGGTGAAACCGCCTGTTTTGTCAAATGGTTTTCCCTATTTCACGGGGACGGCCGGAAACCGTTGGAGAACGCCCCGCAGCGGGACCGACAAACCGCGCACAGCGAATAACCGGTTGCCGGGAGACCGTCTAGGGAGTATAACTATCACAACAAAGGTTTGAGATCCCACGGAACAGGAGCCCGGCATGTGGCAGACACTTTGGCGGCCGTTACTGGCCGTTCTGGCATTGGTTCTCATCTTTAATTTCATTTACGGTACGGTTTCCCGGAAGGTTTCCCAGGACGCCGCCGAGATCCCTTACAGCCGCTTCAAGGATGAACTGGCGCGCGATAACATCAAGGGGATAACCATCAAGGGAACCGTCATACGGGGTGAGTTCAGGACAAGCATCCAGGTTGTCGATGCCGGGACCGGCGGAAAAGCGGCCCGGCAGGTGGCCCGGTTCACCTCGAACATGCCGGCGCTTCAGGACCCCGGGCTCATGGCCGGACTGGAGGCGAAGAGGGTGACCGTCACGGCCGAATCCGCCGAGACGTCCCCCTTTGTCTCGGCCTTCATCTACCTTCTCCCGTGGCTTCTCATCATAGGGCTCTGGGTGCTGTTCTCCCGCAGCATGAGGGCCCAGGGGCCGGGCGCCATGATGGGCGGCTTCTCCAAGTCCGGGGCAAAGATGTACACATCCCAGAAGGCGACCGTAACCTTCTCCGACGTGGCCGGGATGGAGGACGCCAAGCAGGAACTGCAGGAGGTCGTTGAATACCTGAAGGACCCCAAGAAGTTCGAGCGCATCGGCGGGAAGGCGCCGAAGGGGGTCCTGCTGGTGGGACCTCCGGGTACCGGCAAGACCCTGCTGGCCCGCGCCGTGGCCGGCGAGGCGGGCGTCACCTTCTTCAGCATCTCGGCCTCGCAGTTCATCGAGATGTTCGTCGGGGTGGGGGCAAGCAGGGTGCGCGACCTGTTCTCCGGCGCCCGGAAGGAGGCCCCGAGCATCATCTTCATCGACGAGCTGGATGCGGTGGGCCGCAGCCGCGGCGCCGGTTTCGGCGGAGGCCACGACGAGCGGGAGCAGACCCTCAACCAGCTTCTGTCGGAGATGGACGGATTCGATCCCCACGAAGAGGTGGTAGTCATGGCCGCCACCAACAGGCCGGACGTGCTGGACCAGGCCCTGCTCCGGCCCGGCCGGTTCGATCGGCGGGTGGTCATCGAGCGTCCCGACTGGCGCGACCGCGCGAGCATCCTGAAGGTGCATACCCGCAAGACCCCGCTCGCGTCGGACGTGGACCTGACCGTGATAGCCAAGGGGACACCCGGCATGACCGGCGCCGACCTGGAGAACCTGGTCAACGAGGCCGCGATCCTGGCGGCCAGGGAGGACTCCAAGGTGGTGACCATGAATCACATGGAGCTGGCCAAGGACAAGATCCTGATGGGCGGCGAGCGGAAGATGTACCTGTCGGAGCATGAGAAGCGGATCACCGCCTACCACGAGTCGGGGCACGTCCTGGTGGCCAAGACGCTCCCCGGCACCGACCCGGTCCACAAGGTGACCATCATTCCCCGGGGCATGGCGCTCGGGGTTACCCAGCAACTGCCGGAGGACGACCGGTACCACTACCCCAAGAGCTACCTCATGAACCGGCTGTCGGTGATCCTGGGGGGGCGGGTGGCGGAGCGGCTGGTGTTCGGGGACATCTCCACCGGCGCCCAGAACGACCTCAAGGTGGTCACGGAGCTTGCCGAGAAGATGGTCTGCCAGTGGGGAATGAGCGAAAAGATCGGCGCGGTCACCTTCAGCAGGGGAGAGGCTCATCCCTTCCTCGGCATGAAGCTGGCCCAGGAAAAGACCTTTTCCGAAGAGATGGCCTGGCTCATCGACCAGGAGATCTCCGCGATAATCAAGGGCGCCGAGGAGAAGGCCGAGGAGATCCTGGTATCCAGACGGAAGGAGCTGGATACGCTGGTCTCGGCGCTCCTGGCCGAGGAGACCCTGGACGGCGCGCGGATCGATCAGGTGCTGGCAGGGGTGGATGAGAAGGGTGAAGGGTGAAAGGCGAAGAGTGAAGGGAAAGGCGGAAAACGAAAACCGGAAGGCTGAAGATCAAAGGCAAGAGACCAAGGGAAAGGGAGACACCTATGCGCCGAGAGAGAAAGAGCGGCATCCTGCTTCATCCTACCTCACTTCCAGGTCCGGGCGGTATCGGGTCGCTGGGAAAGGATGCCCGCCGGTTCGTCGATTTCCTGCGCGAAGCCGGCCAGTCGCTCTGGCAGGTTCTGCCGCTTGGCCCCACCTCCTGGGGCAACTCCCCGTACATGTGCTATTCGGCCTTTGCCGGCAACCCCCTGCTCATCGATCTCCGCGTCCTGGTGGATGAGGGTGATCTGAAGCGGGCCGACCTGCGGGAGGACCTCCCCACGGAGCGGGTGGACTATCGCCGGGTCCTGGAGTACAAGACCGCGGCGCTGCGCAGGGCCGCGGCACATTTCTTTTCGACCGCCGAGCCGGGACGAATGGCGGACTTCCACCGTTTCTGCGACACCAGCCCGTGGCTGCACGATTTCGCCCTGTTCATGGCATTGAAGGAGAAATACAAGGGGGCCAGGTGGTGCGATTGGCCGGACGGCCTGGCGGCCCGCGACTCCTCGGCCCTGGAGGAAGCCTCCAGGGGGCTGAGCGTCGAGATAGGGGAGCAGAAGTACCGTCAGTGGCAGTTCTTCCGGCAATGGCACGGGATCAGGAGTTACGCGAACGATCTGGGGATCCGGATCTTCGGAGATATTCCCATCTTCGTGGCCTACGATTCGGCGGACGTCTGGGCCAATCCGAGCCTGTTCCTGCTGGACGGGGAGGGGCGCCCCACGGTGGTGGCCGGGGTGCCGCCCGACTATTTCAGCCGGACCGGCCAGCTCTGGGGGAATCCGCTCTACGATTGGGAGGAGATGGCGCGCCAGGGATACTCCTGGTGGATCGACCGGCTCAGGTCCGCCCTTTCCCTCTACGACCTCATCCGCCTGGACCACTTCAGGGGGTTCTGCGCCTGCTGGCAGGTGCCGGCCGGCGAAAAGACCGCGGTCAACGGACGCTGGGTCGAGGTACCCGGAGAAGCGTTGTTCAACGCCCTCAACGACGCCCTCGGAGATCTGCCAATCGTGGCCGAAGACCTGGGGGTGATAACCCCGGACGTGGAGCAGCTCAGGGAGCGTTTCTCCTTTCCCGGCATGAAGATCCTCCAGTTCGCCTTCGATTCCGGGTCCGGCAACCCCTATCTGCCCCATAACCACGTACGCGATGCGGTCGTCTATACGGGTACCCACGACAACGACACCACCCTGGGGTGGTTCTCCTCTCTCACGGCTTCCGAGAAGAAGCGGGTCCTGCGCTACCTGGGCAGCCCGGGCAAAGACATCGTGACGGACCTGATGCGGGCGGCCCTGGCCTCGGTGGCCGATACCGCCGTGGTTCCGCTGCAGGACGTGCTGGGGCTCGGCAGCGAGGATCGTATGAACCTCCCCGGCACCTCCGGCGGCAACTGGTCCTGGCGCTTCCGGGCCGGAGCTCTCACCGGCGCCCTCTCCAGGCGGCTTCGCGAGATGTCGGAACTCTATGGAAGGCTCCCGACGGGTGACGGGCGCTGAGCAGGGGCCGGAACAAAATTGTTGACACTTCATCTAAAGTTTTCATAGTATCGGCCGAAACATTCTTTACTTTGTCCGTAGTCCGGGGCGGATGCACATTTAATTAGTGTTTGTCCGGAAAGTGTTGGTCGGGGTCGGTCCGGAACTTCCCCGAAGCCCCTCGCAATCGGTTGCCGGACTGCACCGACACAGAGGCATCGACCCGGAATCAGGCGTTTTTCCTCGATCCGGTAGCCGGTCCGCACGCGTGGCTTCGTGAAAGCCCCGGACCGACCCTCGCAGGCGTTTTCCTGGAGTTTCCGGATGGAAACTAATGAGTGAAAGGAGTAACAGCGATGTCCGAAGAAACAAAATTCAACTTTGATACTCTTGCCCTGCATGCCGGACA
>JARKPN010000002.1 GCA_029975275.1 Geobacteraceae bacterium | reverse complement strand
GCGGACAGGCCCAGGCCATGCCGAAGGTGGAAAAAACCGTTGAGGAACGTCTGAAAACTCTTAATGATCTGAAAGACAAGAAGCTGATAAGTGAGGAGGAATACCAGCAGAAGAGGGCCGACATACTGAAGGACCTTTGATATCCATCGTCAGGACACACATGCTGCTCCAGGACGTAATCGACCCAGACAGGCTCGGGAAGACGGCAACTCCACCCAGGAGGAAGTCTCCCGAGCCTGTGCTTTTCCGACGTCCTCGGATGTAAATCGGGCGCCTCGCATGTCGGAAAGGTTAACGCCTGAACGGTATGAATTTATAACCGCTTGGAAATAATACTAGATTTTTGGATTCAAGTAATGTATACAGTTCTTGAATTAGAATTTGCACCCTGAGTTGCACTCCTTCCTGAAGACCATACCTTTTTTCGGATGCCCATTTTGCATGCGGGCGACGCGTATCGGAACGATTGAGCTTTTTGTTAACCAACCAATGTCGAGAGGTTACTTAAATGACAGCTCAAGTCATTCATTTGATCGAAGAAGCGTGGAACCGCTATATTGCAAATGATGTACTGGACAGCCACAAGTTGCGGCCAGAGGTCGCACATTCCTGGCAGCGTTGCAGAAATTTCAAGATTGATCCTTATGGGCAGCTTTCGCTGGATATCAAGGGAAATGAACTGAAGGAGAGACTCCAGACCTCCCAGCATCTCATCAAAATAGCCAGACCATTCATACACAACCTCTACGGCTTCGTAAAAGGCTCGGGTTTCCAGGTTGTTCTGACCGATCAGGAAGGGTTTGTACTCGAAGCGATCGGCGACCCCGAGATAATAAAAAAAACAAAACAAATACAATTGTGTCCCGGTGCAAACTGGAACGAGACTGTAAAGGGTACAAACGCCATAGGTACGGCAATCTTTGAGAAGAAGCCCATACAGATTTTTGCCCGTGAACATTTCTGTCGACCCAACCATTTTCTGACCTGCTCGGCGTCTCCGATTATCGATCCGGAAGGGCAGGTCGTTGGTGTTCTGGATATAACAGGTGATTATAAGTCCTTTAATCCCCATACGCTCAGTCTGGTTGTAGCGGCCGTAAGCACAATAGAAAATCAGCTCCGTCTCCATAAAACGACAAGCAAGCTTTATGTTTCCTACAAATTTTCCAATACCCTGATTGAAACCATTTCCGACGGCATCATTGCTATTGACAATAACGGCATCATCACCCAGATGAACTCCTGCGGTGCCAAGCTTTTCGGCGCCGATCCGAAATGTTCCATAGGCAGGCACTTGGGCAGCGTGGTCAAGAAGCCGATCTCGATCCTGCAAGCGCTCTCCACCGGCGTGGAGTATAAGGATCAGGAGCTCGTGATTGAGGAAACAGGCAGGAAAATAAACCAGTCGATCTCACCGTTACGTGACGATACCGGGCGAACTATTGGAGCGCTGATGATTTTAAAGGAGTATAAGGAGAGGTCGTTCGGCAAGAGGAACGGCTCCCTGGCGGCCAAGTATGTTCTGGAAGATATCATCGGTGAGAGCGAATCGATCCTTCTGGCAAAGAAATGGGCCAGAATAGCTGCGGGGAGCCCGTCAACCGTGCTTCTTACCGGCGAAAGCGGCACGGGTAAGGAGCTGTTCGCTCAGGCCATTCATAACGGTAGCGCGCGCAGGGACCGCCCTTTCATCGCCATTAACTGTGCAGCCTTGCCGGAAACCCTCATTGAGAGCGAATTGTTCGGCTATGAAGAAGGTTCCTTCACCGGCTCGAAAAAAGGCGGCCAGGCCGGAAAATTCGAGCTGGCAAACGGAGGTACTATTTTCCTGGATGAAATCGGCGACATACCCCTCTATACCCAGGTAAAGCTGTTACGGGTCATTCAGGAAAAGAAGATTTCGCGCATAGGATCTTCCGGTGAAATCAGCGTCGATATCAGAATTATCGCCGCAACCCATAAGGACCTCAAGGAAGAGGTCCACATGGGCAATTTCAGGAAGGACCTTTATTACAGGCTCAACGTGATCACCATCAATATCGCCTCCCTCCGGGAAAGGATGGATGATCTCCCTTTATTGACCAGGCATTTTGTCGGCAAGCTGTCGCGCAAACTGGGCCGGAAGAACATTTCGGTCTCCGACGAATTCCTTGATAAGCTGAAAACATATAATTGGCCAGGCAACATACGTGAGTTGGAGAACGCGATAGAACGTGCACTTAATCTCTTGTCGGATGACGGTTTGTTGAGCCCGGAGCTGTTGCATTTTGACACTCCCGCATCCGCAAGGTTCGATGAAAGGGTCACGGAAGTCAAATCTCTGAAAGACATCGAAAAAGATGCTATAATTCAGGCGCTTAATCTCTACAAAGGTAATATTCTGAAGGTTTCCGCCAAACTTGGAGTCGGAAGAAACACGCTTTACCGTAAGATCAAGGAATACGACATCAAATAGGAGCAGGCAGGACATTAGGGCTTGTCCGTAGATAACGAGCACAACTCATTGGCGTGAATCAAGACCGCGTCTAGGATGTTGCGATTGAGGACGGGTCGAAGGCTGCGTGAAGACGGGATGCGGGTCCGGAATGTTTGTTTAACGAACAAACTCTTAGCTTGTTTGTCTACCCGCTCGCCGGTGTGTCCGCTTCAAAATACCACCCCATTTTTCTGTTCAAAGAAGTCCGATTACCATTAACGTAAGCATTCTTCATAATCCCCCGTATCTGTGCCGTGTCTGGACGGCCCAGGCCTGCTCGTGAGTTGCAAATAACCTATCTGTTCAGTTCGGTGGAGAATTCAGGATCAATCCCGCATGCTGGTGTTCATCTGCTCATCCTGGACTCATCGTGCGGATCGCTCTGGTTGATGCATATCTCTTGGTTGCGCTACCGCTACCGGCTCGTAGTTATCCCTGTGAGTTTTCGGGTCATTCGAGATACGGTGCAGCAATTTTGACCATTTTGCGTGTTTGTGGTTGTGATGGTTTAGTAGTTGAAAATTATGAGGATTTATCTAGGGGCGGGAAAATTCTCGTGCATCCTTGACAACCTCTGCCCCGGGTATATTCTTTAGCAATCCATGGTGTGCGGGAAGCGGCAGTGCTCTATAATCAAACGCCCTGTTCCAAAATGGATTGCAGATTTGTCAAACCGAAATCATCGCCTGGAGCTTTTCTTCCATAATCCGGGCAATTGGTTGAATCGCTGAAAGTCAGTTTTAGTGGCACCGGAATTGCAGTCTGGTAAAACACTTGTTTATTGAATCCTATGTTTTGCCGAGAGAGGGGGTGGTCGACAAGAGAAGGGCATGCTGTTTTAGAGTTTGTTTGTAGTAAGCTCCAGGCAGTTGTCGTAAGATGGGCATGCGCCCGAATGTGTTTTGATTGAAAAAAATAAAATATGGAGGATTGACAAATGGCTTTAGCAGAACAGAGTTTCTTTTTCTTTATTCCGACTGTCAGCATTCTTGGTGTAGGTTGCTCTAAAGAAGCAGGCCCGAAGGCTAAATCCCTCGGCTTCAAAAAAGCCCTGATCGTAACCGACGCCGGTCTTGCCAAGCTGGGTGTTGCCGACATCATCGGTGGCTACCTGAAAGCCGAAGGCGTTGACTATGTTCTCTACTCCGGCGCCGAGCCCAATCCTACCGATATTAACGTACGTGACGGCGTGAAAGTATGGAAAGACAATGGCTGTGACTCCCTGATCTCCCTGGGCGGCGGCTCTTCCCATGACTGCGGCAAGGGTATCGGCCTCATGATGTCCAACCCCGGTATGGACATTCGTGACTTCGAAGGTCTCGACAAGTCCTCCAAAGACTTCGTACCCTATATCGCCATCAACACCACCGCGGGTACCGCTTCCGAAATGACCCGTTTCTGCATCATCACCAACACCGATACCCATGTCAAGATGGCTATCGTTGACTGGCGCGTAACGGCTAAGGTATGTATCGTTGACCCGGTCCTCATGCTGGGCAAACCCCCCGCACTGACCGCAGCTACCGGTATGGACGCCCTTACCCACGCTGTTGAAGCATATGTTTCCACCATCGCCGAGCCGATCACCGACGCATGCGCCATCAAGGCCATCGAACTGATCTCCAAATCTCTCCGCCGCGCGGTTGCTCTGGGTTCCGACCTCCAGGCACGTGACGATATGGCATGGGCCGAATTCCTCGCCGGTATGGCATTCAACAACGCCGGTCTCGGCTACGTTCACGCCATGGCTCACCAGCTGGGCGGCTTCTACAACCTGCCGCACGGCGTTTGCAACGCCATCCTGCTGCCGGCCGTCGAGCAGTTCAACCTGATCGCCGCTCCGGAGCGCTTCAAAGACATCGCTATCGCGATGGGCGAAGACGTAACCGGTCTTTCCCCGATGGCAGCCGCCCAGACAGCTATCGACGCCATCAAGAAGCTCTCCTCCGACATCGGCATTCCGCCGAACCTGAGCGTTCTCGGCGTGAAAGAAGGCGACCTCAAGGTCATGGCCGAAAACGCCAAGAAAGACGTCTGCCAGCTCATGAATCCGCGTACCGCGACCCTTGACGAAGTCATCGCCATCTTCAAGACTGCCATGTAATTGAACTGACGTTCAATGCTGAAAAATGGGGGGGTGACTTGGTCACCCCCCTAATTTTGTATCCGCTGGAAAAACATCTTGAAGTAACATCCTTCCCTGACTCCAATCCTCATCCGGTGGCCGATACCCGGACCCGCCACGTTGTTCAAATTTAGAACGCTGACCAGATTCTCAATGATATTGTCTTGTTATGATACAGCACAATGTTTTGGGATACATAACGCGGTGCAGTGTTTCGTGGTAATTTTTACCAGAAACTGAAACCGTGTTTGATTCCCACCGTTTCCTGTGAAAACAGGGTTTCATAACCGGCTGAGGCAACTGGTAAATACTCCCGGCGTGGTTGGAGAATAAAGATTTTGTTTTTTTTTGACTTGTGGTATGTTTCTTCCATAGCGAGACTTGGGCAGTCTCAAAAATTGAAAGAATGGGAATGGAGGAAAGTATGGGAGAAAAGATTATCCGCATCAACATGACAACCCTCACAACCAGCACCGAGCCGGTGCCGGGTGAGTGGGCCGCTCTTGGTGGTCGCGCGCTCACCTCGACCGTTGTCGCCAAAGAGGTTCCCCCCACCTGTGAGCCGCTGGGCAAGTACAACAAGCTGGTTTTTGCGCCCGGACTTCTGGCCGCCACCGCGGCCGCCAACTCGGGCCGTCTGTCCGCAGGCTTCAAGAGCCCCCTTACCGGCGGCATCAAGGAGAGTAACGCCGGTGGCACCGCTTCCCAGAACCTGGAGCGGCTCGGCATCAAGGCTGTCATCATCGAGGGCATGCCCAAGGAAGACAAGTGGTACAGCATCCACATCAACAAGGACGGCGCCACCCTCAAGGAAGACATGGAGTTTGTGGGGAACGGCATCGGCA
>JARKPN010000055.1 GCA_029975275.1 Geobacteraceae bacterium | reverse complement strand
TCGGCATGGCCATCATCTACGGCGTGGTCAAGCAGCATAACGGCTACATCAGCGTCTATTCCGAACCCGGGAGGGGGACGACCTTCAGGATCTATCTGCCGCTCATTGCCGGAGAGGTCGCAGCGATACCCGAGACACAGGATAAGGATCCGATTGCGAGCGGCACGGAAACCATCCTGCTGGCCGAGGACGACGCGTCGGTGCGGGAACTGCACAAGACGATCCTGGAAACAGCCGGATACGAGGTCATCGAGGCGGTCGACGGCCAGGATGCGCTGGACCGGTTCATGCGTCAGCCGAAAGCGGTGGACATGCTCGTAACCGACGTGATCATGCCAAAAATCGACGGCAAACGGCTCTATCAGGAAATTGAGAAAATCCGGCCCGACATGGGGGTCCTGTTCATGAGCGGCTACACCAGGGACATCGTCATCGAGCGGGGAATACTCGACCACGAGTGGAACTTCCTGGCCAAACCGGTCAGGTCTGTGGATCTGCTGAGAAAGGTAAGACACATTCTGGATCAGAAGGATGGGCAAGAAAACGGGCTGCGGCGATGACCGAAGCCCGTAGATTTCAGTGGCGCGCCCGGAGGGATTCGAACCCCCGGCCAATGGCTTCGAAGGCCATTGCTCTATCCAGCTGAGCTACGAGCGCATGGTGGTCGTTACTTGCCCGGAGGAGGCCGGCCAGTGGAGATCGGCCCGCGGTCCGCAGACGGAAAGGAAAACCCGTCCATCACATACGGGCGTTTCCAATGCCCACTCTATCCCAACTGACGAAGCGAAATCAAGCCCCTTTTCCCCAGTTGTTCCAGCTTTGCCCCGCGGAAACATTCTGCTATCCTATCCCCATGCTCATCGAAATGCACGCTCACTCCAGCGAGCACTCCTCCTGCAGCAGCATCCCGGCATCGGACCTGGTCAGACAGGTATGTGCCAAGGGGCTGCAGGGGATCGTGTTCACCGACCACCACTACCTGTGGGACGTGGACGAACTGCGGCGGGTGCGACGGGCCGCGGCAGTGCCCGACCATTTCCTGATCATTGCCGGCCAGGAGGTGAGGACTCCGGAGTTGGGTGACGTGCTGGTCTACGGGGCCGGAGAGACCCTGTTGCGGGGAACCCCGCTCGGCGAGATCCGGGAGCGGTTTCCCGACGCGGCCCTGGTCTGGGCGCATCCCTACCGGGGAGGAAAGTCCCCGGACGACGCCAACCTGCTCCTGACGGACGGGGTGGAGATCTTCAGCTCAAACCACACGGTGCGGGAAAACAGCAGGGCACTCAGGGACTGGCACCGGCTCCGCTTCACCGCCATCGGCGGTACCGACACCCACGGCAGCGGCTATGCCGGGCTCTACCCCACCCTGTTCGACCATCCGGTCTCGACGGTCCTTGAGCTGGCCGTCGAGATCAGGAAAGGACGCTGCCTCCCCTTCCTGAAGGAGATCCCGCGATCGGGCGCCAACAGCATGGTCACCGAGGTGACCATCGGCGCCAAGGGGATGGACGAGGTGCGGGAGCGGATCATCATCAAGAGCATCTCCAACCGGCGCAAGTGGAGCACTGCCGAGCGGGCCTACCGCATCACCGATGCGATCGCCCGGCACGGCTTCCAGGGGGGACCCTACCGAGTACCGGTCCCCATCGACGAGGACCATGACACCATGACCCTCATCGAGCAGGGTGTGCGGGGGAAGTCCCTGTTCGACAAGCTCCTGACCGCTTCCCGGGAGGACGGCCTGCTGTACGTCCGCATGGCAGCGCGCTGGCTGGCCGGGCTGCACGGCTGCCGCCTCCGCATAACCCCGCGCCATGAATTCCTCGAACGAGAGCAGGACCGGCTAGCAAAGTACCTGGAGCGCTTCACCTCCATCTCACACCGGCACGCTTCCCGGGCCGGGGAAATACTCGGCGTTGTCGCAAGCGAGGAGACCCGACGCTACGGGAACCATCCGGAGCTGCTGGTCCAGGGACACGGCGATTTCCACCCCAAGAACGTGTTTATCGGCCAGGACAGCCAGGAGAACCGCGATACCCTGTTCGCCGCGGCCATCGACTTCGAGAGTTCCCTCTGCCTGCCGCCCGCCTTTGACGTGGGATGTTTCCTGGCCCAGTTCCAGAACCAGTTTTACCCCCATGGCGAGATCCTGACCGCTATTCCGGAGGGGGTGTTTCTGGACGCCTACCTGGAGGCGTCCGGGAACCCGGACGGCGATTTTCTCAGCCAGGTGGAGCTGTTCCGCGCCAGGACCAACATGAGCATCGCCGCCTACCTGATACGGCTCGGGCTCGGAGAGAGCCCGGACCTCTGGCGGGTGCTGCTGGAGGCGGAACGGTCGCTCTGCTCCCTGTAGGAATCAGGGATCCCGCATTCATTTATTTTCACTCTGGCGCGGTTTGTTTTTCCCGCTATACTGGGTTTCATGAAAAACAGTAAGAGGAGGTCTCGACACATGATAAGCAAGAAGATGACCCAGGCTCTGAATCAGCAGCTCAACAACGAACTCTATTCCGCCTATCTCTACCTGTCCATGTCTTCCTTTACCAACCACATCGGACTGAAGGGGGCTGCCAACTGGTTCATGGTCCAGTACCAGGAAGAGATGGCGCATGCCATGAAGTTCTACGACTACCTCAACAGCCAGGGAGAGCATGCGCAACTGACCGCCATCGCGGCGCCGCCGGTGGAGTTCGGCACCCTGCTCTCCATGTTCGAGCAGACACTGAAGCACGAGCAGTTCATCACCAAATGCATCAACGACCTGATGGAACTGGCGGTCAAGGAGAAGGACCACGCTACCCGGATATTCCTCCAGTGGTTCGTTACCGAGCAGATCGAGGAAGAGGGGAACGACAACGACATCATCACCAGGCTGAAGCTGGTGGGGGACAGCCCGCAGGGCCTGCTGATGGTGGACGCCGAGATGGCAGCCCGGGTGTTCACCCCCCCGGCCGCAACCGCGGCATAGGCCGAGCCCTTTCGGGTATCGAGGATCGCTCCATGAAAGTCAGGCTCTGCGACAAGAACAAGGGGAAATCCAGGGTAGCCAGGCGGCTGAAGGAAGAGCAGCCCGGCCTGGACGTCAAGGTGAAGAAGTGCATCGATATCTGCGGCGACTGCTCCAAGGCCGGCATCGCCCGGGTCGACGGGAAAAAGGTGGTCGCCAAAGATGGCGACGATCTGGTCAAGAAGATTATCAAGCGGCTTGACGACAAGTAGTTGCCAGCACCGGGAGGCGGCGCAGGCCGCCCCCCCTCCCCTGCCCATAACGGCATTCCCATACGGAAAGCCCTGAAACTAAATCCGCCCTCCTGCCGCCGCATTCTCCCATTGAATTACTCCATGACGGACTGACCGCTAATAATTGACAATATTTATCGGGTATGTTATTCGGTAAGCCATTAATTTTCTTATCACGGATATTGTCAACAAAAGAGGTTCCTATGTTCAACAGGATGCGCGAGGACATAATGTCGGTGTTCGAGCGGGATCCGGCGGCCCGGAGCGTGCTGGAGGTGCTCTGTTGCTACCCGGGGCTCCACGCCGTCTGGATGCACCGGGTCTCCCACTGGTTCTGGGTTCGCGGTTTCTGCTTCATCGGGAGGCTGGTCTCCCATTTTGCCCGTTTTTTCACCGGTATCGAGATCCATCCGGGTGCGACTATCGGTCGGAAATTCTTCATCGATCACGGCATGGGGGTGGTGATCGGCGAGACCGCCGAGATCGGCGACAACGTGACCCTCTACCACGGGGTAACCCTGGGGGGCGTGAGCCTGGAACGCACCAAGCGTCACCCGACGGTGGAGGATAACGTGGTCATCGGCTCGGGCGCCAAGGTGCTCGGTCCCTTCACGGTCGGCAAAGGGAGCAGGATCGGCTCGAATTCCGTGGTGATCAAGGAGGTCCCACCCAATGCCACCGTGGTCGGGGTGCCGGGACGGATGGTGATGGCCGCTGAGAAGCCCGCCGAAAAGGCCGACCTGGAGCACGGCAGGCTCCCGGACCCGGAGGCGAAGGCCATTGCCTGTCTGTTCGACCAGGTCCGGGAACTGGAACGTAAATACGGCGAACTGGCTCGGGACCACGAGGAGCTGAAAAAGAGACTGAATGGCTGAGATGTTTTCCGAAAACCGCCGCCCCAGGGTGGCGGTGGCCATGAGCGGCGGGGTGGACTCCTCTGTGACGGCTGCCCTGCTGAAGGAACAGGGATACGAGGTGATCGGCGTCTCCATGCGGGTATGGGACCCCACCGCCTTCTTTGCCGAAACCGAATGCGACAGCCAGACCTGCTGCTCGCCGGACGACGTGCGGGACGCCGGAAGGATCGCGGACCAGCTCGGAATCCCCTTCTACGTGGTCGATTTCGAGCAGGAATTCCGCAGGCTGGTTGTTGACGATTTCGTCAACGAGTATTATTCTGGACGCACCCCCAACCCCTGCGCCCGATGCAACCGGCTGGTCAAGTTCGGCCTGCTGCTGGACAAGGCCGCGGGACTGGGGGCGGACTTCATGGCAACCGGCCACTATGCGCGCATCGAGCAGAGAGACGACGGCTTCTTCCAGCTCCTGAAGGGAAGGGACCCGAAAAAGGACCAGTCCTACTTCCTGTTCGGCCTGACCCAGGCCCAGCTCTCCAGGAGCCTGTTTCCGCTCGGCTCCCTGACCAAACCCGAGGTGCGGGAGCTGGCCGCCCGCTTCAACCTCAGGGTGGCGGAAAAAAAAGAGAGCCAGGAGATCTGCTTTATCCCCGACAACGACTATGTCCGGTTCATTGAAGCGGAGCGGAGCTTCGGCGACCTGTCCGGTGACATCGTCACCAGGGACGGCACCGTGGTTGGACGTCATCAAGGGGCGCACCGCTACACCGTGGGACAGCGGCGGGGCTTGGGCATCGCCTGGAAGGAACCGCTCTACGTGCTCGGCGTGGATGCCCTCCGCCGACGGGTGGTGGTCGGTCCAAAGGAGGAGCTCTACCGGGTCGACCTGACCGCAGCCGACCTGAACTGGATCATGCCTGCGCCGGATGCGGAATTCGCCACCACCTGCAGGATCCGCTACCGCCACCAGCCGGTCCCCTGCCGGGTCACCCCACTGGAAGGCGACCGGGTGAAGGTGCGGTTCGACCGGCCGGAGAAATCGATCACCCCGGGCCAGGCCGTGGTCTTCTACCAGGGCGACCGGGTCCTGGGCGGAGGGTGGATAGAATAGTTTCCCATCATGAAACCCTGGGAAGGTGTTATGCGGGACGGGCCGGGGTTTTCACGGAGCCTTTCGTACGGAACCCTTGCCTGTTTTAGGGATAGCAGCCTGTTCAGGCAAGAAGGCCATTGGCCCGGTGCTGTCCTGCGTCCGATTACGAGGGGCTTCGGGGAAGTCCCGGCCCGTCCCCTTACGACACTTTCCGGATGGATATTAAATAGAGAAATGAAGAGAGTATCCTTTGTCACCCTCGGGTGCAAGACCAACCAGTTCGAGACCGCCGCCATGGATGAAGCCCTCCGCAAGGAGGGCTTCGTCGTGGTGCCGCCCGGCCAGGCGGTCGACGTCTGCGTCATCAACACCTGCACGGTAACGGCCCGGACCGATGCCGAATCCAGACGGCTGATCCGGCGCGCCCACCGGGAAAACCCCTCCGCCGTCATCGTGGTCACCGGCTGCTATTCCCAACTCTCGCCGGAGGTATTCCAGGGGTTCCCCGGCGTCTCCCTGATCATAGGTAACAGCGAAAAGCGGGAGCTGGTCGAGCTGCTGCGCGACCTGGACGGCGGCCAACAGGTCAAGGTGGCCGACATCTCCCGGGAGCAGGAGGCGGCCCCCATGCCGCTGGAGAGCTTCAGCGAGCACACCCGGGCCTTTCTCCAGGTTCAGAACGGCTGCGACTCCCGCTGCTCCTACTGCATCGTACCCCACGTCCGGGGCAGATCCAGGAGCGTCCCCCCGGATCAGGCCCTGCAGGGCGTCCGTGCTTTCTCCGCCCAAGGCTTCCGCGAGGTGGTCCTGACCGGTATCCACCTGGGCGCCTACGGCCTGGACCTGACGCCCACCTCCAGCCTGTTCGAACTGGCGTCTCAGGTGGAACGCCAACGACTGATCCCCCGGCTCCGGCTCGGCTCGGTGGAGCCGACCGAGATCCCCGATTCCCTGATTCGGCTGATTGCCGGGGCCGAAACCCTCTGCCCCCACCTCCACATCCCCCTGCAGAGCGGCGACGACCAGGTGCTTTTCGCCATGAACCGCCCCTATACCGGCGCATTCTTCCGTGAAGTGGTGGAAGAACTGGTTTCAGCCGTGCCGTCCATCTTTATCGGCACCGACATAATCGCCGGATTCCCGGGCGAGACCGATCAGGAATTCCAGAGAGGCTACCGTTTCCTTGAATCGCTCCCCCTGGCCGCCTTCCACGTCTTCCCCTTCTCGCCCCGCCAGCGGACCCCGGCGGCGACCATGCCGGGCAGGGTTCCCGCACCGGTGGTAAAGGAGCGGGCCGAGGCCCTGCGCAAGCTGTCCACGGCAAAAAAGGAAAGCTTTTTCAAAAGATTTATCGGCAGGGAGCTGGAGGTGTTGATCCAGGAGCAGGGAACGGACGGGACGATGAAGGGTCTGTCCCGCAACTACATCCCGGTCTCGGTGACGCGCTGTTCCGCACCGGTCAACTCGGAGGTCAGGGTCAGGGTGACCGGGGTCGAGGGCGAGGCGGTCAGGGGCGAGGCGGTGACATAACCCTCTCCTTGCGGCGGACCACCATCGAGCCTGAGACGCCGGTCCAGCAGGTGACGCGGCTGGACGTTGGACAGGGCCTTGAGCATGCTCCGTTTCACATGCGGATTTTCCTTCTCCAGGGTCGCCAGAAGCTCCTTCATCCGCTTGCGCTGCACGTCAGCCACCCCGCAGACCGGGCAACGGCAGCAGACCACCGGGTAACCCTCCGCGCGCGAGAAGCTGATGATGTCCCGCTCTTCCACGTAGACCAGGGGTCTTATGACCGTGGTCTCGCCGTTGTCTGCCAGCATGCTCGCGGCCATGGCCTTGAGGGAGCCGACGAAGAACTGGTTCAGCAGCAGGGTCTCCACGAAGTCGTCCAGGTGGTGGCCCAGGGCCAGCTTGTTGCAGTTGAAGCGTTGGGCCAGGGTATAGAGCACCCCGCGCTTGAGCCGGGCGCAGATGGAACAGAAGGAGGAGCCGGGCCGCCGCTTCTCCCTGATGATATCGAAGTGGTCGGTCTTCTCCATGTGATAGGCGAAGCCGTGACGCGCCAGATGCTCCTCGATGACGTCCGTCCGGTAACCGGGATAGCCCGAATCGATGTTGACGGCCATTATCTCGTACCGGATCGGGGCCCTCCTGCGGAGCGTCTCCAGCAGGTGCAGCAGGGTGTAGGAATCCTTCCCGCCCGAGACCGCCACGGCGATACGGTCCCCCTCCTCTATCAGCCCGAAATCGGCGATGGCCCTTCCCACCGAGTTCTTGATCCTCTTGAAAAGCTTTGCTTCCGGTGATGCCACGTTACGACTCTCCAATCTTCGTTGTGATCCGGTAAAAACCCTGTCCTCCCGCGATGAGCGGGACTCTGGACAAGCAGACCTGCCGGGTTCCGCAAACCCGGCAGGTCGCAAGAATGCATGCTCCGACGGCTCCGGACAAATACTGCCCAGCAGCCTACAGGAAACAGAGCGAAAAAGTCAAGAACACCCCTGTCGAACGCCCCTTGCCCCTGCTGCTCCCCTCTGGTATGGTGGAGATCAATCCAGCTCAAGGCAGTTAAGCCATGCCCCACACCAGAAACAGCGTCATCGAGGTGGCCATCCCCCTCCCCCTGGACCGGACGTTTCACTATGCCGTTCCCGGGCAGCTGCGGGACTCCGTCATGCAGGGGGTCCGGGTGTTCGTCCCGTTCGGCAGGAGAAAACTGACCGGCTACGTGCTCGGCCCGGCTTCGGCTCCGGCCGGGGAGCTGAAAGAGATCATCGCCGTCCTGGACGCGGAGCCCCTGTTCACCCCCCGGGAACTGGCCTTCTACCGCTGGATCGCCTCCTACTACCTCCAACCGCTGGGTGAGGTCATCAAGACCGCGCTCCCTGCCGGCATCAATATCGAGAGCAGCGGAAAAGCAGCGGAGGATGGGGCGGGGCAAGACCCCGGCGAGATGCTCAAGGGAGGGAGGGGCATCAGGCGGGAACGGTTCTACCGGGCCACGGACCTGGCCGCAACCGCCGCCGGTCTCCGCGGAACAGGGGCACGCATCATCCTGTGCCTGCTGGAGCAGGGAGAGGCCTCCCGCTCCCGGCTTGGCGAGCTGTTCCCCAACCCCTCCGCGCCACTCAAACGGCTGGCGGAACAGGGCCTGATCTCGGTCGAGGAACGCGAGGTGTACCGTGATCCGTTCCGGGACGAGCCGTCTGTTCCGTCGCCTGCCCGGATACTGAACCAGGCCCAGGCCGCGGCATTCGCCCGCATAGCCGAGGCCGTCACCAGCAGGGATTTTGCTCCTTTTCTCCTGCACGGGGTCACCGGCAGCGGCAAGACCGAGGTCTACCTCCACGCCATCGCCCATGCCCTTGAGCTGGGCAGAAGCGCCCTGGTCCTCACCCCGGAGATCGCCCTGACCCCCCAGTTGGTGACACGCTTCCGCGGCCGCTTTACCTGCGGCATCGCCGTGCTCCACAGCGGGCTCAACCAGGGCGAACGGTACGACGAATGGCGCCGCATCAGGCGGGGCGAGGCGGCAATCGTCATCGGGGCCAGGTCGGCAATCTTCGCCCCTTTGGAAAACCTCGGCATCATCGTGGTGGACGAGGAGCACGAGGCCTCCTACAAGCAGTCCGAAGGGGTGACCTACAACGCCCGGGACCTGGCCCTGGTGAGGGGCAAGATGGAGCGGGCCGCAGTGGTGCTCGGCTCGGCCACCCCGCTCGTCACCACCTTCCATGCGGCCCGGACCGGCAGGATACGCTGCCTCGGCCTCCCGGAACGGGTACGCGGACTGCCGCTCCCGGAGGCCCGGATCGTGGACGCCCGGCGGCTGAAGGAGACGGCCTTTTCACCCGAGCTGGCCTCTGCCCTTACGGAAAACCTGGAAAACGGCGGACAGTCCCTTTTGCTCCTCAACCGCCGGGGGTTCGCCACCTTCCTGGTCTGCCGGGACTGCGGCCACGTGTTCCGCTGCCCCAACTGCTCGGTCACCTTGACCTACCACCGCTCAAGACAGCGCCATTTCTGTCATTACTGCGATTACTCCCTGCCCGCCCCCAGCGTTTGTCCGGCATGCCACGGCCCGGGCATCGTGCTGCTCGGCAAGGGGACCGAACGGGTGGAAGAAGAGGTCCGGGCGCTCCTGCCGGCTGCCAGGGTGGCCCGCATGGACAGCGACACCACCAGCGGCCGGGGGGGATGCGCCCGGATCCTGAAACGGTTGGAGGAAGGGAGGCTCGACATACTGATAGGGACCCAGATGATCGCCAAAGGGCACGACTACCCCGGCGTGACTCTTGTGGGAGTGGTGTCGGCGGACACCACCCTCAATCTCCCGGATTTCAGGAGCGCGGAACGGACCTTCCAACTGGTAAGCCAGGTTATGGGACGGGCCGGAAGGGGCGATACGCCGGGCAGGGTCATGATCCAGGGGATGGATCCCGACCATTACGCCCTCGCCATGGCCGCCTCCCACGACTACGACGGCTTCTACCGGCTGGAAACCGGGTTCCGCGAGGAGGCCGGCTATCCCCCCTTTTCCCATCTGGCATTGCTGGGGCTCTCCGGCACGGCGGAGCGGACCGTGGAACAGGGTGCCCGTGATGCGGCCCGCCTGCTGCGGGAGATCCGTACCCGCCTGGGCGCCAGGGTGGAGATCCTCGGCCCGGCTCCGGCGCCGCTGGCAAAACTCCGGGGACGGTTTCGCTGGCAGATCCTGCTGAAGTCGGGGAGCCGCGCCGAGCTGAAACGACTGCTGCTCGCCTTCCGCGACCAATGGAGCCCGCCGCGCGTGGTCCGGACCGCCATCGATATCGACCCGGTGGACACCCTCTGAGACGACCTCCGGAACCTTGGGGCAGGGACGCGCCACCCCTGCCTGCCCTGAGATTCCGGAGGTCACCACCGGACAACCGCTCAACTCCTTGACGTATACGAAATAGACGCGACAATAATATCTTATATAATAACGGAGGTTCCGGGAACCGGACAGCGTCACGTATGCGTCAGGGGGGAGCAATGAAACAGGTTGAATCGACTGAAGATAATCTGGACAAGATAAACCGGAGAAAAAACCTTCACTGGGAACACATCACACACGAGATGACAGAGGAAGAGGTGGACGGGTTCAGGAACATGAACTGGGAGTGGTATTATAACTGTTATCTCTACAAGGATGAGCCGCTGGAGATCCTGTGCAAGATCTGCGGAGGGCTGAACACGTTTCTTCCCGGGGAAAAGAAGAAGAAATGCGTCCATTGCGGCCTGGAGATCCGGAGATGTGAAGTTGACGAAGACGAGGAATGATCCGGTCAGCCGGCCCGTCAACCTCCGGGGCGGAGGCAGATGAATGACGACTCAGTCCAGCGCCGGTAGCGGCAATTGTAACACGACCTGGTTTCATCGGCCACCAGTTCATCCTCCACGTCCTCCAGAAAGCCAACGCATTGCGCCGCCTCCCGCGCCGCTCCAGACCAGTCTCCGTTACCCCCGAGAAACCTCCGGGTACCGTCGGTAAGAGCCGACCACATCATATGCCCCCCTCCTCCAGCGGTTGTCGCTCCGCTGAACGCGATCCTGGCAAGTCCCGTGGAGGTCCGTTGCGACGATAGCGGGAAAAAGTATGGTGATACCTTTCATCATAGACAACAAAGACATTCAATTCAATCCTTTGCCGAGGCAGGGGCAGCGGCCTTGAAATTTCCAACATTGTCCCGGGCCGGCCTGTTGCGGTTTACCGTTTCTCCACGGGACGGACGATTGGGGACGGAGGTTTCCCTGGGAGGCGGAGCCGGCCCAGTTTCTCCCAGCAGAGGTCCGGATATGTAAACGTCAAAGGTGCGGCCGTTCCCTTGGAAACGGACCCGGTTCTGCAGGATCTCCTTCACCGTGAACCCGTCGACCGGGGTCCCTTCGGTAACGAGCAGTCCATTGACCACGGCCCTCCTGGCGGAACGCTTCTCCTGCCAGGCAATCCCGGCAACCTTCACATCGGCGCCGGACGGCGGTCCGCCCACCTGGTCCCGCTCCGGCGTGTCTTCACCGGGATCGGCGCCGGCCTCTGTTTTGACGGGACTGCGGGCGGGCGCCGTCTCCTCCGCCGGCATCATGGAACCCTGGGCCGGACGGGGGGCGGAAACTGGGGCCGTAACCCCGCTTCCGGCCGGAGCTCTGGCCGCATCAGGCCAGCCGGGTTGCCCCGGAGCAGCCGTGCTCCGGAAATCCCCACTCCCCGGAAACTCCCGTGCCTCCCGCACCGCGCTGTCCCGCTGCCAGAACATCACCCCGGCGACGGCCGCTCCAATCACCAGCAACGCCAGTACCGTCACCGCCGCGATTGCCGTCGGGGAGCGTGTTCCGGTGCGCAGATCCCGATGGTTCCCTCTCAGGATCTCCTCTGAAATATTGATGCCGGCATTGTTGCGCGCGGCCTTTTCCCGCTCCAGTTTCTTCAGCGCATCCAGTATGAAGCTCATCGGGTCACGATTCCCCTTTCTTGGCTAATCTGGGAGACGAGACAGCACCCCCGGCACGGTAAAGGAGGAGCAGGGTACGGCTCCCAACCATGCCGTCAGGGTCTATCCCCTGGCTTGCCTGGAACTGCTTGACCGCGGCAATGGCGTCTTCGTCGTACACGTCTTTCAGAGGCCCGTCCAGGTACCCGGCCCGCATCAGGAGCCGCCTGACGTTGCCAATCGCTTCTCCCCTGGCGCCCCGCCGGTTGACGGTCGGAATGTTCATGACGTTTTTCCAGGGGAGATAGCTGCGTCCGGACCAGAGGTGCTCCAGTTCTGCTGCGCTGATGGAGCCTATCCCCTTGAACCGGGGGGCGACCAGGAAACGGCCGTGCCGCTCGCCGACAAGGGCGAGATACCGCCGCCCTCCCCCGGCCGGAAGGTTAATCTCGAGGATGGCCGGATAGTCCATGCGTACCAGGACGCCGAGATTGCTGTTGAAACGGGAAAGCCTGAGACCGCCGGCGGCGGCCGGCCCCTGCGGTTCGGCGTAAGAGGCGACGGGATTTCCGCCGGACGCCACGGGAACGCCCCATATCCCGGCTATGGCGTTGTAGGCTGCCAGCGCGCTCTCCTGTTCGGACATTTCCGCCAACCGGTCGCGCATCATGCCCGAGGCGCCGGACACGGCACGGGGCGCCGACTGGTTCGCTGTGGCGACTGTTCCTGTCGGGCTCTCCTTACGGCCGTTATCGGTCAGGTCCTGGAACAGGCTGCACAGGCCGATGTACGCCAGCACCGCCACGACAGCGAGACCGGCGTACCCGGCGTATCCGGCGACCCGGCGCCAGACGCTCCCCGACTCTTCCCTCCGCACGTCCGCAATGGCTGCGGCGGCAGTCCGGGCGGTGATCCGGCCGGCTTCCTTGGTGTAGGCCGCCAGCAGGGCCCGGTCGCACACGACGTTGATAAGGCGGGGGATCCCCCCCGAATAGCGGTAGATCCTGCGCAGAGCGCCCTGCGTGAACAGATCGAGCCTCCTGCCCGCGGCCACTTCGATACGATGTCCGATATACTCCACGGTATCGCTGAAATCCATCGGACAGAGGTGGTAGCGGACCGTAATCCGCTGGCTCAATTGCCTGAGCTCCGACCTGCCGAGCTTTTCCCGCAGTTCAGGCTGGCCGACGAGCACGATCTGGATAAGCTTGTCCTTATCCGTCTCGAGGTTGGATATGAGCCGAATCTGCTCAAGCACCCTTGGTTCGAGGTTCTGCGCCTCGTCGATAACCAGCACCACCGTCCGCCCCTCGGAGTTCTCTTTGAGGAGAAAGCGATTGAGCGAGTCCAGGTTCCCAGGGCCGTCCGTCCCGTCGGCAGGGATGCCGAATTCATGGTTTATGTTCCACAGGAGGTCCGTGGCGGACTGGGATGGGTTGAATATCAGGGCGGTACGGTAATTGTCAGAGTCCAGCTGGCTCAGCAGGGTGCGGAGCACCGTGGTCTTGCCGGTGCCGACCTCGCCCGTCAGCTCGATGAATCCGGCATGACTGTCAATCCCGAACAGAAGATGCGCAAACGCCTCTTTGTGGTTATTGCTGAGGAATATGAATCGGGGATTGGGTGTTATGGTGAAAGGTTTTTCCCGGAACCCGAAATAATTAGCATACATGCAGATCTCCCGACCAAACCTTTCGGGGGAAAGCGCCCCGGCCGCGGCAGGACATGTCTCATGCAGACGGCACCCACTTCGCCGGCACGGACTAACCAATCGATATTCTTGAGAATTACGCTTATACGGGATATAATTATATACCTGTTCAATATGCTGTGGAAGCATTTTTTCCGAACACTGAAAAGCCTCCCGGCTCACGCCATGGTATCCGACGCCGGATTACGTTAAATAATCTAAATTGATTTATGCACCCGTTTTGCTATTATCTCCTGGCTATCAGATCCAGCCGGGGCCGGTCTGTAAATCGAAACCCGACCCGCCCGGTGTGACGACTGGATATTCGCACAATTTCCAGATATATGAAGGAACTGACATGCGTGCCCTTGTAGTGACTGCTCTTGCGATCTCCCTCATCTCAACGGTCAGTCGAGCCGAACCGGAAAACTACCGGGATAAAGCGACGTCCGTCGTCGAAAGGATGCAGCTGCGGCCACCGCATGCATCCCTCTACGAAGAGTATGGCGACATCGTGGAGACATTCTCGACCGCCGAGGATCTTTTCGATCGGAAACGGATTGAGGAGGCGGAGAAGCTGTACCGTCTCACGCTCATTAAACACTCGCAATACGAGCAGAGGCTTCATGCCGTCGAGCAGGAACAGGGAGAAGCCCCGGCCGGCGACCATCCTCTGCCGGTATTGGGTGGGGAAAAGCGGGAAGAGGGAGGCACCCCGGATGTCCCCGCAGGAGGAGATGACCTCACGGAGGAAACAGCGCCCGCCCCGTCAGCCATGATCGTGGTCAGGAAGACGGTCCATACCGTCAGAAAGGGCGAAACGCTCCGGACGGTCGGCGCCAGGTTCGGCGTCAACTGGCAGACGGTGGCCAGGGACAACGGCATCGATTCCCAAAAGGGGCTGAAACCGGGGCAGAAGCTGCAAATAAACACCACCAGGATCGTCCCGAAAACCATGGTGGAAGGCATTCTGATCAACATCCCGGAGCGTACCCTTTATCTCTTCAAGGGGAGAAAGCTCGAAAAAACCCTCCCCGTGGGACTGGGGATGGGCAAATCGCGTCAAGCCTCCGTATGGCAGACACCTACCGGAAAGTTCCGGATAGTCTCCAAGATCAAGGACCCTACCTGGTTCGTCCCTCCGTCCATCCAGGCGGAGATGCGGAAACAGGGTAAAACGGTCAAGAGCGTCGTACCTCCCGGCGGCCGCAACCCGCTCGGCAGGTATGCGCTCAAGACTTCCATGTCCGGAATCCTCATCCACGGCACCATCGCCCCGAATTCGGTCTACGGCTTCAACAGTCACGGCTGTATCCGGGTCCTCCCCGGAAACATGCAGGAGATCTACAAGGATATACAGGTGAACACCAACGGCGAGATTATCTACCAGCCGGTGAAACTGGCGGTCTCGGACGACGGCCGGATATTCATCGAGGTCCACGGCGATGTCTACGACCGACTGGGAAACCTCGAAGAGGTGGCAAAGGGACTCATCATAAAGTACAACGCCCAACAGAAGGTCGACTGGGAGAAAGTCCGCGCTACGGTCAGGAATAAATCCGGATTCCCTGAGGACGTTACCGTACGGGAGCCGCCGGAGACCCGGCGAACCGGCGACAAGCAGGCGGAAGCAGAGGCACCGGCTCGACAGCAAACGCCGCGCGATTCATGAAATCGCGTCGTTTTCATGAATCAGGCACGGTTCTGCAACCTTGGCTATTCAAGCCGGAAGTCCTGGTCGGTCAGACCGGTATTCCTCTTCATCCGGTTAAAGGTAATGACAGTACTGTCACGGTTGTTCTCCTCGATCACGAGCTTCTGCAGCCTGCCGGTCTCCTGGAACGTCAGCTCCAGCTCCCTCAATGCCCCGTTGTTCCGGGGAGAGATCCTGAGGATCACGCTATTGCCACGCTTGTCCGCACGGATGTCAAAACCTTCCGGTATGCTCGTTACCGGCTGGTTCAAAAACCTGAACCAGCGACCCAGTCCCTGCTCGGACGGCAGGGTCACCTGCTGGCGTTCACCGTCGTTCGACAGCTTCAGGGTAAGGGTCGTGTCCTTCAACAGGACCCGGCTTGAGTAGGGGGGGTAGAGCTCCATGTAAAACATATTCGGTTTCTTGAAGCGCACTTCCCCTCTGGCCGTCATCTTCTTTTTCATAAGGGCCAGCTGCTTTTCCTGGGTGATCCCGGCGGAAAAATCGTCGATCCCCGCAAAGGCCCGACGCAGGAGTTCCAGGCCTTCCACCGGGGTTAGGGAGGCCGCACCGGCGGAAGGGGCTGTGGACAAGAGAACGGCAAGAATGGGAAAGATGAAAAATCCAAGTAGCTTCATGTTTGGCACCTGAAACTGAAAACGGTTATTTGTCCTGAATCCGTAACGCTTTCACGCCTTAACGTTCGCGGCGGCCCGGCCTCACAGCATCCCGACGCCAAGGGTAAGGGCCGCGCTCGCAACCCGCTCACCCTCCACCGATGCGTCCCCTTCCATGAGGAAAAGCCTGCCGAAGGACTTGACGATGCGCACCGTAACCAGGATACGGTCGCCTGGTCCGACACTGCGGAAAAACTCGGCGCGTTCCACGGCGGCCAGGAATCCTCCCTCCCCCTCCCGGGCGGCCGCGGCTATTCCGCCGAGCTGGGCCATGGATTCGAGGAGGAAGACCTGGGAGTAGCCGCCGGGTTCATTGGTAACGCACTTTATGCCGGTTGCCGCCACCCCGGGTTCACGGGAAAGGACACGGTCGAGGAAGAGAAACGGGTTTCGGTGGGGAAGATAGGCGGAAGGTTCCGAGGAGGCCGGGTTCTCAGGAGACGGTGAAGTCGATGGCATAGTAGGGACCCTCCGGTGAGGCCCCATAGTGGAGAGCGGAAGCTCCCCGCGGGGCTGAAAGGATGAGTGAGGCCATGGCCAGTCCGCCCATGGCCAGTGAGCGTCCCAGGAGACTCCCGGTTTCCAGGATCCTGGAGTGCCCCAACGGACCGGTGAGGCACGGCATCCCGGCCGCGACGCCCGACAGGGAGACGACGGCGGGATTCCCCGTGCCGGAAAGGAGCCGCGCGATCCCTTCGCCTTCCCGCCCCGGCAGCAGGCTCCCCACAGTCCGGATGTGGCCGACCTCCGCCCGTATGGCGGCGCCGCGCTTGCGGGCCACGTCGCCCTTCTCCAGCACCAGGATTCCCGCACCTTCGCTGAATCCGTCGGCAAAACGCCGCAGCTGCCCCATGTCCCGGAAGGCCTCGATCATGAAGGGGTCCAGTTCGTCGACCCCTCCGGTCAGCATGATGTCCGCCCGACCCTCCTCCAGGAAGCGACAGGCCATCTGAAAGGCCGCCTCGGCGGAACAGAAGCGCTGCACAAAGGTGGCGTTGGGCCCTTTCATGCCGTATTCGATGGAAGCGTTGCTGGCCGGAGCGTTGGGGACGGTGTTGGGAAAAAGCATCGGCACCAGGCCGTCTACCCCGTTGGTCATGTAACCGCGGAGGAATTCCTCCGAATTCGCGATGCCGCCGAAGCCGCAACCCAGGACGATGCCGATACGGGTTGCGCCGAAGGCGGCCGGATCCAGACCGGCGTTCTTGAGGGCCATCCCGGTCGCAACCACCGCGAACTGGCTGCAACGGTCGAGCTTGCGAGCCTTGAGGGGCGACATGAAGTCCGACGCCTTGAACCCCTCGGCCCTTCCCCACAGGTACCCCTCCCTTCCGGCCAGCTCGGGCGGGATGGGACGCAGGGCGCTTACGCCGGATCCGATCACCTCACGGAGCGGTTCGAGCCCGACCCCGGCGGGGGAGACGGCCGCAAGGCCTGTGACGACTATTTCGGTACGAGGGGAGGTCATCGGGACACCACCAGGGTCGTGATATTGCCGCCAAAGGCGAAGGAGTTCGAGAGGGCCACGGAGGCGGAACTCTTTCGCGCGCCCTCGTGACCGTAATCAAGGTCGCACTCCGGGTCCCGGCCCCGGAAATTCAGGGTCTGGGGGATTATCCCCTCGGTCAGGGAAACGATGGTCGCCACCGCCTCGATGGCGCCGGCTGAGCCGAGGCAGTGGCCGGTCAGCCCCTTGGTGGAGACCAGCGGGACCTTGCCGACCAGTTCACCGAACACCAGTTTCATCGCCTTGCTCTCCACCATGTCGTTCAGAGGGGTCCCCGTGCCGTGGGCATTGACCCAGCCTACGTCCTCCTTCCGTACCCCTGTGTGCTCCAGGGCACCGGCAATCACCCGCGCCGCCTCGGCGCCGGTGGGCTCCGGCGCGGTCATGTGGAAGGCCTCGCCCACCGCCGCATAGCCGAGGACGTAACCCCGGATCCGGGCTCCGCGCCTTGCCGCTTCCTCTGCGTCTTCCAGCACGAAAAAAGCTGCTCCCTCTCCCAGGGAGATCCCCTTCCTGCCGAGGCTGAAGGGCGCGCACGGCTCCGGGTCAACCACCCGGAGCGAGTTGAAACCGGCGTAGGTGAGCAGTGAGATGGCGTCGGAACCGCCGCAGACCACCGCCTTCAGCCTTCCGGTCGCCACCAGGTCGGCGCCCCAGCCGATGGCCGTGGCAGAGGAGGAACAGGCGGTGGTAATGCTCCCCTGATAGCCTCCGAGGCCGTAGTGCCGTACGATGGCGGTGGAGGTCCTGTCGGGCAGAATCCCGCGGAGCAGGGACGGCCGTCCCTTGCCGGCCGCGAGCTTCTCTCGCAGCCATTGCTCGGCCTGGAGCATTCCAGCGGCCCCGGCGCCCATGGAGACGCCGATATCGTAGGGTGAGCAGCGATCTTTCACACCGCTGTCGGCAAGTGCCTCTCCGGCGGCGATTACGCCGAACTGGTCTGCCCGCGAAAGTTCACCGGCGGTCTTGGCGCTGAAATAGGCCAGAGGATCATAGTCTCTCACCTGGGCGCCTATCCGGGAGGGGAAAGGGGATACATCGAAGATATCCACGGGGCCGATGGCGCTTCTCCCCTCCAGCAGGTTCCTGGTGAAGGAAGGCACATCTTTGCCCGCCGCGCAGAAGATACCGATGCCGGTTATGGCGATTCTGTTTTTTCTCATGGGACTATCGTTCTGCTGCGGCACGGCTAGACGATCCCTCCATCGACTATTAGGCACTGGCCGGTAATGTACGATGCCCGGTCGGAAGCGAGGAAGGCCACCGTTTCGGCCACCTCATCCGGTCTTCCCATGCGCTTGAGAGAGGAGCTCCGGACAATGGATTCAACCAGCTCGGGTTTCAGCGAGGCAACCATGTCAGTGTCGATGAGGCCCGGTGCCACGGCATTGACCCGTATCCCGAGCGGTCCCACCTCCCTGGCCAGGGAACGGGTGAAACTGAGCGCCGCGCCCTTGCTGGCCGCGTAGTTGGTCTGGCCGGGATTGCCGGTGAACGCCGAGATAGAGGCGATGGTGACGATTACCCCGTTCCTGCGGGCCAGCATCTTCCTGACACCCCATTTGCAGCAGTGGAACAGGGGATAGAGGTTGCTCTCGATGACGTCGGCCCAGTCCCGCTCGGACATCATGGCTAGGTATGCGTCGCGCAGTATCCCGGCGTTGTTGACCAGCACGTCGATGTGCCCCTCGTCACCCGCGGCGGCATCTATGAGCGCGACCGCCCCTTCCGAGGTCCGCACGTCGGCCCTGACGACCCGGATTTCTCCAGGAAGCCCTGCCGCCTCTTCCAGGAGCGAGCCTGCCGCCCGGTCGTTGCTCAGATAGGCCGCGGTCACCGTGGCGCCTGCCGATGCAAACCGGAGTGAAACCGCCCTGCCGATGCCCCGGGTACCGCCGGTGACCGCCACTCGCTTACCGCTGAATTCCATTGATTCTCCAATAGTAACGGACATATTCTCCATACACGCAGCTAGCCGGAGTCTACCTTTTCTTCGGGCTCTTTGTCAAGATTGACGGCCGCCGGACGGTATACCTCTCGACAACGGCAAAGGGATGGAATAGAATTATTCGGCAGCGCGGTTTCCCGGCGCGTGAGTCACGCCACAGAGGAGCGACCCCATGGATAATCCGGAAAAAGCGGATAACGGAGCACCAGCCGACCGCCGGGACCACTCCCGCGGATGGCACATCAAGGCCAGAAACGAACGCCCCCCCGAGTATCCCGCCAGGTTCCCGGTGCCTGACGAACTGGTGCCGTGGGAAACGGACTACCCGGAATACCTGCCCCCCTATTATGTTTCTCCGGTGGTGCTCGCCAACGACTCCAGCCTGAATCCCAAGGGGTGGGCCGACCCTGAAGACACATCCCTGCTCGATGCGTTGCCGTTCGAGAGTTTTTCCGGAAGGCTGCCCCGCGATGGGCAGGGAAGACCCCTCAATCCCATCGGCAGGACCGGGATCGCCGGCAGGGGGCTGCTAGGAAAGTGGGGGCCCAATTACGCAGCCGACCCCATCATCACCAGGATCAGCCGTGCTACCGGTTCACTCGAGCTGCTGGCGGTGCAGAGAAGGGATAACGGGCAGTGGGCGATACCGGGGGGCATGGTCGACAGGGGTGAGGAGGTATCCAGGACCCTCTCGCGGGAGCTTCACGAAGAGACCGGGGTGCTTCTGGAAATGGAACAGGGGAGGCTTATCTACCGGGGGTATGTGGACGACCCCCGCAATACCGACTACTCCTGGATGGAGACCACGGCCAAACACCTGCATCTTTCACCGGAAGTTGCGGCCCTGATGAACCTGCGCGCCGGAGACGACGCCCGCGCGGTCCGCTGGCTCCCGCTCACTCCGAAGACGGTCCGCGACCTCTATGCGAGCCATTGCGCGCTCATCACGGAAGCCCTGGCAGGGATGGCGCGTCTCAACCCCTTCGGGCTGTCCGAAGAGGACCTTGAGACTGTTGCGCATCTCCTTCGATCCCTGCGGGAAGGCCCGGCCGGATAAAGAGAGCTCGGGCTTCCCGACCTGCCGCTACGCCTGGAACGCATGCATGTCTGCGCGATGGGAAAAAAATACCCCGATATCAGCGGAGAGAGGATTCGCTACGTCGTTGATACCGGGGTGCATTGCAGGAGGGTCTACGCCTTCCGTATTACACCAGCTGGGAAAAAATTTCAACATAAATAAAATTATTTTACTATAAACAGATTTTACCTTTCCGACTGAGGAGGAAATTTGACCAACACCGCGTTACGATGGGCAGGCTTTCTCGCCATGACCAGCGCCGTATTGAGCATCCCGTTTCTGATCCTTTCCTTCTACCTGGGAGACAGGGAGGACCTGGTTGCGAACGTGCTCCATGCCTCCATGTATCTCGTGGGGCCGGCACTGTTCATTTTCCTGGCCTCGCTTCTCAAGAGGCTGCTCAATGCCCGCCACTCATTCCACAATGTGGACAATTACATCGATTTCCTTATCATCATCAACCTGATCATGGGCCTCGCAGGCATCGCAGGGTTATTCCTCCCCACCTGGCAAGAGCCGCTGAACCAGTATGCCATCCTCCTGATAGTCGCCTTCGGCGTGGCGAACATCCTGTTCGGCTTCAAGCTCTTCGGCCTGTCCGATCCCCTGAAGGGGATGCTGAAACCGTACTGTTTTTTCACCATCGCCACCGGTGCGCTGCTTGCCTCGGTGCTACTGATACCATTGGGAATCATAACGGGCGCCATTGCCGACGTGATGCTGGGAACCATCTTTTTCCAGGCCGTGGAACGGACCGAATCCAAGTCCGGCGAACAACCGCCTCCGATGCCATGAAAATACCCCAACCATTGTATCGAGGGACCCTGCTGCGCCGTTACAAACGCTTTCTGGCCGATGTGCAGCTGGCGGACGGGACGGCAATCACGGTCCACTGCCCCAATTCGGGGAGCATGATGGGCTGCGCGCAGCCGGGCAGCACGGTACTGCTGTCGCACAGCGCCAACCCTGCCAGAAAATATCCGTTCACCTGGGAACTGGTGGAAGTCGGCACAACCTTGGTGGGTATCAATACCGGCAGACCCAACTCGCTGGTCCGGGAGGCCGTCTGCGAGGGAAGGGTTCCGGAACTGGCCGGCTACAACACCGTCCGGCCGGAGGTGCGGTACGGAAAGAACAGCAGGATCGACCTGCTCCTCTCCGGCCCGGCAGGCTTATGCTACGTAGAAGTGAAAAACGTTACCTTGGTGGACGGCGAAACCGCACTTTTCCCGGATGCGGTTACCGAGCGGGGGCAGAAGCATCTCCTTGAACTGATGCAGGCAGTAAGGGAGGGAGCCAGGGGGGTCATCTTTTTCGTGGTACAGCGAGGGGATGCCCGCTGTGTCGCACCGGCCGACCGGATCGACCCGGAATACGGCCGACTCCTCCGGAAAGCCGTGGAACACGGGGTGGAGTCGTTTGCCTACCAGGCCCGCGTGGAGCCTGAGGAGATCCGCCTTACGAGGCGCTTGCCGATCCTTCTGGACCGTTAACGATCAGGGAGTGCCGCGTGAAGAGTGGCGTCGGATGCCGGGCCTTTTCTGCGCAGGACCTAACGCCGCATGAAATCCTCCCTCTCGGCAGGGGGAGTACTGTTCCAGGGTTCCCGATGGAACTTGCGTTCTTCAGGGGGCATGCCTCTCCACCGCTCCTGTTGCTCTGGAGGGAGGCTTTTCAAGTGCTCTCTAAAGCTCCTGCGCTCGTCAGGGGGCATGCTTTGCCACTTCTCCCGGAGGGCGCGCCGCTGATCCTGCGGGAGTGAACGAAACCAGCGGTACCGGCTGCGGATCCTGTCCTGTTCTTCCGGTGGAAGTTTACGGAACTCCTCGTACCTTTTGCGAATCTTGTCCCGCTGATCCTGCGGGAGTTCCTGCCACCGCTTGAATCGTTCCTGTGCGTCACGGCGTTCATCAGGGGTCATGCGACTCCACTTCCCCGCCCCCTTGCGGAGCCGCTCCTGTTTCTGGGGGGACATCCCTTCCCATCTATCCCTGAAAGGCTTCAACAGCTGCTGCTCTTCCTGGGTCAGCTGATCCCATGACGCTCCGGAACCCTCCCCCCGGGCCAGTGAAGCGACGCCCAGGACAACCAGCAAAACCAGTAACCGCAGAAACCTCTTCATAACCGTTTTCCTTTTTCCTTGCTTTTTACCTTAACCGCTTCTTTCCCTCTGGAGCCGGCCCTAGCAAACGCCTGCTCCCTCGCGGACCTCGGTCAATGAGACCGGATCGGCAACCGCACCCCCGTGGGTTCCGAGGAACTCAAACATCTCCCGTAACGGGCGTGGCGACTGCTTTCCCGAAAGGCGTCGCAAGCGAGAATAAGCGGCAACCAGACCGATACCCGGGAACTAGCCCGCATGGTCGGAGGACTCCAGCCAGCGGTAGAAGTCCAGATCGTTATACAGCTCGATCTGTTCCTTGTTTGTCAACAGTTCCAGGTCCTCAACCGGTCCGGCGGGAAGAGGCCCACGCTCCGCCAGAATCCAGAATGAAACGGCAATCACAGCCACCGTTGCGAGGCTTCCCACCGTAATCAGCCGCGGGAAACGGAGATACCAGGGAACCTGTTCCGCGGCGGCATCCAACGCTCTGAGACGCGCGCTTTTCAGGCGCATTCTTATACGCGGGTCCGTCTCTGCCTCGGTCGCGCTCAGCAGTCTCCGCATTTCGTCCACAAAGACCTTGTCGTGCTCTTCACTCATCATGGCCGATACTCCTTCAGCACCTCGCGCAGCGCATGCACCGCCCGAGAATAATGTGTCTTGACGCTACCCTCGGAACAGCCCATGGCATAGGCCGTCTGGGCCACGTCCATCCCCTCCCAGGCCCGCAGCAGGAACGCCTGCCTCTGGCGCAAAGGAAGAGAACGTACTGCCTTTTGCATGGCCTTGGCCGCATCGGCATGGAACAGGGAGGTCGCCGGGTCGGGAGAGCCGGTATCGGCCAGGGTCTGAATGGGGTCCTCCTTTTCATCCGCGTCCTCGCCTGAAGCCCCGAGCCAGGCACGGAAACGGTTACGGACGGCGGTTCTGCGGTACCAGTCAGTGATGCGGTTCTGAAGGATACGATAGAACAAAGCGTTCCACTCGGTTTCCGGCCGTTCGGAATACTTCCGGACAAACCCGAGCATGGCATCCTGAACCAGATCAAGGGCCTCATCTGTATCACCGACGGAGAACTCGGTCATCCGGAATGCACGCACCTCCACCCCGGCAAGAAAACGATTCAGCGCATCCGTTGTATCCAGACTTCTCCTCCATTCCCTGCTTATTTCAGTTTTTTAAACGCATCACCTGAAAACGGGTTGACAGTAGCATACTTTTACCCGTTGCGCAGCTATTTCCAACGTATCGGAACGCGCGGGGAGAAACAAGAAATGGGACCGCCGGAAGGGCGGTCCCACTATAGAACAGACCACATTTGTCATGTCCCCGTGTCCGGAAGGACGTGCTTTCGGTAAGGGAACCGTGGAGGTTGTCTACTCAATGGTGCAGATTGCGTCCGGACGCCGTATCAGAAGCGCGGCAGTCTCCAGGACGCGGAACACATGATTCATGTTGACCGGACCCAGGTATCCGGTGGTCATGTCCTGGCCTATCGCCAGGTTCAGGTTCTGTGGCCCGAGGGCGATTACCGCCGCCTTTTTCCCGGTAATGACGTTGGAATAATGTACCCCGCCGGTCATCAGCGCCTTGACCTGGTCAAGCTCAAGCATGCCCGTATTGCCGTACACCCGTATCATGTTGCCGAACAGGACCGGGCTTACCACCATGGCGTAGGGGCCGTAGTGCCCCGCCGCCGCCAGCGCTCCGGCCGCCTTGACCGCGTCAGCCAGGGCATTGCCGCCCTTGTCCCATCCGGTCATGGGCACGGTAAGCCTCCCGGATGCAGTAAAGATACCTTCGTGCCCCAGGTCGGAGTTGCCGTTGAAGATCAGACCGTCTTCCTGTACGGCGACGAAATTTGCCGCCACCGCGGCCGTGCTCACATCCAGGGGGATTCCAAGGTGACGGTCGGCTTCCACGTCACGCCAGAGAATCTTGAAGTCTTTATACAGGATAGGGAGGTTGATAGTGGCCCGTCGGTCCGGCTCAACCGCCAGGTCCTCCTTTTCGCCGATCATGTCCACCCCGGCCTGGCTCTTGCCGCTGAAGACCGAGTAAGGCATGCTGTATACACCCGCTCCGAGAGGGCCTAGTATGCCGATTACCCGCCGGCCCACCAGCATGCTGCGCGCGGTGTTGACGACCGCCTCGTCGATGCGTGCCCATTCTTCCGGCGTCAGAGGCGCCGATTGCCTGTCGAGAATATCCATATGCTATGCCTCCTAGTGTTTGTGATTTGGTTCAGCGGACCATACCCGCTACTCCTGATCGATGAGACTTCCAACGGTCAGGATCTTGCCTTCCTTAGACGGTTCCTCCTGAGCCGCAACCGCGGTTGGCGCCCGCAGCAGATCGATCTGCTCCTGCACCTCCTGGGCGCCAGCGGCATAAAACGCCTCTTCGCCGGGAGCGAGCTGCTTCAACAGCGCCAGGAACTCGCCGGCATGGACAATCTCTTCATCGGCGATGTCCAGCAGCACTCTTTTTGACAATTCATTGTCGATGGACTCGGCGAGTTGCGTATAGAGCTGGACAGCCTCATACTCGGCCGCGATCATGAATCGTATGGCCCTGATCAGTTCCTCGGCGGTCAGCTTCCTGTCAGCCGCAAGCCCGGAAAACGCATTTCCAAAATCTGGCATGGCTCCTCCTTTTTCTCCTTGAATTTAATCTTACCATGTTCGTCTCCTGTTAGTCAGAATTATAGAACAGATGGGATATTTGGCAATGCACACGGTAACTCGTACCACGGATACGAAAAAAGGCGGGGAAGCGCTTCCCCGCCTTTTCTTGAAGCATGATGTTCGCCTGCTATTGCAGGCAGTTGAACATCCCCATGCACCAGAAACAATCGCCGCATGGAACAGTATTGGTGTAGCAGTCCTGCTCGAATTCCTCACAGTAAATGTATTCGCAAGGGATCAGGTTGCAGTTGGAGCAGAACGGGTATGCGTGGCGAAGCACCTCTGCACGGAAGGAAAGAAATGCCGGATCGTTCCAGAGATCCATGATTCCTTTGCCGGCAACATTGCCGAAGACCTTGGGGTTTACATACTTTTTTCTGCCGGCGAAATGGCAGACGAACTTGTGCCAGAGGAAATAACAGGGGTGGACTGCGCCGTTCCAGGATATGAGCGCACCGCCGTCCTCGATGAAATCGCAACGCCGGTCGTTTTTCGGACCGACACCGGGGAGCTTCAGAGCAATCCCGCATCGTTCGGCAACCGATCTCGCCTCTTCAAAGACCCTGGTCAGCCGTGCCGTCTTCTCATAATCCATGGTGAGCAGATTTTTCATATGCAGGAAGACATCCCGCGAACGGGCTTCCTCCATCATCTCATGGACAAAATCCACCATCCGCTGTTCTTCTTCGCTGCGCACATACTTGCAGTGATAGACATGGAAGTAGTCGTTTATGTCTATCCCCTGGGACAAACCCCTTTGCTTCCATGCCTGGAACAATTCAATTGCCTGAACACTATTAGTCTCATAGGCGGCCTGGGATACATGGGCGGCATCATACGGCAGAAGATGCGACACAATGGCGAAATTCGCACCCCGCGAAGCCGACCAGCGGAGCACTTCGGGCAACTGGTGGAGGTTGTTCTGCATGACAACGAACTCGACCCCCACCTGGAGCCTGGAAGCGGGATAGCGTTTCCTGGCCCCGGCCAGGGCATTGAAAGCCTGGTCCAGGTCGTCCACCTCTCCCCCCTCCCTGATCTTGCGGAAGGTATCGGGGCAGATAGCGTCAAGTGAAAGACAGATCTTGTCGAGGCCAGCCTCAATGAGCGATGCCGCCCGTTTTTCATTGAGGAGGAGTCCGTTGGACTGGAAACCGACCCAACTCCCGGGCTTCATTGCCCCTTTGGCAATGCGGATGAACTCTTCCAGTTCCGGGTGGAGGAGCGATTCCCCGATCCCGTTGAGCACCATGGCATCCAGCTCCGGAAAAGCGGGAACCAATGCCATGAAGGTCTCCCGGGACATGTCCCCTTCCTCGATAGCGTTGCCCCAGGACTGCTTGACGCACATCTGGCAGGTCAGGTTGCACCTGGTGGTCAGTTCGACAAAAAGTTTCGAGGGATGCTTCCGGAAAGCCGGCACCACGGTCGGTCCAGGCACCGCTTTCGATTCCCGACAGCCCACTGTGGAACGGGTTGGCGCTGATTCCTCGCAAGCGTGCGAAACCGCGGATACCGTCTCTTTACTCATGTTCTCTGCCTGACGATACAAGACAGCCTGCCTGATCTATGCTCCGGCGTTACTTCCGGCAACTTCGGAGCTATCTTCAGGGACATCCCTGCGGCACCGCACACCTGGCTCCGACAGTGCCTTGATATCGTCTCCTTTCTGATTTTATGTGCAATTCTGATGAGTAGCGGTCCATGCCCGAAAAATGCATCGGCAAACTGCAATACCTTTTCCAGCGGAATACCCGTGATATTCTAGTACGGAATCGTCCGTTCATTCTACAAAAAAAGTATAGCGATATAGAAAAAGTACCGCGCGTCTAGAGTTCTTTTCTGAACCTTACCAGCAGATAGAAACAAGCGGCGCCGATGAACGCCATGACGATGTCACGGAACCAGGGGATTGGACGATCCAGGCCGGACGCCCACAATGGATCGAGGAAAGCCGTACAGAGGAAGGTCACCGCTCCGAAAGTGAGTAGCTTTTTGCACATGGTACCGCTCCATCGACGAGTCTTACCCGTCTCCATCTGCGTACTGAGTTGATAAGATAGATTGCGTCGGCCTGTTCCAAATCAGAGGGCATGAGCACCTGCTCCGCGATTTCACCGTTCTCCAGGAGCTCCGCGCGGAAGGTGCCGGGGAGGAGGCCGCTTGTCACCGGCGGGGTCAGCAGGAGGCCGGCATTCCGGATCACCACATTGCTGACAGCCCCCTCGGTAACCTCCCCCCTTTCATTGACGAAGATGACATCCGTGCAGTCGGGCCGCTTTTCCAGTTCGCAGCGGTACACCTCACGGTTGCTCGTCTTGTGATACAGGAAGGGGTTAGCTGAGTCGACCGGCGTCGTTGCGAATGCTATGTACGGACCGGTGGGGTTACCGGTATCGCGGAGTGGCTCGATTTCTGTTGCAACGGACCCGTCAGATGACAGCATGAGCCTTGCCTTGCTGCTCCCTTTCACTCCATGGGCGAGTTTTTCCAGGGTTGCCCGCACCGAGGCGGCATCGATGGGGAAACCGAAATAGCGGGCCGAGTCGCAGAGTCTCTCAAGATGCCGTTCGAGAAGAAAGTAACCGGTCTCCGTCTCCAGCAGGAGGGACTCTAACAGCTTGAATTCAGGTGGAATATTTCGGACAAAGAGCCCCTTTGACAGACATTCGTGGTATTCCGCATCAGGGGCGGAATACCACGTTATCCCGCTCCCTACCCCGAGCTCTCCGGTCCCCGAATCCTTGTCGATGACCACGGTGCGGATGGCCACGCTGAACACGGCCTTGCGCATACCTGGCGACAAGTAGCCGATGCACCCGGTATAGAGTCCTCTGGGGGAGCCTTCCAGCTCCGCGATAATCTCCATGGAGCGTTTCTTCGGCGCGCCGGTGATCGATCCACAGGGGAAAAGAGAGCGGAACAGTTCAGTCAGGCCGACATCCGGTCTCAGGCGGGAGGAAATGGTGGAGGTCATCTGGTGGACCGTCCCGAGGGCCTCCACGTCAAACAATGAATTTACCGTAACCGACCCGTTCTCGGACACCCGTCCCAAATCATTGCGCAACAGGTCCACGATCATGAGGTTTTCGGCCCGCTCTTTATCATTCTCCCGCAGCATTGCGGCAATTTCCACATCCTCGGTCCGCCACCTCCCTCTCCTTGCCGTCCCCTTCATGGGTCTGACCGTGAGAACGCCGTTGTCCAGTTGAAAAAAGAGCTCAGGGGAAGCGGAGAGGATGCTGTGACCGTCCAGGTCGATAAAAGCGGAATAGGGGGTTGGTTGGGAACGGCACAGGTCCCGGAAAAATGCGCTGGCATCGCCGCTGAAGCGGCAACGCCCCCGAAGCGTGAAATTCACCTGGTAGATGTCCCCGGCAGCTATGTAATCCCTTATCTTCTCAACGGCAGACAGGTACTCTTCCCTGGAAATGGTCGGATGCCATTCAAAAGCCTGGTTGAAACCTTGGTGGTCCTGGCGCCACCATTCGCGTAACGGGATCGAACGGAGTTCTCGATACAACCCGAACCAGACCAGGGGAAAACCTGTCATTTCAACCGTCGGCAGGGGGGGATCCAGAGAAGTGGCTGCCTCGTAGGAAAGAAACCCCGCTGCATACAAGCCGTTTTGAACCGCCGATTCTATTTGTGCGAGTGCCGGGACCACATCCCCGGCATTGTGGGCCGCCACCTCGCTGACGAATCCTTCGAAACGGGAGATGCATTGCTTGCTGCCAGCGGTTAGACCGAACAGAACTTCCGGCGTCCGGCTCATTGCCTGTTTGTTCCGCAGACTTCAGAGAGGGCGCAGGCACGGCACGTGTCACCTTCTCTGCCGCTGCAACCTTCCGATATGCCGATGTGGCAGAGGGAGAAATCATATTTTACCGGGTCGTCGGGGTCGAATGACCTCAGGGCAGCGGTAATCTCCCGGGCCATTTTCCAGTCGGCCTGCCGGCGGGCTGTTAAGCCGAGCAGGCGGGAGATCTTCTGGATATGGGCATCAACCGGTATGATCAGTTTGGCCGGCGGAATCTCTTTCCATAAACCGAGATCAATGCCGTCGGCCGGCCTGACCATCCAGCGGAGGAACATGCAGAGCCGCTTGCAGGCGCTCCCTGATGCGGGCGAAGGGAAAAAGAATGGGAAACAGGAGTCCGCCGGGGGGTGCCGCGGGCCGAAAACCGAGGAATAATCCATCTCCAGGGTGGCTGCGGTGAACATGATGAGGCTCGGAGTGATATCTTCGGCGGAATCGTCATAAAAGCGAAGGAAATAGGAGCGGATTGAACCATCACTGCCGATCATTGATTTCATCGCCAGAAAAAGCGCGCACAGGTCACGGCCGTCATTGAATCGATGCTTGAAACCGGCCAGTGCTCCGAGACATGAGGACGGATCATAGCGCTCGATGAAGCGACGAGGAGACGGAGACATCAATTCAATCGTCCGTTCCACGCTTCTCTTTATCAAATGGACCTTCCCATAGGCGAGGGAGGATGCGACCAACCCTACTATCTCCTGATCCAGCGGGTCCGTATATCGATGGCAGAAGGAGAGGGGGTCGTTTTCTAGATGGCGTTGGGAACGAAATGCATAAAGATTATCCAAAATGGCTTTAAGCCGCATCGAGACTCCATGCTATCGATCGTGGATTTTCAATTCAATCGGTACCATAGCATAATTCGTATTCTTTAGTGAATATGTAGAGGAGTGAAGTAGGCCGGCACCGGATGCCTGCCCATCTCAGGGTGGGGAAGTGTGAGGCAATTTCTGCGCTTGGATTAAATACCGTGCGGGGAGATCTTTCTCAAAATGCGTAATGAATCTAGGCAAAACCCCGTTTGGGACTTTCCAGGATAAAGGTCACCGGACCGTCATTGACGAGCCCCACCTGCATGTCTGCCTGGAACACGCCGGTGCCGACAGGGATGCCTGTTTTCTTCAGCTCTGCTACGAAGAACTCATAAAGCAGGTTTGCGAGGTCGGGTGCCGCAGCGGTGTCAAAGGAAGGGCGCCTCCCCCTGGCACAGTTCCCCGCCAGGGTGAACTGTGAGACGGTGAGAATCTTTCCCCGGATATCCAGCACCGACAGATTCATCTTGCCTGCGTCGTCCTCAAATATGCGCAGGTTGGCTATCTTCTCAGCCAGCCAGGAGGCGTCCTTTTCATCGTCACCCTTTTCAACTCCAAGCAAAACAAGGGCTCCCCGCTCGATTGAGGCAACTCTTGTGTCCTCAATTTCCACCCATGCACTTGTTACACGTTGGACAACTGCCTTCATAGGCCCCCCCTGTGACGAAGAAAACCGACTCTTAAAGCAGCGAAACCGATGCCACAACTCGATAATCGGCCTTATAGCCCAGCGAGCTTTTGCGGTTTCAATGCACGAAAGCCCCTGCCTTAGTAAGGCAGGGGCTTTGTTTGGAACATCCCGGCGGCGACCTACTCTCCCACACAGCTGCCCGTGCAGTACCATCGGCCCTGAGGGGCTTAACTTCCGTGTTC
>JARKPN010000124.1 GCA_029975275.1 Geobacteraceae bacterium | reverse complement strand
TGATGGTGATGGTGACGTGGCGTAGCGGTTGGAGGGTTTGGATGATGCGTTTGATGCTCCAGCCGGTGCGGGCCTGTAGGTCGCGGGCGATCGCGAGCGCGGTGAACACGATGGTCAGGTGGGCTTCGATCGCGTCGCGGGTGTGGTGGAAGATCGGTCTGGCAGCGAGGTCGGTTTTGGACATCCGGAAGGATTGCTCCACGTGCCACAGTTCGTGGTAGGCCGAGATCACCTGGTCGGCGGGCATGGTGTCGACGGTGATGTTGGTGACGTAGCCTTTCAGGCCGGTGAGTCGGCGTGCCCGGTCCAGGCTGGTGTGATCAAGGGTGAGCGTGGCCCCGCTGGTCTTCAAGAATCTGGCCTTACGGGGCGGGTGGAGGCCATCGATGATCGCTTGGGCCCGGTTCTGCTGCGCGGTCAGGGTGTGTTGATCCCGGACGGCCCGTTTGCGGGAGTATTGCCACACCGCCCGCCACGCTAGCGGATGGGCTTGGGGGTTCCACACCGGCTCGTCGCAGGTGTCGAGCCTGGCCGGGTCGGGTTTGGTGCGGCGCATCGTGATCGTGTCGATGATCTGGGCGTCGGTGAAGTGGTCACCGTGCCAGCAGAAATGCTTGGCCAGATCGTGGGGTGCTTTCGTGACCCGGGACCCGACGATGAACCGGAGCCCGGCATCGTCGAGGGCTTGCAGGTTGGTCGCGGACAACATGCCGGCGTCGGCGACCACGACCATGTCGGTGATCTGGTGACGGTCTTGGAACGCTTTGACGATCGGGATGATCGTGGCAGTCTCGGCCTTGTTACCCTCATAGCAGGCGATCTCTAACGGGAACCCGCTACGGTCAACGAGCAGCCCGACCACGATCTGCGGATCGACACGACGCGCTTTACTGAAGCCGACTTTGCGAAGATCGTCTTCGTTCTCGGCCGCGAAATACAGCGTGGTGACGTCGTAGAGCAGCAAGGAGATGTCCCCGCCAGCGTCGGTCCACACGTGGGTGAAGCAGGCCTTCGCGATCTGTTCGCGGTAGTCACCAGCCACACAACGGCCCAGCGCGGCGTAGTAGGTGTTCTCGTGGAACGCGTGCATGCCGAGTTGGTTGATCACCCGGATGCTGTCGCGTTTCGAGGTCGGCTCGACGAGCCGGGCTGCGACCAGCTGGAAGAACGCCTCGTCATCGATCACGGTGAACCCGAGCCGGCCCCAGGAGGCCCGGATCGCATCCATCAGGAGTGTCGATCGTGTCCCGGCGACTACCGCGACCGCACCCACCGGCGCACCCTGGGGATCGATACCCAACTCCAAGGCGGGCTGGCCGGCGTGAAGCTTGTCGTGGCCGGCCCGCATCAACGCCGCGAGCTCGGCGTCGGTATGGGCCGACCCCAGATGCTCCACGATCACTCGCTGGCCGTGCTTGGTCTCCACGATCTGCACCGCGGTCGCACCCGACCGGGTCTTCA
>JARKPN010000048.1 GCA_029975275.1 Geobacteraceae bacterium | reverse complement strand
CCTTGGTTGAGCATGCCCATGACCTTCAGGTTGATCCTGCCGCACTCCATGGCGAGCCCTACGTAGTCCATGAGACCCAGGGTGGGGTCTGCTGTGGCTGCCAGGGCCTTGTGGAAGAAGGCGTTCACTTCCTCGTCTTCCTTGCCCAGGATGTGACAGTGGTCAGCATAGGCTGCCATGCCCTTGAGACCGTAAGTGAGAATCTCGATGGCCGAGCGGATATCCTCGTTCTCGTGGAGAGCGGGGATGCCGTGTTTTTCCCCCTGCTTGACCAGGTCTGACGCTGGCGTCCACGCTGCCGGGCCGTCAGGGAACTGGCGGGCCTTGATGCCGTTTGCCTTGGTGAAGGCATCTTCATAGAGCGCCTTCGCCGTTTCCTTCATTTCGAAACAGCCTTTTATGGTCTCCTCCAGACGCGCCGGGTCGAAATCGACGTTGGTGACCGTGGCGAACAGCCCCTGGATGAGGAACAGATCGACGGCCGGGTCTTTCGCGCCCAGGCCGCGCGCCTTGTCCGCAAAGAACGCCAGTCCCTTCAGCCCGTACAGCAGGTTGTCCTGCAGGGCAGCCACCTCGGGCTTCTTGCCGCATACCCCCATCACGTCGCATCCGATTCCCTTGGCAGCCTGCTCGCACTGATGACAATACATGAATAGCCTCCTGTTGTTGGTATGGTGCACACTATTCGTGTGTTTTTATTTCCGTGCGGCAAGCCCTGAGTCCTGCAGCCGTGCCGCCTTTGGAAAGAGGATATTGTTTTCAAGGTGGACGTGCCTGTGCAGGTCGTTCTCGAATTCCCTGAGCTTCCTGTACGTAACCATAAAGGTGTTACAGGCATCGGACGGCAGGGCATAGCCTTTCGAGAGACGGTGGATGGCATGAACCGCCTCGCCGACCTCCTCGTGCTCCCTGATCAGCTTTTCCAGACTGACACGGATGGTGTCCAGATCTTTCGAATCGGGCAGGGCTCCCGTTTTACCGGCAGTTTCAACTTTCTTTATGGTCGGGAACAGCACCTCCTCTTCCTCCCGCAGGTGAGCGTCCATGTCGGCTGCTATCCTGTCGAAGATTGTGGCAATTTCCATCACTTCGGGGTGATTGGCGCCATGCACCTGGGCCACCTTACGGGCGGAGGCGGTGATCTGTGACAGATTCTCCCAGAGGTAGGCATGATGGACATTGATAATGTAGTCGGCCAGGAATGAAAGGTCCCACGCCGCGTAGTCGTGGCTTCGTCCAAGCGGTGTGCTCCCGGCTGCTTCAATCTCGCAGAGTATCTCATCCAGGTCGATGCCCTTCTCCCGGCAAACCGCCGAGAGAACGACTTTGCCGCCGCAGCAGAAATCGATCCCGTACTTTTCGAACACCGCCGCTGTCCGGTAATCTTCGGCGACAAACTCGCCTATGGTTTTCTCCGCACTATGCGCATGGGTCCGCGCTGCCTTCTCGTCGTTCATTGTTTTACCTCACGTGTTCGTCACGCCCGGAGGACGCTGCTCCTGAAGAGCTTACAGTGCTCCCGTCCGGGGCGACGGAACGGTAAAAAGTATCCCAGAGCGTCGCACGCTCCTTTTCCAGGTCCAGCGCGAAACCGCTCAGAACCCAGCGGATAATCGTAAAATTGATTGTCCCGATGAACATGGACGTAAGCGCCGCCGGATCGAGCTCCCTGCGCACACTACCCTGTCTCTGACCTTCCGCGATTGCCTCCCTGACGCCGGCACAATAACCCGCCAGCCGTTTTCCGATATCTTCCCTGAGCGCTTCATTGTTGACCATGACCTCTTCGGAAAAAAGGGTACGCGGTATCCCCCTGTTGTTTTCCGCGTATGCGAGATGGCGCCTGAAGATCTCGCCAAGCTTCTCCAGGGGATCGGCAATGATCTTTACCTCACCGAGAATCAGCAGGAGGTCTTCGCCAATTTTTCCTATGACCGACCTGACGATCTCCTCCTTGCTCCTGAAATGCCGGTAGATATTGCCTTCCGAGATGCCGACCTCCACCGCAATCGCGGCTGTCGTGGCGCCATGGATTCCTTTATCCCCGATGATCCGCAGGGCAGCATCGGTTATCTGCCGCTGCCGGATCCCGGTAGTTTCCCTCTGCCTGGTGGACATCGGTTGGCTCCGTACCTGAACACAAGTGAGTATTCGCTCGCTTTAAGCTAATACCAGAAAAAACAGATAATGCAACAGGGCAACTCCCGTTGTCCTGCAACTGATCTTTGGTATGTATCGCAACACTGGCCAAGATGTTCAATGGGATAAATACTCTCTCACCCGGCAGTCCAGCTAATCCGTGCACTACGTTGAAAGCAGCACCGGACACTTCGCCTTTTTCAGCACCTGACGGGCCATTCGCCCGCTGCGGAATTTCGCCAGCCCCCCAGATGAAGGAGGAGGCATGACGATCAGGTCAATATCGGTTTCGTTTGCTTCCTTCACAATCTCTTCGTGCGGTGTTCCGGTTTTGATGTGAATAGTTACCCTCTCCGAGTCAAAATAGGGAAATTTGTACAACTGTTGAAGGATTTCCTGTCGGGCAGACTCTTGCATCCGGTTTTGGAATTGCACAAATTGCCCATCTTCCATACAGTAATCTACTGTACATTGTCGCACCGGATCCTTGATCACGTGCAACAGGTGGACCTCGGAACCAAACTCCTTTGCTATGTCAAAAGCATTACGGATCGCCCTGTCGGCATGCGCGGACATATCAGTGGGGACAAGTATGCGTGACGGTTTGAACATGGCTCTTCCTCCTCTTCCGTTACCGGGATCGATGTTGTACGTTTAAGATCAGTCATTGACCGCTTACATCGTTTGCGCTAGTATTCTTTCTACTCATATTATTTGTATTCAAATGTTTTTTGTCAACCTGGTTTTCATGGATCAAAAGGGGTTAAGATGATGTCCAAGAGAAAAAAGGTAGCCGATATTATCGACAACATTCGGCGGGTGTTTCAGGCCGTGCACGAGTATTCGAAAAAGGCGGAAAAGAAAACGGGCTTGACGGGCCCCCAGCTCTGGGCGATGAAAATACTCGCGGATACGGCGCCAATCAAGGTATCGCAGCTTGCAAAGAGCATGTATCTGCATCCGGCAACGGTTGTGGGGATACTTGACCGATTAGAGGTGAAAGGGCTCATAGCAAGGACGCGTTCCAAGGGAGATCGGAGGGTTGTTGAGATCGACTTAACCAATCTGGGGCGGGAAATTCTCGAAAGGGCGCCCGAGGTGGCTCAGGGACTTCTTGTAGCTGGACTGGAGACTTTGCCTAACAAAGACCTTGTCTGCATTGCAGACGGCCTCAGTCAACTCGTCAAGATACTTGGAGTACAGGAGATACCGCCGGGGTTGCTTCTGACAACGGAAGGACATGAATCAAATCGAGAAAGCTGCTAGGGCCATAAGCCTGCTGTTAAGGTGCATTTGCTTGGCAAAAGGAGAACCTCCGAACGGAGTATTTCCTTACGTCAACTCTTCGCACCTGGCAAGTGGACAGGTGTTGACATCAGAACCGGAGCAGATGGATTTGGGCACTTGGAAGAACAGAGGCAACCCGGAAGCAAAAAGAAGCAAAAAGGGGCTAGGCCAACTGCCTAACCCCTTGATTTTTTTGGAGCGGGAAACGGGATTCGAACCCGCGACCTTCAGCTTGGGAAGCTGACACTCTACCACTGAGTTATTCCCGCGTGAGCCATTCTATTTACCCCATGGCACCCCCGTTTGTCAACCGCTTTTTCGGATAAAGGCGCGCGCCTCCTCGTCGGTGGCAACAATGCCGAGGCTCTCGGCCTCCCTGAGGCGTTCCATGTGACGGCCGAGCTCCGGCCCCGGCGCGATGCCGAGCATTTCCATCACTTGGCCGCCGCTCAGGAGGAGGTCGGCATCGGTCGAACGGTAGTGGTCGAAGTAGAAGGCGACCAGCCGGGCCGCCAGTTCCGGAGTGATGAGGCGCTCCGACAACGGGAGCAGGAGGAGCTCCGGCCCGGCCGGCTGCCGGTCCCGGAAGAAGCGGTAGAAGGCCCGCCCCTCTCTCCCCTCTTCCGGAAAAGACGGGAACGAGGCCGCGCAGTCGCAGAGGGTGTCGAGCTCGACCCTGGTCCTGGTACCGAGACGCAGGCGTTCGCAGGCCTCGCCAATCCGCGTCCGCGCGTCCGGGACGAGGAGCAACCCAGCCAGCGTTGTCAGGGCAAGGACGCTGACCCCTCCCTCCACGAAACCATGGAGATGGTCGGCGACGCGGCGCCGGTGAGAGGGGAAAAACTGATCACACCGGGCAACCGCCGTCTCGACCCGGGTCGCCCGGGAGATGCGTTCCCGCAGTTCTTCGGCGGAATCCCCTCCGATAGGGAGCATGAGCTGGAGAAGCCCGGTGTCGCGTAGGGTCTCAAGGGAGACACCGACTCCGGGCGCGGAGAGGATCAGGCACAGCTCGTCCCGTACCCGCTCGCCGGCGACAAGCGAAATGAGGTGCGACTTCAGGCGCATGTCCCTCGCGGTGCCGGGCTCGATGGAGAACCCCAGCGTGGCGGCGAAGCGGACCGCCCTGACCAGTCTGAGCGGGTCGTGGTCAAAGGCATTGGGACTGCATGAGCGGATGACGCCCGATTCAATGTCGGGCAGTCCCTTCATCGGGTCCAGCAGGGAGGACGCTCCGGGGGCGAGAGGAACCGCCAGGCTGTTGACGGTGAAATCGCGCAGGGCCAGGTCTTCCAGGATGTCACGTCCGCGGAGCGGGGCGAAGTCCCAGGTGAGGCTCTCCTCCCCCCTCCCCTTCACCACTCGCGACTGGCGCCGCTCCCGGTCGAGCCAGAAGAACTTTCCACCGATCCTGGAGGCGAGCTCCTGTGGGAGCTCCTGGTCGGCCCCGTCCAGGGCAAAGTCGTAATCCCGCACCGGTCGCTCCATGACGGCGTCACGGAGACCGCCACCCACCAGCCAGGCCCGGACGCACAGGGAGCCGGCAAGGCGGCCGAGCAGCCGGATATTTTCATTCGACAGGATTTTTTCGAAACGGTGATTCATGGGAATCGTAGGAATCCTCCCGGCCCGGCGCTCCCGGGTCCGCGGCCTCCCTGAAAACGGGGAGATCCAGCAGCTCCGGCAGGGCGTTGATCCGATAATCGGCGTCCCTGATCTCGGAGGGGTCGCCGTAGCCCCAGCCGCAACCGACAGTGACCATCGAAGCCGCCTTGCCGGCGGCGATGTCGTTGATGCTGTCACCCACCATCACCGCCTGTTCCGGAGCCACCCCGAATTGCCGCAGCACCAGCAGCAGCGGCTCGGGCGACGGCTTGCGCTGGGGGAGCGAGTCGGCGCCGACGACAACGGCGAAGAAATCCTCCGCGCCCAGGGTGGAGAGGACCTTGCGGCAGAGGGCCACGTTCTTGTTGGAAACGACCGTCAAGGTGATCCCCCGGTCCCTCAGTGCCTCCAGGGTCTCCCCGGCTCCCGGGTAGAGGCGGGTCTTGTCCACGATATGCTCCTCGTTGTAGGCGAGAAAGGTGGAGAGACCCACCTCGATCTCCTCGGGCACTGCGTTCGGCATGGCCTTCTCTGCCAACCTGCGGGCGCCCTGGCCCACGTAGCCCCGCACCTGGTCGCGGCCGACCGGTTTCCTCCCCAGGGAGACGAGCATGTGGTTGGTGGCGTCCGTCAGGTCGTCCAGAGAGTCGATCAGGGTGCCGTCAAGGTCAAAGATGATCAGTTTGATATTGTCCATGGTCAATAATTCTGAATTCCCGGTAAAGTTTGCCTCGCCCCTGCACCTATGTGAAAAAAGGCCGAAGAAAACGGGTAACCCTTCCTTCAGCCTTTTTTGCCTTCAGCCCTGTGCCCCGCGCCTTTCGCCCGGTTTTACTCCCACTCTATTGTTGAGGGGGGCTTCTGGCTGATGTCGTACACTACCCGGTTCACACCCTTGACCTCGTTGATGATGCGCGAGGAGATGGCGCCCAGCACCTCGTAGGGGAGCTTGACCCAGTCGGCGGTCATGCCGTCGATGGAGTTCACGGCCCGCAGGGCCACGGTGTAGTCGTAGGTCCGGGCGTCGCCCATGACCCCCACGGTCCTGACCGGCAGGAGCACGGCGAACGACTGCCAGATCTCCCGGTAGAGCCCGGCCTTACGGATCTCGTCCAGCACCACGGCGTCGGCCTCGCGCAGGATTTCGAGCTTCTCCGCGGTCACCTCGCCGATGCAGCGGATGGCGAGCCCCGGACCGGGGAACGGCTGACGGTGGATCACCTCGTCCGGCATCCCCAGCTCGCGGCCCAGCAGCCTCACCTCGTCCTTGAACAGCTCGCGCACCGGCTCCAGCAGCTTGAGGTCCATCTTTTCCGGCAGGCCACCCACATTGTGGTGGCTCTTGATGACCGCCGACGGTCCCTTGGTGGAGACGGATTCTATCACGTCCGGGTAGAGGGTCCCCTGTGCCAGGTAATCCACCCTGCCCAGCTTTTTGGCCTCCTCCTCGAACAGGTAGATGAACTCGTTGCCGATGATCTTCCGTTTCCGTTCCGGGTCGGTGACACCCTTAAGTTTGTTGAGAAAACGGTCAGTTGCGTCCACGTACTTCAAGTTGATCTTGAAGTGTTTGCTGAACAGGTTGACCACCTTCTCGGCCTCGCCCTTGCGCAGCAGGCCGTTGTTGACGAACACGCAGGTGAGCTGGTCGCCGACGGCCCGGTTGATGAGCACGGCCACCACCGAGGAATCGACCCCGCCGGACAGGCCGCAGATGACCCGGCCGTCGCCCACCTTGCGCCGGATCTCCTCCAGTTCGGTCTCGATGAAGCCGGCCATGGTCCAGGTGGGACGGCAGTCACAGACGTTGAACAGGAAGTTGCCGAGCATCTCCTCGCCGCGGGGGGTGTGGACCACCTCGGGGTGGAACTGGACCCCGTAGAAGCGGCGATTGGCGTCCCTCATGGCAGCCACCGGACAGTGCCCGGTGTGTGCGATGCGCTCGAATCCGTCGGGCATGGCTTCGATGCTGTCGCCGTGGGACATCCATACCTCGGCCTTGTCGCCGAAGCCGGAGAACAGGTCCTGCGCGTCGTCCAGTGCCATGACCGCCCGGCCGTATTCCCGCTTGTCCGAGTGCTCCACCCGGCCGCCCAGCTGGTGGGTCATGAGCTGCATGCCGTAGCAGATGCCCAGCACCGGAACGCCCAAGCCGTAGACCGCCAGGTCCGAATGGGGGGCGTCCGCGTCGTAGACGCTGGACGGACCGCCGGAGAGGATGATCCCCCTGGGCCGGTACTCCCGGATCCTGCTCACGGACATGTTGTAGGGGTGAATCTCGCAGTAGACGCTCTGCTCCCTGACCCTGCGTGCGATGAGTTGCGTCACCTGGGAGCCGAAGTCCAGGATGAGGATCTTTTCACTGTGGATGTCTTCGCTCATGTATCAGTTCTCTACCCGGTAGTTGGGTGCTTCCTTGGTTATGATGACGTCGTGGACGTGGGATTCCTTGAGCCCGGCTCCGGTGATGCGGATGAAGCGCCGCTTGTGCTGCAGCTCCTGGATGGTCCGGCAGCCGGTGTAGCCCATGCCGGCCCTGAGCCCCCCCATGAGCTGGAGTATGGTGGCCGAGAGGGGACCGCGCATGGGAACCCGCCCCTCGATCCCCTCGGGGACCAGCTTGGTGTCCATCTCCACGTCGGCCTGGAAGTAGCGGTCCTTGCTCCCCTCCTTCATGGCGCCGATGGAGCCCATGCCGCGGTATGTCTTGTAGGCCCGTCCCTGGTAGAGGATGGTGTCGCCCGGTGACTCCTCGGTGCCGGCGAACAGGGAGCCGATCATCACCACGTCGGCCCCGGCCGCGATGGCCTTGGTGATGTCGCCCGAGTACTTGACCCCGCCGTCGGCGATGACCGGCACGTTGTACTGCCGGGCCACCCGGGCACACTCGCTGATGGCCGTGATCTGGGGCACGCCCACACCGGCGACCACCCTGGTGGTACAGATGGAGCCCGGTCCGATGCCGACCTTGACGGCGTCGACCCCGGCGGTGATCAGGGCCTCGGCGGCCTCGGCGGTTGCGATGTTGCCTGCCACCAGCTCCAGTCCCGGGAATCTCTCCTTGATGGTCCTGACCGCATCCAGCACCATCTGGGAAAACCCGTGGGCCGTGTCGACGACCAGCAGGTCCACCCCGGCCCTGGTCAGGGCGTCCACCCTGGCGAGCATGTCGGCGGCCGGCCCGACCGCGGCCCCCACCCGGAGCCGTCCCAGGCCGTCCTTGCAGGCGTTGGGGTATTTCTTTATCTTCTCGATGTCTTTGATGGTGATGAGGCCCTTGAGGTTCCGGTGGTCGTCAACCACCAGGAGCTTTTCCACCCGGGTGTGCTTCAGGTGCTCCTTGGCCTCCTCCAGGGTGGTCCCCACCGGCACCGTGACCAGGTTGCGCTTGGTCATGCGGGCCGAGATGGGGAGGTCCAGGTTGTCCTCGAAACGGAGGTCCCGGTTGGTCAGGATCCCGACCAGCTTGCCGTCGGCCTTGGTGATGGGCACCCCGGAGATGCGGTACCGCTCCATGATGGACAGGGCCTCGCGGATCTTCTGGTTGGGCCGCATGGTGATGGGGTCCACGATCATCCCGGACTCGCTCTTCTTCACCTTGTCTACTTCCAGGGCCTGGGCCTCCACGGAGAGGTTCTTGTGGATAATTCCCATCCCTCCTTCCCTCGCCATGCAGATGGCGGTCCTGGCCTCGGTGACGGTATCCATGGCCGCGCTGGCCAGGGGGATGTTCAGGGGAATGTTGCGGGTGATGCGCGTGGAGAGCTCCACCCCTGCCGGAAGCACGTCCGAGTAGGCGGGAGCGAGCAGCACGTCGTCAAAGGTGAGTGCCTCCAGAATGGTGTCGTCTATCATCGCGAACTCCTTCATCTTCGGGAAAAGTTTAACTTTTATGGATATTACAGCCAGCTGGTCAAGTCAAGTTAAAAGGTTTTCAGGAGGGTAAAAATGAACGACGCGGGCCGGATGACGGCTGCCGCGTCGCGGCTGTACCGGTTACCGGGGGATGAAGGTCTCCTTGTGCCCGATCCTTCCGAGGGTCGCCGTAATCAGCCGCACGGCGTTCTCCAGATCGGACAGGGACAGCACCTCGACCGGGGTATGCATGTACCTGAGCGGAATCTTCACCAGGGCAGTGGCCACCCCCTCCCTGCTGATCTGCATGACGTTGGCGTCGGTGCCGGTGGCGCGGGGGATGCCGGTGAGCTGCACCGGTATGTTTTCCCGCTCGGCCGTGTCCACGATCAGGTCGAACAGGGCCGGGTTGATGTTCGCTCCCCGCGGCACGATGGGTCCCTTGCCGAGGCCGACGTCGCCGTTCTGCTTCTTTTCCACGTCCGGCTGGTCGGTTGCGAAGTCCACCTCCACGCAGATGCCCACGTCCGGGTTGACCGCATAGCTGCTGGTGGTGCCCCCCCTGAGACCCACCTCCTCCTGCACCGACGAGACGCCGTACAGGTCCACCGGAAGCGCCGCACCGGCCTCGGCCACGGCACGGAGCACCTCGGCCACCACGAAGCTGCCGGCCTTGTCGTCGAACCCCCGGGCCGCCACCCGGTCGCCGTAAAGCCGTTCCAGGCCCACCGCGAAGGTGACCGGATCGCCTATCCGCACCAGTTCCTCGGCCTCCTTGCGGTTTACCGCACCGATGTCGATGTACTGGGCCTCCAGCTTGACCACCGTGTCACGGTCCTTGGGCTCGATGAGATGGATCGGTTTCTTGCCGATGACGCCGGGAATCGGGCCGTTCCTGGTATGCACCAGGACCCGCATCCCCTGGGTAATCTGGGAATCGACGCCGCCGATGGCGCCGAAGAACAGGAAGCCGTTGTCGTCGATGAATTTCACCAGCAGCCCGATCTCGTCAGAGTGACCTACCAGCATGACCCTGGTGAGCCCCTCGGCCGCTCCCGGGATGCGGGCGATGGAGTTGCCCATCACGTCCCCGGTCACCCCGGCGAACGGGGCGACGTAATCGCGGAACACCCTCTGGGCGGGCTGCTCGAAGCCCGACGGGCTGGGCGCCTCTATCAGGGATTTCAGGAACTGGAACGATTCTTCGCGCATGGGACCTCCGGTTTTTTCACTCTTCACTCTACAGGCTTCTCACATGGGATATTTTCCCATGTCCTTAGGATCGAGGCTTTCCAGCAGGTCGATAAACCTGGCCCCGGCATCGTCGCCGAACTCTTCGTTGTCGTCCATGTCCAGCATGGAGGCGCGGTCGAGCACCTCGTCGGCCACGTGGATGGGAAGCGAATGCTTCAGGGCCATGACCACCGCATCGCAGGGGCGCACCTTGACCCGGATCTCCCCGTCGTTGCCGGAAAAATAGATGCAGGAATCGAACAGCGACCCGTTGATCCCTTCGATAGCGATCCTGCGTACCTCCAGTTGCAGTCGGCCGAGCAGCCCGGTCATCAGGTCCTCTCCGCCGCTTTCCGCCAGGGCGTCCCGGTTGATGAGCTCGGCGGCGATGGCCACCGCTTCCATGGAGCTGAGCCAGATGGGGAGGGTGTGGTGCTCGCCGTCGTCTTTCAGGAGCACCATGGGCATCCTGGCGATGGAGTCCAGCGCGAAGCAACTGATGGTCATCTCGTGACCGCCGGATTGCGGGGCCTTCCGGTCGGTACGCTTCCGGGCCGTCATTGTGGTTCCCCCAGGAGCGAATTCGGGAAGGCGTCCACGATGCGCACGGCCGCCATCGTCCCGATCAGGGAAGGGTCGGCAGGGAAGTTCACCACCCGGTTACCGCCGGTCCTGCCGAACAGTTGCCCCCCCTGCCTGCTGGTCCCCTCCACCAGGACCTGCTGGATGGAGCCGACCAGGCTCCTGTTCCGTTCCAGGGTCATGCCGCGCTGCAGCCTCTGGAGCCGGTCCAGCCGTTCCTGCTTTTCCCGGCGGGTCAGGCTGTCCGACAGCGAGGCGGCTGCGGTTTCCGGCCTTGCCGAGAAGATGAACGAAAACAGGTCGGCATAGCCGACCTCCTCCATGAGCGAGAGGGTCTGGAGGAAATCCTCCTCGCTCTCCCCGGGAAAGCCGACTATCATGTCGCCGGTGATCTGGATGCCGGGCCGGGCCTGTTTCAGGGCAGCGATCTTTTCCAGGTACTCGCGCCAGCTGTAGCCCCGGTTCATCCGCGCCAGGATCCGGTCGCTCCCGGACTGGGCGGGCAGGTGGATGTGGCCGCACAGCTTGTCCAGCTCGGCGAAGCAGGCAATCAGCGAGGGGGAAATGTCCTTGGGATGGGATGTGGTGAAACGGATGCGCTCGATGCCGTCGACCCCGGCCACCATCCGGAGCAGACCGGCGAAATCGGGCTCGTCCGGGCTCTTGAGGCCGTAGGAGTTGACGTTCTGGCCCAGCAGGGTGACCTCCCTGACCCCGGTGGAGGTCATTTCCCGGATCTCGCGCAGGATATCGCCGGAACGGCGGCTCACCTCGCGGCCACGCACGTAGGGGACGATGCAGTAGGAGCAGAAGTTGTCGCACCCCTGCATCACGGTGACGAAGCGGGTGACGCCCCCTTCGGCTTCCTTGCGCGGGAACAGATCGAGCCGGGTCTCCGGGTCGAGGAAGTCGGTCTGGGAGGGCCGCTCGCCCTGTTCGGCGGCCCGGACCATCTCCGGAAGGAGGTGCAGGGAGTGGGTGCCGAACACCAGGTCCAGGTACGGGACCCGCTTGAGGAGCTTTTCCCCCTCCTGCTGGGCGATACACCCACCAACGCCGAGCAGCACGCGCCGGTCGCCCCGCTTCAGGCCCTTCAGCCTTCCCAGCTCGCTGTATACCTTCTGCTCTGCCTTGGCCCGGATGCAGCAGGTATTGAGAATTATGAGATCTGCCCCGGACGGCGAGTCGGTCGGCTCGTATTCCAGGTCCTTCAACAGGGCGAACATGGTCTCCGAGTCGTTCACGTTCATCTGACAGCCAAACGTTTCTATGTAGAGTTTTTTTGCGTGGTTCACGGAAAACCCCGGGCAAGATAATTGAAAGATAATACGCAATTTTCCCGTTTCGAGTCAACAGGTTTCACGGTTTCACGGCCGGGTGCGGCAGCCTGTAGGGTAAATGCAAAACAGGGGTTTATGACGCAGATTCGCCATCTCCCCGCAATTTTCGCCCGACGCACGTGCGGGAAACTGCGGCAAAATACCGGTGGTTGATTTCAGCACCAGAATGGTTCAGGCTTGCCCTGCTGTCCCCGAGTCCGCAACATGCCGCCCCCATCAAGGGATCGGCCAGGCTCTCTCCGATGAGTGCAAGCCCGGCCACCCTTACGACTCCGGTCGAACCGTACATGGCGACCCGCTCCGACGGCTTGCCGAACACACACGACCTTCAGCAAGACGAGGCGGCCATCTTCGGTATGCTGGCCGACATCAGCGATGCTGTGCAGCGACATACGGCTGCTCAACTACTACCGGGAGCTGCTGGTTCCTTTCGACGCGTCCGTGGAATATCTCGATAGGGCGTGGCCGACATGCCGGTTCACGACCTGCAGACCGCGGCGTTTTTATAATGCAATTTAGCCATATCTTGTGATACAATTATAGCAATTTTGCTTTAAATTAATTTAAACTAATATTTTTTACACAAACCAGACAAGGATCAGTATGATGGAAATCCTCGTTTACATCATAGCCGCCACTTTTACAGCCATCGGAATCCTCCTGCTTTTTGTTCGTGTGTTATCGAAAAATCATAATTATTATCGTGTAATTCTGAAAAAAAGCTTGCCTGAGTGGAAACGATGTCCCATTAAGGCTGGCTCCACCCCGTTCACAAGAGAAGAATTTGTCACTACCACCATAAACAACATCCCGGGAATCTTCTTTATCTCAGATGAGCGGGGCAAGATTATAAGGTGGAACAGGAAATACCAAAATCACTTTGCGCCACTTTCTGAAACCATATCAGGTAGTTTCCTCTTTGAAATTATAGTCGGAGAATGCAGAGAGCTGGCCAAAACCGCTTGTGCCGCGGTCTTGCGCGAGAAACGCACGGTGGAATTCGAAGCGCTGTTCATCGGCGAGGGAGGTAGCAAAACCCCATTTTACTGCACGGTATCTCCCTATTCTTTGCATGGCGAAACTTATCTCGTCGGCACAGGGATTGACATTTCACAGCGAAAGCAGGCGGAAGAAGAGCAGCTGCAATCCGAGGAACGGTTGCGCCTCGCTGCTGAAGCCACGGAATTGGGATCATGGTACCTCGACCTCGTGACCGGATCGTTCAGATGGTCGGACAGGTGCTATGCGATATTCGGATTGCAACCCGGAACTCCCATGACCTACGATTTCTTCCTCTCCTGCCTGCATCCGGACGACCGGGAACGCACCCACAAGGCCGTAATGGATGCCCTGGATCCCGTCGACACCCGAGAGTACGACATCGAATACCGTGCGATATGGCCGGACGACGGCTCTGTTCACTGGGTATCCGCAAAAGGCAGGGGATACTTCGAGGAAATGAACGGTAAGCTTGTGGCGACCAGGATGAACGGGACGACACTGGACATTACGACTCGGGTATTGGCTGTAGAGGCGCTGCGTCAGAGCGAGCAAAAGTATCGCTCGCTTTTTGTCGTTGAACCTGACGCGTTGATTCTTATCGACAAGGAGACGCTGAGCATCATGGATGCCAACGAGTCAGCCCTTCTCCTCTACGGGTATACTCGCGAAGAGTTTCTCTCGCTTGACTTGTCGGCCATAGCTTCGGATCCGGAAGAAATCCGGAAAATGTTTCTATCGATGGACTGCGACCTGGAATATGTGGCCCAGCGTTACCACAAGAAAAAAAACGGGCAGGTCTTTCCGGTCGAGATGTCACGATGTGCTTTCGAACTGTATGAACGGAACGTCATCTATTTCGCTATACGCGATATCACTGAACGGAAGCGGATGGAGATGGAGCTTGAACAGGCGCACAAGGATCTGGAGGACCGGGTGCGGCAGCGCACGGCCGAACTTACCGCCGTGAACCTTCGTCTCCAGCAGGAAATTATCGAACATAAACAGACCGAGGAGGAGTTGCAGAAATACCAGCAGAAGTTGCTCAATCTCTCGGCCGAGCTGTCGCTCGCGGAAGAAAAGGAACGGAGACGAATTGCTTCCGAGCTTCACGACGACATCGGACAGACCCTTGCCATGGGTCGAATCAAAACCGAATCCCTAATACTGTCTCCCCAGCCTGCCGACATGTCCCAGTCCCTAATCGAAATACGCGACCTGATAGCAAACTCGATTCAGAAGGTCCGTTTCCTCACCTCCCAGTTGAGTCCGCCGCTCCTCTACGAGGTTGGTTTCAGCGCGGCGCTGAGGTGGCTCGCGGATAAATTTCAAAAGGAAAGTGGCATAAGGATAGAAATTCTCGGCGACACCATGCGAAAGGAACTGAGCGAGGAAATAGGGGTCACCCTTTTTCAGGTTGTGCGCGAGCTTATAGTGAACATTACAAAACACGCACAGGCAAAAAATGCACAGATTACCGTCAGTCACCAGGAAGGCAAAATCTGGATATCGGTCAAGGATGACGGAAAGGGGTTCGATGTAACCAGAATAGGAAACAAAGATGAATTCGGGCTGTTCAATATCCGACAGAAAATGAAACACTTGGGAGGAGAGATTATCATCGAATCAACTCCGGGACAGGGAACGTTCGTATCTCTGGTTACCCCGTTCAGGTGTCGTGACGAAAAAACCTCTCAACATCGTTCCGCTGGACAACACATCGCCAAGTTGTTACAAAGATGAAAGTATTCTATGAGCGCAAGGGCGGGATTCAACCTCAACGGGATGTCTGACATCAGACCATGCCGATGAAGGCGACCCGGCGAACCTGATTCAGGAGTTGCTATGGAAGACGACCGGAAACTGCGTATTTTAATTGCCGACGATCACAAAATCGTCCGCGAAGGGCTGCGGATGATATTGCAGCAGGAACAGGACATGGTCGTCGTCGCGGAGGCGAACACCGGCGTGGAAGCGTTGTCTCTCGCTGAAAAACTGGTACCCGACCTTGCGTTGATGGATGTCTCCATGCCGGAAATGAACGGTATCGAGACCACCCAGCGCCTCCTGGAGATGTTACCACAGACCTATGTCCTTATATTGTCCATGTGCGCGGAAGAGGAGTTTGTGGTAGAAGCCCTGAGCGCCGGAGCAAAGGGCTACCTGCTGAAAGATTGTGCCGCAACCGACCTAGTCGTGGCTATCCGGAATGTCGCGACGGGAGGAATTTATCTGAGCCAGAAGGTGACCGCGCTCATTGTAAAGGAATATATCCAGCGAAACGCCGAGCCATCCGCCCAATCGGCATCAGGCCTTTCCCCCCGCGAAACAGAAGTCCTGCAAATGATCGCGAACGGGAAAAACACAAAGGAAATCGCTTACAATCTGAACGTCAGCGTGAAAACTGTCGAAACATACCGACAGCATATTATGAAAAAGCTCAACTTGTACAGTATCGCTGAACTGGTCAAATATGCCATACGTGAAGGTCTTATCTCCGTCGATACCTGAATCTTTGAATTTCCCGCATGGGAAACGCCCCATGTTTCCCCAAACGCTGATCCTCCATCAGGAATTTCGAACCCTGCGCAAGCCTGTGTCCCTTCCCCCCTATCCCGCCATCAGAAAAAACAGAACAACGCTTGCCTATCAACCTGAATTGCAGTCCCAACCGCGCACCGGTATCATTTCATCAGGTGAAAACGGCGCTCGCAAAAAGAGACAGGGGGCAATTATGCGGCCAAAACTAAACCTTTTCTGCCATGAAATTCTTGCGTACACGGAATCCGATAAAGAATCGGTATTGTCTCAAATCAATGCAGACGCGGAGTTGCCTGAAACGGTACGGGATATCGTCAGGTTTCTCATCATGAACGCTCCCGTTTTGCTTTCTCCTTCTTTTCCTTCAAATCCGCAAGGATACGGGCCTGTTCGTAGTCAGGCAACTCAAGAAGTTCATCGATAACCATCTTGACCAGGGGTGGATATCCGTCCTCTTCTTTCCGAACAAACTGTGACAGCTCCTCCTCTTTGATTCCGAAAAACCTGCAATAGCGGGACAACAAGCCGGGCCCCACCCCACGTCCGCCTCGTTCTATCGATGAGATATAGTGGGAGTTTGTCTCCAACTGCTCGGCCAACTGTTCCTGCGTCAACCCCTTCGCCTTTCTCAATTCCCTGAGACGCTCTCCTATCACCACGTTTATCCCCTGTTTCAGCCTGCCCATAGGTACCACCTTTCCGGTGTCGTTTGCTGCGATTGAAACATATATGCATTATTGGCATTTATCAACACCCTTTCAAGCTTCACTTTTGAAGTTAGAGAATGTTTTTTTGCCGACAATAAAACTATTTTATATTTTTTTGCTTGACTTATATTTTTTTGCAAAATATATTTACCCAAAAATGCTTTATTTAATCCATTATTGTCGCGTTTTGCGCTGCAATATTTGCTTTTAACATCGCCAATCAAGCTATATATAGGGGTTAAACCAGATAAATTTATTCAATATTGCATTACAAGGCGAATAAGCTCACGGTACAAACGCGCCCAAGCACGGGAGTTCACACAAAAACAAAGGGAGGGTTTCGCATGCTGATCAACGACTACTACTCGCACACCATCCATGGCCCCTATGAGTTATTCCGCCTAGGGGATTTCAAGCTCGAAGAAGGAGGAACGATCCGGAACTGCACACTTGCCTACTCCACGTTCGGCACACTGAATAACGAGAAGGACAATGCGGTTCTGGTTACTACCTGGTATTCGGGCACTAACAAGATCATGGAACAGGTGTATACGGGCAGAGGGAGAGCAATCGACCCTGCTCACTATTTCATCGTAATCGTCAATCAGCTCGGGGGCGGACTCTCCAGTTCACCGCACAACACACCGGCACCCTTCTCCATGTCACGATTTCCCGACCTGTGCGTCGGGGACGATGTCAACGCTCAGTATAAGTTGCTGACGGAACAATTCGGCATAGAACGGCTTGAGCTGGTTGTCGGCGGTTCGTTGGGTGCGCAGCAGACTTACGAATGGGCGGCGCGCTACCCGGACATGGTGAAAAGGGCGGCCCCCATCGCCGGCACGGCCAGAACGACGACCCACGATGCCGTGCTCATCGAAAGCATGATTGACACGATCATCTCTGATCCTTCCTGGAACGGCGGTTGGTACACCAATCCACATGCCGTTCATGCCGCCCTACGCAGGCACGCAAGATACTGGGCGGTCATGGGACTGAGTCCCGGATTCTTCAATGAAGGTCTGTGGAAAGAGATCGGTTTCAGTTCGCTGGATGATTTTATCGTCGGTTTTCTGGAGCATTACTTCCTACCCATGGATCCCAACGACTTGTTGTGCCAGCTCAGAAAACACCTGCGCGCCGACGTCAGCCGAATGACCGGCGGCACCCTGCATGAAGCATTGTTGCGAATCAGGGCAAAAACCTTTGTCATGCCGATCGACACTGACATGCTCTTTTTCGTTAAAGACTGCGAATATGAGCAAAGATCAATACCAGGTAGCGAGTTACGGATAATCAGGAGCCGCTGCGGGCACTTGGGCCTCTTCGGCATAGAGAAGGAATTCACGAGACAAATCGACACTAACCTCAGAGAACTGCTGGCAACCCCGGTGTGACGAGATACGAGACACCAGTCCGTGTCTCAAAAACGAGGCCATTTCAGCGAAAAAAGAGCTCGCGCTTTTTTCGTCAGACAAGAAAAAGGAGGACGGCGATGGCAAAAACTTTCTTTTGGGAACGATGTACCGGGAGGAAAATCTCGGGAAACCTCAGCACGGCGCTGCTCATCACCGCATTAAGCCTGGGAGGTGTCGTGTCGGCTCATGCCGAGTACAAAAACGACTATTACTCCCAGGCCGTTCACGGCCCGTATCAACTCTACAAAATCGGCGATTTTTCGGTGGAAGACGGTGGAACAATCCGGGATTTGCAGTTGGCCTACACGACCCACGGCAAGCTCAACAAGGCGAAAGACAACGCAATCCTCATCTGTACCTGGTATTCCGGCACAACCAAATTCTGGGAACAAAACTACCTGGGCAAAGGACGAGCGCTTGACCCTGACAAGTACTTCATCATCCTGATTAACCAGATCGGCAACGGACTCTCCAGTTCACCCCATAACACGCCCGGAGCCGGTGGTATGGCGAAATTTCCCCATGTACGCATCAGCGATGATGTGCGGGCGCAACACAAGATGATTACCGAAAAATGGGGCATCAAGGAGCTTGCCCTGGTGGTTGGCGGCTCCATGGGGGCCGAACAGACGTGGGAATGGGCGGCACGGTATCCCGACATGGTCAAGAGGGCCGCACCTATCGCCGGAACGGCCAGAACAACTCCGCAATGCGCCGCCTTTTCGAGGACTCTGGACGAGGCGCGCAGGTCCGATCCGAGCTTTAACGAAGGCAATTACACATCCAATACCGATGTCCAGACCGGTCTGCGCAGGGAAGCCGCCCTGTGGACCGTCTTCGGCTGGTCCCCCGAATGGCTCAAACAAGAGAAGTGGCGCGCTCTGGGTTTCTCCTCCATCGAGGATTTCCAGACAAACTTCATGGACGCCTATTTCATCCCTATGGATCCGAACGACCTCATGAACAACGCCTGGAAGTGGCAACGCGCCGACGTCGGGAGACTGGCCGGCGGCGACTTGGCCGCAGCCCTGGGCCGGATCAAGGCGAAAGTCTTCGTCATGCCCATCTCCACGGACCATCTGTTCCCGGTGGCGGATTGCGCTGCGGAACAGAAACTCACGCCTAACAGCGAGCTTCGTGTCATCAACAGCCTCGCCGGTCATCTCGGACTGTTCGGGGTCGACGGGAAAGCCTACTACGACCAGGTTGACTTGCACTTGAAAGAACTGCTCAACGCGTCGGTCTGAGCATGCTTGCTTCCTGATGGATTCCCTCTGGAGATCGGTGGGAATCCATCATAAGTAGATACGCAATGAACAACATGTACGCAATGAAAAGGAGGCTTACCATGAAGCATTTGTCGGCGATTCTGGCGGTAATGATATTCACGGCGTTTTTCTATTCCGGAACAGCCCAAGCCGGAGCGCCTTTCGTCACCGCAGAAGGGGTCGGCGGCGTCGGGTTTAACCCGCTCGCTTATCCGGCATTTACCCCAGGAGAAGAAGGCTTCAGAATCGGACCGGTGGAAATCGCCAAACCGCGACTCGGCGCTTTTTACGTAAACCTTAATGACACCAACGGCGGCATTGATTGGACAACCATTGGGATTGCCACGGCTTTCAACAAAAGGTTCGAGGTTTCATTCGGCTACGAGGTACTCGGCATCGGCGTTATGCCCACGGACACCCATAAATATAACTTTGGCGCAAAACTGCTGCTACTCGAAGAAAATGCCTTCGGCACCAGTTTTCTCCCGGCTGTCTCCTTGGGCACTGTCTACAAAAGGACAACTACGCCCTTCACATCCGTTTCGCCAAGAGATAACGACGGTTTTGACGTCTATCTCGTGGCAACCAAACTCATTACGCAACTGCCGATGCCGTTGCTGATATCGGCGGGGGTTCTTTCAACCCAGGGGCATGTCAACGGTGTTGCCGGGTTTGACCACAAGAGGACCGAAGTCTTCTTCGGCAATATCGACCTCTTCCCCCTGAGCTGGCTGGCGGTCGGCTACGAGCTGAAAATGGGACCGGATTACGGTTCTTACAAGGATTCCGACTACTGGGACATGCACATCGCGTGGTTTGTCAACAAGAGCCTGACGCTCGCCGCAGCTTATACGGGAGCTGGAGATCGCCACCAGACAAAGACCCTCGGTTTAGGAGGTGGGCTCATGCTGAGCGCGCAGTATGCCTTTTAGCCACGAGCCGCCTCCCACGGTCAGAGATAACGAGACTTCGTTGAACAGCACACAAGCACGGTGGACATATCTCGCAAGGAGGATACACATATGAAAAGCTACTGTCTGTACGCTCTGTTTGTCACTACATTATTCTCAACTGCCGCCTCTGCGTTCGGCTCCCCCATCGAGGAGGTAGACCCTCAAACTGTTAGGCAGTGCATGTTTATCGCCCAGTTCAAGGGACCGGATGGGTATCGAATGGTAGGTACTCCGGCAGTTATGAACGGATTCAAAAACCGGGCGATGGAAGAAGCCCAACACCTCGGCGCTACGCATATTACATGGTCTCATGCGGAAACTCTGCTAACCGACAGGATAATAGGTTCAGCGTACAAGTGCGACACAAACCATATTGTTGCTGAACAATGAATGGAGCATTTCCAGACAAAAGTCATGAACCATGCTCTCGCAACATTACTCAAAGTGCCCCGTTCGATCGATGTCGAGGTTCTGAAACCGACCTGAATTCTCTGTTTCCGGAAACGACGAAGCCATGAGAACTCCGCCTTTCCTCCTGCAATGGGTGGGTGTGCTTGCCACACCCTTTTTTTCGTGTGTATTGACTACGAGAAAAAAACCTGTCTTCAGTTCGTGCCTTTACCGCAGTCACAACAAGACAACTCCAAGAGAAGACTGAACATGCCGAAAGGATTGCCGGGCTTGTGGTGGTCGATGATCTCAAGGATTTCCACCGACCCGGCTCCCGCAACCTTCAACCTTTACACCTGCCTACACATTAAACCTGAAGTGGCAGATGTCGCCGTCTTCCATGACGTAGTCCTTCCCCTTGAGCAGGGCCTTGCCCTGGGCCTTGGCGGCCGCCTCGCCGCCGGCGGCCACCAGGTCGTCGTACTTTATGACCTCCACCCGGATGAAACCCCGCTCGATGTCGCTGTGGATCTTGCCGCCGGCGGCCGGGGCCGGGGTCTCCTTCCGGATGGTCCAGGCCCGCACCTCGTCCTTGCCCATGGTGTAGAAGGACATGAGCCCCAGGGCATCGTAGGCCGCGGCGTTGAGGCGGTCCAGGCCGGAGGATTCGAGGCCCATGGCCGTCAGGTATTCGTCCCGCTCGGCAGGGTCATCCATGCCCATGATCTCCTTCTCGATGAGGGCCGAGACCACGAACACGTTCTCCCCGGCCATCCCGGCGTCCGCCACCCGGTCCTCGTCCACGTTGAGGATGCGGAGGATCGGCATGAGGGTGACCAGGTTCAGACTCCGGATCGCTTCCAGTTCTTCACCGCCCAGTTCCAGGGTATTCACCCCCCGCTCGTTCTCGGCCGCCTCCCGGCACCTGAGGAGCACCGCCTCCTCCCGCTCCTGGGCAGGGGTCTTCCCCCCCTTCTTCTCCTTGGCCAGCCGCTCCAGCCGCTTCTCGATCAGTTCCAGGTCCGCCAGCAGCAGCTCGGTCTCCAGTGCCCGCAGGTCGCGGGCAGGGTCCACCGAACCGCTGGGGTGGTAGACGCTGTCGGAGGCGAAGTCGCGCACCACCAGGCAGAGGAGGTCGCAGCGGCGGGCCGCTTCGAGCCACTCCCGTTTGCCGCCGCCCTCGGACATATCGGGGCAGAGGACCACCTTGTTCTCGGCGTATCTGGTTTTCTCGGGCCTGACCATCTCGGTCAGCACGTCCACCCTGGGGTCGCGGATGGGCGCCACGCCTTCCAGGGACTCGCCTTCGGCGCGGTGCTCCGGCACCTCCCTGCCGGTGAGAAGGGTGAAAAGGGTCTTTTTCCCCGCCTGGGGGAGACCAAGCAGTGCTATTTTCATGGGCTGCTCCTGTGGTTCGATATGGTTTGCGAAAGGAAAGCTACGGTAACCGCTGCACGGGCGTTTGTCAATACGGCGGCGAGAGACCTGCCCGGGAAGCGGCACTGCCGATTTGTCCCGGCTTCCACACGAAAACCTTTGAAAAATGGGTCGGGGCTTTCACGGAGCCTCTCGTACGGCTTGAGTGCAACCGGGTGACGCACGGGAAAGCGCCCGAATCCAGCAGAGTGTCAGATCCGGGCGAAGGATGGTGACCGATTACGAGGGGCTCCGGGGAAGTTCCGACCCGCCCCCTGTCGATACTTTCCGGCTGAAAACGTCCTAAACTTTTTCCCCTACAGGCCGATACGGGTAGGAACCATCACTTTTCAGGAGGAACGCGCGTGGCCGGAATCACTTTCGAGGAGATCATGTTCACCATCATGTCGGCGACCCAGGATACCTTCATGACCTACATGGGGATGGAAATCCTGGCCGGAAAGATAGAGAAGAAGATTGAACCCGTGGAGTCCGACGTGGTCGGGATTGTCGGGGTCGCCGGGGACCGGGTGGGGTATATCATGTATGCCACCGAGAAGTCCTCGGCGGTGCTGGTGGCCAAGGAACTCCTGATGATGGAGGAGGCGGACGACGAGGCAGTCAGGGACGCCATCGGCGAGCTGACCAACAACATCGCCGGAGTGTTCAAGAGCAAGTACCACGAGCTCTACGGGAGCGTGGCCCTCGGCCTCCCCCTGGTGGTGTCCGGGAAGATCCGGCCGGTGAGCGAACCGCCCGAGCAGTCCGGCGATACTTCCATGAACATCCGCTGCAAAGGTGTCACCATCCCGTTCAAATCCCTGAACAGCAACATTGCGTTCCGCGTCATGGTCTACATGTGAGACATCGACAGGAATGGCGCCCACGGGGCGGATAAAGCCTCGCGGGCCACCTACGGCGTCACAGGTAATCCGTCAGCCCCCGCCTCTCCAGCTCGTCGACCACCTTCCTGACCTCCTGGGCACGCTCCCTCGGGCAGACCAGGAGGGCGTCACCGCTGTCGACCACGATCAGGTCGCGCACGCCCAGCAGGGCCACGAGCCTGTCGTTTCCGCGAACCAGGCAGTTCCGGGAATCGATGGTGACCAGCCTCGACGAGTCCGTCACGCTGTTCCCCTCCTGATCCCCCTCCAGGAGCCCGGGCAGGGCGCTCCAGCTCCCCACGTCGCTCCAGCCGAACGACGAGGGAATCACCACCACCCCTTCGGCCTTCTCCATGACCCCGTAGTCGATGGACTGGGCCTCGATCCTGGCGTAGAGGTCCGCCACCCGCTCCTTGAGCACTGAAAGGTGCTTCAGGTTTACCGGCACGTCAAGAGCCGAAAGACCGGCCCACAGGTGGGGCAGGTGGGTCCTGATCCGGTCCAGGATCAGGTCGGTGCGCCAGACGAACATCCCGCTGTTCCAGTAGAAGTTGCCCGAATCCATGAACTCCAGAGCCCTTTCCCTGGAGGGCTTTTCCACAAAGCGCCGCACCGGCAGCACCCCCTCCCTTCCCGCGGACGTGTCCGCCTCGATGTATCCGTATCCGGTCTCCGGCGCGGTCGGCCTGATCCCGAGGGTGACCAGGCTCCAACGGGAGGCTGCCTCCCCGGCCCTCACGAGCGTGGCCCGGAACTCCTCCTCGTCGATTATGTAATGGTCGGCCGGGAGCACGGCCATGACGGCGGTGGGGTCGTGACGTTCGATGACGGCGGCGGCGAGGCCGATGGCCGGTGCGGTGTTGCGGGCCAGGGGCTCCTCGACAACGGTGATCGTTCCCCTGTCCAGGGAGGCCAGCTGTCGGGCGGTTTCCTCTGCCTGAAGGCTGTTGGTGACCACGAGGATATGATCGGGATTGAGCGGCAGGACCCGTTCGACCGTCCTCTGCAGCATGGATCTGCCGCCGAACACCGACATGAGCTGCTTGGGATGTCTCTTCCTGGACAGGGGCCAGAACCGGGTGCCGGAACCTCCGGCGAGTATGACGATATACACGGGAATTCTCCTTGTCTAATTCAATAGTAGGAAAATGTCTGCCCGGCGGGGCGGCGGTTACTGAGACGTAGCTCCGTCCGGAAGGGCCTCGGGCGGAAGGCGTCGCTCGTCCACGAGGTCGCCCAGGACCGCCTCGATGCGGGCGCGCATCTCCGACCTCCTGCTCCGGTTCCACTTCCGCGCGGCGTTGACGGAGCCGTAAATGTTTCCAAGATAGAACGGAAGTCCGATGCCGCCGGCTATCCCCGCGGCGGGATACCACTCCTGACGGACCGCGGTAACCGTTGCAGCGATGAACAGCGCGTTGACCAGGAATGAGGTAAGGCCGTCTCCGTAACGGCCGGCGTAGACATACCCCGCTCCCGGTAGAATCGCGGACAGGACCCCTGCCAGGAGTTCCGACTTCTGCGGCAGGTCCTCGTACTGCCGCAGAAGTGCCTGGGCCTCCCGGACCCGGGCGATCTCCGGATGGTCCGGAAAGCCGTCCGCAAACCTCTGCAGAGCGGCCGTGGCGGCGGCCGGATCGTCCCTGTCCAGTTCCATCAACGAACGGGCCGCCAGTGCCCTGGCAGCGAACGGGGAACCTGGAGCGGAGCGTACAACGGCCTCGAACGCCTCCGCCGCCCCTGCAAAGTCCTTCTTTTTCCACAGACTGAGCCCGGCGAAATAGCCGGAAGGGATCCGGTAGTAGCCGTCGGGATAACGCTCCGAAACCGTCTGGAAGGCGCGCAGGGCGTCACCGTGTTCGTCCCCCAGAAAGCACGCCATGCCGGTGCGGAACAGGGCGTACTCTCCCTTCGGCGAGCCGGGGAACAGGATACCGAACCGCTTGTACTCGGTAACGGCCCGATAGTACTCGCCTTCCTCCAGGAACGAGTCGGCCACCAGCAGCTGGAGGTCTTCAGTCAGGTATATCCCCTGGTCCGCGGCGCAAAAACCTGGAAAAAGGGCCGAAACCAGGAATGAAACAAGGAACGGGATTGCGGAAATGGTTTTCATGGGCTCGAAAGGAGGTTGTACTCCACCGGATCGAACAGCCTTCCGCCGGGGAGCAGCAGGTAATCGGGCGCCCGTCCCTTGAGCAGGGTGCAGCGCATCAGCCGGTCTGCGGTCACGACAATGCCCGCCAGCGCGCCGTCACGGCCCACCGCCTCACGGGCAAAGGCCGAGCACGAAGGCGAGAATCCGCACCGCTCTCCGTCGATGGGCGACACGTAGCGCTGGTACAGCGTCAGCGTGCCCAGAAGGACAATCCGGGAAAGCGAGGTCTCCGGTTCGTCGGGGAGCGGCGGCATGCGTAGCTTCACACCCGGCCCCTTCATCGCCTCCGGAGATCCGGATACCATGGAGACAGGGGCCAGAGACAGGCACAATGCCAGGGCCGTCCAGACAGCGTAACGTGCCTTCATCCCAAGGGCCTCCGCCGGTTGTCAGCGACCGGTATTCTGCCTGATGGTCTTTTCCTTCAGTTCCCTGTACTGGTCCTCGGTAATCGCACCGCTCTCATAGGCCTTCTGGAGATCGAGAAGCTGGTCGCCGAGGGATTTGGTGGTGTTGATGTTCTGCGTCTCCACGCTGGCGCCGCCGCCGGGACCGCAGCATCCTGCCAGGGCCGTGAGCGCCGTCGCCGCCATGAAAACAAACAGTACCGACAATCTTGAAATGCTCATAGCTGCTCCCTCCTTCTGTTACCGCGTTATCGGTTTCCATTAGAATACCAAGTATCGCATCTTACGGTAAGTTCCGCCACCCCTGGAGCGTATACAGGAAAATTTCCCGGCTCTTCATGCGCCGGACCTTCACGGGTCGGGCATTATCTTTACCGCAACCTTTCTGGCGCGCGGCCCGTCGAACTCGCAGAAGAAGATTGCCTGCCAGGTACCGAGCAACAGCCTCCCCTCCTCGATGATCACGGTCTGGGACGGTCCCACCAGCGAAGTCTTGACGTGGGAATCGGAGTTCCCCTCCCCATGGCTGAAGGAGGCGTCCACCGGCACCAGCCTGGCGAGGAAGCCGGCGATGTCCCGACGCACCGCGGGATCCGCCCCCTCGTTGATGGTGACGGCCGCCGTGGTATGGAAGGTAAACAGGTGGCAGACGCCGCTTGAGACGCCCGACTGCCTGACGATCTCCTCCACCCGGTCCGTGATGTCGATGAGCTCGTTACGGTCCCGGCTGGAAACATGGATATAGTGGAGCATGGTCTTCCCCTCAGAGTTTGTATCCGATCTTACGCAGCAGTGTCTTGCGCTTTTCCCGGTCCTCACCACTCTCCACCCCCTTGGGCGGGAAACCGTCCACCACGCCGACCACCCCCCTCCCCTGGCCGGTCTCGGCCACCAGGACCTCAAGCGGGTTGGCTGTGGCGCAGAAGATCCGGCACACTTCGGGACAGCCCTTTACCTGGTTCAGTACGTTGATGGGATAGGCATCCTTCAGCAGGATGCAGAAGACGTGACCGGCTGCCAGCTCGCCCAGAATCGCGGCGCAGCGCTCCACCAGGGCCGGGTCGTTCCCCTCGGTCCTGATGAGGCACGGGCCGGACGCCTCGGTGAAGGCGACGCCGAACCTGGCCTGCGGCACCGTGGTGGCGATGACCTCGTACAGGTCCTCGGCGGTCTTGATGAAGTGGGTCTGGCCGAGGATGATGTTGCATTCTTCCGGAAAGGCTACCGGGATCGCTTTCAGTTCCATGCCTCCTCCTTTGTTGACGATGTTCGGTTACAGGTTGCGTCAAAATCCCAATTCACTCATGCCCATGCTCGAACAGCCCGGCAGCGGCGGCCAGCTGCTCCGGGGTCCCCAGCAGCAGGACGAGGTCCCCATCCTTGAGCTCCCATACCGGGTCCGGGTTGGGCGCAATCTCGTCCCCTCGCTTGATCATCAACACGGTTGCGCCCGATCTGTCCCGCAGCACGCCGTCACGCAGGCTGGTGCCTACCAGGGGCGACTTTGTCCCTATGCGAAAGGTGGTTATCTCCGCACCGGTCAGAAAGCCGGAGATGCCGACCGCGTGGCTGTGCCTGTGGCTCAGGGTGCGGAACATCTCGTAGGAGTCACCCCGCACCTCCGAGATGCAGCGCTCGATCTCGTCGTGGCTCAGGAGATAGTTGCGCAGCACCCGGGACAGGATCTCGATGGAAGTCTCGAATTCCTCCGGGACGACCTCGTTCACCCCCAGTTTGTACAGCGGCTCCATTTCCAGGATGTAACGGGTCCTCACGATGATGTGTATCGCCGGGTTCATCTTGCGCGCCTGGTCCGCAATGCGCCGGCTCGACGCGGCGTCGGAGATGGCGATCACGATGATGCGCGCCTGGTCGATGTTGGCGTGTTCGAGGATCTCGCTGCCCGATCCGTCACCGAAGATGATGCGGGTCCCCTTCTTTTTCTCGGCTTTCACCGTAAATGGGTTGGTCTCGATAACCACGTGGTCGATGCGGAAGTGGTTGAGCACCCGGGCCAGATTTCTGCCGTTGAGCCCGTAGCCGACGATGATCACGTGGTCCGAAACCGCCATACTGTGCTCGCGCCGCTCCAGGCCCCCCTGGCCCCGGGTCACGGAGCCGGGCAGCAGGGCGACTATCCGGTCGGCAAGGGGTGCCGAGAGCTTGAGACAGAGCGGGGTCAGGCCCATGGTCGCGATGGATGAGGCAAGAAAGATCTGGTACAGCTCCGGGGAAAGGATCCCGTATTTGAGCCCCGACTGGCAGAGCACGAACGAAAACTCGCCTATCTGGGCCAGGCAGAGGCCGGTTATCAGGGCTATCCTCATGGACAGTCCGAGCGCCATGGCCGCACCAGCCGTGATCAGCGCCTTTATCAGGATTATGGTGAGCACCAGCGAGGAGATCAGGAACGGGTGCTTCAGGAGTATGGACGGGTCGAGGAGCATCCCGACCGAAATGAAGAACAGGGACATGAGCGCGTCCCGGAACGGAATGATGTCGCCAAGTGCCTGGTGGCTGTACTCCGACTCGGAGATGGCCAGGCCGGCGATGAAGGCCCCGAGCGCCAGGGAGAGCCCCACCTGGGCGGTGAGCCAGGCGGTGCCCAGCCCGATGAAGATGATGGTCAGGATAAAGAGCTCGCGGCTGCGGGCCTTGACCACTTGCTCGAAGATCCGCGGGACGGCGAAGCGGGCGCCGAAGTGGGCCACGAGCACCACCGCCAGCGCCTTTGCCGAAACGGTCAGGATGCCGGCCAGGCCGTTCCCGCGCCCGGCAAGAAAGGGCACGAACAGCATCAGCGGCACCACGCACAGGTCCTGGAAGATCAGGATACCCATGGCCATCTTGCCGTGGGGGGTATCGATCTCCCCGGCATCCATGAGCAGCTTTATGAGGATGGCGGTGCTGGAAAGTGCTACCAGAAAACCGAAGAAGACGGACTGCTGTGGAGAGAAGCCGAACCACACGCCGATCAGGGCGGTGGCCGCGATGGTGATCCCCACCTGCAGCCCTCCCCCCAGGAGCACCAGGTGCTTGATCCGCACCAGCTCTTTGAGGGAGAGCTCGATGCCGATGGTGAACAGCAGCAGCACGACGCCAATCTCCGCCATCTGCTCCACCTGGTGGATATGCTTCACCAGGGCGAGAGTATGGGGGCCGGCCAGAATGCCGGCCGCGAGAAAACCGATAATCGACGGGAACATCAGCTTTCTGAACAGAATGACGGTCGCCACGGCCAGACCGAAAAGTATCTCCATGTCCTCCAGCAGCACGAACTCCACGTTTTCCCCTGTCTATCGGATTTACCGGCCGGGACTCACGAATGAAACGTCGGGTCCGGAGCAGGCCCCCGTCATCCGGCACCCGATGATGGAGGCGTCTACCTCTTTCACGGCGTTCCATCTCACGATGACTTTCCCACCTCCCGGGCCGGACGGTGAAACGGTTTCAAGGGTACCAGAAAAAACCGCGCTCCACAATGCGCGGCGTTTCCCGGCAGCCGTTGCGCGACACATTCGGGAACGGCCTTTTCACCGCTCGGCGAATTTTGGCTTTCTTCCCGGGCCGACCTCCGGTATATTACAAAAATTCATTGACTCGCGGATTGATTGCCGCCTCGAGTCATGCGTTCACGGAAACCCGACGTTTGGGGAAGGAAGACACCACATGGAACTTTTTCCGGCATATATCGTACTGGGTCTGGTCGCGGGGGTAATGAGCGGACTGGTGGGGATCGGCGGGGGAATCGTGATCGTACCGGCGCTGGTGATACTGTTCGGTTTCTCCCAGCACGCGGCCCAGGGGACAGCCATCGCCCTCATGGTCCCCCCCATCGGCATAATGGCCGCCTGGGCGTACTACACCAACGGATACGTGGACCTGAAGGCCGCCTCCATCATCTGCCTCGGCTTTCTCCTGGGGGGGTATTTCGGCGCCAAGCTGGCAATCTCCCTGCCCAGGTTTTATCTGGAAAAATTTTTCGGCGCCGTGTTGCTGCTGGTTTCCCTCAAGATACTTTTCTCGAAATAGCTTACTCTCCTTTCACGCCTTTTGGATCATCGAACGCCGCATCCGGACACGATGGGGCCTGGAAAGGGTTGACTGGTAGCCTAAGGTCCATCCCCCAGGGTCGCGCGGATATCCTTCACGAACCTGGTCAGGGAGCCCGAGAGGCGCTCCAGCACCGCCAGCCACTCCCGGAGATGCTCCTCCCCTGCGGGCGTCAGCTCGTAAACCCTCCGCGCCGGCCCGCCACCGCTCACGTCCCAGGCGGATACCACGAAGCCGTTTTCCTCAAGCCTGCGGAGCGTCCGGTAGAGGGCGCCCGGCTCGATGTGCGAGTCGGTCAGGGCATTGTCGTTCAGCGCCCCCACCAGATCGTAGCCGTGGGTCCGGCCACGGATCCTGAGCAGGTACAGGGTAACCGGCTCAACGAATCGATAGAGGTTCCCCATCCCGCACGAGCAGGGACGTTCCTGGCCGTGGCGACGGCATTGTCCGCGTGGCATGTAGATGACTCCTTCCTGTATCCCTCACGTCCCGACGCCGGGCAGGCGGCGTGCCGGAGGTAAACGTCGCCCCGTACAGGCGCCGGTGAAGCCGGGTGAACTTCGTCGGGCAACCTCACCCCGGCTGGAATGTCAGTCGGTCAGCACCGTTTCGAAAGCCAGGTACCGTTTCATGAGCATGGTGCCTCCCCCTTCCGAGACGACGCGCAGCACGGCTTCGGCGTCCCGCACCCGCGAACCGGCCACATGGGTTACTCCGGTCCCCTTGAATACCGACGGACAGAGCGGTGACGATGGACCCAGGAGCACGGCGGCACGCGGACTGCCCAGAACGGCCAGAAGCCCGTCGCAGGTGCCGTTGATGAGCGATGTGCCGGTAAGGATGGCGACCGAGCAGGCCGCCAGGGCCTCGCGCCCCTGTTCCGGGGTAATGGTTTCGCCGGGGTGCGGATTCAGCTCGATGATGTCGAGTTGGCAGCCGATCTTGCGAAGCTGGCCGACAATCGGACCGAAATAGCCGACCATGGCCACCCTGTCCCCTGGGGTGATGTCGAGCGAGGAGATGACCTCCTCCTTCGAGGTGGGTGGCTGCGGGAGGGCCGCGAGAAGGGCGTTGGCCGTTGCCAGACCCACCGCCCGCGCCAGGCCGGACTTTTCGTCGGCCAGGAATTCCAGCAGATCCCCGGCCGGACGGACGGCCAGGGTCCCGGCCTGTTGAAAATGGGTGCAGCAGGGGGCGTCGGACTGGGGGGTCCAGGCAACCCCGGCGTGGCCGCTCTCAAGCCGCACGGCGGTATACCCCAGCCCGATGCGCACATCGGCGACGACGGCACCCCCGGCTTGGGGTCTCAAGTGTTCCAGCAAACGGTTCTGTATAGCCAATGTCATGTTCACCCTCCATTAAAGATAGTTGTCTGCCGAGCTATCCGCTCATCATTTCTTCACACCGCATTTGCCGCAAACCCCTCATCCAGCAGCCCGGCGGCAAGTTCGACGCACTGCGCGCAATTGATGATTTTCATGGCCCGGATCTCTCGGCACAGTTCAGAACCGGCACGTTCCACAAAGGCTTCGCGGAATGCCTGCTTCTTTTCCGGGCCGTCGAGCAGCAGCAGGGCGGCATGGAGTGCGCCGCACACGCCGCCGGCCGCCTTGCCGCCGCCCAGCGCCTGGGCCGCGTCTATTTCGTTCCGGGTCATGTCCTTTCTGTGCCCGAAGGCCTTCAGGATGCTCTGGGCGCAGTTGAGGCGTTCTTTGGTATAGGAGTGTACGGCGGTTTCTACGGACATTCCTTTGTTTCTCCTTGCAACAGTACGTTCTGAGTCACTTCTTGTCCGATGTCGTAAAATGCGCATCTCTCCAGCAGGCATTCCCGGTTCAGCTCCGTAAAGGCGCAGGCGGGAGGCCACTCGACCGGCAGGTCGATCCCCAACTCCCTCCGGACGAATTCCGTTGCCGTAAGAATGGCGCGGAACGATGCGCGCTTGCAGCAGCGGGCCCCGCCGTTGTCGGCGATGGCCCTGAGGCAGTCGGCAGTGATAAGGTTGGAGAGCACCCGCTCCCGGTCCGACAGGGGGGTGGCGCCGGTCATCAGGCTCATGAAGATCCCGGCGCCGATAGCCGCGCCGCAGGCACCCTGGAAGCCGCAGAAACCGCCCTTCACCTCCTCCGCCCTGATCCGCGCCTGCCGTATCTTTTCCGCCACGCCGCTTTTGTCGGTGCCGTTCAGGTTACGGCAGGCCGCGAGCAGAACTGCGGGAACGAGGAAATGATGCTCCGGACCGTGCATCTTCACGGCCGGATTCTTCATCAACGTCAGCGCCATCGACAACGGGGACGTGGAACCGGTATTGCCGCAGTACCTTTCGATCAGGTCGTTGGCCGTCCCGTTGTGACAGGAGTCACAGACGTAGTGCCCCTCGCTGCAGGAGGCGTTGGTCTCCTGGGTAACGCCGCAGTAGTAGCAGGTCCTGGACGTGTAACGACGCGAATAGGACAACTCCGCGCCGCAGACCAGACATCCGGTCAGGTAGTTCATAAAGTTCCTTTGGAGTACGTACGGCGGCTCCGGTCACCGGGCACGCCGTTCCGGCAGAATAGCAAATCGGCGGGCTGTTTGCAATGAAGTGAGGCCGGTTCCATCCGATTCGGCCTATCTTCTCCAGCCGCTCCAAGCCGGAATGCCGACCTTGTCCCTGAGCAACAGCCGATCTTTCCCCTTCACCACCTCGGCGGCTATAATGGCCGGTTTTCCCGCAACGGTCACCCGCGAACCTGTCACCTGAACTTTGTCACCCTTTTCGATCCTGATGTCCTGGCGTTCGATGAACCAGCCCGGACCCAGGTGGACCGATATAGTCTCTTTCTCCGTCTTCAGCATCAGGTGGATGCCGTACCGCATCCCCTTCACGGGGGCCATCTGCTCGACCGCCGTTACCTCTCCGGAGACGGTCTCCACCGTTGCCGGATCATACATCCGCTGATAGGAACCTCCCATCCCCCACCCCCCGCTGCCGCGCCAGGGCTGGGCGAATACGGACGAACCCAAAAACAGTACCACCAGAGCCGCCGCCAACCATATGATCGTTCTCATCTTTTCCTCCTTTTATCGGAATACTCCTCCGGAGGTGAAATATATCTCAAAATTCCCGTGTGAACCGCGCCAACTACAAGCGACGAGCAGTGCATCTTTTCTTCCGGCAGGCCGCCCAGTGCCTCGGCGACCTGCTCATTCGTCAGCGCAAGCGCCTCTTCCAAAGTCATCCCCTTTACCATTTCCGTGGTCATGGAAGAGGTCGCGATCGCTGCACCGCACCCCTTGATCCGGAATTTCGCGTCGAAAACGACGTTGTTTTCGATTTTGAGAAAAAGGAGGAGACTGTCCCCGCAGGCAGGGTCTCCAACCTGGATGACTACTTCCGCATCCTCAATCACCCCGATATTCCGCGGATTGAGGAAATGTTCCATGACGATTGCGGGATACATCCGATTTATCTCCTTGTCCATCCGGTATCCGCGCTATCCGGATTCACGCGCCGTGCCATAAACCGTCATGACATGTTCTCCGCGCAAGAAGGCTTCGGCAGGCGTCCGGTTTCTGAGTCCTCCAGGGTGTGTGCCGGCTCGTAGAGCCACAACAGCCGCTGGATAATGAACGATTTTATCGTCCGGTTTCATTATGACATCGCTTTACGTCGGGGCACCCTCGGGGGATGCCCTTCCCGTGGACCATGACCTCTTCCAGTCAGTGGTCGCAGACGTTGGCGCCGGGGACCAGGCTGCCGGACAGGTAATCCATTACCACCGATTCCGGATCAGCGGAAGGGGCGCCGACAATGACCTTCACTCCTGCTTCCGCAAAAAGCTGCTGGGCCCGGCCTCCCATCCCCCCGGCGATGACCAGGTTGACGCCGCGTTCGGCGAGCCACCCCGGAAGCAGCCCCGGTTGATGGGGGGGAGGATCGATTGACGTGGTCCCCACAATGGCCATCAGGTCCGGGTCCACGTCAACCAGGGCAAATTTCTCGCAGTGTCCGAAGTGCATGGACAGGACTCCTTCACAGACGGGTATGGCAACGCGCATCATGCTTCGTCTCCTTTCTTTCATTTCCGGTTGCGGTTTTATCCAGTATCAGGTTAACGATATCGGCAAAGGCCTTGCTGAAGGGGGTTTTCTCATAGTGGTAGGCATAGGGCTTGCCGTCGTCCCCCGCGCTGACTACGGCGGGATCCATGGGCACCCTGCCGAGAAAAGGAACCTTCATCTCCCGGGCCATGGCCTCGCCGCCGCCGCTCTTGAACACCTCGACCGTATCGCCACAGCGGGGGCAGACCAGACCGCTCATGTTCTCCACCACCCCGAGGACCGGCAGGTTCAACTGGCCACAGAAACTGATGGATTTGCGCACGTCCGAAAGCGCCACGTCCTGGGGGGTAGTGACCACCACGGCGCCGTCGATCTGCTCCAGGGTCTGGATCACCGTCAGCGGTTCGTCGCCGGTGCCGGGAGGGCAGTCAATCACCAGGTAGTCCAGGTCCCCCCACTCCACTTCACCCACGAACTGCCTGATGGCGGACGCCTTGGCAGGCCCCCTCCAGATGACCGCCTCGGCTTCTCCGGGGAGGAGGAACCCGATGGACATGACCTTGAGACCGCCCAGGTCGGCCGGGAGCAGCTTGCCCCGTTCGGACGAAAGCATGACGGTCCCTTCGAGACCCAGCATCTTGGGGACGCTCGGCCCGTGGATATCCACATCCATCAGGCCGACCCGATAGCCGGCCATGCCGAGCGATACCGCCAGATTGACCGCCACGGTGCTTTTACCGACCCCCCCTTTTCCGGACAGCACGATGATCTTGTGCCCGATGCGCTCCAGCGCCTCCTCGATTCCGGACCTTTCGTCCCTTTTACCCTGATTGCCCGGGGCACTCTCTCCCCGGCAACCATACTGCTCTGTCATCTCTCTGCTCCTTTTCAATGAATTGTATTTACAGGCCGAGCGAGTCCCAGACCCGCCGGATATCATCCGCAGCAGGGGTGTCGGTCTCCACCACGGCCTTTTCCTGCATCTGGGCCAACGTCACGCCCCGGTCATAGCGGATACGACCGGCGATGCGCGCACCAGAGCGAACCGTCAACGCCTCTATCCGCTCCGTCATTCCAGGGTTCAGGTCCCACTTGTTCACGCACACAGATGCCGGAATCCCGAAGTGCCGCGCCAGCTTCAGCACCCGCTCCAGGTCGTGCTCTCCGGAAACCGTGGGCTCTGTTACCACCAACGCCTGTGACGTCCCGGTCATGGAGGCGATCACCGGGCACCCGATGCCGGGCGGCCCGTCCACGAGAACCAGTCTGCTGCCGTTCTCCCCGGCCAGCCGTCGCGCCTCGCGGCGCACGGTGGACACCAGCTTGCCGGAGTTCTCCGCCGCGATCCCCAGCCGGGCATGAACCATGGGGCCGCAGCGGGTCTCGGACACCATCCATTCCCCGCACAGGGGTTCCGGAAAATCAATGGCCCGCGCGGGACAGAAACGGACGCACACCCCGCATCCCTCGCAGGCCACCGGGTCGACCACATACGCCTCTCCTTCGCCGCCCGCGACAATCGCCCCGAACCTGCATAGTTCGAGGCATTTTCCACACCCCGTGCAACCGGCCGGGCGAATCACCGCTTCGTTGCCGCAACGGAATTCGTGCCGTTCCCGGACGCTCGGCGCGAGAATGAGATGCATGTCCGCCGCGTCCACATCGCAATCGGCAATCACCGGAAACCCGGCGAGCACGGCAAAGGAGGCCGCAATGCTCGTCTTGCCGGTGCCTCCCTTGCCGCTGATTATTACCAGTTCTTCAACTGTTGAATCGGACATGGATCACTTTCCCCAGACAATTATTATGCGCAAATACGCAGTTGTTGAGAGTGAAGACCAAAGGCTGGAGGATTAAGGAGCAACCTAGTGCATTTCCTTCAGCCTTCAGCCTGACCACCTGTATTTCTTGTTTCTTCCCTTATGTTCCACAGGAGAGTAGCGAAATGCGAAGCATGGTCAGGCAGAGCATCCACAACCAGCTCTCCTCGCGAATAGGCCTCGGCAATGCGCCGGTCATCCAGTATTTCCAGGAGGATGGGAATATCCTCGCCGCGACAAAAGCGATGGACGCGATCGTCGCCCGCTCCCATGCGGTTCACCACCACGCCGAAGGGTATGGACAGCTCCCGTATCATGTCCACGGCCAGCCGCAGGTCGTGGAGCCCGAACGGCGTCGGCTCCGTCACCAGCACCACGAAATCCGATCCCCGCACCGTGGCGATGACCGGACACGAGGTGCCCGGCGGGGCATCGAGAATAGCGGTAGTGCCAGTCTTCAAGCGCGCCTTGACCGCCCGGATCAGGGGGGGTGCCATGGCAACCCCGATATCGAGCCTTCCCTGGATCAGGGTGATGCCGTCCGCATCACGGGTCTCGACCACGCCGATACGCTTTCCGGTTTCGCGAATCGCTCCGTGGGGACACACAAGGGCGCAGCCGCCGCAGCCGTGACACAGATCGGGAAACACCAGGGGAGTCGAGCCGAATGACACGATGGCGTGGTAGCGGCACAGCCGGCTGCACTCACCGCAGCCGTCACATAACGATTCATCAACCTCGGGAATCGGGATGGTGACGACGTCGCTCCCCGTCTCATTTCCCCGGAGAAACAGATGGGCATTGGGCTCCTCCACGTCGCAGTCCAGCAGCTGCACGCCGGAGCCAATGGTCCGCGCCAGATTCACAGAAACCGTGGTCTTGCCGGTTCCTCCTTTGCCGGATGCCACGGAAACAATCATGACCAGTGCCCATCCACATCCGCGGAGTTCAGGGTGTCCAGTGCCCCGGCGCGGTATGCCTCGAGGGCCTCTGCTACCGTTGGCGCTTCCGTCGAATAAATGCGGATTCCGGCAGCAGTCAGCGCCCGGTGGGCATTTGGGCCGCAATGTCCGGTCACGACGCAGCCCGCTCCCTGACGGACGATCGCTTCTGTCGCCTGAATCCCGGCGCCGTGGGCCGAATTCAGGACCTGCCGGTTGTCAACCGCTTCGAACGTATCGTTTTCCGTATCATAGACGATAAATCCCTGCGCGCGGCCGAAGCGCGGGTCCATGGGCGCGTCCAGAGTGGTGCCCGATGTGGTGAAGGCTACTTTCACGATAGATCTCCTTTTCTGAAATGCAGGCTGAAAGACTGGAGGCTGAAGATAAAAAGGAAAAGGTCCGATCTTCAGCCTCCGCTTTTTACTTTTCACTCCTCACTCTTCACGTTTTCCATCCCGCCCAGGCGCTGTTTAATCATCTCAAGCTCTGATTCGAGGGCGTCGGCCCTGGCTTTCAACGCCTGCTTTTCCATTTCAGGGTCCGGCCGTGCGCCCTGCGTCGGAAATCCGGCGCACACGTAGCCGCTGAATCGCGCCCAGCCCGGCAGCCCGGTGGCATAAAACCAGTGCCGCCAGCCACGTCCTCCTCCGACGAATCCGCGTCCCCTGCCGAAGCCCATGCCGAATCCTCGCCCGAGGACCGGGTTCGCATACCCCGGCATGCCGTAACCGGCGCAGAATCCCGCTCCACGTCCGGTCATGCTCCCCATTCCCATTGGTCCTGTTCCATCTCCTCGTGGCATGACATAACCTCCTTTCGTTTTTTCCCGTCGTCCGGCCGACCCGTACCGGCTGGATCTTCACTTTTCCTTTTTCCTCTTTCTCACGTCCGCGTCATCGGGGCTCCGCATTTAGCGCATCTCAGCGACGCGCACGGAACGCCCCGTTCATGGGGCTCACGGTGACCGCAGGCCGGACAAAGGCATTCACCGCCGGGACCGGCCGCCACAGGGCCTCCCATGCGCCCCCCTCTCCCACCGCCCGATCGGCCCAAACCGCCACCGGCACCACCGCCCATTCCTTTTCCTCTCGGCATGATACACCTCCTTCTCCTCTCTCTTCCCGTCACGCCAGCCGCTCAAGATGTTTGTTGATGTTATGTGTATAATACACATATAAGATAAAAACCAATTTTCAGCTTGTCAAGAAAAAAACACCCGTCGGAAAATTTTCCGGACGGGCGTTCTACAACAAAATCATCTCAAACATGAATTATTCAGAGAGCTACTCTTACAGCCCCTTCTTCTCGAACCAGCGGAACAAGGCCAACCCTCCGATAATAAAGAGAGGAATGATAAACCAATGGCTGATACCCAGAATCTGGGGCAGGGTGACCTTGCCAAAATCCCCCCAGGTCAGGGCCGTGGCCTTCATGGTCGGATAGGCCTCGGCATAGAGGGCCGCCCCGCAGAGCATGCCGACGATTCCCCAAACGGCATCCCAGCGCCCCTCGCCCACCGCGCCCAGCGAGGTGCCGGGGCAGTAGCCCAGGAGCCCCCAGCCGATACCGAAAATCAGACCACCGGGGACCACCCCACCGAATATCATCGGCTTGATGGACAGTTTTGCAAGCCCCAGGTCGCTGAGAAGGTAAACGCCGACCATGCCCACGAGCACGGCGGAGAGCATGAACTTTACTATGGTCATGTCAATCAGGCGCAGGGCGCCCAGTTGTCTGTCGTAGCGAAGCACCCGCCCTTTCTGCAGCAGGAAGCCGAACAGAATGCCGGTAACCAGTCCGTACATGAGGGTTGTCATTTACGCTCACCTCCCCCGTAGAGCAGGCGGGCGACGATCATCCCGCCGATGAAGAAGCAGACCAGGGCAACGAATCCGCTGGCCGCCAACTGCATGCTGCCGCTCAGGCCATGGCCGCTGGGACAGCCGTCCGCCAGCCGGGCACCGAACATGCCGATTGTTCCGCCGACAAAGGCGGTCAACCAGCGCTTCCACTGCACCGGACCGAAACGCTTCTCCCACATATCGGGCACGGCCTGCCAGCGGAAGCTGCCGGAAGTTGTGGATGCGATAAGTGAGCCGATAAATATTCCGACCACGAACATCCACTGCCAGTCAACAACCGGGAGCTCCTTCATAAAATAGGGCATCCGTGCAGCCCGCTCCGGGTCAACCGCCTTTTCCACCATTCCCACGGAACGCACGAATGTCGTGGACGCACCGAAATACTTGCCGGCAAACCAGACCGAGCCGATGGATACCAGGCCACTCAGCGACCCGGCAAGATAAGGACTCCATCCTCCGTCATCTTTCTCTTTCATGGGACCACCTCCTTTATCGGATTTTGGGAACCGCTGGCGACGCTACGTCCCCCGGATTCTATCCTACTTGATAGTTTTGCCTTGACAACCACTGTTTCCGGCGAACAGCCGTACATTCTGGTTGGAAACTACTCTCAAACCTTGACAAGATCCCATTTGGACGTATCATGGAGAATAATTATTGATAGATATTATTTATCTCAGCCGAGGTTACGACCGTGAAGCCCAAAGAACCTGCAAACCTGACTGAAGAGCGCGTGTCCCGGATTCTCGCCAAGGTCAGGGAGCATGACTTTCGCCTGACCCCTCAGCGTCTGGCAATCATCCGCATCCTGGCCGAAAGCAAGGATCACCCGAGCGCGGACGAGATCTACCAGGAGGTGAGAGCCCTGTTTCCCACCACGAGCGTAGCCACCGTATACAAAACCATAGCGCTGCTCAAGGAATTGAACGAGGTCCTGGAGCTGGGGTTCCCCGACGGCAGCAATCGCTACGACGGCAACCGGCCCTATCCCCATCCCCATGCAATCTGTACGAAATGCAGAAAGATAATGGACCCGAAAATCTCCAACGTCGAGGAACTCAGTGAGGAGATGAAGAAGAAAACCGGATACAGATTCTCCTTTCACCGCCTCGATTTTTTCGGTCTGTGCCCTGAATGCCAGAAAAAATCCTGACGAACAAAAATTTTATCTCTTTCTTGATAATTATTATCTACTACTATTGACTTTCTTCTGATGTGTTGTACTGTAGAGAGAAATCATTGATAGGCCTAGATCAAAGGAAAGGAGGCTCGCATGAAAGACATCATTGAAACCATAAAGGCCGATGCATCACTGGGGACACTGGCAGCCTCGCTGGAAAAAGCGAACCTGGCGGAGAGGCTGAAGGGGGCGGGTCCCTATACGCTGTTCGCACCCAACAACGACGCCTTTACCAGGATGAACATCGAAAAAACCGTCCTGGATCCGAAGGTCCTGTCGGACACCCTGACCTATCACCTGGTCGCGGGGAAGTATTCCGTCAGGGAAATCGGCGAAATGGAAACGCTCGGCACGGAGAACGGCAAGTCCCTTACCTTTGCCCTGGATGAAGGAGAAATCGTGGTCGACAACGCCAAGTTCGTCACCACCGACATCCAGTGCTCCAACGGTGTGATCCATATTATTGACAATGTTTTCCAGCCCCATCTTTCAGGATGGTACCGAGAGGAGTAGTTTCAACAACACCTGAGTCCGTGACGCTTGCACGCCTTTGCCTGCACGGAACGCCCCGGCTTTTTGCATTCCGGTAATACGAGACAGACAAGCGAAGTTCACCCGTAAAACAGTCATGACACGATGTCCGGACGGTGAACCCCGGCATTCTGCCCGCTCGACATCCAGGCAGCACGAATGCAGGCGACACCCAGCCCAACCATCGTCACACCACAAAAGCAAGGAGGAGTACATGAGCAAAGACAAAAAACTCACCACAAGAAATGGCGCCCCCGTTGTCGACAACCAGAACACCATGACCGCCGGCCCCCGCGGCCCGGTGCTGCTCCAAGACGTCTGGTACCTGGAGAAGCTGGCCCACTTTGACCGCGAGGTCATCCCCGAGCGCCGCATGCACGCCAAGGGTTCCGGCGCCTTCGGCACCTTCACCGTCACCCACGACATCACAAAGTACACACGAGCCAAGATTTTTTCAAAAATCGGCAAGAAGACCGACCTCTTCGTCCGCTTCTCGACCGTTGCCGGCGAACGGGGCGCCGCCGACGCCGAGCGGGACATCCGCGGCTTTGCCATCAAATTCTACACTGAAGAGGGAAACTGGGACCTGGTGGGAAACAACACGCCGGTGTTCTTCCTGCGCGACCCGCTCAAGTTCCCTGACCTGAACCACGCCGTAAAACGGGACCCCCGCACCAACCTGCGCAGCGCTCTCAACAACTGGGACTTCTGGACCTCTCTTCCCGAGGCACTGCACCAGGTCACCATCGTCATGAGCGACCGAGGCATCCCCGCCTCCTACCGTCACATGCACGGCTTCAGCAGCCATACCTTCAGCTTCATCAACGCCAAAAACGAGCGTTACTGGGTCAAATTCCACTTCCGCACCCAGCAGGGGATCAAAAACCTGACCGATGAAGAAGCTGAGAAGATTATCGGAAAGGACCGGGAAAGCCACCAGCGTGACCTCTACGAGAGCATCGAGAAGGGCGATTTCCCCCGCTGGACCCTGTTCGTCCAGGTCATGCCGGAGAAGGAAGCGGCCACGTACAAATTCCACCCCTTCGACCTGACCAAGGTCTGGCTGAAAAAAGACTATCCGCTCATCGAGGTCGGCGTTCTCGAGTTGAACCGCAACCCGGAGAACTACTTCGCCGATGTGGAGCAGGCTGCCTTCAACCCGGCCAACGTGGTGCCGGGCATCAGCTTCTCCCCGGACAAGATGCTCCAGGGACGGCTGTTCTCCTACGGCGATGCCCAGCGCTACCGGCTCGGCGTCAACCACCACCAGATCCCGGTCAACGCTCCCCGTTGCCCCTACAACAGCTACCACCGCGACGGTTCCATGCGCGTTGACGGCAATTACGGCAGTACCTTGGGCTACGAGCCCAACAGCTATGGCGAATGGCAGCAGCAGCCTGAGTTCGCCGAGCCGCCCCTGGCCTTGGATGGCGCCGCGGACCACTGGGATTTCCGCAAGGACGACACCGACTACTACACCCAGCCCGGTCTACTGTTCCGCCTCATGAGCCCTGAGCAGCAGCAGGCCCTGTTCGGCAACACCGCCCGCGCCCTGGGCGATGCGCCCAGGGAGATCAAGATCCGCCACATCGGCAACTGCCTGAAGGCGGATCCGGCCTACGGCAAAGGGGTCGCGGACGCCCTGGGCATACCCCTCTCCGAAGTGCCGCAATGAGCGCGGGAATAACCGATCGAGTCTCCGTGGTTGCGCCGGGCTGACCGTCAGCAACACGCGGGACACGGCACGATGAACAAAACCCCATTCCCCGAGGAGGCGACCCGTCGGGGAATGGGGTTTTTTCCGTTCTCGTCACGGCGCCTCCAGGGCACGTCATCGGGGCTGAAGATAGCGCAGTGCACTATTCTGTCTCAGCGGCGCGATGACCGGATACCGCTTCAGCCATAAGGCCATGGGACAGTGGGAATTCCCCTTCTCATGCCACGTCCGGGGAGGCGCCTCCGGCTACAAGGTCAATGAGCCGCCTGTTTCAGAACCTCGGGATGCGCGATTGACCTGCCCCGCCGCGCCGAATGGAGCTTCACCCCGAGAAATCTCTCATAGAATTCATCGGCAAGGTCGTCCATCCGGAAACCGAAGAGCTCGGGATGGATGATGTTGGCCATGCGCATCAGACCGAGAATCCAGTCCGGCCTGCCCGCGGTATTGTAGGGATAGAGGTTGTATATCTTCCCGTCCCTGACGGCCTTGACGTCCAGGCCCTGCTTCACGCAGTAGTCATGCAGATCGCCCGCCGGGTAATCCATGGCCCCGGTTATGAGGATGATATCCGGATTGAGTCTCGTCAGGGTCTCTTCCGCTATGGTCATACCGGGTGTTTCGTCACGTTCCAGCTCCTTGTTGACGCAGCGGCCGCCTGCCAACTCCACCAGCTTGCACTCGAACTTGTCGCCGAATACGGCTACCAGGGGATGCCCCAGGGCAAAGTACACCGACGGTCTGTCGACGTCCCCGGCGGCGTCTCCTATGACAGACACATAATGCTCCACGTATTCCCTCAGCCCGCGCGCTTCAGCGGTCCTGCCAGCAAGCTTTGCATAATGATCGACGGTATCCAGATAGCCGCCAATCTGTTTCGTCCTTTGGTACAATCCTTCGATAAACCCTGTTGCCAGGATCTGTCGTAGTACGGAGGCTATGACACGGGGGTCCCTTTCCCCGAGAAAGGCAAGGACCGTCTGAATTGATTCGAGCGTGTAGACAACCTTGTATCCCCCGTTGAACCCGAGGACCTCCGCTCCGCCCGCCTCTTCGAAGGTCCCGGCAAAAGGGGGTCTGAAACCGCATGAGCACGTTCCGTCTTCCCTGTAATCCGTCACATGGGCGCACATGGGGCCGTTGAATCCCCTGCGCACGATAAGCTCACCGCACTCGGGGCACCAGGTGTTCAGATGCCGCGTTCCTGGTGAGTTGAAAAGATATGCATACGTGAGCAGCCTCTTGATTTCATCGCAGAGAGCCTCGGCTTCACGTATGGTAGGCTCAAGGGAGACGTCCGCCGCGGCCAGGGGGATGAACCGCATGATCTGAAACGGGATATCCCTCGAAATCGCGGCAACCCGCTCCGCCGTTTCCAGGACCTCACGCTCGTGTCCCTTGACATATACGGCCGCAACTTCGGTAAACACGCCGCGTTCCACGCCGAGCTTCAGGTTTCTGAAGACGGGTGCCGCGGATGACGCGCCGAACCCGGCATAGGTTTCGTCAGAGCACCCCTTTATCCCGATATTGATGAAGTCGATGTGCTCCAGGAGTTCCCGGAACGCCTGCTCGGTAAAATAACCGTTCGTGGCGCACCCGACCAGCAGCTTTCTCTCCCGCGCCAGAACGGCGACCTTCTTGAAGGTAAAGAACGACACAGCCGGCTCGTTGAAGCAGAACATGACCCCCCTGCACCCTTCGTCCAGCGCCCGGGTCACAACCTGTTCCGGGGTCATCCCGTAGAGCGCGCCCTCTATGGCGTCGACGCTTTCCGTGAGTACCCACGATACGCAGCCGTCGCACCGGAAATTACAGCCGATGGTGCAGACCTGCAGGAACTTCCCTCCCGGATGATAGTGGAGCATAGGCATGGACTCCACTTCGGACCGGACCGCCACCAGGTACCGGTCGGGGTATTTTTCGACCTGGATGCCGCCGTCAATGGTATACATCCCGCAGGTCCCGGTCCCGTGTTCCTCGATGCTGCATGTGTTCTCGCATATGGTGCACTGCATGAACTGTCCTCCTCGCTGTTCCAGATGGCGGTTCACGGCAAGACATCGCTTCCCGACGGCGGAAGATTCCGGAGAATCCTCTCCGCGTCCGTATCCGTGACGGCCCTGCCGTATACTTCGGAATAAAACGCCTGCATCTCCTTTTTCATGTCCCAGCCCCTGAACAGGTCCGGATGGAATATCTTGGCCAGATAGATGATGAACAGGACGGTTTCACCGCTGGCGTTGTCCCAAGAATAGATTCCCTCCGGCGTGGAAAACACCTTGCCGTTTCTGACAGCCTTCTTCGGAGTCCAGTCAGGATCTTTTTTTACACTGTCAACCGTGACGTTGCCCCGGCTGATGAGAATAACGTCCGGATCCCACGACAGCACCAGCCGCTTGTCCAGTTCCGCGAAATTATCGTCCTTCACCTGGGGCAGATACGTACCGCCCGCGATCTCGGTATCCCAGTGCAGGGTGCTCCCGGCCCCCTGGCTGGAGAATGGCTTGCCGCCTTTCCAGCCGTAATAGACGGAAGGTCTGTCCTTTTCGCCTATCTTTGAGGTAATGGCGAGAATTGCTTTGATTTTCCTGTCGAAGTACGCGCAGTACCTGTCCGCTCTCGCCCGTGCGTCCGGACCGAGCAAGTCCCCGTAAAAGCGCATCTGCCTCTTGAATTCGGCAATGAAATCGTCAACGGTCCTGGCCCTTTTCTCGGCAGTGAAGGCGCAGACCGTCGTGAACCCGGCTGCTTTCAACTCCTCCCCTTTCCCTTTGAACATCCCTGTCGTATACAGGACGAGGTCCGGTTTCACCTCCCGTATCTGCTCTGTTGCACTGCCGCTTACCGTCGGCACGTTCCTGATCTCGGGAAACAACCGGTAGGCCCATGGCGATTGTTTCCCCATCAGGCACAGACGCTCCCCTTGGCCGAGGATGTAGATCCTCTCCGACGAAACACAGTGCATGCTCGCTATCCGCTTCGGGTTGACCGGCACTTCTACAACGTTGCCGCACATGTCGTTCAGCACTTTGTGCTCGCCGGCATGGAGTCGAGTGGCGCACGGGCCTGCCACGAAAAGTACCGTTGCCGCCAGGACCAGCATGAACAGTGCACACTTACGTTCCATTCGCATTCCTCCCGTTTTTGTTGATGAATTATTTTTCACCCCCCTCGCGGAGGGAAGCCGAACCCGGCCGAAAGATCCGGACCGACGGCGCAGATCAGGCAGGTTGCCGGCGGCGGCAGGCCGACAGCATTTTCGCTTCTGTCAGGGGATAACGACCCGACGCCCGATCATGCCGGCGACTGTGCGTGAATGGGCGGTGGAAGCGAGACATATCAACAGAAGCACCATCAGCAAGGCGCAACGGAACATGCATCCTCCAACCGACCCTCACTGCCGAAAGCCCGTGCGAGTCGCCTGTTTCCTGTTTCTCGTCCGCCGCGAACAGGAAGAGATTCTGCTGAAAGGGCGGGGATTGCTCCCCCCTGACCACAAGGAAATGACGGTAGGCATCCGGATGGGGATGACGGAAACGGGGCGTTTTCCGGAAAAGAAAAAAGGTCAACGGCGCACCAGCCCTTTGACCTTTTTCGGCGATATGCGCTCCTTTCCAAACACGGGAGGTGACGCTGTTTCCGGCGTCACCCATAGCCCTTACACCGTAGCCGAAGCCGTAGGTGTATCGGGTCGGAGACCTATGTCAAGCGTATCGCTTGTATAGCACGTCATATATCACTTGTAAAACGCTATTTATCATCAGGTGCTCCATTAAGAGTCCCCTTTTGCGATCCGCGCATGCGAACAGGTTCAGACCTCTGCCGACAAATGGATATCCATCTGCTCTCTGCGCGGAAAAGTGCGGACAATCTCACGGAAACACCTGGTCGGAATACACTCTCTCGAAAGGCCATGCCGGCCACGGCGGCGGATGCCGCCATTGACGTCAAACCGGGCTGATGCTACCCTTGCCACCAGTGACGGAAAAACAAGCCTTGACCGGCCGGACAATGTGGACCTCGTCACCGGGTCCAGTGTGGTCAACGGTACCGTGAACGAGATCCTGGAACGCTTTGAAGCAGCGGGAAAGCCGGTCGTGTTTTTCGGCAGCACCATTGCCGGGGTAGCCGCGCTTCTCAAGCTGGATCGTGTCTGCCCCTTCGCACGCTAACCGGTTAAGGAAACCACGATTTCAGGCCATCCTGCTCATCCCTACTGACCACAAGACCAAGATTCATACCGATTGGCGTAAGGAGTTTTTGCCGCATACCACCCCGAGAAACGTCCGTCACAAAAAAACAAGGCCGCAAATGCAAAGGATCTATTCAACATGATCAGAAAAGTTAAGATTGAAGAAGCCGTCGGCATGGTACTGGGACATGATGTGGTGCGTATCACGGAGGGAGACGCGAAAGCAGTCCCTTTTCAACGGGGCTATGTCATACGGGAAGAGGACATTCCCCAGTTTCTGGATATCGGCAAGGAACATATCTATGTCGTGGAGACCGAGGAAGAAGAGGTACATGAAAATGAAGCGGCGCTCAGAATCGCACAGGCGGTAGCAGGGGAAGGATTCGACTTCGAAACTCCCTCAAACGGAGCCGTACGCATCAAGCCACGCTACCCGGGCCTTCTTCTGGTGAACGTTCCGCTCCTCAACGAGGTCAATGCCATCGGCGGCTTTGCCATCGGCACGCGGTACAGCTTCACGGTCGGCAAGCCGGAGAAACCGGCGGCGGTCGCAAAGACGATGCCGCTGTATATCCCTGAAGCAAAACTGGCCGAGTTGGAGACCATGTGCCGTTCACGCGGCCGGATACTGGAGTTGAAGCCTTTCATACTCAAGAAAGTCGGCGTGGTCATTACCGGAAACGAGGTCTTCAAGGGAAGGATCAAAGACAGGTTTGCCGAAACCATTGTCCGAAAGGTCGAGCCGTTCGGCGCTTCCCTCTCGCGCACGGCCAAGGTTCCCGACGACGCGGCGGCGATTGCCGGAGCGATACGGGAGATACGCGAGGCGGAGTGCGAGGTGATCTTCGCATGCAGCGGTATGTCCGTTGATCCCGACGACGTTACCATGGACGGAATCCGGGAATCCGGTGCGGAGGTGGTTATCGAGGGCGTGCCGATGATGCCGGGCGCCATATTGGGTCTGGCCATGCTGAGGGGGGTTCCCGTGATCGGAACGCCGGCCGGCGCGCTCCGCGTCGCACCCACCGCACTGGACGGTCTGCTGCCCATGATTTTCGCCGGTGTACGACCGACGGCCGCTGACATCATATCCCTGGGCCACGGGGGGCTGTGCCTCGACAAATATGCTTTCTGACACGGTATTTCGCCGCACAACCGCGTCTTGCATACACCGTCGAAATTGCCGGAGATGTCCCCGAGCGTCGCACTACGGACCTTTCCCGCGACGGGATCGAACCACCATAGAGGGAGATTGAATAATGAAAAACAAAAGGGTTCACCACATCGCATTTCTTCTGATACCGGCGCTGCTGCTCTGCGCCTTCCTCTCCTCGACGAGTCGCGCCGGGGACAAGACCATTCTAACGGTTCTGGCGGGCGCGGGACTGAAGGATGCATTGAACGAGCTGAAAGATATGTACGGTAAAAAGACGGGAACAGAGGTACGCTACAACTTCGCAGCGGCCGGCATCCTGCGGAAACAGATCGAGGAAGGCGTTCCAGCCGATATCTTCTTCACTCCCGGAAAGAAGGATATGGACGAACTGCAGCGTAAGTCGCTGATCATTCCTGAAACCAGGACCGACATCCTTGAAAATGAAATAGTCCTGGTTACTGCAAAAGAGAAGAAAAACGTGATCAAGTCGTTCGCTGATCTCGCCGACAAGGCGCAATCCATCAGCATCGGCCTGCCGGAGACGGTGCCTGCCGGGAAATACGCGAGAGAGACCCTTATGAGTCTGGGACTGTGGAATAAGGTCGAAAAGCGCATCCTGTACGCCAAGGACGTGCGCACCGTGCTCGTCTATGTGGATTCGGGAAACGTGGACGCGGGCATGGTCTACCGATCGGATACGGCGGTGATGAGGAGCGGGGTTCTGGCGGCGGTCGCGCCCAAGGGCTCCCACTCTCCGATCCGTTTCAGCATGGCAATGCTGAAGTCGAGCAAACATCAGCAGGAAACGAAAAAGTTCATTGACTTCCTGAAAACTCCGGAAGCGTCCGCCATTTTCTCGAAGTACCGGTTCACCCCCCTGTTCGGCGGGAAATAACGGCTTCAGGCCGCCACTCCCGGCCGGGACATGGACACGGAGGCCCCTCTGGATACGCTCCCCGGGCCCGGGTGCCTGAGAGGGACTGTTATGAAGATACGGAACGAACTCGTTGCAATCCTCCTGGTAGTCGCCATGTTCGTGGTTGCGGATTTGACCGGACAGGCAGAAATCATCTTCCCCGAGATCGCGGCCCTTGCCCTCGGCGCCTGGGTCATGGAGAAGTCGCCATGGCCCGGCACCGATTTCCATTTCTGGTTCTCCCCTTCCCTCGCGGCCCTGACGGGTATCCTCATCGTACGGTACGTTACCTATGCGCCGTTCTTCATGATTACCGCCGCCTTCTGCCTGGTCGTCCTGCAACTGAAGCTGTCGCGATCCGCCGTGCTTCCTTCCATCTCCGCCGCCATCCTGCCGATAATCACCCGTTCGGAGAGTTGGTGGTATCCCCTTTCCGTATGCGTCCTCACGGGATTGATTGCACTGGGACGCGTTGCGATGAACCGCAGGACTCCGGAAAATGATCCGGCGGCCGGGACATTCGACAGGGGAAAAGAGAAAGCATGGTCTCTCCGGGAACGGCTTCACTGGGGTAAACTGCTGGCCGGCGTCACCCTGGTCACCGCGGTCGCGGTCAGTTTCGATTTCACCTTCATGGTGGCGCCTCCCCTCATCGTCGCCTTCATTGAACTGTCGAAACCGGGCGGGGTCCTGCGGGACAAGGCAGGACGGGCGTTCACCCTGCTCGGGCTCGCCGCCTTTTCAGGCGTGTCATGGCTTTATCTCATGCACACCGTCTTCCACCTGCCGATCTGGATTTTCGCCTGTTTATCCACACCTACCGTCTTTCTGCTGTATCATGCCCTTCGTCTGCCGTTTCCTCCCGCCGTGGCCATCGCCCTGCTGCCGGCGATTCTGCCGGAGGATGCTCTTCTTATGTACCCGGTGCAGGTTCTCGCCGGAAGCGCGGGATTCCTCGTTCTGAGCAAGGCGTTCTTTGGAAACGGTCTTTTCGTGCCGGGAAGGACAAACGAGACATCCGCATCCGAAGACGCGTCCTGACTGAACCGGATCAACGTATACGACCTCCCTAGAACTCTCGTGGACGGGTTCGTACCCGCAGTGGCGTGGCAGTCCGCCAAGGGTAACCTCATCTCCCGCCCGATGATCTTCAAGCCGTAAAGAAGGGAACTTCAACCTATGGCGGTTTCCTGGCCTGGTGCGCCAAGAACGGTATCGACATCAAAAAGATACAGGTACTTGATCTGAACCCGGGAAATATGCCCGAAGCGCTGTCGGCCGGCTCCATAGACGCCTATGTCGCCAGCGAGCCGACTCCCTCCCTGGCCGAGGCGAGAGGGGCACGGGTGATGGGAACCCCGGGCGGGCTGGGAAACTCCTATCCGCTTCTTACCGTTCAACGTCGTACAGTACCAAACGGTATATCCTTTCCTGCTTCCCGAAAAGAAAGCTCTTCTGCCCGCCGAATTCCATCGCTCTGACATCGCAACCATCCCCAGCCCTTCTTTAATCCGACGGAAGTCATTGAATTACCTGAATCGCCGCCGGTTTTAGTAGGTATGTGTAAAAAACACTTGACATTCCTTATTTTCATATATATTACTTTTTATATGATTAAGCAGAAGTTCTCAATGTTAAACAATCACACTTCCTCAATTCCGTACAAATGGAGTCTGGTCCTTCTCGTGGTGCTGATTCTTGGGCCTGGGATGGAAATACCGATCTGGCGGGTCTGCCTAGTAATTACCATGATCGCCCTCACGGCCGGCGTCATTTACCGCCCGCGCGTTTGACGCTCCTTCTGCCCCATCGGCACCATCCAGGGGGCCATCGGCGGACGGAAGGGACCATGACCATTTCATCCGCCTGTTCAGGCTGGGGCATCTGTGAAAAGCGCTGTCCCATGGGACTTGACATTGCGCCTTTAAGAGAAAGCGGTACCGACATAAACAGCGACTGCCTTCACTGCGGCACCTGTGTGATGGCCTGCCCTCGGAATGCACTGAAAGAATAAACCGCTTTTTAGACTGAAGACTGAAGGGTATGCGGGCTGCAACCCTCAATCTCCCTTCTTCAGCCTACTCACCTAAAAAAGGAGGATTACTATCATGAGCAAGAAAATCGTCGTTATCGGTGGCTCTGCTGCCGGGCCCAAGGCAGCGGCCCGGGCCAAGCGTCTTGATCCGAATGCTGAGGTGACCATCATCCAGAAGGCGCCGGAGATGTCCATGGCGTCGTGCGGCTACCCCTACTTCGTCGGCGGGGTGTTCAACAACCGCAACGCCTTGCTCAGCACTCCCTACGGCGAGGTTCGCGACCCTCACTTTTTCATCAACACAAAAGGAATTACGGCCCGTACCGAGACCGAAGTTACGGCCATCGACCGCGAGCGCAGGATGGTGCAATGCCGCGACCTGAACACGGGAGCGTTGGACGAGATTTCCTACGACAAGCTGATTATCGCGACCGGCGCCAGGGCGCGCAAACCGTCTGTGCCCGGCATCGATCTGGAAGGCGTGACCACCCTCCAATCCATGCGCGACGCCGATTTCCTCCGCAAAATCCGTGATGAAGGTGCGATCAGGAAGGCGGTAGTCATCGGCGGCGGCCTCATCGGCATTGAGACCTGCGAAGCCCTCCAGTTGTCCGGCATCGAGATCACGGTCATCGAAATGCTTCCCCAGATCCTCATGTTCCTGGACTGGGAGCTGGCAAAGGTGCTGGAGAACCACGTGAGGAGCAAGGCCGCCAATGTCATTACCGACGTCAAGCTGGCCGGATTCATCGGTGAAAACGGCAAACTGACGGCGGTCAGGCTGGAAAACGGTACCGAACTCCCCTGCGAACTGGCGGTGCTGGCCATCGGCGTCATCCCCAACACGGACCTGGCCCAGGCGGCCGGCCTGGAGATCGGGGTCACCGGCGGTATCCTGGTGGACGACTACATGCAGACTTCCGATCCCAATATCTATGCCGTGGGCGATTGCGTGGAACTGGTGCACCGCATCACCGGCAAGAAGACCCGCGCCCCCTTCGGTGACCTGGCAAACCTGGAAGGACGGGTTGTCGGCGAGAACGCCGTGCTCGGCAACAGCGTCACCTTCCCCGGCACCATCCACACCGGCATCTGCAAGGTTTTCGATTTCAACGCCGGCTCAACCGGGCTGTCCGAAAACAGTGCCCGCCAGGAGGGATACAACGTCGTGACGGTCATCAATGCCAGCCTGGACAAGCCGGAGTTCATGGGTGCCAAGTTGCTCGTCTCCAAGATGGTGGTCGACGCCGATACCGGCAGGATCCTGGGTGTCCAGTGCGTCGGTCCCGGCGACGTGGGCAAGCAGATTGCCACGGCTGCCATGGCCATCCTGGGCAAGCTGACAGTCGCCGACGTGGTCAACGCCGACCTTCCCTACGCGCCGCCCTTCTCCCTTGCCATCGACCATTTCATCGCCACCGCCCATATCATGGAAAACAAGCTCAAGGGACGATTGAAGGGCATCGGTCCGGTAGAGCTGAAAGAGAAGCTTGACAAGGGCGAAAAGCCGTTCCTCCTCGATGTCCGTACCCCGGGAGAATTCGACACCATCCGGCTCGGCATCGGTGAAACGATGATTCCCATCGGCGACCTGCGGCACAGGCTCAGTGACCTTCCGTCGGACAAGGAGCGGGAGATCGTCTGCTGGTGCAAGATCTCGCTGCGCGGCTACGAAGCTGCCATCTTGCTGGAGTCGGCCGGCTGGAAGAATGTGACCGTCATGGAAGGGGGCGTCATGGCCTGGCCGTACCGCCGGGAGAAATAGTCCGGGCAGTTGCCGGCCCCACCGCGCAACCACACCGGATATTCCCCCTTGACAAGGGATGCCATCATGCATATTGTGCATATGCACATATAACTCAAGGAGGACCCAGCAATGAAAATCTGTTTTCCCATCGAGAGCGACCAGGGCCTGGACAGCCGGATATCGGATCATTTCGGTTCAGCCCCCCTGTTCCTCCTGGCAGACACCGTCAGCAACGAGACCGCCGTCATCTCCAACGCCGACCGGCATCACGCCCACGGCGCCTGCAACCCCCTTCAGGCTCTTCACGGCAGCCGAATCGAAGCGGTCGCGGTCCGGAATATCGGCGCCGGGGCGGTCGGCCACCTGAACCGTGCCGGTCTGCGCGTCTACAAGGCAACCGGCGGCACCGTGCTGGAGAACATGGCGAAGCTGACGACCGGCACCCTCCCCGAATACTCCCCTTCCGAGGGTTGTTCCGGTCACGGCAACGGCGGGGGATGCTGTCATTGACGCCGAACGCGTCCGGTGTTACCCTTGCGGCCGTGCGGATACTTAACCAGCCCTGACCAACCTCGTGGAGAGTGCCCATGTCACCACGCTGCAAGAAACCGCGACGCTGCAGCTGTCCCTTCCGGGGAGACGCCGCACTGGTTTACAAACCGGCAGGCATCCCGCTGCAAGGCCTGGATCGGACGACCCTGGACCACGATGAGATGGAGGCCATGTACCTGTGCGACGCCGAAGGATTGACCCAGGAGGAGGCCGGGATGCGCATGGGGGTCTCCCGGGGGACCGTGCAGCGGCTGCTCGCGTCCGCGCGAAAGAAGATTATCGAGGCGTTCGCCACCGGCAGGGCCGTCCGCATCGAAGCGGGAGCGGGGCAGGAATGAAAGTGGAAGCCGCACCCTTCACCAAGGCGTACTCATATCTACCGCTATAAAATCAATTCCACAACAACCGGCGATCAGACCGCTTTTGGCCGCCGGGACGGATTCGGCAACAGAAAGGAAAGTGAAGATGGACATCCTGGAAAAGGCGCGGCATGAACTGGAAAAGATAGTTACCGAGCGCGACCTTGACCGTGAGGGACGGATAACGGTCAGAACACTGACGCCGGATGAGGCAATCGGCGCCGAAGCGGACGAAAACTTCGTGATCAGGAAAGGAAAGGAACGTGTCATCGAGGTCGTGTACCGGGAGGCGCGCGGCCAGGCATTCACCGATGCGCCGGGGAACTGGGAAGGGACCCTGGCCGAACTCCTCGCCCTGGACCTGGGCACGAACGGATACCGCGCCGTGTTCACCGCCGGTCTGAACGCGGTGCTGCGCCATCTCGGTCTGGTCGAGGGGACTCTCCACTGCAGGGACGACGAGCCGACGAAATGCGGGGCCGAGATGCCGGACAGGCTGCACCGGCGGTTCGGCACCCGTCGCTACGGGATGGTCGGTCTGCAGCCGGCCATCCTGAAAGAGATGGTGGATGCCTACGGCAAGGTGGGCATGCGTGTTGCCGACCTGAACCCGGACAACGTCGGCAAGGTCAGGGAAGACCTGCTGGTCATGGACGGGGAAAAGGACATTGCCGAGCTGGTGGAGTGGTGTGATGTGGGCCTTGTCACCGGTTCCAGCGTGGTAAACGGCACCATCAACGAGATCCTGGACCGCTTCGAAGCAGCGGGAAAACCGGTCGTGTTTTTCGGCAACACCATATCAGGGGTGGCCGCGCTCCTCAAGCTCGAACGAATCTGCCCCTTCGGGAGGTAGTCTCATGAAAATCGCCATTCAAGCAATAGGACTCATCCACACGGACCACAAGGCCAAGGAAGAAGCGCCGATCCAGGGAACCTTCCATCCGGACGCCATGGGCACGGTGGAGATATTCCCCGAATACGCCGAAGGGCTGCTTGATATCGAGCTGTTCAGCCATCTCTACCTCCTTTACCGCTTCGACAGGGCCGAACCGGGCGCACTGGTCCGCCGGCCTTTCCTGGACGACACGCCCCGCGGCATCTTCGCCACCCGCCACCCCTGCCGTCCCAACGGCATAGGCATCACCGTGGTTCGGCTCATGGAGCGCTCGGGAAACGTCCTCAAGGTGAGCGGCATCGATGTCCTGGACGGCACACCGCTGCTGGACATAAAGCCGTACGTGCCGCGCTTCGACTGCCATCCCGAGGCTTCCGAAGGCTGGTTTGCCGGCAAGGAACGGAGAGAGAAGCCCTCGGGAAGGGAGTGAGCCGCCTCGGCGGCTTGTTGGTAAATAATCATCAATCTGGTATAAGTTAGAGAAAATCTGCTCTTGTTGCACGTTATGAACAGTGATACCATAAACGAAACCGGCGCGTGAGGCGCTCACCCCCGGGCGGGACAGCCCATTGCGGGCTACTGCCTCCGCAATTTAATCAGGACAGAATCGGAATTTATTATGAGAACGTCAAAGAAACAGCTCGAAGTCTCCGCAACGCTGTCTTTCAAGAAAACCGACATGGACTTCCTGCGGAGCGACAGGATCGCCCTCCTGGAACAGATCGATGCCTGCGGCTCCATCAACAAGGCGGCCAAGCTCGCCGGGATGAGCTACAAGACCGCCTGGGATTCGATCAATTCCATGAACAACCTCTCCGAGAAGCCGCTTTTCGTCCGTACGGCCGGGGGCAAGGCGGGAGGGGGCACGACCCTCACCGAAGAGGGGAAGGAACTGGTCAGGAAATACCGGCTCATCCAGAGAGAGCACGAAAAATTCCTCTCGAACCTGGAAGACAAGATGCTCGATGTGGACATCCACAATCTCTACCGGTTCTTTGAAAAGGTTTCCATGAAGGTGAGCACCAGGAACGCCTTTATCGGAAAGGTGGTAAAGATTGTAAAGGGCGACAAGAAATCGGAGGTGGTTCTCGCCATCCAGGGGGGCGGACGGATTATCGCGATTATAACCAACGAAAGCGTCGAGAGCCTGGCCCTGCACGAAGGAGGTTTCGCCTATGCCATCATCAAGGCCAATTCCGTCATGATCGGCGCCGGGGACGGCGACATAAGGGTGAGCATCAGCAACAAGCTGCCGGGGACCATCGTCAAGCTGGAGCGAAATATCGTGACGACCGAGTTGATCGTGGAATTGGAGGGAGGAAACACCATCAGCGCCGTGATCCCCAGGGAATGCGACGACAGCCTGGGCCTTGCCGAGGGAGGCCGCGTCTTCGCCATGTTCAACGCGGCCAGCGTCATCCTGGGGACCGATTGACCGCGTTCGCGGAAGCTCCTTCCCTTGCGTCGGCCCTGAGCCAATGACGCCCGCGAAGATTCAGGGTTATTTCCGGGTCGTCCTCAAGGCCGAGGACGCCTTCCGCAGCATCCAGACAACGGCCGCCAGTCCCGCCGCCAGCACCACGATGAACATCACCATGGGCGAGTACTGTGGGACCACCTGCAGTGATTCGGGCGAGAAGTGGGGCTTCAGGTAGCCGTCCCTGACGAAGTCCCTCATGAACGACATGACATAGATCAGCGGCAGCGCCAGACCGGCGCACAGCCACACCCTTCGCGCCATGCCGGCCATCAGCAGGATCAGGGCCGTAACCAGCCCGATCGCGAGCAGCAGCGTCGCGATCATGTCCCCTCCCATGAACAGCAGCAGAACCGGCCGCGGCAGCGCGGCAAGAAACAGGAAACCGACCGCGATCTGCACGCCGGTCAGTACGGTGAACACCCTCATCCCCACCCGTTCCGCCGCCTCCCGCACCCCTTGGTCCATACCCTTCCGCACCCGCCCCAGCACGGCCACGAACAGTCCACCCACCGCGGTCCCGCCGACGATGAAATGGAGATATCGCGCCGGAAGCACCCGGTCGCCCAGGTTCAGCAGGGTCCCGCCCGGGTTGCCGAAGTAGGCCTTCCAGACATCGGGATTGAGCATCAGGGTCAGGTTGTTGGAATAGACGAAGGCTATGGCGAGAAAGATGAGCAACGGCAGGCATATCAGGACCGCCGCGACCGGCCTGGCCAGGGTCGGGAATCTGAAATCGAACAGGTAGGTCGAGTAGTAGGCTATGATCAGGAGCGGTACCACTGACAGCCAGAAGACCCCCATAAGCACCGAGCTGGTATAGAAGAGGTGGCCGTACAGGACCTGGAGGAACAGCAGGGCAGCCACCCCCAGGTTGACCGCAAAGGCGATCAGGAACGGGATCACCTTGCCGAGCTCCCAGGCGAGCCCCCGCAGGGTCTCATCCTTTCGCAGCACCGCATAGGCGGCAATGGCCGTGGAGCCGAGCATTGCGTTCATGAGCACCAGGTGCAGGGGAAAAACCAGCATCAGCAGGACCTGGAACCAGCCCCAGGCGGCTGGAATGGCGTCGGGCGTCGGAATCAGCGTGTTCATCGGACACCTCCCTGCAGCGAGCGGGAAAGGAACGCGGCCAGGGCCTCCTTCTCCTCGTTGGGCGCCTGGAGAGGCGGCATCCCTCCCTTGAGCCTGTCGAGCATGTCCAGGGATTTTCTGATCCGTTCCCGGTCCCAGCCGGACATTCTGGGCAACAGGGGGTTCACGCCTTGGCCGAGGGAATGGCACATGGCGCAGTGCTTGTCGAATGCCTCTTTCCCCTTGTCATGGGATTCTCCGGCACCTGTCTTGAGCGAATGTATGTAGTCGGCCATCAACTCCTTCTCCTCAGGGGTCCCGTCGTAATCGGGCATGGCAGGGTTGAGGGCGCTCAGTTTGTCCAGGCCCTTGCGGATCCTGCGCCGGTCCCATCTCGCGGTCCTCTCCTTGATCAGGCTCTCGGGGTGGCAGATGATGCAGTGGCCGGTGAAAAGTTCCTTCCCCTTCGAACCGGCCGCCGCGGTCCCCTCTGGGGAGACCTTGAAGTCTTTTCCATGCAGCCCCTTGACGATATAGTACGCCAGGGCCTCCTTCTCGGCCTCGTTCCCCATGAACGGAGGCATAAAATACCTGACTTCATGGATCCTCCCCAGGTAGCCCAGTAGGGCGGGATATTCCATGTTCGCGGTCCTGGCGATAATGTCGTTGTTTATGCCGCCCACGGTATGGCAGGCGTGGCACTGGTTCCTGAACAGCTCCCTCCCGGCCTCCAGCAGGTTGCTCTCCCCGGCCGCCCTAGTCGAAACCCAGCGGGCCCCATGCAGGAATCCCTCACGCTCCAGTTCCCCGCGATCCTTTTTCAGCACGGCATTCGAATACATGTACTCGTTGATGACGTAAGGACGGCGCGATGCCTCCCTGGTCCACTCGAAGGCGCCCATGAACAGGAATGCGCCGGCCAGGACCAGAAAAGAGACCGTCCGGGTGTGACAGGAGGGCTTGAGGAGAAGCAGCACCAAAGTTCCGGCGACCAGGACCACGATCCCCAGTATGCCGTAGTGGAGCGCCCTCATGATGGTCGGCGAGGCGCCCTCCACCAGGGCGCGGGCCTGGTTCGGCAGCACGGAGAGGTACCAGTATCCCGCGGGTGCCGCTGCCAGCAGCGAGAGCAGGACCCACCTGGCCGAATACCTGGTCATGACGGATTTCAGTTCCGTGTCCTTCAGGAACGAGGTGGTGACAAAGGCATAGACCCCGGCCAGCATGAGGGAGACGAAGGTCCGGAAGAAGAGCGCGGGCCAGAAGGAAGGGTTGAAGAAGCCGGACCAGAAATTCCCGTCCCCGAGCCACCCGCCCGGCGTGAGCATGAATCCCACGATACCGTTGATGATGAACAGGCTCAGCCAGGCGGCAATGAAATAGATCCACCCCACTGCCTGGTGGGTCCGGGGGTCCATCCTGCCGAAGCAGTAGTAGTAGACGAAAATGGCCACGATCTCCACCACGAAGAACACCCACTCGGTGGCCCAGCCGAACACGAAGTTGTGGATCAGAACCGAGGTGGCGGCCGGATTGACCAGGGAGATGATGAACCAGATGCCGACACCGGTTATCCCCCCCATGACCATGGTCATCAGCAGGAAGAATTTGGCGTGTTTCCTGGTGAACTCCAGCAGTGCCCGGTTATTCTCCCGCAGCCCCTTCCGTTCGGCCAGGACCAGGTAGAGGCCGCCCCCCACGGCGAAGTGGGAGATGAAGACGTGGACAATGGAGATGAGTGCGATGAGCGTGCCGCCGCCTACGAAGGGAAGGTACCATACCGGGTAGTTCATATGCGCGTTCCTTGTCTGATGTCCGAAACCAATGTGAGGTAAAGCCAGGTGCCGAAGCGGAAAATGCGGCGGCGCATCGGGCCGTTTTGCCAGCAAAGTATACCCGGTTTTTCGGAAAGGTCAGCACGGAAATAATCAATGCCTGCGTGACGGAAATACAGCATTGCGGTCTTGTGCCTGGCGATGGTATGGTGCGACCACTAACACTACTCTCGGAGGGATCCCATGATTACCGCATATGCAACAGAGCAGCCGTTCGATCACCTGGAGCTGTACCGTTCCTTCCTGGAGCGTGAAACCGACTGCACCGGCACCGTAGTGCTGCACCACGGCAGGGTCAAACGCCCCGGAAAGCAGGTCCCGGATTTTGCTGCAGTGGAGCTGAAACCTCTGACCTCGGACGTTGACGACCGGCTGGCCGCCGTTGCCCGCCAGGCGGAAGGCACATTCGCCCTGAACCAGGTGCTCATCGTCCATCGTCTCGGCACCATAGGCGCCTGCGAGTCGGTGCTGCTGGCCATTGTCTCCGGCAAGACCCGGGACCGCTGCTTCGCTGCCTGCTCCTGGATCGTGGATGAGGTCAAGAAGGAGGAGTTCATCGAGCTGATAGAACGGCCATAGCTGGCTCTCAACCCGGGAACTCGGATATATTAACGCAAAACGATCCGGGCTAATATCAGGGAATGAGGTATACTGATTCACTAAAGCAGCGTTCAGCGCCACGGCTTGACGCGTTGCGCCTTTCCGTTCTCCGGACGACAGCCGGACATAACGGGAAAGGACCGTCTACAGGAATGGAACCGAAAGGAGGGTACAATGTACGCAAAAATGATGCTGGGGTTGGTGTCCCTGGCAATGGCCGGGACAATGTTTACGGGATGCAAGAAAGAGACGACTGAAAAACCGTCGGCTCCGGAGCAGGCACAGGAGACGGCGACCGCGCGCCCTGCAGCGGCGCAATCGGGTGAGGCGCTGTTCAAGCAGCACTGTGCCGTATGTCATCCTGATGGCGGCAATATCATCAACGCCAAGAAGACCCTGCACCGGGAGTCCCGGGAGGCGAACGGCATAAAAACCGCCGAAGATATCGTTCAGAACATGCGGAATCCCGGTCCGGGCATGACCAAGTTCGATGAAACGATTCTTCCGGATCAGGACGCCAGGGCCGTTGCCGATTATGTTCTGAAGACCTTCAGGTAGCACCAATCCGGGAACCATGGGAAACCGGCACTCAGACCCCGTGGGCGCCGACCCCCTGTTCCCGATGGAAACCTGCCGGAACAGAGAGCTGCTCAATGGGGCCGCACGGCCCCTGGTGAACTCCAGGGGCCGCTGTCGTTTGCGACCGGACCGGGCTGCACCGACTGGTCTGCCCGCGGACGCACGCGATACTGAAAATCTCGCTAAACTTCAAGGTCCAAGCCACGGTTTGGGGTATACTGAAAACAAATAGGAGGAACCGGAAGGAGGAATATGCATGCTGAAAATCGCCAATCTCGTCGGAGTCATAGTTCTGTACGCGGCGTTCCCGGCATGGACGCAGATCCACGACCCTGTTCAGCCTTCCGGAACCACACTCGAAGAAAGGAAGCCGGCGGATAGTTCCAAGGAGGTGGCTTGCGAATGCTGCAGACAATGCACTGCCGCCAAGAAACCGGTAGACCCTGAAGAACCGGGGCCTCCGGCAACGGGCGGCTGCGGAGATTGCTGCGAACGGTGCGGCAGGGTGGACCAGCCACTCAAGGAAAAGATACCGCCTGAAATTATAGAGAAAAAATTACCGCCCATCTTGAAAGACTGAAGTCTTGACACGACCACCTCGATTTCCACAAATCATCCCGAGAGCCATTTCCAGTTGATGACCGTTAAAACGCATGCAACCTGCGCATATCACCTGACGCACGATATATAACGTCTGAAAAAAGTATAAACACCTTAAATCGATCGGAGCGGACATATCATCTGATTCCGCCTCTCGCCCTGAGCCACTCATAGAGCAGGAGGATGCCCCGGGTAAAGAGAGCTGTCATGTTGTCGGCGCTATGCTCGAAGACGTTTTCCATGATAATCGGCTTTGCAGGATCGACGGAGAAATCTTCACCCGCCTGCTTGCGCAGCCGGCCGCTCTTTCCCAGGGCATAATCCGGGTTGTAGCGGTGCAGGCGACAGTTCGGGGTTTCCGAGAGCCGGTCAAGACAGGCGACGAGCCCGTCGCGGCGGTACAGCCCGCGCCATTCGACGGGCCGCCGCAGGCCCGCATGCTCCGCGAGAAGCCTGACGCGAACCCGCCTGATCGCCCTTGCGCTTCTCACCTTCTTTACTCTCATCCCCCCCATCTACGGTGTCCTTTCGCGGTGGCGCAACATGACATGAGCAGCGCACGGCAGCCGGATGAGCACTCGTTCAGCAGTCAGCATGGACATGTGCGGAGTTCGGATTAATATTGTGGAAGGAACATCCGAAAACCATGGATAAAGACCGGTGAAGGGCGGCAAGGTCGGACCAGTCGCTCCAACCGGGGGGGATCGATGACTCCTGTTGATGAAATACCGGAAGGTTCGGCCGAGCGGCCGACAGGCTGTCCGGCACCGGTCATCGCCTGCCGCGAGTGCGACCTGCTCCAGCGCGAGGTCATGCTTCCGCCGGGGGGATCGGCGCGCTGCCGCCGCTCATTTCCGAAGACCGCTCCCGCGTGATAGTGACCGCCCGTATGGACAGGGAGAGCAAAGGCCTCCTTGTCGAGGACACCCGCTTCTGGGTCGTCCGTCCCCGGATTTACGGCGGTTACGTCTCCGGATTCGGAACACTGGTGGGAGGCACTTATATCGGCGTGGACGTCGGCAAATCCAAGAAGCAGTCCAGGACGTTCAAAGGCCTGGAAGTGCCTCCGGTGGTCACCAAGGATGTGCCGGGGGCAACTTTTCTCCTGCATGCCGCCGATCTCGGCTCGCTGAACATCACTTCGCCGATCTATTTCCGGCGCCTGCAGGTCGGGCAGGTGGTCGCCTATGACCTCGACAGGGACGGCCGTGGAGTGACCTTCACGATCTTCATCAACTCGCCATACGACCGGTACGTCAGGGCAAACACCCTCTTCTGGCACGCCAGCGGCATCGACCTCACGCTCAGCACCAGCGGCCTCAAGGTCAACACCGAATCAATGGTCTCCATCCTGCTGGGAGGCGTTGCCTTTCAGACGCCCGAGGATGCGGGCGAAGCACCCGCGGCGGTTCCCGGTTCCGCCTTCACCCTGTTTTCCGACAGGGAAGATGCCATGAAACACGCAGAGACCGTCCACTCTTTCCTTCTGCTCTTCAAGGAATCGGTTCGTGGCCTGTCGGTGGGCTCTCCCGTGGAACTCCATGGCGTCCATCTCGGAGAGGTGAGCAAAGTCAAACTGGAATTCGATGACCGTATGAAGGATTTTCGCGTTGCGGTGGAGATCCGGCTCGTTCTGGAACGGCTGCGCTAGGTCACCCGGCGTGACCTTTTACACACTGACCGCCATGGCGCCGGAGGCCGCAGCCACCTCCCCGGCCCCCCATACGGTCGCCGTCGGTCCGGTCACGTTGCCGGAACTGATTGACCGGCCGCAGTTGGTGATACGGGTTGCCGCCAACAGGGTGGATATCCTTGAAACACATCGATGGGCAGAGTCGTTGAAGAGCGAAATCCCGCGGGTGCTCGCGGAAAACCTCGCCCGCCTGCTGCGGCCCGCGCGGGTATCGGCCTATCAGCAGAACGCAAGCCGGGACGCGGAATACCGCGTGCTGGTGGACATCCAGCGATTTGAAACGGTTGCCGGAGCAGGGGTGACCATCGAGGCCCTCTGGTCGGTGCGCAAGGTCGCTGTCGGCGCCATCCCGAGAAAGGGACGTTCGCTGGCACACGAGCCGGTCCGCGGCATGGAGTACGATGCGCTGACCGCTGCCCACAGCCGCGCACTCGCCGCGATCAGCGGCGAGATTGCCCAGGCCCTGCGGGAGGAGGGAAAGTAGTACGATGTAACCTATATGTGCTGAAAATTGGCCTTGAAGGTTTACCTCTACGACAAGAGCCAAAGGAGGTGAAATCATGTCCATTTTCGTGAATCTGCCGGCAATAGCGGCATTGGTCGCCGGAATCCTGATCCTGGTCCGGCCTGCACTTTTGAATTATATCGTAGCCATCTACCTCATCGTGATCGGTCTTTTCGGACTGATCCACTAGCGAGTTTCTCCTCCGGAGTTTCCGGATGGAAACCAGTGTCCTGTGCGGTTAGTTCACCGCAAGAATTCCGAGGAATTTTGGTTCCTGGCAAGGCGTAGCGACACAGGCCTAGCCGGGTCTAAGCCGAGGAGCCGGAACACGGCCAGGGGCCAAAAGGCCCGGAATTGTAAGGAAGGAATTAGCCGCACAGGACACTAGTGACCGTAACAAAAGCGTGCGACTTAGAGATGGGCCGCACCGGCCTGAACAAAGAGGTCTTGTCTCGGATCCGCCTCAGATAAGCCCCAACAGCAGCAACAGGATCAGTATCAAAACAATGAGTCCCAGACCTCCGCTTGGATAGTAGCCCCATCCCGCGCTGTAAGGCCATCTGGGCAGAGATCCGATGAGCAGAATGATCAAGATTATGAGAAGAATGGTTATCATGATATGCCCCTTTCCCCACGGTTTCCCCGTTAACGACCGGCGGCCGGAAACCTCACAGTTATTCAGTAATCATTATATACGAAAATAATTGTATGGTTGCCCCCTGGTTTTCATCCCTACCCTTCCATCGATCCGATTAGGAGCTATAATTCAAACAGCAGTGGGAAATTAGCGAATAACCCAAAGGAGTTTTCAATGGTTGCGGCAGCTGTTCTTTTCGCGATTACGGCGCTTGGCGGAGCGGCCATGGCAGCCATGCGGCTCAGCGGCAGGGAGTTTCCTCCCCTTTGGATCGTCATCCCGCACGGAATCGCGGCGGCGGCAGGACTCGTCACGCTCATGATGACGGTTGCAGGCAGAACCGCACCCGCTATGGCTGGGGCAGCGCTGATCGGATTTGTCATTGCGTTCATCGCCGGTATCACCCTTCTCTTTGTTTACCACGTGAACAAAAGGCCTCTGTCGATCCCCCTGATGCTCACCCACGGCACGGTTGCCGTAGTTTCCTTCGTAATCCTGCTGATGGGGATTTTTCAGTTGATATGAGAAACTCCGCCTCCATAGCAGGACACCCGCTCCATCCAATGCTGATTTCTTTTCCGATAGGATGGTGGGTCCTCTCCCTGATCTGCGACGTCTTCATGCTTTTCAAGGGGAAGGGGATGTGGGACATTTTCGCGCTGTATACCATGGCGGGGGGGATCCTGGCCGCGCTGATCGCTGCGTTGCCCGGATTTGTCGATCTGTTCACCATGAAACCGTCTCAGGTGAAAAGGATAGGTATTTGGCATATGGGGATTAATCTTCTGGTGACGGTTCTCTATGTCATCGATTTTCTCTGGCGACGGCACGGAGGGGCAACAACCGGACCGATTCTGCTCTCCGTCGTCGCCGTTCTGTTGCTGGCCGTGTCGGGATGGCTCGGAGGGGAAATGGTCTATGTGCACGGCGCGGCCGTCGAGACGGGCGGCGAGCGGAATTCGTGAGAAGCCTGCTGGATAAATAGAAAACTTATCGGGTATTCACCCGGGATAAGGAGATGGAAAATGAGACGCTTATGGATAGTCATGGCATTGATGTGCTTCCTGTTTGTCGGTTCCCTTGCGACTTACGCCGACGAGCAAAAGGGACGGACCGAAACTTACGGGACCCAGAAGGAAGGGTACCAGAAAACGGCCGAGGCAAAGCTCAATGAGTTCAAGGGGAAAATGGAGGAGTTGAAGGCCAAGGCCGCCGATCTGAAGGATGAGGCGAAGGTAAAGTTCGACCAGGAAATGAAGGTGATGAAGAAGAAGCAGGAGGCGGCAAAAAAGAAGATGAAAGAACTCAAGGCGGCGAGCGCCGAAACCTGGGAAAAGGTAAAGGCCGAAATGGACGCGGCCATGAAGGATTTGGACAGGCAGTATGAGAAGATGAAGGCCCATTTCAAGAAAACATGATCAACTGCAGGACGGCATGCAAGCAACATCCGCAATATCCGTCTCGCGGAGAAGGTATATCCGTCCTCTTCCCATCTGGAAACCGTTATCTCCGGCACCGGACAGGGAGCAGTCGACGGCAAGGCCAATTTCCAGGCCAAGCCGTACCCCGGTATAAAGGGACGGTTCGGCCTGGAAAAGTTTTTCCTATGGCTCAGATACCGAGGCACGATCAATCACCAACCGGGAGCGGAAGGCTCTCCGGCGGTCAGAGTCAGATTTTGCCATTGGAGCCGCCATGACGCCGCAGATTGCTCTGTTACTGGCCATTTTGGTCATTGCCGTTTGCCTTTTCTGGTGGGAACGCGTCTCGTCGGACGTAACCGCGCTGGGGGTCCTGTTGACTCTGGTGTTCACGGGGCTGCTGCCGATGAACAAGGCGTTTGATGGTTTCAGCAGCGACGCGGTGATTATGATCCTTGGCCTGCTGATACTGACGGCGGCGCTGCAGCGAACGGGAGTGGTGGACATGGTGGGCCGCGCCGTGCTCAGCAAAGCGGACCCTTCCTCAAACCGGCTATTACTGACGGTAATGATCTCGGCGGCGGCTCTCAGCACTTTCATCAGCAACACGGCTTCGACGGCGTTCTTTCTGCCGATCGTGTTCGGGGTTGCGAAAAACATCGGCGTCAGCGCCTCCAGGCTGCTGCTGCCCCTGGCGTTTTCCTCGATTCTGGCCAGCTCGGTGACTCTGGTGAGCACCTCCACCAACATGATTGTCAGCGGTATGATGACCGACCATAACATGGCGCCCATGGGCATGTTCGAGCCGGCACCCGTCGGCCTGACCATCATGGCGGTGGGTTTGATCTACCTGTACTTCGCCCGGCGCTGGATTCCCGACCACAGCGAAGAAGACGACTTGACCGAACAATTCGGCGTTCGACCTTATCTCTGTGAAGTCATCATCCTGAACAATTCCAAGCTTGTGGGCAAGACACTGGTTGAAGCCCGATTTGGCGAGAGGTACGGGCTCTGGGTCTTGAGCGTGGAACGCGATAATAAAAAACTGACGCCGCACTACAACCAGCCACTGCGGGAGGGCGACATCCTGCTCGTGGAAGGCAGCCAGAGTGATATCGTCAAGCTAAAGGACACCACCGGCCTGGACATCAATGCCGACGTGACTTTATCCGATCACAACCTGACGGACAGCGAGATGGGTATGGCCGAAGCGATAATCCTGCCCGGATCGCCGTTGATCGGGCGGACACTGGAAAAATGCCGTTTCCGCCAACGGTATGATCTGCTCGTGCTGGGCCTTAACCGTCGGGGGGTCAATATCGTGCGCAGAATCAGCCGGGAACCCCTCGATCTGGGTGATGTCCTGTTGCTGCAGGGGCGCAAAGAATCGATCTCGCAATTGCGTGACGAGGGAACGCTTCATATTCTTGGTTCCATAGAGCCGATGGAAAAGGCCCGTACGAAACGCAGGCATGCTCCGCTGGCGATCGCGATTTTTGTGGCGGTGCTGGTGTTGACCTCATTCCAGGTGATGACATTGCCCATCGCCGCGATGCTCGGTGCACTGATGGTGTTCCTGACGCGCTGCATCACGCCGGAGGAGGCATATGAGAAGATCGAATGGAGGGTTATCATCCTCATTGGTTCAATGTTGGGACTGGGGCTTGCCATGCGGGAAACCGGCGCCGCGGATTACCTGGCAATTCTCATCGTATCCGCCGCGGGAAACGCCAGCCCGCTGTGGCTGCTCACCGGCTTCTTTGTCCTGACGGTGTTGCTGACCCAACCCATGTCCAATCAGGCTGCCGCGGTTGTCGTGTTGCCCGTGGCCATCGCGACCGCACTGCAATCCGGCCTGAACCCGCGTACATTCGCCATGATGATCGCCATAGCCGCCAGTACCTCCTATCTTACGCCTTTGGAGCCTGCCTGCGTGATGGTGTACGGGCCGGGGCGCTACCGGTTTGTCGAATTCTTCAAGCTTGGCTGGCCCTTGACGGTTCTGATTTACCTGGTAGCGATCATTCTCGTGCCGGTGGTGTGGCCATTACATTAAAAAATATTCGGGATTTGAAAGGAGATGAGTGTATCATGTAATCAAGATTTCTCCTTTCAGTCGAAACGGCGGCCTTATTCCGAGACGCATTACAGGAGGAATGGCGGGCAAGGGGGCGGCAACAGAGAAGAAAGATAAGGAGTTGAATAAATGAACCGACCTGAGAGCGGGAAGCCGCGCTTTTTGGCAAGATTCACCCATTGCTCCTTGCCAAAGGTATTTCTCTGGACAACAGGCGCACTTGCGGCAATCATCGCTGTTCTGTTCATTGCTTCCTACTTTCTCGACGAACCGCTTCGCAGATACACGGAAAACAAGCTGAATCGGGACCTGAAAGGCTACTCCGTACGCCTGCCGTCGGCCCATTTCCAATTGGTCGGGCTGACCATGACCCTGAGGGGTCTGACCGTTCTCCAGGATGCGCACCCGGATCCACCGGTCGTGGTATTCCCGGTCATCCGCGCGGGCATACACTGGCGCGAGATCTTTTCCCGGCGGTTGGTAGCCGAATTCAGGCTCGACCGGCCGAAGCTCAACATAAACCTGCAGCAACTGCGCGCCGAGGCCGCCGGCAAAGTGCCGCTCAAAAAACGCGGCTGGCAGCAGGCAGTGGAGGATATCTATCCCCTCAAAATCAACCTGCTGAAGATTAACGACGGCGAGCTCAGCTATATCGACCAGGATCCGAAGAAACCTCTGAGGTTGAGTCGCGTGAATCTGCAGGCTGGCAATATCCGCAACATCCGTTTGCCGGACAACGTATACCCGTCCTCCTTTCACATGGAAACCGACATCTTCGGGACCGGGCACGGGGTTGTCGCCGGCAGGGCCAACTTCCTGGCCGAGCCGTATCCCGGGGCAAATGCGGTATTCAGGCTGGAGAAAGTGCCCCTCGATTTCTTCGCGCCCGTTGTGGCCAGGTCGAATCTCACCCTGCGCAACGGTCTCTTCTCCGCCGTGGGTGAAGTGGAGTACGCCCCCAACACCAAGACCGCCAGGATCTCCGAGATGACGATCAGGGGGTTGGAGATCCACTACAAACATACCTCCCGCACCGCCGCCGCGGAGAAGAGACGCGCCGAAAAGGTCGGCGAGGCGGCAAGGAAGCTGGGAAAATCCAGGATGCTGGTCCGCCTCGACCGGCTCAGGTTGAGCGAATCTACGGTCGGCATGGTGAACGAGGGGGCCGCCCACCCGTACCGGGTGTTCCTGACCGATGCGGATCTCCTGCTGACCAACCTCTCGAATCGCGGTACGCTCGGACCGGCCGAAGCCCGGCTGCGGGGGAAATTCATGGGAAGCGGGGCGACCAGTGTGACCTCCCGTTTCAGGCCGGGAGCCAAGGAACCTGTTCTCGATCTCGACATCAGGATAGAGGATACCCGGATGAAGGATATGAACGACCTGCTTCGCGCCTACGGCAATTTCGACGTAACAGGCGGTTATTTTTCATTCTATTCGGAGCTGCATATCAAGGACGACGCCGTATCCGGTTACGTCAAGCCGTTCTTCAGGGATATCAAGGTGTATGACAGGCGCACTGACAGGGAGAAAGGCCTGTTCCGCCAGATGTACGAGATAATGGTCGGCGGGATCGCCAAATTTCTTGAGAGTGGGGAGACCGGCGAGGTCGCTACGAAGGCCGAGATCTCCGGTCAGGTACATGAACCCCAGGTAAGTACCTGGCAGATAGTCGGCCGGCTGATACAGAACGCCTTTTTCAAGGCGATCCTTCCCGGTTTCGATAAAGAGGTTTCCCGTTTGCGGCAACGTTAGCCTGGCAATGGGACGGTGTCAGGAGGCAGCCCATATGAGCGTTACGGATTTCCGTTCAGGGAAAGATGCCGTGTCGGCAGTCAGCGGTCTTCACCGATACGCATGCAATTTCAGAAAAGGGGTCCGGGCGGCACGTCTCGCGGCGGCGCTCGGGACCATGCTCGCGGCGTTGGCTCTCCATTGGATCGCGCCGGCCGCCCTGGCGCAGGCCCCGGAGGATAGCTACGGGTATCCGTATGCCGATCCCTACGTGGCGACCGTTATCGGCACGCCCGGCGAATTGAGGGCCAAGGTGCCGGGGAGAATCGCAGCCAGCGAGCGTGAGCTTACCGTGTTCGAGGACAGGCAGGTTCCGGATATCCTCTGGTACGGCAGGAAGCTGCGTTATTCCGTCGCGCTGCAGAGCAAGGAAGCGCCCCTCATTTTCCTTGTCCCGGGACTGGGGGCAGGATACAGCGAACCCAAGAACGAATTCCTGCAAAAGGTGTTCTTCCAGGCAGGGTTCCACGTGGTCTCCCTCCCCTCGCCAACCCATCCCAACTTTATCCCGGCCGCCTCGACCGGCGGCATTCCGGGCCATCCGGGAGAAGATGCCCGGGACCTCTACCGGGTCATGAAACTGGTCGTCCGTGACCTCCGGGAAGACGCGGCCATCAGCGGGTTCCACCTGGCCGGCTACAGCCTGGGGGCCGTCCATGCCGCGTTTCTGGGCGATCTGGACCGGGAGCGCGGCCAGTTCAAATTCGGTCGCGTGCTCCTGATAAATCCGCCGGTCAACCTAACGGCTTCCATGCGGATCCTGGATGAGATGATCAAGAAGATCCCCGGAGGCGAGGAGAAATTCCAACAGTTCTTCGACGAGGCGTTCAAGGCGTTCGCGGCCATCTATCAACTGAACGAACCGGTGGACTTCACCGGAGATTTCCTCTACCGGGGGAGAAAGCCGAACGACGAGAACCTGGCGGCGCTGATCGGGCTGTCATTCCGGCTGGTCATGGCCAACCTGGTCTTCACCGCCGACGTCTTTACCGACGCAGGCTATATAAAGCCGAAATACCTCCGGCTCTCCACCACCGACTCACTGACCAGGTATTTCGATGTGGCGGATCTGGTCACGTTTGCCGACTATTTCCGCGACCTGCTCCTCCCCCACCTCCTGGAACAGTCGCCAGGAACGGGCGAGCAGCAGCTGATCGACCAGTTCAGCCTGAAAAGCATCGAGCCGTTCCTTGCCGGCCCCAACGTGTTTCTCTTTCACAACGCCGACGACGTGACCATGGCGCCGGGTGAGATCGACTACCTCTCCGGCCTGTTCGGTCCTCGCGCCAGGATCTATCCGCATGGCGGCCATTGCGGCAATCTCACCTATTGGGAGAACGTGGCCGATCTGCTGGCCGTCTTCAAGGATGCTGCCGCGGCCGGCGAGCCCCCTCCGGTCCTTTTGCGGGAAATTGCCCCGGTCGGCCCGGAATCGGGGGAATCGACGCCTCCCCCGTTTACAGCCCCCCGTCCGGCAGCCGCACCCGCGGCAACGGCCGGAGAACCTCTGCCGCCCCGGGTTTCCGGACCGCAAGGGAGGGAAAAAGGCTCCCGGGAGATCCTTGCGGCGCGACGGCAGTACAGGGAGCCGGTAAAGCCGGGCCTGTCGTACATCATCGACGTGTACGATCCCATCGAGCCGGCAAACCGGGCGTTGTACCGGTTCAACGCAGTGTTCGACGAATACCTGTTCCTGCCGGTGACCAGGGCGTATGAATTCGTCACGCCGAACTTTGTCCAGGACCGGATCTCGGGCATCTTCTCCAATATCTCGGATGTCCGCAGCCTTGCCAACGCCGTGCTGCAGCTCAGGCCGGTCAGGTCAGGGCAAATCCTTACCCGTTTTCTCATCAACACCACCCTGGGCCTGGGAGGGATGTGGGACCCGGCGAGCCGGCTGGGCTTCCCCAGGCGTGTGGAAGACTTCGGCCAGACCCTGGGCAGGTACGGGATAGGCCCCGGACCGTACATCGTGCTGCCGGTGTTCGGGCCGTCCAGCCTGCGCGACGCCACCGGGCTGGCGGCTGACACCACGGCCCAGTATTTCTACCTCTATCAACCCACGGACATGGATACCAACAAGGAATGGGGGGTCCCCTATACTGCGATGAACGCCGTGGACACGCGGCACAACATCCCATTCCGCTACTACCAGACCGGTTCCCCGTTCGAGTACGACCTGCTCCGCCTCCTCTACAAAAAGAAGCGGGAGATGGATATTGCTCAATGAGCCATGCTGATTAGGGAGAACAGGCTTTCCGGCCGGGGACATACCGCCGGCGGAGGTGAAGAGCGGGCTGGGCGCGGAGCGGGGCTTCCCCCCTGCTGGACGCGCACTCGTCGGGCTCACCCCAGGGCCACGTCGAGGATCATCATCACGGAAAACCCTCCCATGGTCGCCAGGGTCACAATGTCGATATTCTGGTAGTTGCGCTGGGATTCCGGGACCAATTCCTCCACCACCACAAAGATCATGGCCCCGGCGGCGAAGCAGAGCGCATAGGGGAGCACGTACTGCACCTTGAGCACGAACAGCGCCCCGAGCACTCCGGCAATGGGCTCCACCATGCCGGAGGCCTGTCCCAGCAGGAAGCTCTTCCCCTGCCCCATCCCTTCTCTTCTGAGGGGCATGGAAACCGCGGTCCCTTCCGGGAAGTTCTGCAGCCCGATCCCTATGGCCAGCGCCACGGCGCCGCCTATGGTGGCGGCCGGAAGACCCGCTGCCACGGCGCCGAAGGCGACTCCCACCGCCAGCCCCTCAGGGATGTTGTGCAGGGTGATGGCGAGCACCAGCAGGGTGCTCCGCTGCCAGGAGGTCTTGATTCCCTCGCGCTGGGACATGGCCAGGGTTGGATGGAGGTGGGGGAGCAACCGGTCGGTCAGCCGCATGAAGATCCCCCCTCCCATGAAGCCGATCACAGCGGTGAGCCATGGGATGTGACCCAGGTGCTCCGCCATCTCAATGCCGGGCGCCAGCAGCGACCAGTAGCTTGCGGCTATCATCACCCCGGCGGCGAAACCGAGCATGCAGTCCATGAGCTTCTGGTTGATGGTCCTGGCAAAAAAGACCAGCGAGGCCCCCGCCGCGGTTACTCCCCAGGTAAACAGGGTGGCGACAAAAGCCTGGCTGATGGGGTTGAACTGCCCTATGAAATCGATCATACCGCCTCTCCATTATTCCAACGTTCCATGGCGAACTGCCCCAGGTTCGGTATCAGATCAGCTTATCGTACTCAGCCGTTATCGTGTCGAGGTGCCGTTTCTCCTCGACCGCAAGGGTCTTGAAGAGCCTGAGCGCATAATCATCGGTCACCCGCTCCTGCATGGCCAGGTAGCGGTCGTACGAGCCGGATTCCAGCGAGATGGAGAGCTCCAGCAGCTCCCGGGGGGACTTCCCTTCAGACCAGGCCAGTGCCTCGTTGAGCGCCATCCCGCCTTCCATCGTCTTTTCCCCTGTGAATGATCCGAGGACAGATGGGAAGTCTACCTCTCCAACAGCGCCGGTCAACTCCCGGTAGAGGGTGGAGAGCAGCTCCTTATGGCGGTCCTCGGCTCCCGCCAGCTCCTCGAACAGAGCCGCGGCATCCGGGTCTGTCAGGGTCCGGGACATTTTCCGATAAAACAACCCGGTCCCGTCCTCCAGCAGCCAGGCAAGGGCGGTCAGCTCGCCCCTGGTGTGGGCCTCCGCGAACCAGGAAATGCCCGCCTCGGGGCAACCGCCGGCCACCAGACCCTGCCAGGCGTTCATGCCGCCTGCCATGCTGTGCACATCGCGGAAACCGGCATGTTCCAGGATCGATGCGGCCGCGCGGCTCCGCACGCCTGCCTTGCAGTATACGATGGTGGTCTTGCCGGGCTCAAGTTCCTTCAGCCGGTCGGGAAGGTGTCCGACCGGGATGAGCCTGGCCCCGGGGAGATGTCCCTGCTCGTACTCCCCGGGCTGCCTGACATCCACCAGGTTATACTCACCGCTGCCCGCGCTGTCGAGGAACTCCCTCACCTTTTGCGCCGTCCAGCTCGAAACCGGCTTGAAATAGTCCATGACGCCCATTGTGGTCCTCCTCCGCGACTGGTTGACCCCTTGCCGGTAAATTCCGCCAGGCGCGGCACGCCATGTGCGAGCGTCGGCCGCCTGCGACAGCCGGACGCCTCCCCGTTTCACCACCCCGCGAATCTCCACCGGAATTCTACCTCGAAAGGTTACGGTATTTGCCGGACCTTGCAAGCGGATGAAGGCATAATTTTCACGAAACCATGGGAAATCCGCGCATGCAAGACCATGTAACAGTCCGCTCGCCGATGATGATGGAGTATAGTAAAATAGTAACCGGTAAGTAGATGGAGCATAACCACGGCTCGGGGTGTACGGCAAGTACTCGAAGCCCAAGAGAGCGCCGATGTCTCGAAGCCGGGGGAACGCCCTCTGCGCAGCGTCGCTAAGGGGGGAGACCGGAGGTACTGGATGAAGGTATCGGTGAAGGACAAAAAGGTTGCGGATGCTCAAACGCCAGTGGCAAACCCTCAAAAGACAGAAAGAGAGGCGGTCTGCGAGATCTGCGGGCAGAAGCTGGAGCGCGACCCCGAAAGCTGGGAGTATATTTGCCCTGTCTGTGATTATGAAGAGGATCTGCAGTGAACCCGGCAGGCTGTCCATTGCCGCGGCAGGGATAGCGGGAGAATAAAACCATCCTGGTTTGTTCTCCACGCACTGCCGGCCTCGATGGCCTTTTTCAGCAGATCAGGGTCCTTCTTCTGTATGGCCTCCGCCGTCATTTCCACTGCCTACCCCGCTTTCTGCTCCTGTTCCGCCTTGTCGGGGGGAAGAAACGGGATCGGCGGAAGCCGGTTGCGCGGCGGGTTGCGGTTTGGATGCGGGAAGCGGAGCTGCCGCCTTCGGCGCCGTCTGGACGGGGGATGACGCGGCTTTGGCGGGCCGCTTCGCGGCACGGTGCGGCCGAACGGTTCCGACGGGCTTCTTTTTCCTCGTCTGACGGGGTTTCACCTTGGCCTTCGGGAAGGTGCGGCCAAGGTCGACTTCCTCTTGCCTGAACTCGAGCATGGTATCCCGGTTAATCTTGACCACGACCTTGTCGCCACGCCTCCAGACCGACTCGCAATCGATGATGGAGCCGTCCTGCAGATGGACCTCCCTGGCCATGCAGATCCCTGCCAGCATCATCCACACGCAAACCAGCAGCACAGTATTCCGCAAAAACGTATTCATGTCACCCTCCCGTGCAGATAGAAAAAGCCGCTTACATCAGCTACCCTGCCGATGAAAGCGGCCTTCCATTCTCACCCGTGTCCCCCCGCGAGCAATCACCCAGCCCTCCGGTCAACAAAACAAACCTGTCTTTATTACCCCATGTTTAGGGATGGAGTCAAATGATATTGCGGCGCTCCCGGTGCCGGGTCAGTTGGTCAGGGACTGGATCGGAGCCGGTATCCTGCCGCCGCGGGCAATGAAGGTTTCGGAGCTGAAGCCGTGCACCGGCATCACCGGCGCGCTCCCCAGCAGCCCCCCGAACTCCACCATGTCCCCCACCCCGGTCCCGGGGGCCGGGATGATGCGCACCGCGGTAGTCTTCCTGTTGATCATGCCGATGGCCATCTCGTCGGCGATGATGGCCGAGATGGTGGCGGCCGAGGTATCGCCGGGGACCGCTATCATGTCGAGTCCGACGGAGCAGACGCAGGTCATGGCTTCCAGCTTGTCCAGGGAGAGGGAGCCCCGCTGCACGGCCCGGATCATCCCCTGGTCCTCGCTCACCGGGATGAAGGCACCGCTCAGCCCCCCCACGGAAGAGGACGCCATGGCGCCCCCCTTCTTGACCGCGTCGTTCAGGAGGGCCAGGGCAGCGGTGGTGCCGTGGGTGCCGCAGCTCTCCAGCCCCATGGCCTCAAGGATTGCGGCCACGCTGTCCCCCACGGCCGGGGTGGGCGCGAGGGAGAGATCGAGCACGCCGAACTGGGCGTCGAGCCTGCGGGCCACCTCGCGTCCCACCATCTCGCCCATGCGGGTGATCTTGAAGGCGGTCTTCTTGATGCACTCCGCGATGTCCCCCAGGTTCGGGTTCCGCAGCGCGCGCACCGCCGCGTTGACCACGCCGGGGCCGCTGACCCCCACGTTGATCACGCAGTCCGGCTCCCCGATGCCGTGGAAGGCGCCGGCCATGAACGGATTGTCGTCGGGCGCGTTGGCGAACACCACCAGCTTGGCGCAGCCGATGCCGCCCCCCTCCCGGGTCAGCTCGGCGGTCTCCTTGACGATGCGCCCCATCAGGGCCACGGCGTCCATGTTGATGCCCGCCTTGGTGGTGGCCACGTTGACCGAGGAGCAGACCTTCTTGGTGGTTGCCAGTGCCCTCGGAATGGAGTTGATAAGCGTCAGGTCGCCCTGGGTCGTTCCCTTCTGCACCAGGGCGCTGAAGCCGCCGATGAAATCGATGCCCGCCTCGTGGGCGGCCCGGTCCAGGGTCTCGGCCACCGAAACCAGGTCATCGGCACGGCAACTCTCCGCCACTATGGCGACAGGGGTGACCGAGATCCGCTTGTTGATGATGGGGATGCCGTAGAGCCCCTGGATATCTTCGGTGGTCTTTACCAGGTTTTCGGCGCAGCGCATGATTCGGCTGAAGACGTTTCCGTTGAAGGTCCCGATGTCGGGATGGCTGCAGCCGCGCAGGTTGATGCCCATGGTGACCGTCCTGATGTCCAGGTTCTCATTGGTCACCATCTTTATGGTTTCGAGGATCTCCTCCGGATGGATAAGCATGGCAGACCCCTCAGATCCGGTGCATGAAGCGGAACACGTCTTCATGCTGCACGATGACCTGAACCCCAAGCTCTTTTCCAACGGCGGACATGGCCTCCTGGAAAGCGGCCAGCTCGAAGCTTTCGGCTTTCACCTCGGCCAGCATGATCATGGTAAACAGGTCGTCCATGATGGTCTGCCTGATGTCGGCGATATTGACGCCGTGCTCGGCCATGACCCGGCTGATACCGGCCACAATGCCCACCCTGTCCAGACCGATGACCGTTATGACAAAACGACTCGATGACATATGTGGTTCCTTTTTCTAGTTGACATTTAAATATGCATTCGGGCGGCCCGGCAGGCTCCGCTGCTGAACGAAGAAGGAAGAATAGCATATTCACAGGGAATTTCACAAGCCGTCGATCGACAGGACATGCAGAGAAACCATTTTGCCTGCCGGTCCCCCGGTGCCATCAAAAAAACGGCCGACCAGGCTCAGGAATCGCAACCCCAAGAGCTGCCGCCGTCAGCTGACGTTGCCGCCTGTGCTCAGAAGAAAGCCGGGACGCTCACCGTACAGGTTCTCTTCCAATAATTTTTCAAAGAGTGATATAATTATCAACAAGATGAGTGTGTGGCCGCAACAGAAAAGGAGGAAACTATGATCAATAACAGCACAGGCCTCGCGAAAATCATCACAAAGGCCATAATGGACACGACATTTCGGCAACAATTCCTGGCCGATCCCATGGGAACGGCAGAGGAGTTCGGGCTTTCCGAGTACGAGAGGAACCAGCTGGCCAAGTATGATGCACGGAAACTGAAGGTACTGGTCGAGGGGCCGAGCTCCCATGCTTGAGTGGCCCGTGGTTCCGTTGCGAGTGGCTCCGTACTTCCATGTTCCAAGAAAGGAAGTATGATGTGAATCGAACATAAGGAACTGGTTGGTGCAGTATTTTGCTGGCAACTCTCAGCCTAACCAGGGAAAAGGTTGAGGAGAGAGCTTGTGTAGCTGCCGTCCTCATCCGATGCAAGAAAGCCGTGCAGAGTAATATCCTGTCACGGCTTTTGTATGCTCATAACCTATTTGGGCTGTCCCGGACCCGCAATTCACGGAATTATTACGTTTGCTGCACCAGAGAAGGTGCACCCTCTCCGATTTCTGATATTCTCAATCAAGCTTCACGGAGAAAGCGGTCGCCGCGTACCTCGAATACCCCGAACGTGCGGAGCGCATGTATGAAAAGAGCATCCCAAAAAGAAACCATACTGGTGGCCCTCGGCGGAAATGCCCTCATCCGGAAACACCAGGCCGGAACAATAGAGGAGCAGTTGGAGAACCTGAGGGTCCCCATGCGGCAGATAGCCCGGTTGTCCGAGGACTACCGCATCATCATCACCCATGGAAACGGGCCGCAGGTGGGCAACCTGCTGCTGCAGCAGGAATCCTGCACCGCGGTGCCGAAGATGCCTCTGGAGATACTGGTTGCGCAAACCCAGGGGCAGATCGGTTACATGATCGAATCGACGCTGGACAGCGCGTTCATGAAAGCAGGTATCGGCGACAAATCCCTGGTGAGCCTGATCAGTTACGTTGTCGTGGACGGGAACGATCCGGCGTTTCAGAATCCGACCAAGCCGATAGGCCCTGTCTATACGACGGAAGAAGCAGGCCGCGTGTCGTTTCCGGTCCGCTTGACCCCCAAGGGATACCGCCGGGTGGTTGCTTCTCCCCATCCCGTGACGATAGTGGAAAAACGCGAGATCAAAAAGCTGATCGAAATGGACTTCATCGTGGTCTGCTGCGGCGGAGGGGGGATCCCGGTGATCCGTGAAGGCCGGGCTTTTCAGGGGGTCGACGCCGTTATCGACAAGGATCTGGCCAGCGCCAGGCTGGCCGAGGAGGTGGGAGTGGACATCTTCCTCATAGCCACCGATGTCCCCGGTGCCGCCCTCCACTACGGATCGCCTGAACAGAAATTCCTCCGTGCCATGACACTGGATGAGGCCGATGGCTACCTGGCAGAAGGGCATTTCCTTGCGGGCTCCATGGGACCCAAGGTGGAAGCCGCCGTGCAGTTCATGCGGAACGGCGGAAAGAGGGCGGTCATCACATCCATTGACGACATTGAAAAAGCCGTTGCAGGCAGGGCTGGAACCGAGATAACCCGGTACCATGAGACGTGAGAGTAGTGCTTGGTTCAAGTGTTTCCGGACGAACGCTAGTCAGGTTTATTCAGGTATTTTTGCGCAAGTTCTCTTTTTGTTTCCGTATGGGAAAGCTCAAATGACCAGTCAACAAAGTCCTCCAGCTCTTTTGCAAGTTTTTCGGGTATCGGTTTTGTGCCGAGGCAGAAAGCTTCCACCTCCACGATGTCGATATTGAGCATTTTTGACATACGTAAATTATCGTAACCAATCAGTTCGCGCAGATGTATGAATCGTTTGCTGTCCATTTTTCCTCCTTGATATACGGCAGTAATTCAAACATTTGTTTGAATCAAAAGTATCAAACAAATGTTTGAATTGCAAGGGGCAATCGGATCGGGCCGTGCAGGTTTGTACTTTCTGCAGCTCCTGCCCCAACACCTCGACCTTTTTGGCCGGATGTTTCAAGCCGGGTCTTCGACCGGTTGCAGCACAGGTCAGACTTGATGGATTTCGATTTCCAGACAACCGCGCCGGATTGATACGAAATTGCATTGAACATTTAGTCAAGAAATGATATTAGAATATTCGAATATGTTTTGGAGTGATTTATGGATATCAACAACTCTATCGAATGGACCGAGCTGTTAAAGGCCATCGCTCATCCGACGCGTCTCCAGATTGTCGCGGAACTGCTCAAAGGCACCAAGTGCGTGACCGACATCCAGGAAATCCTGCCGGCGTCTCAGGCCAACATATCGCAGCACCTTACAGTTCTTCGTCACGCAGGAATCGTGAACTTTGTCCAGGACGGCGCCCAGCGTTGCTATTTCATCAGCCGACCCCGATTCGCATCATCGGTCATTACACTTCTCGAAGAGGGAGAGCCGCTCGTACAGAAAACCAGGGAAGATGTCCGCCGGGAAAAATCGGTTGGCGCATTTGACGAGTATGCCGCCGACTACGATGCCTGGTTCGACGAACACCATGATCTCTTCCAGGCTGAACTGGCTGCCGTACGAAGTCTTCTTCCCACCTGCGGCAAAGGGGTGGAAATCGGGGTTGGGACCGGCCGCTTCGCGGCTTCCCTAGGCATTGCCGTCGGCGTGGAGCCGTCACCGCAAATGGCTGAAATAGCCAGGCTTCGGGGCATTGAAGTCGTGGAGGGAGTCGCGGAGGCCCTGCCGTTTGATAACGGCAGTTTCGATTTCGCCCTCATGGTGACGTTAGACTGCTTTCTTTCCGATGTGGCAAAAGCATTCCATGAAGCCTTTCGTATCCTCAAGACAGATGGCGTGCTCATCGTCGGGCTTATCGACCGGGAAAGCGCCCTGGGGCACCAGTATGCCGAGCGGAAAGAACGAAGCCGTTTCTACCGGGGGGCGGCTTTCCACTCGGCAGGAGAATTGGAAACATACCTGAAACAGGCCGGATTCTCCGGCTTTACCTGTCGCCAGACTCTGCTGCCGGGGGAAACCCGAAACTTCACAATCCTTGACGGGCACGGCAGCGGCGGATTTGTGGTCATTCGCGCTGGAAAAGACGAGGAGGAACAATGAAGGTTGGTATCATCCGTTGTCAAATGACCGAAGACATGTGCCCCGGCAGCACCGATTTCAAGGTTGCCCGGGAAGGTAGTTTGGCATTTGAACAGATCGGCCCGGCAGAGATTGTCGGCTTTCTTTCCTGTGGCGGCTGCCCCGGCAAGAAGGCGGTAATGAGGGCCAGGATGATGGTTGACCATGGAGCAGAGGCAGTCGTATTTACCTCCTGCATGAAGAACGGCACCCCAATCGGGTATCCCTGCCGCATTTTACCGCAATCAAAAACGCTGTTGAAAAAAAGTCCGGCCCCGAAACAACAGTCATTGATTGGACCCACTAAGCGCCATGACCTACGCTGATTTGCAGGAGGCACTGCGTGTTCTGGGTTTGGGTGAACGGGCCACCATAAGGGACATCAAGGCCAGACACCGGGAATTAGTGAAGCGCCATCATCCCGATGTGGGCGATACAACCGACCCGGCTGCCATACGGCAGATAAATGCAGCCTATCGCGTAATATTGGATTACGTTGCCGAGTATCGTTTTTCGTTTGCAGAAGATGAATTTTATGAGCAGAATCCGGAAGAGCGATTCAGGCAACAGTTTAGCGATTTTTATAACAAGTGAAAGGGTCGCAACACCCTTGAAGCGTCAGGTTGCAACAATCAACAAATTGTAGTTTTGTCGGATGTTTACGGCCCGACTTTTTAGTTAGTTTCCATCCGGAAACCCCGGAAAAATGTTTATGAGGGACGGGTCGGGGCTTTCACGGAGCCTCTCGTACGGCTTGAGTGCAATGAGGTGACTCACGGGAAAGCACCTGAATCCGGCAGATTATTTGATCCGGGCGAAGGATGGTGACCGATTACGAGGGGCTTCGGGGAAGTTCCGACCCGTCCCCTGTCGACACTTCCCGGATGGAAACCATCTAGTGTCCTGTGCGGCTAATTCCTTCCTTACAATTCCGGGCCTTTTGGCCCCTGGCCGCGTTCCGGCTCCTCGGCTTAGACCCCGCTAGGCCTGTGTCGCCGCGCCTTGCCAGGAACCAAAATTCCTCGGAATTCTTGCGGTGAACTAA
>JARKPN010000106.1 GCA_029975275.1 Geobacteraceae bacterium | reverse complement strand
TCCATCCGCACACGGGAACGGCCATGCAGGCTTTCGACGGCCAGCATCGCCAGCATGAAAGTGTCTTCCAGTTCCTGGGCCGGGACCGACTCGTCAAAACGGTACTTGTAGGTGTCGTGAGTCATGGTTGAACTCCTCTTTCGTTCAGGTTCAGATTTCCGAGGCCCCGGATAGCCGCACCATGCGGCACGGTGCTTACTTACCGGAGCCGGAGCCGATGCGTCGGAGATCACAGGTAGTCCTCGAGCCCGGCCTCGCGGAACGCGTCCCGCAGCTTGCTCAGCCGGTCGTAGAGGGTGGTTCTGGGAATGCCCATCTCCCGGGCGACCTCGGCCATGGTGCTGTCGTGCAGACGCAAGCACAGATCCCGGAGCTCTTCCGGCAGCGAGGCGATGGCCTGGCCTAGATCCATGCGGATCTCATGGGCGAGGCGCTCTCTTGTTTCGCGGGTGCCGCCCCCCAGAGAGCCTTCGCTATCTAGGAAGTCGATCCGCTCGGTGGTGTCACCCTCACCGTTGTCGAGGGGTTCGTTGAGTGATGTTTGGCAGAGCCGCCAGTCCCGGCATTGGGCGAACCGGGCCTCCAGAATGGTGGAGATGTGACGTTCGACGATCCGGGCCATGAAGGTGGTCTTCTTGGCCTTGGCGGGATTGAAATGCCGCATCCGCTGCAGCAGATCGATCATCAGTTCCTGTTCGAGGTCGGGTCTATCGTCCTCGGTGAATCCGGCCTTGCCTACGAGTTGACGTGCTTTGTGCCGAATGAGGTCGGCGGCATACTTGTCTATGCCGTCGTAAGAATTCTGTGAAACCATCGGGGCCTCCTCGGAGCGAGGAGGAGGTCCGCGTGGGTGTCGGCACGGGCCAGATCACAGGACAAAGCTGTCGCGTGGGCGAAGGGGTCGCAGGTACGCCGCCAATTGCCGTATTCGGCTCGGCGACACCCACAACAGCCTCCGCCATGCGTCCAGCTTGTTGTCCAGTGTCTAAGGGTTCAGGTCGTTACGTGTTCAGGCTGCCCGTTCCTCGATGCGCATCAGGAACGGG
>JARKPN010000083.1 GCA_029975275.1 Geobacteraceae bacterium | reverse complement strand
GTTTCAGCTATAGGCGAAGACTAATCTCCTTTTCAGGGTCAACGCCCCAGTACAACATCCAGCCTATAGCCTATCTACTCCGGAAAGCTCTATCTTACCCCCGGAGCGGTCAACGACCGCTTTCTTTCATATCATCTCCTTTCGTTTGATTGTCGGTCCGGATAATACCCATTATCCTGATATAAACTGCGTCTCAACGCTTGTGCCTGGCACAAACAGAGCAACATTTGGGCCAAATTATGAACCAGTAGCTTTATATTTCAAAATTGCAGTAATTCCGGGAAGCTGTATGCAGCATTGCCGGCCGCCAAACCTCTCAAGTCACCCCACGTCGGCCTTGCCTGACAATTTTCGTCAACACGGCATGCCGATATTTGCCGTCTTCAGCCCCCTGCATCACTCCTCCTCCATCCCGAACTTGGCCAGCCGGTACCGTATCGACCGGAAGGAAAGGCCCAGAAACTCGGCGGCCCGCTTCTTGACACCTCCGCAGCGCTCCAGCGCCTGCAGGAGCAGTTGCTTCTCGATGCCGTCAAGGTAAGCTTCCAGGTTCATACCTTCAGGCGGGATCACGAGCTCCCCACCCGGCGGTGCAACGTTTTGAAAGTTCATCACCTGGGGAGGCAAACACTCCATGTCGATGACGCCACTCCCCAGAACCACGCAGCGTTCCACCAGGTTCTCCAGTTCCCTGACGTTACCGGGAAAGGGGTAGGCCATGAGAAGCCTGAGCGCAGCCGGAGTAATCACCTCGGGACCGGGGTTTTTACCGGAGTATTTCTTGAGGAAGCATTCTACGAGGAGGGGGAGGTCTTCGGTGCGCTCGCGGAGCGGAGGCATGCGGACCTGCACCACGTTCAGGCGGTAGAACAGGTCCTCGCGGAAGTTTCCCTCCCGCACCTGCTCCTCCAGGTCCCGGTTGGAGGCTGCCACCAGCCGGACGTCCGCCTTCATGGCCTCGGTGCCTCCGATCCGGCGGAACTCCCTCTCCTGGATCACGCGCAGGAGCTTTGCCTGGAGTTGGAGCGGCACCTCGCCGATCTCGTCCAGGAACAGGGTGCCCCCTTCGGCCTGCTCGAACAGGCCGGGCCGGTCGGCTACGGCGCCGGTGAAAGCGCCCTTTTTATGACCGAACAGCTCGCTCTCCATGAGGGTCTCGGGTATGGCGCCGCAGTTGACCGCCACGAAGGGTTTGTCGCGGCGGGGGCTGTTGTAGTGGATCGCCTTGGCGGCGAGTTCCTTGCCGGTACCGCTCTCGCCGAAGATCAGGATGTTGGCCGTGCTGCCGGCCACCTTCTCGATGAGGGTGTAGACGTCCCGCATCTTCTTGCTCTTGCCGATGAGCCCGCTGAAGCTGTAGCGCCCCCTTACCTCCTCCCGGAGACGCAGGTTCTCCTTCGTGAGCACCCTCCGTTCGAGGGCGTTCCTGACGATGATCCTGATCTCCTCCACGTTGAAGGGCTTGGCAATGTAATCGTAGGCCCCCAGCTTCATGGCCTCCACCGCCTGCTCGGCGGTGGAGAAGGCCGTGACCATTATCACCGCGGTGTCCCTGGACAGCTCCCTGATCCGGGCCAGCAGAGTCAGGCCGTCCATCCCGGGCATCTTCACGTCGGAGAGAACCAGGTCGTAGCTCACGGACTCCAGTCGGGCCAGCGCATCCTCGGCCGATTCCGCCAGGTCCACCAGGTACCCTTCCCGCTCCAGGAGAATTCCGAGAAATTCCCGCATGCTCTGTTCGTCGTCAACTACCAGGATTTTCGTTTCCATGGGTCCTCTGTATATGAATCTTCCTTGAAGGAGCGGCTCCCTGTGGCCGCCCTTTTCCGTGAATATCGTGTAGGGGCAGGTCCCCGTGCCTGCCCGCTTTCTGTCGAACATGAATGAAAAGGACGACCAAAGGGACCTGCCCTCTACCCACCCGGCAGAGTGATGGTGAACTCCGTCCCCCTCCCCTTTTCACTGGAGACCCTTATCGTGCCACCGTGGGCCTCGGCGATGCGATACACCATGGCGAGGCCCAGGCCGCTCCCGCCCGGCTTGGTGGAATAGAATGGCTCAAAGAGCCGTTTCAGCTCCTCTCCGTCCATACCCTTGCCGGTGTCTGAAACAGTTATTGTGACCGGATCTCCCTCCATCGCCGATGTAACCGCCGTAACGGTTACAATGCCGGCGCCGTTCATTGCGTCGGCCGCGTTCACGAACAGGTTCCAGAACACCTGCCGGAACTGGTCGCCGTCCATGGTCACGACCCGGTCTTCCGGGCACCCATTGCGAATCTCGACACCTTCGAAGCGTGGGTCGGCCCGAAGCAACTCGCGCAGTTCTTCGATGAGCCTCCAGAGCCTGATCCCGGTCTTTACCGGCGTAGTGGGACGCGCGTAGGCGAGGAAATCCTTGATGAGCGCATTGAGCCGCTCGGTCTCACGAGTCACGATGTCGAGCAGCCTTTTGTCCCGGGGGTCGATGCCCCCGCCATTTGCGATAAGCTGGACCGAACCGCTGATGGCAGTCAGGGGGTTGCGTATCTCGTGGGCCATGCGCGCCGACAGCTCGCCGATGGCCGCGAGCCGATCCGCCTTCGCCAGGTCGGCCTTCATTTTTTTGAACTGGGTCAGGTCCTGAAAATCTATTATCACCCCAAGGGGGTTTCCGTCCTTGTCGGTAAAAGAAACCGTCTTGAAGCCGAGGACAAGGGTCTCGCCGGTGGAAGTCCGGTACTCGAGTTCCTCACGACCAAGCGGGGCAATTCTGGACATGAAGGGCGTAAACCCGGGTATCACCTCATGGAGGGGACGATCGTATGCCTCCATTTGGGAAATCCCTGTAATCCGCTCTGCATAGCGGTTGAAGGCCCTGATCCTCCCTTCCGGAGTTATGGTCAGGAGTCCGCTGTTGATATTCGACACTATGGAGCTGTTGAGTCTCTCCAGTTCCTCCAGATCGATTGTCTGCCTGCGGAGCGCAGCTTCGCTGAGCTTGAGACGTTCGGCAAGGTAACCGGTGAGGAGCGCGGTCAGGAAGAAGGCAACTATATTGACGGAAAGGATGAAAAGGAGATGACCGGCCTCGAACTGCATGGCCGACCAGCGGGAAAGCCCGAAGATTTCGAGGCGCCCGAAGTAGTGCAAATCCATGACAGCGCCATACAGGATGGCACACAGGCCGGCGGCGCACACGGCCTCACGCCGGGACAGGAGGATGCTGGCGCTGATGATGCACAGCATGTAGAAAAAGGAGTAAGGTGAGTTGACCCCGCCGGTCAGCACCAGGAGGAGCGTAACGAACCCGATATCCCAGGTTATCTGAAGGTATTTGAGGAGCCGGTGGAACCGTGCGGTAGTGCGTAAAACAATCAGTGACAGCAGCGAGAAGATGCAGGTGGCGACAACCAGCCTGGTTATTCCGGACAGCGCATAACCGGGGATCCCGTGCCCCCCCCGGATGCCGAGGACGGTGGTGGAGAGGAGAAAGAGGGAGACCACCACCACCCTGGCAAAAATGAAACGGACAAGTCGATGTTTTTCTTCCACTTTTTACTGAGCGACGGCGCCGGCGATTTTGAATATGGGGAGATACATGGCGATGACCAGGCCGCCGACCGTCACTCCGAGGAACACCATGAGCATCGGCTCCAGCATGGCGGTCATGGCCGCCACAGCGTCGTCCACCTCGTCGTCGTAGAAGTCCGCTATCTTGGAAAGCATGGCGTCCATGGCGCCGGTGGCTTCACCAACGGCGATCATCTGAACCACCATGGGGGGAAAGACCCCGCTCTGCTGCAGGGGCTCGGCGATGGTCTTTCCCTCGGAAATTGACTGGCGTACCTTCATGATGGCCTCTTCCACGACCTTGTTGCCCGCTGTTTTCGCTACTATATCTAGACCGTCAAGTATCGGCACGCCACTACTCACCAGAGTACCTAGGGTTCGGGTGAATTTGGCTACAGCCACCTTGCGGATCAGCAACCCGAATACCGGCGCCCGCAATGCCAAGCGATCTATTATTCGGCGGCCTTTTTCGGTAGCGTAGTATTTCTTGAACAGAAAGGTGACAGCAACGATGGCGACAAGGATGACAATAATGTACTTGACCAGGAAGTTGCTCAGGCTGATGACGAACTGGGTTGGTGCCGGTAGTTCCCCGCCGAAGTCGGCGAACATACCAGCGAAGGTGGGAATGACGAATATCATGATGACCGCTATGACAATGATGGCAATGGACATGACCGTGGTCGGGTATACCATGGCGCCCTTGATCTGCTTCTTGAGCTTCATGGCCTTTTCCGTATAGGAGGCCAGTCGGTTCAGGATGGTGTCCAGGATGCCGCCCACCTCACCCGCCGCCACCAGGTTCACGAACAGGTCATCAAAGACTTTGGGATGCCTGGCAAGGGCGTCGGCAAAGGTGGATCCTCCTTCCACGCTCTCCTTGACCTTTACCAGCACCTCCTTGAAGGTCTTGTTCTCCTGCTGGCTTGAAAGGATCTCCAGGCACTGCACCAGCGGAAGGCCGGAGTCAATCATGGTGGCGAACTGGCGGGTGAAGACCACGATCTCCTTGGTCTGAACCTTCTTGCTGCCGAGGCCGGGAAGCTTGATCTCCATGCTGAGACCCTTCCCCTCCTCCTTAATGGAGATGCCGCTGAAGCCGAATTTTTTCAACTGGGCCTCGACCATATCACGGCTCGGGGCATCCATGACCCCCTTTTGTACCGAACCGGTCCTGCCGCGGGCCTCCCACCTGAACTTGGCCATCTTCTCCTCCTTAAAGCGCCGATACAGTGGCACTGAACATTAAAACGTCATCGTATGCCTGCCATGGCGACCTGTCACCCTACCTCAACGGCTTTTTCGTCGAGAGCGCGCCGCTCGCCATCCCCATCATCTGCTTGAGCTCGTCCGGGTCAGACGACCTGCCGATGGCCTCGTCAAGGGTGATGATACGCTTCTGGTAGAGGTTGAACAGGGACTGGTTCATGGTCTGCATGCCGAACTTTTCCTGCCCCACCTGCATCTGCGAATAGATCTGGTGGAGTTTGTCCTCGCGGATCAGGTTGCGGATGGCGGCGTTGGGGACCATGATCTCCAGAGCCAGTGCCCTCCCCCTGCCGCTCGCCTTGGGTATGAGCGCCTGGGACAGAACCCCCTCCAGGGAGAAGGAGAGCTGCGCCCGGATCTGGGTCTGCTGATACGGGGGAAACACGTCCACGATACGGTTGATGGTCTGGACGCAGGAATTGGTGTGGAGGGTGGCGAAGCAGAGGTGGCCGGTCTCGGCCAGGGTCAGGGCCGCCTCGATGGTCTCCAGGTCGCGCATCTCGCCCACCAGGACCACGTCCGGGTCCTGGCGCAGCACGTACTTGAGCGCGTGCTTGAAGCTCCTGGTGTCCGACCCGACTTCGCGCTGGTTCACCAGGCACCTCTTGTGGGGGTGGAGATACTCGATGGGGTCCTCGATGGTCACGATGTGGTCGCTCCGCTCCGAGTTGATCTTGTCGATAATGGACGCCAGGGTGGTGGACTTGCCGCTGCCGGTGGGTCCGGTTACCAGCACCAGCCCCCTCGGCTTGTAGGCGAGGTCCGCCACAATGGGGGGGAGCCCCAGTTCCTCGAAGGAGAGTATCTTGAAGGGGATGGTCCTGAAGACCCCGGCCACCGCCCCCCTCTGAATGAAGATGTTGGAGCGGAACCGGGAGAGTCCCTTGACGCCGAAGGAGAGGTCCAGCTCGTTCTCCTCCTCGAACTTGTGCTTCTGGGAATCGGTCAGCACGCTGTAGCAGAGCTGTTTGGTCTCGATCGGGTTCAGGGGGGGCATGTCCAGGGATATGAGTTTCCCGTCTATCCTCACCTGCGGAGGCGAATTGGTGGTGATGTGCAGGTCCGACCCCCCCCGCTCGATGAGCTCCTTCAACATGTCATGCAGATTGGCCATTCTCTCCCCCCTAATCGTCCGCCATGGTTACCCGCAGCACTTCCTCAAAAGATGTTATGCCTTCCTTCAGCTTGGTCAGGCCGGACTGGCGCATGGTCTTGACCCCCAGGCGCATGGACTCGCGTTTGATCTCGGCGGTGTTGGCGCCGTTCAGGATCAGCTCCCTGATCTCCTCGAACATGGGCATCACCTGGTAGAAGCCGACCCTCCCCTTGTAGCCGGTGTTGTTGCACTTGGCGCATCCCTTCCCCTTGTAGCAGACATAGGACGGCGCCTCTTCCGGCGGCACCCCTGCGTCGATCAGGGCCTGAACCGGCGCCTCCTCGATCTCTCGGCACTCGGTGCATACCCGGCGTGCAAGGCGCTGGGCCGTGATAAGGTTCACCGCAGAGGCCACCAGGAACGGCTCGATCCCCATGTTGAGGAGACGGTTGATGGTGGAGGGGGCGTCGTTGGTGTGGAGGGTGGAAAGGACCAGATGCCCGGTCAGGGCCGCCTTGACCCCGATCTCGGCGGTCTCGAAGTCCCGGATCTCGCCGATCATGATGATGTCCGGGTCCTGGCGCAGGAATGAACGGAGGGCGGTGGCGAAGTTGAGGCCGATGTCCTCGTGCATCTGTACCTGGTTGATGCCGGCGAAGTTGAATTCCACCGGGTCTTCGGCGGTGGAGATGTTCTCGGTGGTCTTGTTCAGTTCCGCCAGGGCCGAATAGAGGGAGACGGTCTTGCCGCTCCCGGTCGGGCCGGTGACCAGCACCATGCCGAACGGTTTGTGGATCGCCTCCTTGAAGTACGTCAGGGCTTCGGGCTCGTACCCCAGCCTGGTCATGTCCAGTTGGAGGCTGGACTTGTCCAGAAGACGCATGACAATCTTCTCGCCGAACAGGGTGGGCAGGACGGAGACGCGGAAATCCATGTCCTTGCCGCCACCCAGCTTGATCTTGATGCGGCCGTCCTGGGGGAGCCGGCGTTCGGCGATGTCCAGCTCGGCCATGATCTTGACGCGGGAGGTGATGGCGTTCTTCAGTTTCAGGGGGGGCTTCATCACCTCGTACAACACCCCGTCGATCCGGTAGCGCACCCGGAAGGTCCGCTCGTAGGGCTCGATGTGGATGTCGCTCGCCTTCCGCTTGATGGCGTCCGACAGGATCATGTTGACCAGCTTGACAACCGGCGCGTCCTCGGTGGCCCGCTCCAGGGAGGAGACGTCCACCTCCTCGTGCTCGGCGATCACCTCCAGGTCTTCCATATCCAGGTCGTCCATCAGGTCCGCCAGGGAGGCGGACTGATCGTAATACTTGTCGATGGCGGCCTTGATGCCCGTGTCGGAGGCTACCACCACCTCCACGTTGTAGCCGGTCATGAACTTGATGTCGTCGATGGCGAAGATGTTGGAGGGGTCGCTCATGGCAAGGATGAGCGTGGAGCCGGACCGGTTGACCGGGATGGCTTGGTACTTCTGCACCACCTCGACCGGGAGGAGCCTGACCACGGCAGGATCGATCTCGAACTCGGCCAGATTGATGGAAGGGACGCTGTACTGCTTGGAGAGGAACGCCGTCAGCTCGGATTCGCTGATATGGCTGTCCCTGATGAGAATCGAGCCGAGCCTGAGCTGCCCCCCGGAGCTTTTCTGCTCCTCGAGAGCTTTCATTAATTGTTCGCGTGTAATCAGGCTGCTCCGGACGAGGAGCTCGCCCAGCCGGCTCGGTTGCATTCGGACCTCGGATTTACGGACGGGCTGGTGATAACTGCTGCATACTATTTTGAAACCGATGCCATTGTCAAGGCTTTGTTATCCTTCAAGTTCTCTGCGCAAGGTGATTTTCATGAGACCGGCGGGCGGCTCGATGCCGGTCCAGAGTGAAAAGGCCGCCTCCCCCTGGGAGGCCAGCATGCCGAGCCCGTTCGCGCACGTCAGTCCCCGCTCCCGCGCGGCTGCCAGGAGCGGTGTCTCGGCCGGCGCGTACACCATGTCGTACACCCGTCCGCCTGACCGCAGTTCCGCCAGGGGAAGGTCCTCGAACCGCGTCCCGTTCATACCGACCGACGTGGTGTTGACCAGCAGATCGATCGTCCGCAGATGCCCCACCAATTCCCCGGGACACAGGGACGAGAGCGAGAACCCCACCCCTCCGAAGACCGGGCGGAACCTCTCCACCAGGGACGCGCCCCGCTCGGCGGTCCTGTTGGCGACAATGATCCTGGCCGCACCCGCCCCTGACAAGGCCGCGACCGCCCCCAGCGCGGCGCCGCCGGCCCCGAGGACCAGGATCGCCGCGCCGCGGGGGTCGAAGCCCAGGTCCTCCCGCAGGGACGCCAGGAATCCGGCGCCGTCGGTGTTGTGGCCGACCAGCAGGTCCCCATCACGACGCACCGTATTCACGGCCCCGCACAGCCCGGCCTCCCGCGACACCCTGTCGAGAAAGGGGATGATGGCGGACTTGTGGGGTATGGTCACGTTGAACCCCCATACGCCCAGCCTCCTCAGCCCCTCCACGGCCGGGCCGAGGCACTCCGGCTCCACCGGGAACGGCACGTAGATATAATCGATGCCCAGCGCGGCTATGGCGGCGTTGTGCATGGCAGGGGAGAGAGAGTGGCCCACCGGCCAGCCGACAATACCCAGCACTCTTGTTTTGCCCGTAATCCTTATCATCTCGCCGCTCCGTGTTCAAGCAGTATGCGCCGGGCCTCCTGCCGCAGGTCCGGGTCTATGGTCTCCGCCAGTCTCAGCTCGGCCCGTCCCTCACCCATGCGGCCCAGAGACACGAGGGTCTCCCCGGCCTCCAGTCTGCTGTATGCATAAATCCGTACCGCCTTGATCGAATCCAGGTCCAGGAAGGGGACGGGATCGGTAAGCACGCCCCGCAGCGAGTACAGCTCCCATACGTCGGTATCCGGCGGATGCGGCGTTCCTTGAGCGCTCTCAGTCACCTGGTAGCATATCCCCTGCTGCCGCAAGGCAGACCCGGGCAACTCCACCGAATAGCGGGTAGAGAAATCGACAAAAACCGGCCGGTTCGCAGCCTGCTCCTTCATGGCCATAAGGAGGACGTCACGCAGCGGCGCCGAGGCGGCCAGCCCACTCCGCAGCACGCTGTCCCGGAAGAGGTCCGGGAATGAGTCCAGGTACCAGTCGAACTGGAGGTGGGGGACGTGCAGCAGCGAGAGGTCCTCCCGCATCCTCTCCACCCCCTGCAGGTACCAGAGGGGAAAGGCGCCGCTGTCCCCCCAGGTGAACAGGGCGGTCCCGTGGGGCAGGGAGCGGAAGGTATTCTGGGCATAGTCGTAGGCCAGATAGTTTTTCCGCTGGTTGTTGGGCTGGTAATTGGCCGCGCACTGCAGCGCCGGAAGCGCGACCACCAGAAGCAGCAGCATGCCGCAGAGCGCCAGGCCGGCCAGGCGCCCGGCAACAGTCCTCCCCCGTCCGGGTTCCCGCTCATCGCCCGAGCCCGGGGAAAACGGGCTCCAGAGCCTGCGGGAAATGGACTCGGCAAGCGTACCGGCCAGGGCAAAGAGGCCGAGCCCCATAAAGACCGCCGCCAGCAGGTAGAGAGGGGTGAAGAACTCCTCGGTGAGGAAGACGGTTTCCGCCGGGGTATTCTGGTAGCCTACGATGAATGCGAGAAAGGTCAGCACCGCTGTCCCGAATGCGATAATGAACGCCGTGCACTGCCTGCGGAAGGCAACGGCGCCGACCAGCAGGAGAAAGAGCCCCGCTGCGGTAAATTCGTGAACTATGTTGAATGCCGCGAGCTGCTTCAGCAACAGGGCCAGGTCCCGGTCGACCCGCTCCACCGGGTACCCCTTGCGGAGAAAGTGCCAGAGGAAACGGGAGAGCGTATCCACGTCGCCCCAGTTCATTAGGGGATCCCGGGTTGCCCGGACAGGCTGGTGAAGATAGACTGCAAAACCGAGCCAGAATGACGTCACGGACAAAACCTGTTCCCTGAACCGGGTAATGAGCCTCCAGTCCGTGTAGAGAACCAGGAATGCAATCGAGGGAAGCAGCAGGACCATGGTCTGGTGCGCGCCCATGCCGAGCCCGCAGAGAAACGCCCCCAGGTAGACGTCGCCGGGACGCTCGTTCCCAAGCCGGTATTCCGTCCGCCACCTGAGCAGCAGCCAGAACACCAGTGCGGCCAGGAACGCCAGCAGCGGGTAAGGCTTGTCGTGGTTGGACTGGAGCCAGAGGCGGGGGGAGAAGGCAAAGGCGAGGCTCGCCGCCAGCGCGGCGGCCTTCTTCAGAAGCTCTCCCATCCGGCCGCCGGGGACCGGTCCTTCATCCGTCAGCAGCCGGAGGGTGAGAATATAGACCCCGAGGCACGCCAGCGCGGCCGAAAGCGCGGTCGCGAAGTTGACCCGGAAGGCGATGTTGCCGAAGGGGAGCCAGCAGAACGGCTTGGCGTAGTTGATGAACAGGGGATAGCCCGGGGAATGGGCCGAGCCCAGCGAAGAGACGGCGGCGATGAACTCGCCGCTGTCGAAAAAGGTCACCGACGGTGCCAGGGTCAGGAGATAGACGGACAGAGGCACGACCACGGAAAGGATCGCGAAGGTATCCACTGAATTGAAGAAGGTATTTTTACTCACGCCGGACCTTTCGGTTTGTCCTCGATGCAACCATCAGGAAGCCGGACCTGCCAAGTTTCGAAAACCCGGCAGGTCTCACGCGTCATGTCTTGTCGGTTCCCTTCGCTTCTTTGCCACCTGCGTCCAGACGGGGCTCCGTCCCGGATCGGGAAGGGGATGGAGGGTGGTCGGATTTGCCTCCCCCCAGTCCCGACAGCGACATCCTGTCCCGTGCCAGGTAGTAGAGCCCCAGAAAGGTAATGGGAAAGAAATTCAAGGCATGTATCACCAGGGCCACGGCCATGGCCTGTTCCCCGGAAACGCCGTAGAAGGTCAGGGCCTTGAAGCAGGCATAGTGATAGGTTCCGATATAGCCGGGCGACGCGGGAAGCATGACCGCCACCACCAGCAGGACCATGATGAACAGGGAGGCGGTCAGCGGGAGAACCACGTCGAAGGAGCGGAGGGCAAGGTCGATGGGCCAGACCGCGAAAAGCCAGATGAGCACCGAGGATATTGCCAGGCCGGCAAGGTTGCCGGGCCGGGAGGAGAGACGAATCCCGCCGATGAAGGAGTCGAGCAGCGGAACGACCTTTTCCGACACCCGCGCCGGCAAGGGTTTCAGGATTTTTCCGGCAAGGCGAAGCGTGGCCGCGGTCCTCCGCTTCAGGAGGACCAGGAAACCCAGGACAACCAAGTAGGCCGCGACTGTCAGGTATCCGCCGGTCACCAGGGCGGTGCGGACCCCACCGTCGTCACCCGGAAGACGGAGCGTGAACAGGGTCAGCAGGAGTATGCACAGGACCGAGAACCCGTCGAACAGCCTGTCCAGCACCAGGGAGGCGAACACGGTCCCCTTGTCGATCCCCTCCCGTTCCCCCAGCACGTAGACCCGCACCAGCTCTCCTATCCTGGCCGGGAGGAGATTGTTGGCCATGTAACCGATTGTGGTCGCGTGGAAAAGGTTACGCATGGACGCGTCCTTTTCCGTTTCAAGCAGGAGCTTCCAGCGCCAGGCCCGCAGGTAATAGCTCAGCAGGGTGGAGGCCACGGCGGGCGCCAGGAACCGGCCGTCCATCTCCCGCAGCGCGGCCAGCAGCCCGGCGCCGTCGATGGAGCGGAACATGAGGAAAAGGAAAAACGCGCTGACGCCGATGCCGAGCCAGAACTTCCACCCGGACCCGCCGACGGGACTGGTGACGGCCACCTTCGCGTTCGTCTCAGTCATGGCAAGGTATCAGCGAGACGTCGCGCAGGATGTCCCGGCAACGGGCCACGTCGTCCTGGATGGCCTCGATCAGGGAGAGGACGTCGGGGTACTTCCGCTCCTCCCTGATCCTCTCGATGAAGTGAATCCTGAGGGTCTTGCCGTAGAGGTCGCCTTCGAAGTCCAGCACATGGACCTCTACGGTCAGCCTTGTCCCCCGGAAGGTCGGGTTGTCGCCGATATTGCAGGCCCCGTCGCGCACGACGCCGTTCCATTCCACCTTGACCGCATAGACCCCCGGTTGAGGCAGAAGTTCCTCCTCGGCCTCGATATTGGCCGTGGGAAAACCGATCTTCCTCCCCCGGTGCAGACCGTGGACCACGGTCCCGCCCACGGAAAAATGTCTCCCCAGCAGGGGTGCAACCCCCCTGACATCGCCTGCCCCGATGCGCTCCCTGACCATGCTGCTGCTGAAGCCGGTCTCACCGTCGCCTATCTGATCGAGCACTTCCACGCTGAAGTTCATTTCCCTGCCCATCCGCCCGAGGAGTTCGACGCCTCCTTCCCGGTTCCGGCCGAATGCGTAATCGTACCCGACGACGAGCCGCTTCATGCCGATCCGGCCGACGAGTACGTCGCGTACGAAAACAGCTGCCGGTAGTGCGGCGAATTCACGTGAAAACGGGAGCGTGACCAGACAGTCGATGCCCGACTCGGCGATGAGCCGCTCCTTTTCGGCGTAGGTGGTGATCAGCCTGAAGTCGCGCTCCGGGGACAGGACCTTCAGTGGATGGGGGATGAAAGTGACCACCACCGAGACCCCTCCGGATTTCGTTGCTGCCGCCCTGACCCTGCGGAAAATCTCACGGTGGCCCTGGTGCACCCCGTCGAAGTTCCCCACCGTAACCACCGCGTTGGAAAGCGGGCCGGAAATCTCCGCCACATCCCTGAAGACAATCATCCCTCGGCCCCCGCTGCCCTGCCGGCCCTTTTCCTCCTGCCAAACAGGTATGCCACCCAGATGCTCACCTCGTACATGGCATAGAGCGGGATCATCACCACGATCATGGTTATGAGGTCGGCATGGAAGGCCGCTATGATGGCGCTGGCCAGGACCGCGTATTTTCTCCACGCCGCAAGCCGCCTGCCGGTGACCAGGCCGAAGCGCGACAGGACGATGGTCAGGATCGGCAGCTCGAAGATCAGGCCGAAAATCAGGATCAGGCGCAGACAGAAGTTCACGTAGGCGCTCAGGTTGAACCAGCTCTGGAGCCCGGCGGTTTCGTAGGAGAGGGAAAAATTGATGATGACCGGCCAGATGATCGTCAGAAAAAAGGCGGCGCCCAGGCAGAAGCTGAAGGTGGCGGTAAGAACGAAGGGGACGGTCAGCCGCCGCTCCCTGGCCGTGAGGCCCGGCGCCACGAACATCCAGACCTGGTGGAACACCAGCGGCAGCGCCAGGATGAAGCCGGCGATGAGTGCTATCTTGCACTGGATGAAGAAGGGCTCCAGCGGAGCGCTGTAGTTGAGCTTGCGATCCTTGACCACGGCGGCCGCTTCCTTTTCCAGGTCGAATCGTGCGTATATGGCTGGGTAACGCTCCCTCATCTCCTGGTAGACCCGCTGTTTCAGCCCGGTCAGGTAGGTATGTCCGGTAATCGGCTTCTCGATGAACCCAAGGATGTCGTCGGACACGTTCCAGGCGACTCCCATGCCGATGACCACACCGATGATGATGATGATAAGCCGCTTCCTGAGCTCGGCCAGATGCTCAATGAAGGGGAGGAACTTCTCGTCAGTCATTCTGAGCCCCGAAGTGATTGTAAATGGCGCGTAAAAACCCGCAGAAACAGCGGAAACAATAGCATAGCCGCGCAAGGATACGCAACCGCTTTCACCGCCTCCTTCCGCCGCCGCGGGGGCCTCTCCCCCGCCCCTTTTCGGCCCGTGGGGCTGAAGACGCCGACCTTTTACCGCTCTTCGGCCGGGACGCGATCCCCACCGCGGCGGTCTTGCGAGGGACATCGGCCAAGGAGAGCTCGATGCGCCTCTTGACCCGGCTCACCGCATCCACGCGCACCTGCACCCGGTCGCCGATACGGTACTTCCTGCCGCTCTTCTCGCCGACCAGGGTATGCTGCTTCTCCAGCAGGCGGTAGAAGTCATCGCCCAGGGCCGTGACGTGGACCAGCCCTTCCACCAGGAACTCGCCCAGCTCCACGAAGAAACCGAAGGAGGCGACCCCGGTGATGAAACCGTCAAAGTCTTCGCCGACCCGGTCTTCCATGTACTGGAGCCGCTTCAGGTCCACAATCTCCCGCTCCGCCTCCATGGCGGTCCGTTCCCGGCGGCTGGTCAGCTCGGCGATCTCGGGCATGCGGGCGGCAAGGGCCTTTTGTTCGCGCTTCTTCATCCCTCCAGCCAGGACCTGCTTCAGGGTCCGGTGGACCACCAGATCAGGGTAGCGGCGGATGGGAGAGGTGAAATGGAGATAGCAGGGAGAAGCAAGGCCGAAGTGGCCGAGGTTTTCGGCAGCGTAGCGCGCCTGTTTCATGCAGCGCAGCAGGATCTCGTTCACCATCTTCTCCTCGGGCCTGCCGTCTACGGCGGCCAGGAGCCGCTGGAGCTCCTCAGGGACCACCTTGTCACCCTTCATCCGGAAGGAGAGACCGAGGGGCTTGATGAAGTCCCGCAGGTCCCTGAGCTTCAGAGGGTCGGGCGGCTCGTGGACCCGGTAGAGACAGGGGACGCCCCGCTCTTCCAGGTATGCGGCCACCGCTTCGTTGGCCGCCAGCATGAACTCCTCGATGATGGAGTGGGCCAGGTTGCGCTCGGCCCTGCCGATGGACTCCGGCCGCCCCTGCAGGTCGAGGACGATCTCCGGTTCCGGCAGGTCGAAATCGATGCTCCCCCTCCTGCGCCGCTTTTCCCTGAGCCTCAGGGCCAGTTCCTCCATGGTGCTCAGGTCCCCGAGCAGCGAACGGTGGCGGGCGATCGTTTCCTTCCTGCGGTCAACCAGGATCTCCTTGACCTCGGTGTAGGTGAGACGCTGGTCACTCCTGATGACGCTCGGATAAAAGGCCGCCTCCAGCAGCTCCCCCTCCCGGTCGAACCGCATCGCGGCGGTGACGGTGAGCCGTTCCTCGCCGGGGTTCAGGGAGCAGATGCCGTTGGACAGCACCTCGGGCAGCATGGGGATACAGCGGTCGGGGAAATAGACCGACGTGCCGCGGTTCAGCGCCTCCAGATCGAGCGGAGAGCCCGGTTTCACGTAATGGGAGACATCGGCAATCGATACCTTGAGGAGGATGGTTCCACCCTCCTCCCTGGTCACGGAGACAGCGTCGTCGAAGTCCCGGGCCGTTTCACCGTCGATGGTCACCGTGGTCTCGTGCCGCAGATCGACCCGCCCCTGCCGGTCGTCGTCGGTGACGTTTCCCGGTACGGCGCCGGCCTCGGCAAGCACCTCGTCAGGAAAGAGGCAGGGGAGCCCGTGCTTGCGCACGATGGCCAGCACCTCCACCTCCGGGTCGTCCGGACGGCCGAGGACCTCGATCACGCGTCCAGCAGCGTCGCGCCCCTCCCGCGGGTAGGCGGTTATCTGCGCCACCACGGTCTGGCCGTTTCGTGCTCCTCCCCGTGCCGCGGAGGGGATCGCTATCCGGCAGGTGATCCTGGTTTCGTCGGGGACCACGAAGGCGGCCGCCCCGGAAGTCTCGTAACGGCCGACTATGGTGGAGACACCCCGTTCGAGGGTCTCCACGATCCGCCCCTCCCGTCCGCCGCGCCCGCGGTGGGGCTCCACTGCGGCCCTGACCCGGTCCCCGTGCAGGTTCTCCCGCAGGTACCTAGCCGGGATGAACAGGTCCTCGCCGCCGTCATCCGGGATGACGAATCCGTAGCCGTCCCGGTGGCAGGACAATCTGCCGGTTACCGTTTCTTTTTTCATCGGGGCTCCTTTATCGAATCATCATAACTCCCACCACCCCTCTCTTATCTATAAGAGGAGGAGCACTATCTTCAGGAGAGAGCCTTGCTCTTCCCCTTAGCTTAAGGGGAGGCTGGGAGGGGTTGTCACTCTTTATATCAACTATTCCGCCATCGTGCCCATATTTTCTCAAAAAATCCCACGAATCCACAGACAAACTTCCGACCTTTTATCAAACTTCCTTTGCGATAGCGTATCTGGTTTCCATCCGGAAACTCCTGGATAATTCGCGCGAGGGACGGACCGGGGCTTTCACAGAGCCTCTCGTGCGGAACCCATGCATGTTCGAGGGTAGCAGCCTGTTTCGGTATGAAGGCCATAATTCCGGTGCCGTCCCGCGTCCGATTACGAGGGGCTCCGGGAAAGTTCCGGTCCGTCCCGAACCGGCACTTTCCGGATGGAAACTATCTAAATTTTACCGGTTGCCGCAATGCATACAATTATATACAATCACAATCATTGCTCAGAATTTTTTAACCAGCCGTAAAAGGGGAAATCCGTTTTGTATCGTCATTGCCTGCTGTTGCTGACCGCCCTGCTCCTTTCCATCTCCGCCTCCAGGGCATCGCTCTACGACTTCAGCGACGAGTCGCTCCTGCCGGTGTCGGAGAAGCTGAAGAAGAAGGAGTATTCGAGGGCACGGGAGTATGCGCTCCAGGCCCGCCCCACCGTGACGCGGGACTTCGTGCTCGGGGTGGCGGCATATCGTCTTGAAAAGTGGGACGAGGCCGAGCGTTCACTGGCAGGCGCCGCGGACGGGTTTCCCCTCCTGGGCGACTTTTCGCTCTACTACCGCGCCTCGGCCCTCTCCCGTCTGTCGCGCTTCGAGGAGGCGCTCCAGTTGCTCGACCGACTGGGGAAGGAGTACCCGGAGAGCCCTCTGGTCCGCTCCGCGCTGCTGCTCTCCGGCGACCTGCTGTTCCGCAAGGGCGACTACCAGGGGGCGCTGGAGTCCTGCCGGCGTTATGCCGAGGCATACCCTGCCGGCAACGATACCCCCAAGGCGCTCCATCGCGCGGCCGTCTGCCGCGAAAGGCTCGGCGACCCGGACGGCGCGGTCCGCGAGTTGCGGGCGCTCTGGCTCGCCCACCCCGGCAAAGGGGTGGCGGCCGAAGCCGAGGCCGACCTGGCGAGGCTCGCAGGAACGGGCATCGCCGTGACGCCCTACACCGGTGAAGAACTCCTGAAGCGCGGTCTGGTCCTTCTGGACAGGCGCAGCTACAACGAAGCGGCGTCGACACTTTCCGCAATCCCCCCCGAATCCCTTCCGGAGCAGCTGCGGGGACGTCACGCCTTCAAGACCGCCATGGCACTGTACCGCGCGAAACGCAACCGTGAGGCCGAGGAGGCGTTTGCCCGCCTTTCCTCGCCGCAGAGCCCGTATCCCGAATACGCCGTCGAGGCGGCCTACTGGCACGCCTGCGTCCTCGACCGGAACGGCCGGGACAGGGACGCGGAGGCGGCCTTCCTGAAGCTGGCCGAGAACAGTCCCGGCTCGGACCTGGCCGACGATGCCCTGTTCCAGGCGGCCATGATCAGGAAAAACGCGGGAGAGCGCCGCGAGGCCATGGCGCTGTTCAGGAGGCTCGCAACCGACTATCCCTCGTCCAGTCACCTGCCGCGGGCTCTCTGGGAGGTCGCCTGGAGCCTCTATCTGTCCGGCGGCTATCGTGAGGCGGCCGACGGTTTCGCACGGGCCGCGGGCAACCCGGCCTACCGGGAAAAAGCGCTCTACTGGAAGGGACGTGCCCTGGAGGCAGCCGGGTCACGGGAAGCCGCCCGGCAGGTCCGGGCAGCGCTCATCGAGGAGTTCCCGGCAGGCTACTACGCGCTGAACGTCGAGAAGGAGACGGGCGTACGGAGCGGCCGCATTCCGCTCCTCGGTCATGGCGCGCTCACGTCCCTTCCGTTGCCGGACGGCTATGACAGGGCCAAGGCGCTCATCTCCCTCGGCCTCTACGAAGAGGCCCGCATGGAGATAAGGGCGGTCCGGGGACGTGCCGGTTCCCGTCCGCGCAACGCCATGGAACTGGCCGGACTGTATCTGGCCATGGAAGACTACCACCTGGCCATGGCCCTCTTCCCGCAGTCCGCCCTGCTCAGACGGGACGTCGGTTCCCGCCAGGTCTGGGCCGTCCTCTATCCGGCAGCCTTCAGGGAGGAGGTGACCCGTCACTCGTCGAACACCGGTGTCGACCAGAGCCTGGCCTTTGCCCTGATCCGCGCCGAGAGCAATTTTTCACCGACCGCCCGCTCCCCCGTGGGCGCCCTGGGACTCATGCAGCTGATGCCGGCCACCGCCAGGGACACGGGCAAAGACCTGAAGGACCCTGTTACCGCAGCCGCGCTCACCCGCCCCGACCTGAACGTCAGGCTTGGGACCCGCCACCTGAAGCACCTGCTGACCCGCTTCAACGGGGACCTGGTTTCAGCGGTCGCCGCTTACAACGCCGGCGCCACACCGGTCACACGCTGGCGGAAGAACTTCGCCGGCCTCCGGGAGGACGAGTTCATCGAGAGCATCCCCTACCCCGAAACCCGCGAATACGTGAAAAAGGTCCTGGCCGGAATGGAGGTATACCGCCGGCTCTATGTCCGGACGGAAGCACCGCCGGCTGTCGCCGTCTCTTCTCCGGTCGTCCAGGGGGCTCACTCCTCGGCCCGCATGGCGACTTCCGAACCGGTCACGCCGGAACTGCCGCAGTAGGTATGCCTGCACTCACATTTGTACACAGCTTTCAGGTCCCATGGGGACCGTCGATCTTAGCCAGGGGATTCATCCCCCGGTAACGATTCGCGGACTTCCCGACGTCACGTACGTGACGGGTCGCGGCGGAAACCAAGACATCCCGGCGATGAATCGCCGGGCTAACGTCATCCTGTCCCTCCGGGACGAAATCTCTCCCTCACCCGGCCGTCGCCGCCATACAATTTCCGCATAGTAACAGCCCTGCGGGCCTCCTCCGACAGAGCGGCTTCCGCTGCCGGCTTTCCGCTTGCCATTCAAACAGATGTTTGATACAAACGTTTCGAACGTTCGTTCGAACACCCCATCCGACCGGGAAGCGCCATGGAGAACGAAACCACCGAAACCCGCGGCAGGATTCTGGAGGCCGCCGCCGTGGTCTTTGCCGAACACGGTTACGCAGCCACCACCATCCGCATGATCTGCGGTCGGGCCCAGGTCAATCTGGCGGCCGTCAATTACCATTTCGGCAACAAGGAAAGGCTCTACCGCGAGGTTCTCCTCTACGCGCGCAGCTGCGCCTATGACCGGTACCCCCCCACCTACGGCCTGGCCGACGGTGCGGCGCCGGAGCAGCGGCTGCACGCCTTTATCCGCTCCTTCCTGCTCCGCACCTCCTGCGACGAGCGGAACCTCGGTTTCGGCACACTGGTCATGCGCGAGCTGGTGGAACCGACCACCGCGCTCGACATGCTGATCGACGAGGGTATCCGCATCATGTTCGGGCAGCTGGTAGACATCGTGCGCCCCCTCCTGGGCGAACAGGTTGAGGAGGAACTGGTGCTCGCCTGCGCCAGGAGCATCATCAGCCAATGCCTGTTCTACCTGTTCAGCCGGCCCGTGATACGCCGCATGGCCCCGGAACAGAAATTCAACCATGAGGATGTCGAGATGATCACCGGCCAGATCATGTTTTTCAGCATGCACGCCCTGAACGGCATCTCGGAAAGCCGTTGCCGCCGGGAGCGGCCGCACGCATGAACGGGTCGCCGCCAAGAGTGAACAAATGGCTGATCACCCTGACGGTGATGATCCCGGCCTTCATGGAGATCGTGGACACATCCATCGCCAACGTGGCGCTGCCGCACATGCAGGGAAGCCTCAACGCGGGAACCGACGAGGTGACCTGGGTGCTGACATCGTACCTGATCAGCAACGCGGTCATCATGCCCATGACCGGCTGGCTGGCCCGCATGTTCGGCAGAAAGCGCTTCCTGATCTCCTGCATCGTCCTGTTCACCCTGGCGTCAATCCTGTGCGGCACGGCCCCCAACCTGGCGACCCTGGTGTTCTTCCGGATCGTGCAGGGGGCCGCCGGAGGGGCGCTTATCCCCATGAGCCAGGCCATCATGATGGAATCGTTCCCTCCACAGGAGGGGGGCATGGCAATGGCCATCTTCGGCATCGGCGCCATGTTCGGCCCGGTGGTGGGGCCCACCCTCGGGGGCTGGATAACAGACAACCTCACCTGGCGCTGGATCTTCTATATTAACATTCCGGTGGGGGTCCTGGCGGTCATCATGGCCAGGTACTTCATCTTCGACCCGTCCTATCTGAAACGGGGCAAGGCAAGCATCGACTACTGGGGACTTGCGCTCCTGACCCTGGGGATCGGCTCGCTCCAGGTGGTGCTGGACAAGGGACAGCAGGACGACTGGTTCAGCTCGTCGTTCATCATCACTTTCTCGATTATTTCCGTGATTTCACTGATCCTGTTCGTCTATGCGGAGCTGAAGCACGAGCACCCCATCGTCAACCTGCGGCTGTTCAAGGACGCGGCCTTCGCGTCGGGGAACTTCATCATGTTCATGGTCGGCTTCTGCCTGTACGGCTCGGTGGTGATGCTCCCGCTGTTTCTCCAGACCCTGATGGGCTACAGCGCCACCATGGCCGGACTGGTCATGGCCCCCGGCGGTATCGCCTCGGTCATCGTCATGCCCATCGTCGGGGCCTACATCCGGCGCCGCAGCGGCAGGAGGATAATCCTGGCCGGACTCGCGCTCGGTGCGGTGTCGCTGTTCCTCATGCGGGGATTCACCCTGGAAGCGTCCTACTGGGATTTCATGTGGCCCAGGGTCATGCTCGGCGCGGCCCTGGGGATGATCTTCCCGCCGCTGACCCGGGCCACTCTTGCCAACATCCCGCGGGTGGAAATGGGGAACGCCACCGGCATGTACAACCTGCTGCGCAACATCGGCGGCAGCGTGGGCATCGCCTTGTCGGCCACCATGCTGACCCGGCTGGCCCAGTTCTACCAGGCAAACCTGGCAGGCCACGTGAATCCCTACAACCCGGTGGTCCAGTCCCGCTTGAGGGAGCTGACCGAAGCGGCCATGGGGCGCGGCATGGACGCGGTCACTTCCCAGAAAGCGGCCCTGGGGGTCCTCTACCGGGTGGTGGGCCGGGAGGCGGGGCTGCTCGCCTATACCTATATCTTCTGGATAATCGGCCTCGCCTTCCTGGTCATCATCCCGTTCCTGTTCTTTCTGAGAAGACCGAGGTATGCGCCGTAATTTTTCCAGTCACCGATTCATACGCCGCAGACAGAGAGGAATCCACATGATGCAGAGATCCATCCTTGTACTCCTTTTCATCTCCATGCTACCCGCGGGAGTGCGCGCCGAGACGCTTACGCTCAGACAATGCCTCGGGATGGCCGCCGGGGCGAATCCCGACCTCAAGGTCGCAAAATTCGACGAACGGATCGCCGCCGAGGAGATAGGCGTCGCACGGAGCGGGTTCCTGCCCCGTCTCAACCTGCAAGGGGGGTACACGGTGCAGCAGGAACCGCAGTCCATACATTTCCAGGGCCGCTCGCTGGAGACCCAGCAGCCCAACTTCGCTTTCACCTCGGTGACCGTGGAACAGACCCTGTACGACTTCGGGCGGACCTCGGCCCGTCTCGACAGGGCGAAGGCGCTCCGCGACGCCTCGTCCTTCAGCTATACGGCCTACGAAAAAGATGTCTTTCTCCAGGTGGTGCGGGCCTACTACGGAATACTGGAATCGGCCAAACTCCTGCAGGCGGCAGATGAGGAGGTCGCCCAGATGGCGGACCATCTGCGGATTGCCAAGAACCTCTTCGAGCAGGGGGTGGTGACCCGCAACGACCTGCTGCAGGCCGAGGTGCAGCTGGCCAACAGCACGCAGCAACGGCTCATGATGGCGAACCGGGTGGAAAACGGCTGGCTCTATCTCAACTACCTGACCGGCAGGCCGGCCTCCTTCCGCGCCGACCTGGAGGAGGCGGCCTCCGCCGATGCCGTGCCGACGGATGGAGACACGGGATTTTCCCCTGAAAACCGGGCCGAGATCAAGGCCCTCCGCAAGGGAATCGTCGCCGACGAGATGACGGTGAAGGAAAGCAGGGGCCACTATTTCCCCGAACTGTTCGCCCGGCTGGGCGCCGATTACGTGGAGAACGACCGGGTCCAGGAGCAGGTCATTCTCTACGCCACGGTGGGGCTCAGGATAAACCTCTTCGACGGTCTGGCCACCACCTCCCGCTATCGCCAGGCGGTGCAATCCCGTTCCCGCGACGAGGAGCAGCTGCGGCAGCTGGAGGCCGGCATCCGCCTGGAATACGATACCGCCGCAAACGACGCCCGCATCGCTTCCGAACGGATTCGCACCACCGAGAAGTCGGTGGAGCGGGGGGAAGAAAACCTCCGGATCAACAAGGATCGGTACCAGGAGCACGTGGGCACCGCAACCGACGTGATCGACGCCCAGACCCTTCTGACCAGGACCAGAACCGAGTACTACCGGGCGGTCTTCGATTATCAGGTGGCAGTGGCGCGCATAAAGAAAGCAAAGGGTGAACTGTAACCTTTTTTGAGGGAGGAACTGATGGCTGAAGAACAGACAAGCGACAAGAACGACAACAGAAACCCCGAATCCCCCCCGAAGAAGGGCGGCAACGGCACCAGGAAGCGGGCGGCGGTCATCCTGCTCGTCCTGTTTGTGGTCGCATTCGCGGTGGGGATGCATCTCTGGATCCGGAGCAAGACCCACGTGGAGACGGACAACGCCTTCATCGAGTCCCGCATCTACTCCATCTCCTCCAGGGTTCCGGGGCACGTTGCGCGCGTCATGGTGCGCGACAATCAATTCGTGAAAAAGGGCGAACTCCTGGTCGAACTGGATCCGGCCGATTACCGGACCAGGGTGGAAAACTACACGGCCCAGCTCGACATGGCCAAGAACGAGACTTCGAGCACCTATGCCCAGGTGGAGGCTGCAAAGGCGGCGGTCAATTCGGACCGGGCCAGGCTGGAACAGGCCGACCTGGATCTGGCCAGGGGAAGGGCGCTGTATCAAAAGGAAGTAATTCCGAAGGAGCAGCTCGACAAACTGGAGACAGCCCGCAAGGTGGCGGCAGCCAGGCTGGCGGAAACCGAGAGCTCGGTCCGCAGGGCACTGGCGCTGCTCGGCCTGACCGGGAACGGGGGGAAGGACGCCCAGATTGTCAGGAAAAGGGCGGAACTGGAAGAAGCCGGAAGGAACCTGTCATATACCAGGATCCATGCGCCAGCCAACGGTTACATCACCAAGAAGTCGGTTGAGCCGGGCAACAACATCCAGGCAGGACAGCCCCTCATGGCGCTGGTGCAGCTGGACGATGCCTGGATCACCGCCAACTACAAGGAAAGCCAGCTGGGACACGTCCGTCCCGGGCAGAAGGTGGAGTTCGAGGTGGACACCTACCCGGGCATAACCTTCACCGGCAAGGTGGACAGCATCATGGCGGGCACCGGCGCGGCCTTTTCCCTGCTCCCTCCGGAAAACGCCACCGGCAACTACGTGAAGGTGGTCCAGCGGATCCCGGTAAAGATCCAGATCGACTCCTCCAGCGATCCTCAACGCTTACTCCGCGTGGGAATGAGCGTCGTGCCCGTCATCCTGACGGAGCGCAAGCTGGGAAGCATACTGGGAGACCTGTTCCGATAATCCCCAAATCTTCCGTAATAGACGCAGACCTGCCGGGTTTTGCAAAACCCGGCAGGTCTGCGGAGAGTTAACAGAACACTGCCGGGCGGACCAAGGTGCGCCCCTGCCATTCAGACGCCATGGAATCCGCAACTCGAACCGTCAATAAATGGCTCATAACCATTGCCGTAATGGTACCGACCTTCATGGAGATCGTCGATACCTCGGTGGCCAACGTGGCCCTGCCCCACATGCAGGGGAGCCTCAATGCCGGCACCGACGAGGTCACCTGGGTCATCACCTCCTACCTGGTGAGCAATGCCGTGGTGCTTCCCATGACGGGCTGGCTGTCCCGTTTCTTCGGCCGTAAACGTTTCCTCATCAGCTGCATCGTCCTCTTCACCCTCTCTTCCTTCTTATGCGGAGCGGCCCCCAACCTGGGGTCGCTCATCTTTTTCCGGGTCGTGCAGGGCGCTGCCGGAGGGGCGCTCATCCCCATCAGCCAGGCGATACTGATGGAATCGTTCCCTCCCGGCGAGCAGGGGATGGCCATGGCGATCTTCGGGGTCGGAGCAATGTTCGGTCCCGTGGTGGGCCCCACGCTCGGCGGCTGGATCACCGACAACATGAGCTGGCGCTGGATCTTCTACATCAACGTACCGGTGGGCGTCATAGCCGTGATAATGGTGAACTATTTCATCTTCGATCCCGGCTATCTCAAGCGGATCAGGGCAGCAGTCGACTACTGGGGGCTCACCTTTCTGGTGCTGGGGATCGGCTCGCTGCAGGTGGTGCTGGACAAGGGACAACAGGACGACTGGTTCAACTCCTCGTTCATCATCATCTTTTCCCTCATCTCGGCCCTGTCGCTGCTCCTGTTCTTCTATGTCGAGCTGAAGCACGAGCACCCCATAGTAAACCTCCGCCTGTTCAAGGACATTTCCTTCTCGTCCGGCAACCTGATCATGTTCATCGTCGGGTTCTGCCTCTACGGCTCCATCGTGATGATTCCCCTCTTCCTCCAGACCCTCATGGGGTACAGCGCCACCATGGCCGGCATGGTGCTGGCGCCGGGCGGTGTCGCCACCCTCGTCGCCATGCCGGTGGTCGGCGCGCTGATCCAGAAGTACGACGGCCGGTGGGTGGTGCTGGCCGGTCTCATCCTGGGGGCCTTATCCATGTTCATGATGCAGGGCTTCGCCCTCGATGCCTCCTACCCGGTCTTCGTCTGGCCGCGCATCGTCCTCGGGGTCGGCCTCGGCATGATCTTCGTTCCACTCATCACCATCACCCTTTCCACCATCCCGAGAATGGAAATGGGCAACGCCACCGGCATCAACAACCTGCTGCGCAACATCGGCGGCAGCGTCGGCATCGCCACCGCCACCACCCTCCTCTCCCGCATGTCCCAGTTTTACCAGACAAACCTTGCGTCCCACGTCAACCCATACAGCCTCCAGGCCCAGACCCACTGGGACGGACTGCTCCAGGGCGCCATGGCGAAAGGCATGGACGCGGTCACCGCCCAGAAGAGCGCCCTCGGCATCCTGTATGGAATCGTGCAGAAGCAGGCCGCAATGCTTGCCTATAACTATATCTTCTGGGTTATCGGCATCGCCTTCCTCGCGGTTATCCCCTTCCTGTTACTGCTGAAAAAACCGAAGCATCACGGACCCGGATCGGTCGAGATCCATTGACCCTCTGTTCGACTGTCCTGGCCCGGCAATTCCAGGGAGCGACTGCTCGCCTCCCTTCTCGACACCTGTCGGAGGACAGCAAAAAAACAGGCGGGCATGAACCCGATCCTCCACGACCCGGCACATGCCCGCCTCTTTTCTTTGATGGGAATGAATGACCCTAGCCCTCCACGACCCGGATCACCGCGCCCATCCGTTCTCTTCTTCCCGCTCGTCCACCTCGGGAGGACTCCGAGGAAGTATGTGTATATTTGCAATTTTCATGGTTTTCCTATTTCAGAACATACAAGGCGGGGCGAGCCCGTAATTTCTTCCGAGCTCACCCCGAGATGTACGTCATGAAATCAAAGTATTGTCATTCATATAAAACCTACTTCAGCGTATCGATGCCGCCCGTGGACATGTAGCCGTCCGCCATCGCATCGGCGACATCGTATGCTTTCTTCGCCGACTTGAGGGCCTTCAGGACCTTCTCCGGATATGCCGGCAGGGACCTGATGCGGGCACCACAAGCATCGTGAATGGCGTTGATGATGGAGACGTGCGGAGAGGTCAGAGGACCTTCGCCGACGCCAGCCTGTCCGAACACGCCGTCGGGACGCGGGGTTTCCACGTAGATCAGTTCGATGTTATCGGGCACGTCCTTGATGAACGGGAAGCCTGAACCAATCAGGGTGGTGTGTTTCTTCAGGTCTTCGAAGTCCTCGGTGAGGGCGAGTCCGATACCCTGGACGAGACCGCCGTATACCTGACCGTCAACGGTGCCGCGGTTGGTGATCGTGCCGTTGTCGCCGACATAGGTCATCTTCACGACTTCAACCTTGCCGGTGGTGATGTCTACGGCCACTTCGGAGCAGAAAAGGGCGTACATGTAGATGCAGAACGGTTTGCCGATTCCGTCATCGTCCTGATGGGTGCACGGGGTGGTCCAGCTCCCCTCGTACTTGGTCGCGATCTTTTCTTTCACCATCTCGTCATAGGTACGGAAGGTGCCGTCCGCCTTCTTCATGGCGTCAAGCAGCAGTCTGCATGCAGCGACGATGGCGTTGCCGGTGACCACGTTCTGGCGGCTGCCGCCGGAAGGACCGGCATTCGGATGGAGGCTGGTGTCGTTCATGGACAGCCTGATCTGGGACGGTTTCAGGTTAAGGGCGCGGAGCGCCTCGTGGGCGAAGGCCACCGTAGCCATATCGGAACCCTGACCGTGGTCTTCCCAGGCGTTGCCGATCATGACGTCGCCGTTGGGGAGCAACTCGGCCCAGGCGTTGGAGGTGTCGGGGCCGTCGAGGCCGCAGCCGTAGATGCCGAGGGAGACGCCCACACCGCGTTTAATCGTATCGGTGGATTCCAGCTTGGCCTTGGCCTTTGCTTCCTGGTATTTCGGGCGCATCAGGTTGAACATCTCTTCGAAGCAGAAGACTTCCGGCACCTGGCCGGTCGGAGTGGTTGCACCGGGGCGGTAGATGTTCTTGTAGCGGAATTCGAACGGATCGAATCCGGCTTTCCGGGCAAGTTCGTCGACCAGGGATTCGCTGAGCATGAACGCCTGAGGCGAACCATAGGCACGGAATGCGGAGCCCCAGCCGTGGTTGGTGCAGACGGTGTTGCCCGTGGTTCTCAGGTTCTTGATGTCGTAGCCGGCGCCGACGAACTGCTGTCCACGCAGGGTGACCAGGTCGCCGAATTCCGAATAGGGGCCGTGGTCGAGGTTCCAGCTTGCTTCGATGGCGAGCATCTTGCCTTCCGCATCGCAGGCGATCGTACCTTTGAGGTAGGACGGCGAACGCTTGCCGGTGTAGGTCTGCTGCTGATACCAGTCATAACCCAGGAAGCAGGGACGGCCGGTGGCCATGGCGGCGGCGCCTACGAGGGCTTCCATGGTCGGGCTGAACTTGTAGCCGAAGGTTGCGCCGGTCGGATTCTGTACCAAGACGATCTGATCGGGCTCGACGCCGAGGCCCGGGGCGATCATGTAGAGGTGCAGGTGGATACCGATGGATTTGGAGTGGATAACAACCCTGCCCTGGTCGTCGATGTAGGCGAAGCCGACATCAGGCTCTATGGGCATATGGGGCTGGCGCTGGAGGTAGTATTCACCCGAAAAGGTATGTGCCGCCTTTTCGATTATCGGCTTGACCTCTTCGCCTTTTCTGCCGTAGCACGTGTAATAGACATTCGGCGTGCCCGGGTGGATCTCGATGGCATCGTCCGCCATGGCTGCCGGGGCGTTCATGTAGGCCGGCAGCACTTCCAGGTCGACCTTGACTTTCTCGGCGGCTGCCTTGGCGTTCTCCCTGGTGTCGGCGCAGACGATGGCGACAACGTCGCCGTATTGGTAGATCTTGTCGTCGTTGAGGATCGGACGGTCCCAGCCGTCACCCTTGTTGGTGGGGAAGGTGATAAGACCGGTGATGCGGTTCTTGCCCTTGACGTCCTTGTGGGTAACGACCTTGAACACGCCCGGCATTTTCTCTGCTTCGGAGGTGTCGATGCCCTTGATGATAGCGTGGGAAACCTTGGGCTGCACCAAGGCGCACTGCAGGGTGTTCTCGGGAAGTTGGGTGCCCATGTCCTCACCGAAGTCCCACAGACCGCAGGCCTTGGCAACGAAGGTGGGACGCGGCATGCGGGTACCGTAAACCCTGCCGTCGGCCGGCTGCTTGTATTCGAGGGCGGATTCGGACAATTCACCGCGCAGCACCTTGGCGGCGTCCATGACCGCGTCGACGATCATGATGTAGCCGGTACAGCGGCAGGCGTTGCGGTATTTCTGGAACCAGTCCCTGACATCTTCACGGGTCGGGTTGGGGTTTTCGTCCAGCAGGGCCTTGGCGGAAACGATGAAACCGGGGGTGCAGAAGCCGCACTGGATGGCGTGATGGAAGATGAAGGCCTTCTGCAGCGGGTGGAGATTGAGGGGGGTGCCGATCCCTTCAATCGTGGTGATGGTGGACCAGTTTTCGATCCGCTTCATCTTGGTAACGCAGGAACGGATCAGCTTGCCGTTCACGATCACGTTACAGGCGCCGCACTGACCGGTACCGCAGCCGACCTTCGTCCCGGTCAGATGGAGCTGGTTGCGCAGAACATCGGACAGGAGCTCTTCCTGGTCAACGATAAGCGTTCTTTCAACACCGTTGACGTTGAGGACCTTCTTAATCATACATTCTCCTCCTTTTGGGTTATGTAACTTGGTGCTCCATCCGGAAAATCCGGATGGAACACCAATATGTTCCGATGCCGGCGTGTTCCCACGACCGAGACTCATGGGCCGTACAGCAAAAAACCCGCACCAATATCGAACTCTGTCAATATTCAATGCGGGTTTCGTTGGGTCCGCCGATGGCGAAGGACGAAATAAGCGCCTGTTTTTTCACGATTTATGCCGCGTTCATGCCTGGTCGAAACCAAAGTCCGGGATTTCCGGAATCGTCCGGATGACATTAATCTTACAACCGGGCCTGCCGTGTGCAGACGGTATTCGTTGTGTACCACATCATATAACGCAAAGCAAGAACAATTTTAGTTTTTATAAAATTTATATTTATTACAACTATAACCAACAGAGGTATTCTTGTAGCGCTTCTTTTGTTATCTATTATATCTATTTGATATTATTTAGCTTTTATAACTGTATCGCAAAACAATTTAAGCAACCCCAACCGTTGTTTGACTTTAAATAAAATGTAGTTTTAATATTAATAAATTCTTTATTCAATCCATTCACAACGGTCACGTTCCGGATGAAAGCAACGCGAGTCCGAGACGCACCGACACGCGGCCGGCCGCCCCGCCTGTTGCAAAACCAACCAACGGATGCATAATTCAAATAGAAGAAGCATGCTGCATTGCACGGATAGTATCCCATGACCAGTGAGCAGAAAGGAGGAAGACTCTATGTTCAGACCAACGAAAATCCTCGTTCCGACCGACATGTCAGTCCACGCGGACAAGGCCGTCAAACAGGCAATCGACATTGCCAGACAGTTCAACGCGGAACTGTTTCTCCTCCACGTGATCCAGGACCCGGTCCAGCAATGCACCGTTGACTACTGCATCAGCGAAGGGCTGGTCAGTCAGCTGCAGTCCGAGTTGATGGAATCGGCCCGCAAAGGGATCCGGCAACAGGTCGCCAAGTTCCCCGAAGCGAGTGACCTCACCATCACGACCGACGTCAAGACCGGCGTCCCCCACGACCAGATCCTGCAGGAAGAGCTGGAAAGGGGGATAGATCTGGTCGTAATCTCATCCCTGGGCACCACCGGCCTGGCGAAATACCTGATCGGAAGCGTTGCCCGCCACGTCCTGCTCGGTTCCACCTGCTCGGTGTTGCTGGTAAAATAGACCGGAGCGCCGGCGGTCCCCCTTTGTCATACGCGCCTGGGCATGACGCCATGGGGGAATGGAATAACCGCTTGACAGCACGTGAACAAACTGTTACGGTCGCATCAGCATTCAAGAAACGGCCGGAACACAACGATATCGTAAGCCCCGGAATCCTCCGGGGCTTTTTTTGTAGTACCCAACAGACCGGAAGGAGCACCATGAGTTTCAGTAATTTCAACTTTCACCCTTACATCGCGACGGGAATGACCGCCGCCGGTTACGCGACCCCCACCCCCATCCAGAAGCAGGCGATTCCGCCGGTGCTCGCGGGACGGGACGTCATGGGCCTGGCCCAGACCGGAACCGGCAAGACCGCGGCCTTTGCCCTGCCGATCCTGCAGCGGCTTATGCAGGGCGAGCGCGGCCGGGTCCGGGCACTGGTCGTGGCCCCCACCCGCGAACTGGCGGAGCAGATCCACCAGTCCATCGAGAAACTGGGCCACAAGACCAGGCTCAAGAGCGTCACGGTCTACGGCGGAGTAAAGCTCAATCCGCAGGTGGACAAGCTCAGGCGGGGGGCCGAGATTGTCGTGGCCTGCCCCGGCAGGCTCCTGGACCACATCAACCAGGGCACCATCGACCTTTCCCGCCTGGAGGTGCTGGTCCTGGACGAGGCCGACCAAATGTTCGACATGGGTTTCCTGCCCGATATCCGCCGCCTGCTGCGCCACGTTCCGGCCAGGCGCCAGACCCTGCTGTTTTCCGCCACCATGCCGGCCGGTATCCGCACCCTGGCCCAGGAGATCCTCACGAATCCGGTCACGGTGCAGGCAGGCACGCCCGGTACGGCGGTCACGGTCAGCCATGCCCTCTACCCGGTCGGACAGCACCTGAAGACACCGCTGCTGCTGGAACTCCTGAGGCATACCGACACCGGGTCGGTGCTGGTCTTCACCCGCACCAAGCACCGCGCAAAGAGAGTCGGAGAACAACTCGAGAAGGCGGGCTACCGGGCAGCCTCGCTCCAGGGGAACCTGTCCCAGAACCGGCGCCAGGCAGCCCTGGACGGCTTCCGTGACGGGACCTTCCAAGTACTGGTGGCCACCGACATCGCCGCGCGCGGCATCGACGTATCCCAGGTCTCCCACGTCATCAACTACGACATGCCAGACACCGCGGAGGCATATACCCACCGCATCGGCCGCACCGGCCGCGCGGCCCGGACCGGCGACGCCTTTACCTTCACCACCGGCGACGACGCACCCATGGTGCGGACCATCGAATGCCTCCTGGGCGCTCCGCTCGAACGCCGCACCCTTCCCGGGTTCGACTACTCGGTACCGTCGCCGCAGCGTGATGCCGAATTCGCCCGTCCGCCACGGGAGCCCCGGCAGGCCCGCAAGCCGGAGGCGGCACAACAGGCCGCACCCGCGGCCGGCTCCCGGACCGCGGCAGTTGCGCCACCATCCGCCAAGGCGCCAAAAGCCTCCCGACGCCGGGCACGCACGACATCCCCAGGCTCGCCCTCACTCCAGGCGCAACGCTCCCGTTAGCGGGGAATACGTTTAGCAGTGGGATTGATCCTGCCCCGAACAGGGGGCTTTGAGGTTTGAGACCTACAGTTCCCCTCTCCTTAGTTGAGGGGAAGCCGGGAGGGGTTATTCCTCAATGATTCATAACTCCCCCCGCCCCCCTCTTATCTCAAGAGGGGGAGCTTAAATGTTATTTCCACCCGAAATCGGCATAGCCGCCCGAATCCAGCAGGTTGCTTATCCTTGTGGCAGATGGTGACAGCTTGCGAGAAGCTTCGGGAAAGATCCGACCCGCCTTTGCCGGCACTTGCCGGATGGATGCCCAACCGCCCGCTCCGCGGGCTTTTTTCGTCCATAATCCGCCCAGAATTTACTTGCCCGTTCCGGGAATTGGGTGTATTCAAGTAGACTTTTCAGACCACACAAGGAGCGAACATATGGGTATCCTTTCCAATACGGTGAGCATGTGCCAGTTCAGGATCGAGGGGGACATCCCGGTCATGGACCTGTTCGAGTGGGTCTCCGAGCGGCTGACCAGAAACGGCTTCACCCCCATCGACCAAGGGATCGAGGAACTCTCCGTCGGCTGGGTCACCCCGGACGACCACCGCAGCAGCGACTTCAGCGTCCCTGCGGCCTTCTGGCGGGACAACTACCTGTTTTTCACCCTGCGCCAGGACAAGCGGACCATCCCCGGCGCGCTGCTGCGCGCCTACCTGAAGGTGGCCGAAGAGGAGTTCCTCTACGCCAACCCCGGTTTCCGGAGGGTTCCCAAACAAAAGAAGGAGGAGATGCGCGAGTCGGTGCGCACATCGCTCCTGGCCCGGACTCTGCCGGTCCCCTCCACCTGCGACGTGGTCTGGGACGTGCGGGGCAAGACCCTCACCATCGCCTCCATCGGCGCCAAAACGGTGGACCTGGTGGACACCCTGTTCAGAAAGAGCTTCGAGGGGCTGCGCCTCATCGCCGTTCACCCCTTTGCGCGCGCCGAACGGGTGGTGCCCGGGAGTCTCGCCGAGGCCCTGGCAACGGCCAACCGGGCAGGCTCCGAGGCCGTGCTGGACCTGATCCGGAGCAACCAGTGGCTGGGTCGCGACTTTCTCCTCTGGGTCACCTACCGGACCCTGCAGGAGTCCGCGGAATACAGCGTCACGCTGTCCGGTCCGGCCGGCCAGGGGGAGATCTTCACCGCCTACGTGAACCACCGGCTGGTGCTGTGCGGCGGCGGTGACGAGGGCGCCCAGAAGATCACGGTCTCCGGCCCCCAGGACCGGTTCGGCGAGGTCCGCATGGCGCTCCGCACCGGCAAGGGGATCACCGAGGGCACCCTGTACCTGGAAAAGGACGAAAATGAATGGAAGCTGACCCTGAAAGGGGAGATGTTCCACTTCGCCTCCTTCAAGTCGCCGAAGGTGCAGATCGAAAAGGACGACACCGTTGATCCGGCCAGTGAGCGGGAGGCGGTGTTCTTCGAACGGATGCACCTGCTGGAAACCGGCCTGCAACTGTTCGACAGCCTGTTTGCCGCGTTCCTGGAGATTCGCCTCGGAAACGGATGGGAAGGCGAGATGGCCAGGATTGATGCCTGGCTGTCGGAAGAGACATAATAATCTCATAAGGAGGGACCATGCCCATGCATTCCGCATCGATCCGTGTCGCAAAGGGAAAAGAAGAACTGCTCCTCTCTCCCCGCATGGCCAACCGCCACGCCTTGATTGCAGGAGCCACCGGAACGGGAAAGACGGTTACTCTGCGGGTACTCGCCGAACAGTTCAGCGCCATGGGGGTCCCGGTCTTCCTGGCCGACATCAAGGGAGACCTGTCCGGCATGGCGAAGCCGGGCGGCGACAACCCGAAAATAGCCGAGCGGGCCGAAAAACTGGGTCTGACGGATTTCAGCTACGAGGGATCGCCGGTCGTCTTCTGGGATATCTTCGGCGACCGGGGCCACCCCCTGCGGACCACGGTTTCCGAGATGGGCCCCCTGCTCCTGTCGCGGGTACTCTCCCTGAACGACACCCAGAGCGGCGTCCTGAACCTGGTGTTCAAGATTGCCGACGACAACGGTCTGCTGCTCCTGGATCTGAAGGATCTGCGGGAGATGACCCGCTTTGTCGGGGACAATGCAGCCGACTTCAAGACCGAGTACGGCAATATCTCCACCGCCAGCATCGGCGCCATCCAGCGGAACCTGCTCGTCCTTCAGGAGCAGGGAGGGGATCGACTGTTCGGAGAACCGGCTCTGGATATCAATGACCTGCTGCAGACCGACGCAACCGGAAAAGGCGTGGTGAACATGCTCTCCGCGGAAAAGCTGATGCAGTCACCGAAGGTCTACGCCACCTTCCTTCTCTGGCTCCTGGCCGAGCTTTTCGAACAGCTCCCCGAGGTCGGCGACCCGGACACGCCGAAGATGGTCTTCTTTTTCGACGAGGCCCACCTCCTGTTCGAGGATGTGCCCCCGGCATTGGAAGACAAGATCGAGCAGGTGGTGCGCCTGATCCGCTCCAAGGGGGTCGGCGTCTGGTTCGTCACCCAGAACCCCCTCGATATACCGGACAAAGTTCTCTCTCAGTTGGGAAACCGGGTCCAGCATGCCCTGCGGGCCTTCACCCCCCGCGACCAGAAAGCGGTGCGGGCCGCAGCCGAGACCTTCCGCGCCAATCCGGAGCTGAACACCGCAACGGCGATCCTGGAACTGGGCGTGGGGGAAGCGCTGGTCTCGCTGCTGGACGAGAAGGGAACTCCCGGCATGGTGGAGCGGGCGTACATCATGCCGCCCCGCAGCAGCCTGCCTCCCCTGACGCCCGATGAAATCCGCGGCATCGTCCAGGGTTCGGTCCTGTACGGCGCCTACGAAAAGGTCGTAGACCGGGAATCGGCTTACGAAAAACTGCGCCGGAAGGCGGAACAGCTTCCGGAAAGCCGGGAGCCGAAACCGTCCGCCAGGGAGGAGAAGGCGGAGCCGTCCCAGGCAGGGAAACTCATCGGCGCGCTGGCCAAGAGCGCGGCCCATGCCATCGGCAGCCAGTTGGGACGGCAGATCATCCGCGGCGTCCTCGGCTCCCTGTTCGGCGGAAGACGCAGATAACACGGGAAACCTTCATTTTTCTTCAGACCATCTTTCACTGAAAGGAACAGTTTGTCGCTCATAACCCTACAGGACATCCAGCTCTCTTTTGGCGGACCGCCGGTTCTCGACAGGGCAAGCCTCCAGATTGAGGAAGGAGACCGGCTCTGCCTCCTGGGACGAAACGGCGCGGGCAAGTCCAGCCTTCTGAAACTCCTTGCAGGGGAACAGTCGCCTGACAACGGCGGGATCGTCCGCCGCCAGGGTCTGCGGGTGGCCCTGCTGTCCCAGGAATCGCCGCCCGACCTGTCCGGAACCGTGTTCGACGTGGTCGCCGGGGGGATGGGGGAGGCCACGGCGCTCCTGGCCGAGTATCACCGGGTGGGTCAGCGCCTGGCAATGGAGGGGGGAGAGGAGCTGCTGAACCGGCTGGAAGCCCTGCACAAGGCATTGGAGGATACAGGAGGCTGGCGGCTGCACCAGGAGGTGGAGCGGTTGCTGGGGCGCCTGTCGCTGGACCCGGACCTGGAGTTCGCCACCCTGTCCGGCGGCACCAAGAGAAGGGTCCTGCTGGCCAGGGCGCTGGCGTCCGCACCCGACATCCTCCTGCTGGACGAGCCGACCAACCACCTGGACATCGACACCATCACCTGGCTGGAGGAGTTCCTGCTCAAGGAGATCCGGACCTTCCTGTTCGTGACCCACGACCGGGCCTTTGCCCGACGCATGGCCAACCGGGTGGCCGAGCTGGACCGGGGCCGGCTGTTCGCCTTCCCCTGCGGCTACGACGCCTTCGTGGAACGGCGGGAGGCCCTGCTGGAGGCTGAGCTGGCCCGCCGGGCACTGTTCGACCGGAAACTGGCCGAGGAAGAGGCCTGGATCCGCCAGGGGATCAAGGCGCGGCGCACCCGGAACGAGGGACGGGTCCGGGCGCTCCTGAAGATGCGCGAGGAGCGACGGCAGCGACGCGAGCGCACCGGGACCGCGAGGATAAGCCTCCAGGAGGCGGACCGTTCCGGAAGGGTGGTGGCCGAGGCCGAAGGGGTCTGTTTTGCCTACGACGGCCGGACGATCATCCGCGACCTCTCCACCACCGTCATGCGGGGCGACCGGGTCGGAATCATCGGCCCCAACGGCTCTGGCAAGACCACCCTGCTCAGGCTGCTTCTGGGAGAGCTTGAGCCCCTGTCCGGCGAAATCCGCCTCGGCACCCGCCGGGAGGTGCTGTACTTCGACCAGATGCGTGAGCAGTTGGACCCTGCTAAAACCGTGGCGGAGAACGTGGGGGAGGGAAACGACACCATCGTGATCAACGGCCGGCCGCGTCATGTCATCGGCTACCTCCAGGACTTCCTGTTCACCCCCGAGCGGGCCAGGAGCCCGGTCTCCACCCTTTCCGGCGGGGAACGCAACCGGCTCCTGTTGGCAAAACTCTTTACGAAACCATCCAACGTGCTGGTGATGGACGAGCCGACCAACGACCTGGACACCGAAACCCTCGAACTGCTGGAAGACCTGCTCATGGAGTATTCCGGGACGTTGCTCCTGGTGAGCCATGACCGGGAGTTCCTGAACAACGTGGTGACCAGCACCCTGTCGGTCGGAGGGGACGGCCTTGTGCGCGAGTACGTGGGCGGCTACGACGACTGGTTCCGTCAGGCAACTGCCGAGGCTGCCGCCGTTGCGGCGCCTCCACCCGTTCCGGCGCCGAAGAAACAGCGTACCGACGCGGAGAAACCCCGCAAACTCTCCTTCAAGGAGCAACGGGAGCTCGAGGGGCTTCCGGACCGGATCGGCCGGTTGGAGCAGGAGATCGAGGCCATCCACCTGAGGCTGTCCGACCCGGAGTTTTACCGCACCGCAGGAGCAGAGGTTACCGTTCTGAACCGGAAGCTGGAGGAGTTGGAGAATGAGTTGGAAGCCGCTTTCCTTCGGTGGGAGGAACTGGATTCCCTGACCTGAAAATCAAAAAACTCTGGTCAAGGCGCGACGAAACTTGCTAGTATTTTCCCCGGTACTGAATCGAGCCGTAAGGTCGCCAACCATGAACATCCTTCTCCTCCGTCCACATCCCGGCAACGAGCAGTTCGGTCTCGCTCCCTTTTTCCGGGTTGAGCCGCTTGGACTGGAATACGTTGCCGCCGCCCTCCTGGCCGGGGGCCACACGGTCACCATCGCAGACCTGAGGTTCAGGCCGGACGCCGGGACCTGGGTGCGACGCACCCGTCCCCGCATCGTGGGAATCTCCTGCCTGCACGCCCTGGAATACGATCAGGTGGTGGAGACGGCGCGGGCGGTCCGCAGGGCCGCGCCGGACGCCTTCATCCTGGTGGGTGGGCACGCTGCCATGGCCTGCTGCGGCCCGCTGGAGGACAACTGCATCGACGCCATCGCCATGGACGACGGCGAGGAGGTAATCCCGGTCCTGGTGGGGGCGCTCGACCGGGGCGCTCCCCTCACGGAAACCCCGGCGCTGCGCCTGAGGACGGCCGACGGCTGGGTTACCACCCCTCCCCTTGCCGCCCGGCCCAGTCTCGATCTGATTCCCCTCCCGGCCCGGCACCTGGTGGCCCGGCACCGCTCCGGCTACCACTGCCTGCTGTTCAAGCCGGTCTGGCTCATCGAGACCGCCCGCGGCTGCCCGTTCCGCTGCTCCTTCTGCTCGGTCTGGCAGCTCTACGACCGGACCTACCGGGAGCGGAGCATCGCCGCCGTGGTGGAGGACTTCGCCGCGACCGGGGACGCCGTCTTCGTGGCGGACGACCTGTTCTGGAACAACCCTCCACGCAGCCTCGAACTGGCGAACGCCCTGAAAAGGCGGAGCGTCTACAAACGCTGGATCCTGGTGCAGAGCCGTACCGACCTCATCTCGCGCAACTCCGAGCTGCTGGAGGCCTGGCGACCCCTGTCAAAGGATTTCGACATCTTCCTGGGTTTCGAGTTCGCCAGCGACCGGGGGCTCTCGGGGATCACCAAGGACGCCGGGGTCAAGGAGAGCCTGGCAGCCGCCCGGGTGGCCCGCTCCCTCCGCTACGGCATCAACGGCAATTTCCTCATCGATCCCGACTGGGAGGAAGACGACTTCAGGGAACTGTGGGACTTCGTTGCTGCCCACGGGCTGCAGCGCTCCGGCTTCACCCTGCTCACCCCCCTGCCCGGGACCGATTCCTACAGGGAACACGCGTCGCGCCTGGAAGGACTCCCGTGGGCCGATTTCGACATGCACCATCTGCTCTGGGAACCGCGCCTGGGCGCTGAACGGTTCTGCGAGCTGTACGCCGAGACCTGGCGGCGCTCCATACTGAACACCGCGGGCGACAAGAAGCTGATCGACTGGCTGCGCCAGGTCCGTCCCCTCCAGATTCCCTACATGATCAGGGTCATGCGCCGCACCCAGGCCATGATGAAGCCCGAAACCTATCTCAAGGCATACGCTGAGACCAGGAATGCGGCAGGCAGAGATCCGGCCACAGCGGCACGAACCGGATGCGCATGCGGCGGGCGATCTGCATGAAACCGGACGTCCCACCGCGCCTGCTTCTCGTATATCCTGCAACACACAAGCTGGGGTGGGCCAGATGGTTCCAGCTCCCGTCCTTCTCGCTGCAGATGGTCGCCGCGGCCACCCCGCCGAACTGGGAGGTGGTCATGGCCGACGAGGTTCATGACCATATACCCTTCGACGGCGACTTCACCCTGGTCGGCATCACCGCCATGACCCATCAGGCGGTCCGGGCCTACAAGATCGCCGATGCCTTCCGGGCCAAGGGAATACCGGTGGTTCTGGGCGGCATCCACCCCACCGTGCTTCCCGGGGAAGCGCGGCTCCATGCGGACGCAGTGGTCATCGGCGAGGCTGAACCGGTCTGGGAGGGCCTGCTTGATGACCTGCTGGCCGGCCGCCTGCGGGACTCCTACCGGGCGCCCATCCCCACCGGAAACCGGCTCACGGTACCCCGGGCAAGACGGGAAATCCTGGCCGGGAGAAGGTACCTGACCACCAAGACCCTTCAGGCCGGCCGGGGCTGCCCCTATGACTGCCCCTTCTGCACCGTCACCAACTACTTCGGCAACACCTTCCGCTACCGCGACCCGGAAGAGGTCCTGGCCGAGCTGCGCTCCTTTAACCGCGGTCTGATGGTCTTTCTGGACGACAACCTGCTCGGCGACCCCGAGCGGGCCAAGCCGATCCTGGCGGGCATGAAGGGTCTCGGCCTTCGCTGGGGGGGACAGGCCAACCTCCGTTTCGCAGAGGATCCGGAACTGATCCGGCTGGTCGCAGAATCGGGGTGCGCCGGCATATTCGTCGGCATCGAGTCCGTAACCGGCAGCCACGCCAACCACCCCAAGACCGGCAGCCGCTACACCCAGGCCGACCTGATCAAACGGATCAGGGATGCGGGGATCGTTGTCGAGGCGTCCATAATCTTCGGCTTTGACGACCACGACGAGGGCATCTTCGAAAAGACGGTCCGCTACCTGGAAGAATGCAAGCCGAGTCTCCCTACCTTCCATCTGCTCACCCCCTACCCGGGCACCGCCCTCTTCCGCAGGTTCGACGAGGAGGGACGACTGCTCCACAAGGACTGGAAAAGGTACAACCACTCCGAGGTAGTCTATCGGCCCAGGCTCATGTCAGCCGAAAGGTTGTATCGGGGATGGATTGAGGCGCGCAAGGAGGCATATACCTGGCCGGCCGTCCTTTCCCGGGTGCTGGCGAACCCCCATGGCCGCCTGACCACCCTTGCCTACAACGTTCTCCGCAAGGGACCAAACGACCTGCTGGGCAGGGAAGAGCCGTGCAACGGATAGCGCCCTTTTTCCGTCCAACCTTGCTCCAGCCGGTGGTCGCACCGGTCCATACCCCGATGTACCCCACCACGGCTCTTCAGTTTTAATGATAGATGAAAATCCCTGTCCTCCGGCTAGGGCCAGAGACAGTTGGCTTTGCCTGCAAACTGCCCATCCGTTACACCCTTCGGCAACGCACCCCTCGCGGAAATAATATCTCACTGAGATGTTTGCCGGTCAGCCACCCAATCACTCTAATGTATTGCTCATAACGTGTATCCAGGCTGTCTGCCGTTCCAGCAGGAAAGGTCAGGCTACGAAAGGTATAAACCCGCTATCCTAAAGTTTTCAACCTGAGAGATTTCTTTCTCTTGACAAACAACCCGGTTGCGATACAATACAAGCCATAACCTTCATTAAAAAAAGCTAGAATACAAATAAAAGGAGGGAGCAATGTTAACAAATTTAATAAAAATCATTGGTTGTGCCATTCTCCTGACGGCATGTGCGGCCAACAACATCGTGACGCCCGATTCGGCGGGCACCCAGGTTACCACCTACCCCCTGAAGGAATATCACATTCAGACCGGGGACCAGCTCGACATCAAATTCTTCTACAATCCTGAATTGAACGAAACCGTGACGGTCAGGCCGGACGGTCGTATTTCGCTGCAACTGGTACCGGAAATCACTGCAGCGGGGTTGACTCCGGCCCAGCTCACCGACTCGCTGGTGCAAAGCTACGCCAAGGAGCTCGCCAACCCCGGGATCACCGTGCTGGTCCGTTCGTTCAGTTCGCAAAGGGTTTACGTGGACGGCGAGGTTAACAAACCGGGCATGGTGGCTCTGGCAGGGCCGCTGACGGTCATGCAGTCCATTGCCGAGGCAGGAGGCCTCAAGGACACGGCCAAGCCGAGCCAGATTCTGGTTATCCGCAAGACACAGGACAACAAGCCGCTGGCCATCACGGTGGACATCGACGATGCCAGGAACGCCGCACAGGGAAGCCAGGACATCCTCCTTGCCCCCTACGACATAGTGTATGTCCCGAAATCCGCGGTTGCGAACGTCAACCAGTTTATCGACCAGTATATCCGCCGGAACATCCCCATTCCGTTCGGCATAACCTACGGGATCGGCTATTGAGAGTATTGACGGGAATTCGATCCGTTTTCAAACCGCTTTGCCGGTTCCCAGCGTAGCACTCCGCTCAAGAGGTTCATATGGAAAGGATACGCCCAGTAAAACAGGAATTTCAGAAAGCGAGCCTGCGGGACTTGCTCACCGTAGTCTTCAAACACCGGGCAAAAATACTCACCATATTTTTCACGGTTGTTTCACTGGTGACAATCGCCTCATTCGCCGCTTCTCCGATGTACGAAGCAAAATCCTCCCTGCTCGTCAAATACGGAAGAGAGTATCTGGCACAGTCCGAAGTGGGTTCCTCTCCGCCCATGATGTCCCTGAACCAGGAAGAGGTCATCAACTCGGAGATTCAGATAATGAAAAGTCCGGACCTAGCGGCACGTGTCATAGAGACAGTGAAGATTGGAACGATATATCCCGACCTGGAAAAGCGGAGGCCCAAAGGCATGCGGCCCATTGACGCCGCCGTCGCACGGTTCCAGGAAAACCTGGGTGTCGAGGATGTAAAAAAATCCAGTGTCATCCAGGTATCTTTCCAGCATGAGGACCCGCAGGTCGCAGCGAACGTGGTGAATCTGCTGGTCGATTACTTCAAGGAAAAACATCTGCAGGTTTTCAGCAGCCCCCAATCCTCATTCCTGGAGGGGCAGGTCGACGTGTTTCGCAAAAAACTCCTGGCATCGGAATCGGAACTGCAATCCTTCAAACAAAAGAACCGGGTGTACTCCCTCGACGAACAACGGTCCCTGCTGCTGAAACAGCGCACTGACCTTGCCAGCGAGATGATGGCCGCCAGGAACAGCATCGACGAGCTCCAGATGCGACTCAGCACTCTGAAAGCCCGGACCAAGGCCCTCACCAGCTCGAACACCCTCTACACCCAAACGGAGCAGGACAAGGTTATCGTGGAAGCGAAATCGAAGCTGCTTGCCCTGGAAATCGCTCAACAGGAACTGCTGCGCAAGTACAAGGAAGACAACAAGCTGGTGGTTGAAAACAGGAAACAGATCCAGCTGGTCAAGCAGTTTCTCCATGACCAGGAGGCTGACATCGGCAGGAAGGTCGTGACCGGCAACGCAATTTACCAGGAGGCCCAGAAGGATGCCGTAAAGACCGAGGCGGACCTGAGCGCGCAACATGCCAAGTACGCCACGCTGAAAGTACAGTTGGGACAACTCGACGGTGAAATCAGGGCGCTCGATCTGCGCGACAAGGAGATGCAGAACCTGAAGCGCGAGCTGACCACCAACGAGAAGAACTTCCAGGTATACGGCGACAAGATGGAAGAGGCACGTATCATCGACGATATGAACCGGCTCAAGATGGCCAACATCAGCGTTATCCAGCCCGCGCAGGTCCCCACCGAGCCGATCAAGCCCAAGAAAGGGTTGAACATTCTTCTGGGAATCGTCTTCGGTACCGTTTCCGGCATCGGTGTCGCCCTGTTCGCGGAACGCAACTCGCAGGCGCTGGCCAGCCCCGAGATAGCCGAGAAACGGCTCAGCCTCAAGGTGCTTGCAACCATACCCTACAAAGAAGAAAACCATGTACGCAAGTTACTATAAACTGCGGAAAGAACCGTTTCATATCACACCCGACCCGGAATTTCTGTTCCTGAGCCCCAGTCACAAGGAAGCGCTGGGCTCGATAATCTACGGGGTGGGGCACAAGAAGGGGTTCGTACAGATAACCGGTGAAGTCGGGGTCGGCAAGACCACGATCATCCGTTCCTATCTCGAGGAGATCGACCGAAGCACGCTGAAGATAATCTACGTTTTCAATTCCAACGTTTCATTTCACGGCCTGTTGAAAACCATATTCCGGGAAATGGGGATCATCGACCTGACCGATGACCCGGTCGAGATGGTGAATCAGCTCCATTACCAGTTGATCGAGGAATACAAAAAAGGCATCACCGTCATTCTCATAATCGATGAGGCACAGAACATGCCCGTGGAAACCCTCGAAAACATAAGGATGCTCTCCAACCTGGAGACCTCCACGGACAAACTGATCCAGATCGTGTTCTGCGGCCAGCCGGAATTCGAACGCAAGCTGGAACTGAAGGAGCTGCGTCAACTGAAGCAGCGGATTGCGGTCAAGGCGACAATCCTCCCCTTGACCCCCGAGGAAAGCCGCGACTATATCCTTCACAGGCTGACCAAGGTCGGCAGCGAAAAAGCATCACTTTTCACGAACGGCGCTCTGCAAAAAATCGTCAGGGAATCACGCGGCATCCCGCGGCTCATAAACATCCTGTGCGAGAACGCCTTCATAACCGCCATGGGCTACCGGCAGGAACGGATAACACCGAAGGTCGTCAAGGAGGTCATCGCTGACTTCTCCGGCAAAAAGGATACCCGTGCCCTGAAAACCTCCCTGGCGTCCGTGGTCGCGGTCCTGCTAATCCTGGCCGCGGTTCTCGTCTATACGCAAAATAACCGGGAAGGGTCCGCGGCCGGAAAAAACGTGAACCAGACCATGCCTGACCGTACGGTCGACACGACTGCGGCCGCCCCTGCAGAAGACGGGCAGGGAAGCACTCTCCGCGACGCGGCCCGGCCCGGCGCTCCCGCGATGCGGGTCGTGAAGAAGGGGGACACTCTGTCGCGGCTGACGAAAGCGGAATACGGATACAGCAACAGGAAAATCCTGATGATCGTCAAGGAAAACAATCCCGGAATCCACAATGTCGACAGGATAGAGATCGGGCAGAGGATCCTGTTCCCCGAGATGACAGAATGAAGCAGGAGGGGGTATGAGCAAGATATATGAAGCACTGGCAAACGCCCAGCAGGAATCGAGGATGCTGGAAAAGGCCAAGGTCCAGCTGCCTCGGCCACAAGACGCCGCACTCCTCCGCTCCACCGTCGAGATGGACCTGGAAAACGAGATGATAGCGCTGTACCAGAATGTGGAATCGCAGCTGCCCAATCTCGACCGAAAGGTCATCCAGTTCGTGAGCGCCAAGGAGGGGGAAGGCACTTCCACCATCGTTCGGGAGTTCGCCAGGGTCGCCGCCAAAAAGCTCGGCAAGCTGGTATTTCTGCTGGATCTGGGCGGACGCACCCCGCAGAAATGCCTGTTCCTCCATATCACGCCCGAATGCGGCTGGGAAGAGGTCGCGACGAATGGAGCCGATGCCGGGAAATCAGCCGGCCGGGGAGAAATGGATGTCGAGATGTGCCCTCCCGATCTGGTTTCCGGCAACGGCCGCATCAATTTCTATTCTCCGACCATTGCCGGTTTCTGGGAGGCCCTGAGAGAACGGTACGACCTTGTCCTGATCGATTCCGCTCCGGTGTCCGTTTCTCCTGACGGAATTGAAATATCGCGCGGCGTGGATGGGGTGGTCGTGGTGGTGGAGGCGGAAAAAACCCGCTGGCAGGTCGTGGAAAACCTGAAACAGAAGATAGAGAACCGGGGCGGAAACATCCTGGGGATTGTGTTCAACAAGAGGCGTTTCTATATTCCCGACAGTATTTACCGGAAGCTGTAACACCCAAGTAAATGCTTCCGTTCTACAAGGTGGGAAAGATGAACGTTCTGGTACTTTTTCGATTCCCTCTGTTCGCCGAAGCCGTATGCAGGTCTCTCACCAGCTCTGTTGATGGAATCGAAGCGCGCTGTCAGGCCCCGGCAGAAGGTTTCGAGCCGGACGTGATCCTGTCGGACCATGACTGCCTGCGGAACAATAACCATCAGTTCAGGCCGGACGGAAAGGTTTTGCTGGTAGACACCGGCTTGTCCGAGAAAGATATCCTCACCCTGATGCGCTGCCACAAGCTGTACGGCGTATTTTCACCGGCGGAGGGTGTGGGGCAGCTCAAAAAAGCCATATCGGTCATTCATCACGGGCAGATATGGATAGACAACAAAAGGCTGAAGGTCATCCTTCACGGGGTCGAGTCCCGCAAACCGGCCACGGACGCGGAAAGACTCAGCAACAAGGAAACCCAGATCGTGGAGCTTGTCGCCGAGGGGTACAAAAACAGGGAAATCGCGTCCAGGCTCTTTCTGAGCGAGCAGACCATCAAGTCCCACCTTGGTCGTATCTTCAGGAAGATGCAAGTAAAAAACCGCTCGCAACTCATATCGCTCACGATAAAAAACAGGCTTCACCTCAACAGCCACAATGATAGCAATATGGTTTCAGATTGAAAGGCTTGACGCATATTCTTGCCATTACCACAAGACGCATACTTTCATTTTTTATTAGACTTTAGTAGCACAAGATAAAGTATCAATACATACTTTAGTATTAATTGACATTGTCTAGAACGGTGATATAAAGAGTAACATCTTACAAGCTCTTTTTGTATTAAGTTAAAACATAGTTATTGCAATATCGCAAAGATCACCATAGCAGACACAGCGAGATAACATAATCAATGATATTAACCATTTTGTATGAATTGATATGTTATACAAGGGTGAATACAAACAAATGAAAATAACACGGATTGCCAATTCGACAAATTTCGACAGCATGTCGTCCGAACCGTACGGAGAGTCTTGCGCGAACAACTACATAACGCTGGAGCCCGTGCGGGGGATGCTCTCCCAGGAAGCCTTCAGCAGTAGAATTTGTGAAGAAAGGAAAAGGACCGATCGATCCGAAAAGCCTTTTATCCTGATGCTGGTCGATATACACCGGGTATATGAAACCGATCGTGCAAGGACGGCCCAAAGAAAGATAATCGAGATATTCATGTCATCGAAAAGGGAAACGGACGCCTGCGGCTGGTATGAATACGGTTCCACGATAGGCATAATATTTACCGAAATCGGCGGCGTTGATATGGACGTAGCCAAACAGGCAATAGCGGCAAAGATCACTCGCAGGCTGTCGGACGGCGTCTCCGCCGAGGTCCTGGACAAAATGAGCGCATATTTTCATTGCTATCCGGAGCGACACGACAATGACGCGGCGAAACTCAACCTGTTCGAAAAAACCCTGTATCCGGATATCCACCCCGGCAAAGCTGTTCGGGGGAAAGGGGCACTCGCCAAACGGCTGATAGATATCGTGGGAAGCGGCTTGGCATTGTTGATTTTCGCACCGCTGTTCTGCGTTATATCATTACTTGTTGTCGCCACTTCCAAGGGCCCCGTACTCTTCCGGCAGGAGCGGCTGGGCCAATTCGGCAAGAAGTTCGTCTTCCTGAAATTCAGGTCAATGTATGTACACTCGGACGATTCGCTCCACAGGGAGTACATAAAGAAACTCATAACCGAGAACCGGCCGAGCGAGGAACAGGCCGGGGACGTCAACGCCCCGGTTTACAAGATACGGAACGATCCGAGAATCACTCCCATAGGGAGGCTCCTGAGAAAGACGAGCCTGGACGAGCTGCCACAGTTGATCAACGTCCTGAAAGGGGAAATGTCGCTGGTGGGCCCCAGACCGGCAATCCCCTATGAAGTCGAGAGTTACGATATCTGGCACAGATACCGCCTGCTTCAGGTAAAACCCGGCATCACCGGACTCTGGCAGGTTTCCGGCAGGAGTTCCACCTCGTTCGACGACATGGTGCGCCTTGATCTGAAATACGTGCAGGAACAGTCTCTCTGGCTGGATTTCAAGATCCTCTTTATCACCCCATGGGTTGTAATCAAGGGGAAGGGAGCCTATTAGCGGCTCAACTCCACTCGCCAAACATTCCGCAGGCAGGGCGATGTCCGTCTTGAGTCACACTGTCCCGGATGCCGGCTGGAAGGTGAAATAAATGATACGTGTAGGCGTCATTGGATACGGCTACTGGGGGCCGAACATTGTGCGGAATTTCGCGGAGGCGGAGGGTGCCACTGTCACCATGATCTCCGATACGCACCAGTCGGCCCTCAAACGGGCACAGGGGGCTCATCCCACCATAAAGACCACTCAAAGAGACCAGGATGTGATCCGTTCCACGGAGGTCGACGCCGTTGCCGTCGCCACACCCATATCCACCCATTACGCGATTGCCAAACGGGCGCTGGAGCACGGTAAGCACGTCTTTATCGAGAAACCTTTTACCGCGTCCTCCAGGCACGCCGAAGAACTGATCGAGCTGGCTGACAGGAAGAACCTTAAAATCATGGTGGACCATACCTTCCTCTTCACCGGGGCCGTCAGGAAGATCAAACAGCTCATCGACGAAGGCGTCCTGGGAAGACTGTACTACTTCGACTCCATCAGGATAAATCTGGGGCTCCTGCAGACCGACTCCAATGTGGTCTGGGACCTTGCACCCCATGACCTGTCCATCATGGATTACCTCATCGGCGGGAACCCGGTTGCGGTTGCGGCAACCGGCATGGCACATATCAACGGGTTCGAAGACATGGCATACGTAACGGTTTTCTACCCGGACAACCTGATCGCGCACATCAGCATCAACTGGCTTTCACCCGTCAAGATAAGAATGACCATGATAGGAGCGCAGAAAAAGATGCTGTTATGGAACGACCTGGTCGCCGACGAGAAAATACGGGTGTACGACCGGGGCGTTGAAGTGGACGGCAGGGAAGAAGCCTATGATGCCCGCATCAATTACCGGTCCGGCGACATCTGGGTGCCGAGACTGGAGCAGGCCGAGGCGTTGAAGACCGAGACGCACTATTTTCTCGAATGCCTGGAAAACGGCCAGACACCGATCAATGACGGAGTCGCCGGCTTGAGGGTCGTCAGGATCATAGAGGCAATCGTCACATCGCTCAATAAGGGAGGGAGTGTCATCTGCCTGGACTAACCGCTATTCCGTGATGTGGCGCACACCCGCCGGTGAAAGCGTCAAGGGAAGCTGAGCCCGGATTGAATGGGGGGTATCTTGAAAGAATATGCATGCATTGCCGAAGACGTCTGGTTGGGCAGCAACGTCAGGCTGTCCAAATTCATCAACCTGTATGGATGCAGTATCGGCGACAATACGAAGATCGGGGCGTTCGTCGAAATCCAGAAAAACGCCTCAATCGGGAAAAACTGCAAGATTTCCAGCCATACTTTCATATGTGAGGGAGTGCATGTGGAAGACGGGGTCTTTATCGGGCACGGGGTGACCTTCATCAACGACACCTTCCCCAGGGCCACGAACCAGGATGGAAGCCTTCAGACCGAGGAAGACTGGAAGGTTGAGCGGACCGTTGTCAGGAAAGGGGCATCCATCGGATCCGGGGCCACGATCCTGAGCAATGTCGTAATCGGTGAAAATGCCGTTGTAGGGGCCGGGAGCGTTGTTACCAGAGATGTCCCCCCCAACGTGATCGTCGTCGGCAATCCGGCGAGATTCCTGCGGAACATCTGAACAGGTGGCTCGTCTCACGATGACTCATGGTGAAGCAACAGCATCGCTTTTAATAGGTATTGCGAGATTAGCTCGGAAAACAAATTCTGTGCGGGCGGACATATGGACATCATGAGCGATCAGGCAAGGCAGGACGGTGCCATGATAATAGGGGGAGATTTTCACGGCCTGGGGATTGCCCGCAATCTCGCTGTTCACGGCATACCCGTGTTCATAGTGGACCCCGGTTTCTGTATCGCCCGCTTTTCGAAGTATCAGAAGGCATGCTTCAAATGCCCTCCCCTGGCGAATGGCGAGGCTTTTATAGATTTCCTGCTTCAACTGGCGACCAGGGAAAACCTGGGGAAAACGGTCCTGTTTCCCGTCAGCGATACGGCAGTCCAGATCCTCTCGAAAAACCGTGACAGACTTGGGGAGCACTACCTCGTTCCGACGCCTGCCTGGGAGATTACCCGGCTGGCGTACGATAAGAAGTTCACTTACAAACTTGCCCACGAGATTGGGGTTCCCATCCCCAGGACCTACTTTCCTGAAGATGAAACGGACTTGATTGAACAGGTGGTTGAATATCCCGTTATTCTGAAGCCCTCGATAACCGCCAATTTTTACCCGGTCACCCATCTGAAGGCAATCCGGTGCAATGATCCCGACGAACTGCTTCGCAATTACCGGCACATGGCAACCATCATCGACAAATCCGAAATAATGGTGCAGGAGATCATCGGAGGCGGTCCGAAGAACCTCTATTCCTTCTGCTCCCTGTTCGGTAACGGCATTGTAAAGGCGCGAATCATGGCGGTGCGGTTGCGGCAGCATCCCATGGACTTCGGAAGCGCCAGTACGCATGTGGTGACCTGCAATATCCCGCAACTGGAAGAACTGTCGACCCGCATACTGGGAAAGATGGACTATTACGGTCTGTCGGAGGTCGAGTTCATGTTTGATGAGCGCGATGAAACATTCAAGCTGATAGACATAAATCCCCGCACGTGGGCGTGGCATACACTGGGGGCAAAAGCCGGGGTTAATTTCTCCGAACTGCTGTTCCTGGACATGCACGGCGCTCCTGTCCACGTGGAGACATTCGAGACCGGGGTGACCTGGATCCGCGAGGTGACCGACGTGCCTACGGCGGTTTCAGAAATGGTCAAGCAGCGTTTGTCATTCGGCGATTACCTCCGCACATTGAAAGGGAAAAAGGAACTGGCGGTTTTTTCTCGGCTTGACCCATGGCCTTTCATCGTCGAGCTTTTCCGGGCTCCGTACATCTGGTGGAAAAGAGGATGCAGGATGTGATCATGAACGATATCGCTTTAGGCATAATTATCAGTCAGGCAATGATTATACCGCTCGCGCTCAAGTGGGAGCTGGAGCTGAAGGTCGTCATACCCGCGGGATTAGTTATAGGCCTGCTGGCCGGCCTCGGCATCAGGGTCTTGTCACCCTGGTTGGGCGAGGAACTTTTCTGGAGGGTTGCTGTCGGGATGGCCCTGGTGGGGATCCTGTCGACTATTACCCTCCTGATGAGATTCTATCGGGACCCGGTGAGGATCCCCCCCGAAGGTGAGCATCTGATCGTCTCTCCAGCGGACGGCCTCGTTAAGTATATAAAACGCATTGACGAAAACACCGTTCCCGACTCAACAAAAGGGAACGAATGCGTCACGCTCGCCCCGCCTTTCCTCGACATACTTCCCAACCGGAACGGCTACCTTGTCGGAATAGGAATGAGTTTCCTGGATGTACATGTCACGAGGTCCCCGATAAACGGAACCATGACTTTCTGCGAACATGTACCCGGGAAATTCATGTCATTAAAGAAACCGGAAGCCCTTTCTCAGAACGAACGGGTCAACCAGGTCGTCAAAAACACGCGGTACGGCGTCGGCGTCATCCACATAGCATCCCGGCTCGTCAGGCGAATCGTGACCTACACCCGCAAGGACGACCGGTTGAAGACAGGGCAGAAAATCGCCCTTATAACCTTCGGGTCGCAGGTGGATGTGGTCGTGCCGAAACTGGAAGGACTGCAGCTGACAATCGGCGTGGGAGACAAGGTTTTTGCCGGAGAAACGATCATTGCACAAATTGTTCATTCCGCTGCGGACAGATAAGGAGCGCAAAATGCCCAAGGTTCCATTTCTTGACCTGAACGCCCAGTACGAAACCATCAAGGGTGAAATTGCGTCGGCCATCCAGGAGGTCCTGGACAGCTCCGCGTTCGTCGGAGGTCCGTTTGTCGAGCGGTTCGAGGAGGCTTTTGCCGATTTCTGCGGTTGCAGTTGCGGAGCAGGAGTCAGCAGCGGCACGTCGGCCCTGTGGATGACCCTCCTGGCTCTCGGTATCGGTCCGGGGGACGAGGTCGTCACCGTTCCCAACTCTTTTATCGCAACGGCTGAAGCCATCAGCATGTGCGGGGCGCGGCCGGTTTTCGTCGACGTGCAGGAACAGTCGCACACCATGAACCCGGATTTGCTTGAAAACGCCCTGACGCCTCGCACGAAGGCCGTGATCCCGGTCCATCTTTTTGGACAGCCGGCTGATATGGACCCAATCATGGAAATCGCGAAACGCCGCAATCTGCACGTCATCGAAGACGCCTGCCAGGCCCATGGCGCCACCTACAAGGGGAAGCCCGCGGGCTCAATCGGCACGGCCGGATGCTTCAGCTTCTATCCCGGCAAGAATCTGGGCGCATACGGAGAGGCAGGGGCTGTGGTCACCAACGATTCCGGGCTGGCGGAAAAAATCAGGATGCTGCGCGATCACGGACAGACAAGGAAGTACCACCATACAATGATCGGATGGAACGGCCGCATGGACGGGATACAGGCAGCCGTGTTGAGCGTGAAGCTCAAATACCTGTCGAGCTGGAATGACGCGAGGAGAGAAAATGCCTTACTCTATGACAGGCTGCTGGCGGGGGTGAACGACATCACCCTCCCCATGGAAATGGACTACGCGCGACACGTGTATCACATCTATGCCGTCAGGACGGAAAAACGGGACGCATTGCAGTGCTTTCTGGCGGAAAAGGGCATCTCCTGCCTGATTCATTACCCGCAGCCTATCCATCTGCAGGATGCATACAGCTCACTGGGGCTTACACGCGGCGATTTTCCGGTTGCCGAAAAAAGCTCCCAGGAAGTACTTTCCCTGCCGATGTCTCCCGACCTTGGGGAGCATCAGCTGGAATATGTTGCGGCACAAATAAGAAATTACTTTAAGTGATCCGTCGGTAAGCCATATTTATTGTGTTGGTCAAACCCTTTCTGAACGGCTTGAGGAAGGAACACAAAAAAAGGAGGGACGACATGAAAGACCTGCTAAAAAAATTCAGTATGATTGGCTTCCTGGCCCTGTTTGCTTTTTCCCTGACTGGCTGTGGCGGCGGCCATGATGAGACGTGGTGGTGGTGGGGCGGCAGGACACCGGCCGCTCCCACCGGGGTTCTCGCAACCTTCAACAGCCCGGCGACCATAACATGGAACCCGGTGGACGGTGCTGCTTCGTACAATATTTACTATTCCACCAATCCGGACTTTACAACGGATACAGGCACAAAGATTTCCGGCGTCGACGGCCCGCCGTACACCATTCCGGACGGCACGCTCGAGGACAATACGACCTACTATTTCGTCGTAACGGCCGTCAGTTCGGCAGGCAGGGAAAGCGAGGCGTCGCTCAAGGTGTCCGCCATACACGCCACATATGCGCAAGCTGACCTCGAAGGGTCCTGGTACGTTACCCTATTCTGGACGGGTGTCGGCGACCCGCCCTTCCATCCGGGCTGGCTGAGGATGAGAGTGACCCTGGATGCCGAGGGGAACGCCACTATCAACTACTACGAGCTAAGTGACGGAACCACCGAGATTCCTCCCGGAGCATTGAGCTTCACCATTGATGACGCGGGGCTCGTAACACAGGGGGGAGACTTTGCAGGAAACGATAGCGATAACGTCATGTCGTCGAACAAGCGACTGATTATCGGCACGAATACCCGCGGGACTATCGAGGAAATACGCATATTCCGGAAAGCGGATCCAACGGCCGTGTTCTCCGATGCCGACCTCGCCAACAAGACATTTGCGTTCCACCAACTGGGAAGCGGCTCAGAGGTGGGCTGGGTGCGCGGCGAAGGCTCCATTGGTGCCGCCGGGGAAGTTACCATAGATTCCATCGCCGATTCCGCGGGTGGCGGGACGATACCTCCATCTCTGACAGGCACCCTCAGTATCAATGCCAATGGAATCGTCTCCAGCACAGGCGATTCATTCTTCCGGGGTGTGATGTCCCCTGACAAAACACTGGTCATCGGCACCACCAGGAACGCCGAGGATACTGCCTACCAGCTGCTAGTCATCCAGATATCCGGCGCCACGTTCACGATGGGTGACCTTGCCGGGGCCTACGCCTTCTCGTCGCTGTTCGACGGGGAATCCGCGCTGTGGCAGTACGGTACCCTGACCGTAAATTCCTCGGGCGACACCACTTACCTGACCTATCTGGACAGCACCGGCAGCAGCGTGCTTCCGGCCGGTCAGACCCTGAGCATGGACGCAGCCGGTACCATTACCAACGCCGCGGATGCGACCTTCCACGGCACCCTGTCATTCAACAAGGATCTGATTGTTGCGACATTCACCGCAACATTGGAGGAATCCCCGATTTACGGCCTTTCCTTGTCAGTGAGGTAGGGGACGTCGGGCAGAAGCCAAAGAACGGGCGGCCGGGAGGCGCCGGGCAAACCGGCCCTTCCGGCCGTCGCCCAGGAGATTCGGACGACAGGCCGGGGCTACCGAAACAGCGCTCCACTAACCAGAGAAACAGCATTGACACTCCTATGTCAGGTGACAACGAGAGAAAAATAAGAGATTACTTCACCAGCACACTTGATTACTGGCATAACCTGTATGACGGGACCTCTTTTTTGTCTTTGCATATGGCGGAGCGGAAGAAAATCGTACTTGACCTCGTCAGTCAGTATGCAAAAGGAAACAAAATAAAAATTCTGGATATGGGTTGCGGCACCGGTATCCTGACAAAAGCGCTTCTTAACCAAGGTCACACCGTGGCGGCTCTCGACTGTTCCAGGCACATGCTTGAAAAGCTTGAGGAGTCACTGAAAGAAGCGACCTGCGATACTTTTCTGGGAACGTATCTCAGGGATGTCACCGACACTTCGTTCAGCGCGGAGAGTTTCGACGCGATCATCTGCATCGGGGTCTTTCAATACCAGATGAACGATGCCGACCTTCTCAGGGAGATAGACCGAATACTGAAAAAGGGCGGCTTCTGCGTATTCACCGCGCCAAACCTTTTGAGACTTAACTACCTGCTGGACCCTTATTATTATGTACGATTTTTTTGCAGGGCAGCACAAAGAATGCTTGCCAGGACAGCGAAAAGGAATGACTGTGGTCCCCATGCCGTTTCAGGGGAAATAAGCGGCACCCATCCATACGACAAGAAATATTTCATCTGGCAAGTACGCAACGCAATCAGGAAACAGAACCTGATTATAAAGGAAATTACCGGTTTTGGTTATGGTCCCCTTACCTTCTGGAACAGGCAGATAGTTTCAGACGAAATCTCGGTTAAACTCAGCGCCAAGCTCGACCGGTTGACAAAGCGGAGCTCCTGGTTGAAACTTTTTTCGAATCGCTGGGCAGTCGTTGTGGAAAAATATTGAGAATGTCGCAGAGTCCGGTGTCCCGGAGAAAACTGCGCGGAGCCCGCAAACCTGAAAGGAGCGGCACATGAGAACGGACGCGATGTCCCTTGAATCAGGCAGACTGGAAGGTTTATCCGTCGACTACTATCCACTGCTTCATGAACGGCACAGGATCTTTCCAGGCATATTCGAACAGCGAAACCATCAGAATATAATCGACATATCAGCCGGAATAGGAATTATTGCAAAAAAAATACATGAGGCATACCCGTGCAACCTCAGCTGCAATGAAGTTGACAAGACGTGCCTGAAACAGCTTGAAAAACTGAATGTCACTCTTTCGTCATTTGACCTTGACACCAATGAGGCGTTACCGCTCGGGGACGGCAGCTACGATGCCATAATATGTCTCGCGACAATAGAACACCTTATCAATATAGACCATTTCATCGAAGAGCTTTACAGGATTCTCAAAGACAATGGCCGCCTGTATTTGTCAGTCCCGAATTATGCCGCCCTCTACTGGATGATTCCGCTCCTTATGGGTAAAACGTTCCACGATCCTTTTGGAGAAAAATCACGTTATGAATTTTATGCCCATATCCGGTATTTTACATACAGTACACTCCTCGACTACATGACGCATTTCGGTTTTGCCGCTGATACCGTTTACCTCCCCCTGCCGGAAGGAAGCACCCATTTCCAGAAAATAAGAAGCCGCTCGAAGCTCCTTGCCTTCCTGATACGCAATTCCCTGCACCTGCTCTATCTGGCTTCGCCGCGATGGCACCAGGAACCGATAATATGTTTTGCCAAAAACTATAGCGGCAAGCAGAGGAAAGTAATTCTGTAGGTGCGGAAAACATTAACGGGGTCCGCCCCATACGGTCCATCTCAACAGGAAGTCGAACTCCGTAAGGATCCGGCATGAAAAACGCCCTGGTCATTTATACCCACATAGTCGGCCTCGCCGTAATAAGGGCGCTCGGCAGGATGAATGTTCCTGTATATGCCCTGCACTACAGTAAAAACGAGATGGGACTCTTTTCAAAGTATGTGAAAGATAGAATAAAAGTTCCTGACCCGAGGCAGAATGAAAACGATTTTATTTCCAGACTACTTGAACTGTCCGGTGAATTCAGGGGAAGCCTGCTCATTCCCACGGATGATTACACGGTTGTTGTCTTGTCGAAAAACAAACAGCTGCTGCAGCAGCATTACGTCGTTGCCGTCGAGGACTGGCCAACCGTCCACAACCTCATCGAGAAGCAATACACCTACGAAGCCGCACGTTCGTGGGGCATCCCGTCTCCGTTGACTTTTACGGTAACGTCGCTGGACGAAATCAAGGCTGTTCTTGATCAGATTACCTATCCCTGCCTGATTAAGCCGTGCAAAGGACACACTTTTTTTGATCATTTCAAGGTCAAGATGTTCAGGATTGCAAATGAAGCCGATCTTTTTGCGCGATACAGTCAGATAGAACCCCTGGGCTTCACGGTGATGATCCAGGAGTTGATCCCCGGAGACGATACGCAAGGGGTTAATTACAACTCGTATTTTGTCGACGGCAACCCGATTGCCGAGTTCACCGCCCGGAAAGTCCGTCTGGAGCCGCCGTTTCTGGGGTCTCCGAGGGTGCTGGTCAGCGAGGCTGTCCCGGAAATCATTGAGAACGGCCGACGTTTGCTGAGGAAAATGAACTACAGCGGGTTTTCATGCATGGAGTTCAAAAACGACACGAGAAAAGGCGTCTATACGCTCATGGAGGTCAATTGCAGAAATAATCTGAGCGGCTGGCTTGCGGTCACCTGCGGCATTAACTTTCCCTGGATAATGTACCGGCACCTGATGTACGGAGAGATTAACAGGGCCGGCTCCTTTAAGGAGAATGTCTATTGGATAGACCTCGACAAAGACATCCTGAGGTTTTTTATTTCCCACAAAGAAGAGGGATATTCCATGAAACAATACCTGCGACCGTATCTAGGAGAAAAAGTGTTTGCCATTTCAAGCCTTGACGATCCCTTACCTTACGTTAAAAGAATTGAATATTTATTCGGTTTGTTGTTGAGGAAAGCACTGGCTATGAAAAATAGGTTGATATGGAGCAAACAAAAGCCCTGTTGCCATTGAATAAAAGGTAAACAACCCAGATGCCACGATAGTTTGAAGGATATTTATCATGAATAAACTCATTCAAGCAATGTACTACGGCGTTCAACCTTTTGTGTCGCGGAATTGTTTGCTCTCCATAAGAAAATGCTATGTACTGTATAAAAGACTTTTCCACAAGGCTGACTGGCCGATACTGGAAAAAGCCGCCGTTCCTCCCGCGAAGTGGATGGGGTGGCCCCAGAGAAAACAGTTCGCTCTCGTGCTGACGCATGATGTCGATACCCGGAGAGGCCAGGAGAGATGCCGTCAATTAATCAGCCTGGAACAGAAGCTGGGATTCAGGTCGTCTTTCAATTTTGTTCCCGAAGACTATGCCGACGACGAAATCCTCAGGAAAGAGCTGGTCGAGAGGGAATTCGAAGTAGGTGTTCACGGTCTGAAACACAAGGGAAACATGTTCAGATCCAGGCAGGTTTTCATGGGTATGGCGCAGCAGATCAACCACTACCTGGACAAATGGAACGCCGTGGGCTTTCGCGCGCCGTCAATGTACCACAACCTGGAATGGATCCAGCACCTCGACATAGAATACGATTCCTCCACGTTTGACACCGATCCCTTTGAGCCGCAACCGGATGGGGTCAAAACGATTTTCCCGTTTCTGTTCCGCCGGGATACTTCGCGTGAAGGTTACGTCGAGCTACCCTATACGCTCCCCCAGGACTTTGCCCTCTTCATAATGATGGGAGAAAAAAATACCGACATATGGAAAAGGAAAGTGGACTGGATTTGTCTGAAAGGAGGGATGGCGCTCATAAACACGCATCCCGACTACATGTACTTTGGCGGCGGGAAAACCGGCGTCGAGGATTATCCCGCCGAATTCTACGAGGAATTCCTTGCCTATGTAAAATCACGCTATGAAGGTGCGTTCTGGCATGCACTGCCAAAGGATGTGGCGCGCTTCTGGGCAGGCGGTACCTGGCACGCAAACACGGAACATGCCACAACACAGCCTCGACCTGCCCGGGAAGGAACCCTTCGGGACCTCGCCGGCAACGGCCCGTGAAAACGTACCGTATCACCAGTAAGTTTTCATACCCGGCATGCTTTCTGACTGATCCGAGCAGAATACTTCATGCTTCCTGTTACTCCACGGCCTCCACGGCTGTTTTTTTCATGACAAAAGGAATACTCCCATGGACCAAGAAAAAATCGAAAATGTGAATTATAGTGGCGTAAAAATCGACCTCGTCGATTACCGGCGTGTTTACAGCGTGATAAATTCATGCCTGAGCAACAACATGAAAGGCTACATATGCGTCAACGATGTGGGGAACATAATTGCCGCGACACAAGACAGATTATTGTTTGGAGCCATCAATTCCTCGCTGCTGAATCTGGCTGACGGCATGCCGCTCGTATGGTTCGCAAAGCTGGCCGGAGGTAAGGGAATAGAAAGAATAACCGGCTTGGATATCATGATAAACCTGCTCCGCGAAAAAAACTCCTACAGTCACTATCTGCTTGGGGATACCGATGAGCGGATCAGTCGTGTCATTACGAAAGCAAAAAAGATCAACAGTGACTTGAATATCAAGGGTTACAGCCCTCCCTTCAAGGAATTCGATGATGAAGACAACCGCCTGATATTCGAGAAACTGAACAATGACAAGCCTGACATAATCTGGGTCAGTTTCGGTGGGGGCAAGCAGGAAAAATGGATGTACGAAAACATCAGCAGGCTTGACCGGGGTATTATGATAGGAGTTGGGGCGGCATTCAAGTGGTTCATCGGAGATTTGATGGTGCCACCCAAAATTTTCCAGCACCTGAGTCTGCAATGGCTGTTCAGGTTCTCACAAGATATGCTTGTCAAGGAAACCAGGGACACGGAGCGGGCAAAAAGGGCATTGCATCAACGATGGAAATTCGCTCTCACCTTCCCGGGGGAAGTACTGCGAATGCGCGAAAAGACCGGCAAATGATTTCCTGGAAGCCGTTTCATTTCGCTTATAGTGATTCCGGATACCGGGATGCGCACCACTCTGAGTATTCAGATGAGAGAGAATAATCATGGACACTCCTCATGTCAAATATAGGCACGAGTTCCTGGGGAACATCTTCCCATGGGTGGCTATCGGCGTGCTGCTCGGCCTCATCGCCGTTTATGTGCCCCTGGAGATCACCCTGGCGGTAGTTGCAGGGATCCTGGTGCTGAAATACGTGGCAAAACATCCGGAGCTGGGCATACTGATTATCGTAATCCTGACGTCCAGCATCGTCTTCGAAGAGAGCCTTCCCCTGATTCCGATCGGCGTCGGAAGCTTCCACCTGTCCGATGTGCTGCTTCTCTTTCTGTTGGCTTCTCTGGGATACCGGCATATTGCGGACAAGGGCCTCACCTTCGCCAAAAGCCCCCTGAACCTTCCGCTGTTGCTCTTTTTCGCGGTCTCCATGGTCTCGGCCGTGATGTCGGTTACCCGTTACGGCAGCGATTTCGCCGACGTCGCCCGTTTGGTCCGTACCATCAGCTACTATCTCCTCTTCTTCATCATAACCAATCTCGTGACGGAACAAGCACGGATCAGATTTCTCATAAAGGGCCTTTTCGCCATTGCCTTGGTGGTAGGCGCCGCCATGGTGGCTCAGGCGATTGTCGGCGAATCAGTGATGTTGATGCCGGGGAGGATTGAGAACGCCTCTTCCATAGGGAAGGAATTCGGTACGCTCCGCATCCTCCCCCCCGGTCAGATGCTGGTATTCGTGGCCTTCATGACCGCAATCTGCCTGCTCGTATTTGTCCAGGACAGACCTGTACTGTTTTCCGGCCCCTTCCTCATGTTGCCGGTCCTGGGCGCGGGAATTCTCCTGACCTACAACCGGAGCTACTGGGTGGCGGCAATTCTCGGCGTCATGATTCTGCTCGTGATAACGGCAACGGATAACAAGCTGAGGCTGATGTCGCTGCTGGCGGTGGTCTTCATAATAGGGGGCTCACTCACCGCGATGTACGGCGGGAGCGGTGGGAAACTCGGCACGATGGTCGATGCGGTATCACACCGCTTCAGCTCGCTGTTCGCGGGGAAGGATTTGAGCAAGAGCAATCCCGTCGACGACAGACGTACTGAAAATGAGTATGCAATCGCGCACATCAAACGTCATCCTCTCCTCGGGATCGGCCTGGGCACCGACTACCGTCCGAAAATATACGGTAAGGACGACACGCTGACATACTATGTACACAATGCTTACCTGTGGTTGCTGACCGACATGGGAGTCATCGGGTTTCTCTGCTTCACTTGGTTTTACGGAGGGTTTCTCGTAAGGGTGGCCGGGCATTGGCAACGGATCAAAGACGGTTTCATGAAATCGGCTGTGGCGGGTTGCATGCTGAGCGGAATCGGCATCCTGTTCCTGGCGTTCGTAAATCCGGTATTCATGCAGTGGTATTCGATTGTCATCATAGCAATCATGGCCGGCCTGGCGGAATCGATTTTCAGATTGAACGAAGCCGGGCAAACCGATACCCTGGCAGCCTCCGAGAGGCCCTATGGATAATGCCTCCTCCTCCAGGTTCATAAAAGGTGTAATGTCTACGGGTTTTGCCTCCCTTGTCACTCTGGTATCGGGTTTCGTCAATATCATCCTGGCGGTAAGGTTTGTGCCGAAAGAGCACTTCGGGGTCTATATCCTGCTGCAGGCATTCATTTCGTCGCTCTCGGCGCTGAGCGACCTCGGCACAAACCTCTCGACCACGAAACATCTTGCCGGTGATGACGAAGCAGGCAGGTTTTCCATTGTCAATACGATACTGGGGTTCAAGCTGCTTGTTGTGCTCTTTCTCGGCCTGGCAACTTTCCTGGGCAGGGACCTGCTTTATGGGCTGTTCAAATCCCAGCTGCTGTTCGACATAGCGGTATATATACCCGTTCTCTTTGTCACGGAGAGCCTTTGCAGTCTGATGGGGTCCATACAGCAGGGATTTCATTATTACAGGAAAATGGCGGCGGCCCAGATAATCCAGAGTGTGGCGGGCATTATCTTCATCATTGTTTTCCTGGTGTTTCTGCGGATGGGGTTGACCGGTCTGATATACGCCCGCCTGCTCTCCCTGGCATTATGCATCTGTTATCAGGTGAAACCCTTTATCCATCGTATAACCATGCGGTTTGACAAAGGCCGGTTCAAGGAGGTCTTCTATTTCGGGTTTCCCCTCGGACTGAACAGCATTCTCTCCTTCGTTTTTCTGAGAATGGATACGCTGTTGATTGGCGCGCTGCTCAACCCGCTGCAGGTTGCCTATTACGGGACATCCCGCAAGCTCCCCGACGCCTCGCAGAACATGTTCGAATCGTCGTTCCGCTCGGTTTTTTTTCCCAACATGTCGGAACTGTTTTCGCGCGGGGAGAAAGCAGAAGCGGAGAAACTCCTTGCCAATTCGTTGCGCCTGGTGTCCTTCCTGACGCTCTTGTGCACGCTGGTCGTCATCCTTTTCCAAAGGGAGATCGTGGAGCTGCTCTTCTCGGCCAGATATCTGGAAAGCGCGCCAATCCTTTCTCTCCTGATGATCGCTCTCAGCATCGGACTCATCGGCAACATACTTGGAACTTCACTGGTATCTGCCGGACACTCGAAATTGCCGGTGCTGATCAACCTGGTTGATACGGCGGTAAGCCTGACGGCGAATCTGGTGCTGATCCCGATGTTCGGCGTCATCGGCGCGGCATATGCCGCCATACTGGCGCGCTCCCTCACCAACCCCGTCAATGTGTGGTTCCTGAAACGACGCGGGATCGCCGTAAATGTGGCGGAGTACCTGAAACCAGCGGTGATATTCGGCGTATGCATGGCCATACACCTGGGTGTGGGGAACGGTGGGATACTGCTCAACCTGTCCATAATAATCCTGTTCCTGGCCGCCTGCCTCGGCTTATCGGTGATAACGCGGCATGATCTCCTGACCTTCGTCAAGTGCATGAGACGACGCGGCCGGACGCTGGAAGCCGGAGCCTGATACGGTTCGGAGGTGGTATGAACATACTGATCCTGTCGGGACTTTACCCGCCCCACTACCATGGAGGCTATGAAATAAACTGCGAGGCCAAGGCAAGGGGGCTGGAGCAAAGGGGACACCGGATCACCGTCCTGACCAGTACGTATGGCGTAGACGAACAGGTCAGGGAGGGAAATGTCTTCAGGTACCTGCATCCTCTCCCGGCCGACGGCTTCTCTGGAGGCCTTGCGAAAAGGGCGGCCCAGCTGAAGAACGCCATCCTGGGGAGGATGAACTACAGGATCGCAAAAAACATCGCTGAAACCGTGAAGCCGGATCTTGCGTATATCTGGCAGCTGTCCAACGTATCGATATTTCCGGCCCTTGCGGTTTGCGATGGAGGGATTCCCGCGGTTTATGAACTCGGCGACTACTGGCTGCTGCAGCACAAAATCGATTTCGTGCTGGAAAAAAATCCCCTGAAAAGGTTGTACAGAAAGGCCCTGTTCGGCGGGTACGGATTCGAGAGGCTCGATTTCAGCAACATGATAATGATAAGCAACGCCTTGAAACGGTCGTATCTTGAGGGTAAATTCAGCGACGGCAATATCACCGTTATCCCGAGCGGCATCCCGGACGAACTGGTAGTTGAAGAAACCGTCCGCGCGGCAAAGGGAGGCGGGGAATTCAAGCTCCTCATCGCGAGCAGAATCGTTGAAGACAAGGGAGTGCACGTCGCGGTCAAGGCGGTACGCTTTCTGCTCGATTCGCTCCCTGGCACGCACATTGTCCTCAGCATCACAGGTAACGGCAGGGAAGACTATCTGAAAGAACTGGACCGCCTGATACATTCGCTACAGCTGCAGGATTGTGTGCACATGAGGGGTCAGATCCCCCACCGGGAATTGATGGACGAGTATGCCGGCCATGACGTGTTTCTCTTTCCCTCCATCTGGGAGGAGCCGTTGGGCATGACGATACTCGAAGCAATGGCGAAGGGGGTACCGGTGGTGGCGAGCCGGGTGGGAGGGGTCTCCGACATGATCGAGCATGAAAGCAACGGGTTGCTCGTGGCGCCGGACGATCCGGTTGAACTTGCCGGCGCCGTCAAGAGGCTGCTCACGGACGGAGTGTTGTATTCGTCCATACGTGCCGCCGGTATCCGCACGGTCAGGGAAAAATTCACCCGCGAAGCAGTGGACGGGCGGACCGAGGACTATCTGCTCAATCTTCCGGCCGCCATGGCGCCGCGATCGGCCGATGACCGGAGAATGACGCGTTGAAGATACTGTTCATTACGCAACATATCCCCTACCGGCCCGACTCCGGGATAACCATCAAGATCAATAATCTGCTGTCCTGCATGAGCAGGGTATGCGACGTCTCGTGCGCATTCATCGTGGATGAGCGGGAACGCAACATCAGGGACATGGAAGCGTGCGGGTTGAATGTCTCCAACCATCTGATCGCCTCCAGGACCCCATCCTCAGGCCCCTTGCGCTACATCGTCCACCTGATCGGTCTGTTCGCGCTGTCGCGGGAGGTCAGGGACGCGCTGTCGCGGATCATGGAGAGGGAAAAGCCCGATCTCGTCTGGCTCGAGTTCGGATACGTCGGGCACCTCATCCCTCTTATGAAGAAATACGGCGTCCCGGTGGTGTATGGTTCGCACAACAGCCAGTTCAAACTCGATTTCGGCATCTGGAGGTCAAACGGCAACCTCTCGTACCGCCTGAAGATGGCCCCGTTCGTTTTTCTCTACCTCTTTCACGAACGGCTGTATTTCAGAATGGCGGATCGCGTGCTCTGCATCAGCAGGCAGGATATGACCTACCATGCAAGGTTCATCGATCCGGCAAGGTTGCGTCTGCTCCCATTCCTGTTCGACTGCCGGGGCCCGATACCCGTTCCCCCGCTTGCGACCGACCATCCGTACGTCTGCATGGTCGGTTCGCTGCGCGCATACCAGAACTTCTCTGCGGTTATGTTCGCCGTCGAAGAGATCTGCCCCATCCTGTTCGACAGAGACGCCCGGCTGAGACTGTACGTTGTGGGGGAGCTCCCGGACGCCAAATCTCCGGAGCACCGTCGACTCATGCGGAGCCTTGCCGGGAACGGACGGGTTGTCTTGACCGGCAGGGTCGACTCGGTCGTTCCGTTTGTCAAGGGAGCCGTGGCCCAACTCGTCGCACTCTCCATAGGGAGCGGCGTCAGGACGAAGATTATCGAAAGCGCGGTCTGCGGGACCCCGGTGGTGAGCACGTCCATCGGGGCTGAAGGACTGCCTTTTGTTGACGGAGAAAGCATCTTCATCGCCGACACGGCAGATGCACTGGCAGAAAAGATCCTGAAACTGGTGAACGACGGAACAGTGAGGAGAGATATGGCCGCCAAGGCCTTTGACACGTACTACGAGGAGCTGTCGTGTGAAGCGGGTGTGCGGATCATCCGGAAAATACTGCACGACCTGAACCTTCGGGCCGTGTGATGCGTCGGGCCGTCGAGGCCGGAGCTGGTCCCATGACAATGGAAATAATAAGAGACAAAAAATTACATATCATCATATTCGCGTGCGTAGATTTTCCCGAGGGGCCGGCAACGACATCAAGGATAAAATTGCTCGCACGGATTCTGACCGGTGCCGGTCACCAGGTATCGCTTGCCGTCTATAATGCGAACGCCAAGATGCCGATACCTGAAAACCGGTCCGCCCAAGGTATCCACAACTCCGTGGAGTACACCTACCTGAGCGGCAGCACGGTCAGGCCTGCTCGCTTTTTCGATGCCATGACGGATACACTGAGGGGTATCGTGCAATCAGCGTTCTACCTCAGAAGCAAAAGAAAAGCCGGCGCCGCGGACGTTGCACTGTTCTATACCCCCGACATCTTCAGAAGCCTCCCCTGCCTGCTGCTGTCCAGGCTCTACGGGATTCCCGTCCTGTTCGAACTGTGCGAGATCTTCTCGTCCGACAGGAGAAGACGCGGCCTCAAAGAGACGGTCAAGCGGATGGCGGCACGCCTGTCCGACCGGTTGCTGCCCGGCATGAGCAACGGAGTGCTGGCAATTTCGACGAAAATAGCGGAATACCTGAGGCAGGGCGGTCTGAACGATGCGGCCATCATGCACCTTCCGATCCTCGTGGACTGTGATCGGTTCACGCAGCCCTCCCGGTCGCCGGTTTCCACCCTGTCGGGGACGAGGTATTTCCTCAACTCCGGCGCATTGGACGGCAAGGAGGGCATGGAGGTTGTTCTCCAGGCATTTGCCGTGGTAGCAAAAAACCATGACCGGCTGCATCTCGCCCTGACCGGAGGGCCGGATCCGGACAGAAAAGCATGCATCCTTGACCTGGCAAGGCAACTCGGCATTGACCGCAGGCTTCTTTTCACGGGCTTTCTCACCGTCGATCAGCTCGCGTGGGCCTACCAGCATGCGGTTGCGCTGATCTGCTGCCGGGCCGACACAACGTTCGCCAACTATGGCTTTCCGACAAAACTGGGCGAATACCTCGCCTCAGGGAGGCCGGTGATCGCCAACGGGGTGGGTGACACGCTCCTTTATCTGAAGGATGGAGACAACGCTTTTCTGACCCGGGCGGGGGACAGCGGCAGCATTTCCATGGCCATGGAAAGGGTGTTGAGCGATCCGGCGCTGGCCGATCAGGTGGGACTGAACGGCCGTCAGGTCGCACTGGAGCAGTTCGACTATCCGAATTTCATCAAGCCTCTCGATACATTCCTGAGATCGCGCTGTCCAGGATGGGAACCGGACGAGGGGAACCCCGCTGCCGGATCCCGGTAAACCCGGGACACCGCAAAAAAAGGAAACGCCCATGAAGCAAATTGCCATCCTGCACCTCCTCAACAATTTCGGCGACTCCAGCATCACCAGAATTGTCCGCGACCTGGTAATCCATCTGGGTTCAGGCGACTTTACCTGGCATGTGGGGGGATTGGACGGCGTGGGCGACCAGCAGGACACATTCGACCGTCACGGAGCCGGCGTCGCCGTGTTCGGCAATGCCGGCGCAGATTTCACGGAGACCCGGCGTCGCGTCAGGGAGTATGTGGAGGAAAACCGGATCGACATTGTCCATTCACATACACCCCGCAGCCTGCTGACGCTCCGCATGGCGCTGGGAGGCAGACATCGGCAGCGGCATGTGGCGACCAAGCACATACTCAACTCCCCCGGGGATCGGCGCTGGGGGCTGCTCTACTCCCTTGCGGACAGACTGCTCCTCTATGCGCCCGACCACCTGGTAGCGGTAAGCGGCAAGGTAATGCGGGGCATCACGGCATGTCCCGGGATACGCACCGGACGGATCTCGCTGATACGGAATGCGGTGGACAACACGCACTGCCATATGCCGGAACAACGCGACGCCTGCCGTGCGGAACTCGGCCTGACTCCCGGCCAGGTTCTCATCGGCACCACGGGCAGACTTGAAAAAGTGAAACGATATGACCTCCTCCTGCGGGGGTTCTCCAAAGTTCACGAAGCATTCCCGCGATCCCGCCTGATGATTGCGGGCGACGGAACGTTGAGGAACGCATTGGAGGAACTGGCCAGGGACCTGGGCATTAGAGACTCCGTGATCTGGACCGGATTCCGCAAGGACATCCCGCGGCTCCTGGCGGCAATGGATGTCTATATCATGTCTTCCGTGAACGAAGGGCTGTCCTTAAGCATTCTCGAGGCCATGGCAGCCGGCAAGCCGGTCGTCATCACCGACGTCGGAGGCGCAAGAGAACTGGTCGAGGACGGCAAAACCGGCCTGCTGATACCTCCCGGCTCGGCGGAGGCAATCGCACGGGGAGTGACGGCTCTTCTGGGGGATCCGGTCCGGATGTCGGAGCTGGCCCGGGCGGGGAGGGAGTACGTGGTCCGCGAGTACTCTCTTGAGCGGATGATGGAGTCCTACGGCAGACTCTACCGGACCCTGGCGGCGCGCCTGCCGTAAGGCTGTCCGCTTGACAAACAGAAAAGCCTCCTTTTCCGCCGCGGAAAAGGAGGCTTTCTTGTCAACGAAACTCGGGACCGGGACCTGCCTGGTTTTCAAGACCCGGCAGGTTGCTGGAACTAATCCAGTACCCGCAGGTTCTTCGGCGCGGAGAGGGTTATTCCGCCGCCGCCCGAAATCTCGTATGCGCCGATATCGTACTTGCCTCCCTGCGGCCTGGCAACACCCTCCAGGTCGGTGACAACGGCCGGGAGCGCCGCGCCGGCGTCCTTGGCCGGACTTGCGTCGGTCAGACGGAAGTTGGAGCGTGCAACGTCGGTGAACCTCGGGTTCGCAAACAGCGAATTCTGTTCTATGCCTGAAGCTGTTTTGTACTCAGCCAGCGTATAGCTGCCTATACCCTTGAAATAGTGGGTCTTGGTCTTGGTTGTGTGATAGTAGAGATTGTTTTTCATAATCAGCCCCTTAAGCTGGAGCGAGGGACCTTCCACCCAGACGGCATAAGCGTCGCTCTCGGCGATGATATTGTTCTGGATATCGGTGTTTATGCAGGGAAAGCCGCCATAGGCGCACAGGGCGATACCGGCGAAGTATCCCTTGGTCGGGTAATTTTTGTAAATGGTGTTGTTGTAGATCTTAACGCCGGGGCTGGCGTTCAGGATAATTCCGGCCTCGGCGGTATTGTAGATAAGATTGTTCCTGATTAAAGCATTCGTGTTGTCGTCCCGATATTCATCGTCCGAGTTGAAGTCGGGCCCATAACCGTAGTTGATGTAATTGATCCCCCACTTGGCGGAATTATAGATCACGTTGTTCTCGGTTATGCTGTTGAAGGCGTTCTCCATCTCGATCCCCCGCCCCCCCACATTGTAGATGATATTGCCGCGGACGACGGAGTTGTACACCGGATGCCCGGCGCCGTCGCAGTCAATGCCCATGTTGCCGGTATCGTGGATGACGTTGTTCTCGATGGTGACGCTGTCGGTATACTGCATGGACCAGATGCCGCGGTTGGTGAAACCGTAAATCTTGTTTTTCCGGTATGTGTTGTGGTGGCTGGCGGCGAACGATTCAAAGATGCCGTCCGACCACTCGGACCTGCCGTTCACCTCGCAGTTTTCCATAAGGTTGTAGTGCCCGTAAAAATGGACCGAACCCTCGATGTAGCAGTTCCTCAGAATAAACCCGTTGTTTCCGCCGTTTTTGTCGGTAAATCCGTCCCATACGCCGTCTTCGAAGTCCAGTGAATATTGCTTGCCGTTAGAGTAGGTCACCTTTCGCGAGATAAATCGGAGACCGTCGATGGTGTTATAGTGCCTCCTTCCACCGGTCCGCACAGCCTGGACATTGCCGGAGTTGACGGTCACGGTCTCTCCGTTGTAGTTCCGAATGGTTATCGGAGCCGAGCTGGTGCCGCTCTGTTTCAGCACGAGCCCTTCGTTATACGTGCCGCCCCGCACGTAGCAGGTGTCTCCAGCCTTGAGGACGTCAATCCCCTTCTGAATGGTTTTGAACGGGGCTGCCAACGTCCCCGGGTTGCTATCGGAGCCGGTCGTGGCGACGTAATAGGTAGCCGCGAAGATCGAAGTCGTCGTTAACCCCGTCATAAGGGCGGCTGCCAGCAGAATCAGAAATAGATGCCTCATTTTCTTGTGAATCATTCCTATGCCTCCTCTTGGGTCATGCGGTCGTTGTCAACCGCATGGCATTAATTCTCACTCTTCGGGTACGAAAGGTCAAGGATGTCTCCTCAACGGCAGACATATGACACTTTCTTTTTATTTTTTATTACGGCGGCAATTAAACATATCGTATCGGCACTGCCCGCACTGTCCAATTGAGGCGCGGGAGCACCGACCCTGCATCAGCGTCGTGCTGCTTTATTGCCGGTGGAATAGTTTGTCGTAAACGACGCCTGGATAGTGTGGTTGGCCGTGACCCCGGAAAAGGTGTAAGAACTTATCGCGCCTTTTGATACGCCGTCGACCTTGACGTCCAGGATGCGGTAACCGGTGTTGCTCGGCGTGATGGTGAAGCTCCTGCTGGAGCCTCCGTTGACCTTAACGGCTCCCGCAGGCGATATGGTGCCGCCGGTTCCGGCAGATGCCGTGATGGTGTAACTTTTCGATGTTGTAGAGCCGGTAGAGCCAGAGGTAAAGGTGGCCCTTATGGTACGGTTGGCGGTCACGTTGCTGACGGTGTATGAGGTCACGGCCCCGACCGATGCTCCGTCCACCTGTACGTCAGCCACCTTGTAGCCGCTGTTCGGTGTGATTTTGAAGCTCTGGGAGGCGCCATGGCTTACCCGGGCCGATGCGGGCGATATGGTGCCGCCGGTTCCGGCCGACGCGGTGACGGTATAGGCAGCGCTGGCAAAGGTGGCGTCAATGGTGTTGGCCCCGGTCACGTTGCTGAAGGTGTAGCTGTAGTTCCCCACGTTTTTGGCCACCTGGGTACCGTTGACCGAGACGCTGGCAGTGTAGTTGCCGGTTTTCGGGGCAATCGTAAAGATCTGGTTGGCTCCCTTGGTTACCTTTACGACGCTTACAGTGGTGTCACCGCTGGTCCCCTGGGTTACATTGGGATTGCTGACGGCGGTTATCGTGCCGCCTCCTTTGGCCGTCGCGGTAATGGAGTAGGTCAGAGCAGTGGAATTGAAGGTCGCCGTTACGCTGGCGGAGGAATTCATGGTCACCGTGCATGTCCCGGTTCCACTGCATGCCCCTGACCACCCCGCGAAAGTAGAACCGCTGGCGGGCTTTGCGGTCAAGGTCACTGCGGTCCCCGGTGCGAAAGTATTGCTGCATACGCTTCCGCAGTTGATGCCTGAACCGCTTACGGTTCCGCTGCCGCTGCCTACCTTGGAAATTTCGAGGGTATAGTTGGAGCCCGAAGGAATCGACTTGGACACCTCGTTGGAATACCCGCTTTCGTTTCCGCTGGTGTTATAGGCGGTTACGGCGAAATAGTACGTCCTTCCCTCGGTCAGGTTGGTGACGGTATAGCTGGTCATTACTCCGGTGTCCACCGAGTTCGTATAGGTCCCCGAAACGGTTCCGTAGTGCAGTTTGTATCCTGCAGTCCCCGGATCGGTTACCGCATCCCATGACAGGGTGCCGGTGGCTGAATGTGCCCGTACTGCCGTCGCGACGAGTAGTGCCGATGTTAAGACAAGAATACACAACTTCCTGAAATTCGTGCGTGCTCCAGACACAGCTGTTGTTGCGCCCGTGGGCGCGATAATGCCTCTCGATTTCATGCGATAATACCTCCTTGTTTTGCGTGCCTCCACGAAGAGCACCCCCGAGGAGGTCCTCTTTCGCCCGGAAACCCTGCTACTATGTCCCGGAAACCCCGGGATTTAGACCAGTGGCTTTGCGCCCCATCTCTTCGACTGGTTTACGGATAGTGAATTGTCTCTTGCCTGCTCCCGCCACCTCCAAAAAAGAACGGCTTGTATCAACCGGACGCCTGCCGGCCGCTGCATGCGAGACAACCATGCTGATTCCCTCCCTTTTCTTCCGGCAATTGCATGTGGACCGCCGCCACATAAAAAAAGCCGGGTGCCGCATATCTGGTGATATTTCGGCGACCCGGCTGTCTGCGTGAGACCCTGTAGGCTTTCCGCCCCATCCTCGCGGATGGTTTAGTATTATCGTCTATCAGTCTATAGAGTATGTCCGTTATGAAGGTCTTATCGGTACGTTACGTTGAAACTTTAAACTATCGTCCTTTTCGTTACTAAATCATTGACCCGCTGATTCGTGATTCAAAAATACAAAAAAGCCGGGTGCCGCATATCTGGTGATATTTCGGCGACCCGGCTGTCTGCGTGAGACCCTGTAGGCTTTCCGCCCCATCCTCGCGGATGGTTTAGTATTATCGTCTATCAGTCTATAGAGTATGTTCCGTTATGAAGGAAAAATACAAAAAAGCCGGGTGCCGCATATCTGGTGGTATTTCGGCGACCCGGCTGTCTGCGTGAGACCCTGTAGGCTTTCCGCCCCATCCTCGCGGATGGTTTAGTATTATCGTTCCTCACCTTAGAAGGCTTAATCTTTTTCCGGTGTGCACCTTAAAACAAACGCCCCCCTCTGACAACATAAATTTTTATAACCAGATACCAAACGATTAAATAATATCAATACAATTACCGCTTTCCTGCCCTGAATTCCAGTTATGCATATTTCAAACCACATTTCGGGACGGACGCGTACGGCCCCCAAGCATCGTTCCACGGCCTCTCACGGGTGGCTGCATCCCGCCCCAGCCCGGCACGGAATTCGAGTGTCGATTTTTGTTACCGATTGGCGCATTAGAGTGACAAGTTTATGCACTCCAGGGCTGCCGCCCACACGGTTACCTGCGCCCCCCTCTCCCATGACCGTGCCCGCCACGGATATGTCCTTTGCCGGAATGTCCGGTTCCAGGATGCCGGTAATGGGGATAGGAGCCGGGTTTACCGTAATAGTGGTGCCTGTAGTGATGGTGATGACGGTGGTAATAGGGATAGGAAAGATTGAAACTCAGGCTGGGGTAGGCGCTCCAGTAGGGATATGAATAATAGTAGCCCGGATACGCCCGGTAATACGAATATCCGGCGTACGGATAGGAGTAAGGGTAGTAATCCGTGTAGGTATCAGGATAGTACACGCAGCCCATTGACAACAACAGCACTGCAATGACCAAAAGCTTTTTCATGACCCACCTCCGGGGGAATTTTTACTGGTTCTCCCCTTCTGTAACCAGTATATTCCCCGGCGGAAGCACGGTCAAACTAATCCTGGCAGGCCGCCAGGCCATGGTCCGGGCTCGTTTACCTCACCAGGATCACGAACGCCGCCTGCCTGGCGGGCTCAGCTTGTCTTTCCCACGGCCTCGCATACTGGAAGAAGATCACCGCTCTCCCCTTCCCGGACGCCCTGAAGGTCCAGGTCTCAGCGCCCGGCGAACCCATGAGCCCGGGCGCCGACTGACGGAAACGTTTCCCGGAAAACCGCACCATTGCTTCGTCCGGCAACGCCGCCAGGCCCCACCGGTATCCGGTGGTCGGGTTCGACTCCAGCACCAGGGAAAACTCCGATCCCGCCTTTACCGTTACCGGCACGGTCGGGTCGGAGAATCCCCCTTGCGTCCTGTCCGTAACCATCATCAGCCTGTTCCCCAGAAACTTCCCGGCGGCGTCGAAATCAAAGGCAAACAGGGCCGATCCGATCTCCTCGCATGCACGACAGCCGTTCCGGAGGACATAGCCGACATGGAAACGGCTCCCTCCGCCCGCAAGGGACTCCGATACAGGGGTTTCCGTACCGAACCGGTCTCCAGGCCAGATGCTGACAGCGGGATACCTCTCCACCAGTCCCTGGTACACCGGGTCATTTTTCAGCTCCTCCTCGGCCGGAATACCGGCGCCGTCCACGTCGATCCGCGGTGGGTCGCCGTTCACCAGCAGGATCCCCTGGTTTTCGTTGGCCCGGAAGGGATAGGTTACATAGGCGATGTCCACTTTCCCGGTTTCACGAAACGAGCGCAGCCATGCCTCGTTGCCCATGGTCCCCGTGAACCGGACCGCCTCGGGCGAAGCGCCTTCCTGCTCCATCACCCCGACAAGACACTCGCCCAGCTGTGGGAAAGACAGAGAACCGCACCTGGCGTGCACCTTGTCCATGAATGCCGGACCCACCTCCCAGACCGCTCCCGCCCCAACCCTCGATCGGGCTTTTCCGCAGGCGTGAGCATCACCTGCCGACATCGGCACGGCAAAGACGGCGACCAGAAGCAACAACGATAACCGACTCATATTCCCTCCTTGGGCTTTTTCCGGAAATCCTTGCGGAATTTCACGATGTTAGGATCCGTTTTCACGGCATCTCAACTCCTCCAGTTCCGCAAGACAAGGAATACCACCTTTTCCCACAAATACAAACAGGGATTCGCGTTGACAGCGGCGTGAATCAGGGTGTATGAAACTGCAAAAATGTGTACTGGAGACCCAGCTTCTTCGGTAGAATTACCGAAAGGAGGTATCATCCCCAATGCCCTACATCGTGAAAGAAAAACGGACCACGCTGGACCCTGCCGTAGAAAGGCTCGCCGATGCCTTCAGGGAGCTGGACGACGACGGCAACTTCGCGGGAAACCTGAATTACGTGATCAGCAGGCTCCTGAAGACCCTCTATCCGGCCGCTAACTACCGGCGTTTCAACGACATGATCGGCGCACTGGAATGCTGCAAACTGGAACTCTACCGGAAGAGGATAGCACCATACGAGGAGTTGAAGGAAGCGGAGAACGGACCGGTCTGAGCAGGAACTGAGAAAGGAATCGCAAGCAGAAGGGAACTGTCGGGCGGAATCTCACGCATGTCTACGGGATAACGGCCTCCTGAATCCGTGAAGACGTCACGGATTCAGGGGGTCAGTCAACATCCTCGAACCTGACCAGGGTACCGCGTCTGCTCCCGTAGCGGAATACGGTAATCCCCTTGCACCCCTTTTCATAGGCCAGGAGACAGGCCTTTGCCACCTCCTCCCTTTTGGCCCGGTTCGGAAGGTTGATGGTCTTGGAGACCGCGTTGTCGGTGAATTCCTGAAAGGCGGCCTGCATCTCGATATGGTCCGCCGGCGGGATCTCCAGGGCGGTCCTGAAGAGCCTCCTGACGTCGGGAGGGACGCCGCGCACGCCCCGGAGGACGCCGCGCCGCTGCACCTCGCGCATCAGCTCCGCGGACCAGAAACCCCGTTGGCGGGCCACCTCGACGAAGCAGCCGTTGATCTCGGTCAGCTCGGTATCCAGGACCATCCGTTTGTAGGCGATGGCGAACAGCGGCTCGATGCCGCTGGAGCAGCCGGCGATGGTGGATATGGTGCCGGTGGGGGCAATGGTGGTGGCCGTGGCGTTGCGAAGCCCGGGTAGGCCGGGCCTGTCGTGGATGGAGCCCGGGAAGTTGGGAAAGACGCCGCGTTGTTCCGCCAGCTCGGCGGAGGCGTTCCGGGACACGTCCCGGATGAACCCCATGACTTCCCTTGCCAGGGCGAACGATTTCCCGTAATTGTAGGGGAGCGCCAGCAGTATGAGGGTGTCTGCCCATCCCATCACCCCAAGGCCTATCTTGCGGTTCCCTTTGTGCATTCGTTCCACCGCCGGGACGGGATAGCAGTTCACGTCGATGACGTCGTCCAGGAACCGGACCGCCGTCCTGACATCCTCCCCCAGGGAAGGGTAATCCAGGCTGCCGTCTTTCACGTAACGCTCAAGGTTCAATGAGCCGAGAACGCACGCCTCGTACGGCAGGAGCGGCTGCTCGCCGCAGGGGTTGGTGCTCTCGATCTCGCCGATGTTCGGTGTCGGGTTGGCCCGGTTGATCCGGTCGATAAACACCACTCCGGGGTCGCCGCTCATCCAGGCGCTGGTCACGATCTCGTCGAACACCAGCCGCGCGGCCAACTCCCCGACCACCAGGCCGGAGCGGGGGTTGACGAGATTGTAGCTCTCTCCCCTGTTGAGCGCCTCCATGAAGGCGTCGGTCAACGCCACCGATATGTTGAAATTGCCGAGCTCGGCCGAGTCCCGCTTCACCCGGATGAACTCCAGGATGTCCGGATGGTCCACCCGGAGGATCCCCATGTTGGCGCCACGCCGCGCCCCTCCCTGCTTGATGACGTCGGTCGCGGTGTTGTAGATCTTCATGAACGAGACCGGGCCGCTGGAGATACCGCCGGTGGACCGGACCATATCGGCCCTGGGCCGCAGCCTGGAGAAGGAGAAACCGGTGCCCCCGCCGCTCTGGAGGATCATGGCGGCGTTTTTCAGGGTGCCGAAGATGCTCGGGATGGAGTCCTCAACCGGGAGGACGAAACAGGCGGCGAGCTGCCCCAACGGCTTGCCCGCGTTCATGATGGCGGGGGAATTGGGAAGAAACCTGAGCGACGACATGAGTTCGAGGAACCGTTCCGACCAGAAGGAACGGTCCTCCCCGTATTCCAGTTCGGCCTCCGCAACGGCCAGGGCGATCCGTTCGAACATCTCCTCCGGAGACTCGATGACGTTTCCCTCTCCGTCCTTCAGAAGATAACGGGCCTTCAACACCTGCAGGGCGTTTGCGGTGAGTTCCATTCACTGCTCACATGGCGCCCGTCACCGGAGACAGGGCCACCTGGTCGCCGTCCTGAAGTATCGTGTCCAGGTCCTTTTCGAGTCCGTTGACGAAGATTATCTTCAGTGCCTCGATGGGGAGCGAAAGCTTCTCCACCAGGTCGTGGACCGTGGCGCCCTCCACCACCTGATGTTCGGTGCTCCCCCTGTAGTCGCACACGTCGGCCTTGACCATGGTAGTAAAGCACTTCACCTTTACCTTGATGAACGGTCTCCCCTGCTCCGAGGTGGGGGTTCCCACCATCCTGAGGAAGTAGGACTTGGCCAGGCCGCACAGGGGACAGACCCAGGTCTCGGGGACATCGGCAAAGGGAGTGCCGGGCGGAATCCCCTGGGTCGGGTCGCCTTTCGCCGGGTCGTAGACATACTGGCACCTGCACTGATATTTATCCATATTCCTTTCCATTTTTTCCTCCTTTCTTCGGGCAACCACGGAACCGTATACACAAAGTATAGTTTATTCAAGTCAAAGCTCAACGTTGTCCAGTTGAAGCGGTCGTACAGCCATTCCTCCCTCTCTCCCCGGGACGGCTCCAGGGCTCCATTCCTTTACCAGTTCGTCCATCTCCTCCTCCGACACCTCCGGCAGGCATATGGAGCCGTCCGGTTCCTTTTCCACTTTGGTTGCCGCAGCCGGTATTAATCGGCGAATGATCTGTCACACCTCCGGACCGCGCCGGAATCATTTACTAAGATTTTTTATTAAATGAATACTAAAATACTGCAAGCGTCGCGACGTTTTGTTTTCTCTCCCGCCCAGGAAAAGATCACTCGTGCCGCAGGGCGTCGATGGGGTTGAGTCCGGCCGCCCGGCGGGCCGGGACGTAGCCGAACAGAACGCCTATGGCAGCGGAAAAAAGGAAGGACAGCAGGTTGATGCCGGGGTTGAACAGGTAGGGGATATTCATCATTCCGGAGAGAGTTATTGAAGCGCCGGTCGCCAGAACAATACCGATCAGTCCGCCGATGCTCGACAGCACCACCGCCTCGATAAGGAACTGCAGCAGCACCTCCCGTTCCAGCGCGCCGATGGCCAGGCGTATGCCGATCTCGCGGGTGCGCTCGGTGACCGAGACCAGCATGATGTTCATGATGCCGATGCCGCCCACCAGAAGGCTTACGGCGGCCACGGCGCCCAGCAGCATGGTGAGGATCCTGGTGGTGCTGGTCAGGGTTTCCGCGATCTGCCGGGTGTCCATCACGCGGAAGTCGTCTTCCTCGTTCTCGGTTATCTTGCGGCGCTCGCGCATGAGCAGGGTGAGCTGTTTTTTCACCGCGTCGATGGAGACGCCGTTCTGCGCCGAAACGGTGATCCGGCCGATGTCCTGGCTGCCGGTGAGGCGGCGTTGGACGGTGCGCATCGGCATCACTACGATGTCGTCCTGGTCCGAACCCATGGCCGATTGCCCCTTGCTCTTGAGGACCCCTATGACTTCGCATGCGAAGTTCTTGATCCGGATTTCGCTCCCCACCGGGTTCTGGCGGCCGAACAGCTTGTCGCGCACCGTCTCGCCGATAACGCAGACCGCCTTGCCGGCCCGCTCCTCGGCTTCGCTGAAGGTTCGGCCGGCGGCCAGTTGCCAGTTGCCGGCCGGGAAGTAGTCGTTGCTGCTGCCGCAGACCACGGTCGACCAGTTGTTGGCCTGAAAGACGGCGGTCAGCGACTTGTTGACCACCGGCGCCACCCATTCTACGCCGGTAATCTGGCTGCGGACGGCCTCCACGTCCGCGCTCTTGAAGCTGGGGGCGCCCTCGGACCCGGGACCGAAGCGCTGGCCCGGGACGACAATCAGCATATTGCTCCCCATGCCGGAGATCTGGTCGGACACCGACTTGGTGGCGCCGTTTCCGAGGGTGACCATGGTGATGACTGCGGCGACGCCGATGACGATGCCGAGAGTGGTGAGGAAGGAGCGCAGCAGGTTGCGCCGTATGGCGCGCAGCGCGAGCAGCAGCGTGTTCCAGAGCATCAGCGGGCCTCCCCGTTACGCTGATCGCTCTCCACCCTGCCGTCCACGAAACGGACCACCCGCTTGGCATACGCCGCCATGTCGGGCTCGTGGGTTACCATGAGCACGGTGATGCCGCGCTCGCGGTTGAAGGTCGTGATCAGGTCCATGATTTCCCGGCTGGTGCGGGTATCAAGGTTGCCGGTGGGCTCGTCGGCCAACAGCACCGCGGGTTTCGTGACGATGGCGCGGGCAATGGCGACCCGCTGCTGCTGCCCACCGGACAGCTCTGCCGGGGTATGGTGTTCCCAGCCCTGCAGGCCCACCTGCCCCAGGGCGGCGCGCGCAGCGTCATGGCGGACGGCAGCCGGCTCGCCCCGGTAGACGAGCGGCAATTCCACGTTCTCCAGCGCGGTGGTGCGCGCCAGCAGGTTGAAGCCCTGGAAGACGAACCCCAGGTAATTCTTCCGCAGCAGCGCACGCTGGTTGCGCGACAGCCGTTCGACCGGCACCCCGAGAAACCGGTAGCTGCCGCTGGTGGGGGTGTCGAGGCAGCCGAGGATATTCATGGTGGTCGACTTGCCGGAGCCGCTGTGACCCATTACGGCAACGAAGTCGCCGGCCTCGATGGAGAGGTCGATCCCCTTCAGTGCCTGGAAGGCGGCCTGCCCGCTGCCGTAGGTCTTGGTGATGCCGGTCAGGCTGATGAGAGGTGAACCTCTCATGACTGCCCGCCCAACGTCTCGGTTATCACCTGCATGCCGGCCTTGAGCGGTCCCCCGGTAATCTCGGTCATCTTGCCGTTGGTGGCGCCGACACTGACCTGGACGGCCGCGGGTTGACCGTTGCGCAGCACCCATACGCGCGGTGCACCGTTGTCGGACGTCGACCGGACCTTCGGCGTCTGGCTCGGAGGCCGGGGCATCAATGCGCCTACGATGCCGCCGCCGTTCTTCTTCTGCGGCAGGTTCGTCTCCGGTGGAGTGAAACGCAGCGCCGCATTCGGAACCAGCAGCACCTTCGACCGCGTCAGTGTGGTGATCTCCGCCGTGCCGGTCATGCCGGGGCGAAGGCTGAGGTCCGAGTTCTCGACCCCGAGCACGGTGAGGTAGGAGATCACCCCGTCCTTTTCCTGGGAGCCGTAGCCGACCCTGGTGATGACGGCGGAATACCTGCGGCCGGGCCAGGCGTCGACGCTGAACAGGGCCTTCTGGCCCATCTTGACCTGACCCACGTCGGCCTCGTCAACATCCACCTGCAGTTCCATCTTCGACAGGTCCTCGGCCAGCGTGAACAGCACCGGCGCCTGGAACGAGGCCGCCACCGTCTGCCCCCTCTCCACCTCCCGCGCCAGCACCACGCCGTTGATGGGCGACCGGATGGTGGCCTTGGCAAGGTCTGTTTCGTCGGACTGCAGGTTGGCGCGGGCCTGGGCCACACTGGCGCGGGAGCTTGCCACGTTGGCCTCGGCACGCTTCAGATTGGCCTCGGCGGTGTCCATTTCGGTCTTGGACGGCACCTTGCCTCCGGACAATTGAGACACCTGCCGGAAGCGGGCCAGCTCGGCCCGCGCCTCCGCGGCCGTGGCCTGCATCTGCAGCACCTGCGCCTCGGCGGCTGCGAGGCTGCCGCGGGACTTGGCCACCGCGTTCCGGAGCTTGGAAAGGTCGAGACGGGCCAGCACCTGCCCTTTCCTGACATGGTCGTTGACGTCGGCGAACACCTGGTCGACGATGCCGGAAAGCTCACTCCCCACGTCCACCTGGTTGGTCGGCTGCAGGTTGCCGGTGGCGGATACTCTGACCACCAGGTCGGCTATTGTTGCCGGCTCGGTCTTGTAGCGCGGCGCGTCTGTTTCGCCGCCCGAGCGGAAATACAGCAGAAGGGCGCCGGCAATCACCAGCAGCGCGCCGGCCTGCCACAAGCGCGTGCGAGAGAAGAACCCTGTCGGCTGTTTTTCCAGGAGTTGCTTCAGAGCGGCGTCTTGAGTGTCTTGGGAAACATTGGGTTCGTTCATGGAGTGTCCTTGCCGGCAGCGGCGGCCTCGCTCTGCGACGACCATCCGCCGCCCAGTGCCTTGTACAAACTGATAAGCGCCAGAACGCCGTCGGCGCGGGTGCTGGCAAGGTTGTCCTCGACCGACAGCAGATCGCGCTCGGTGTCGAGCACCGACTGGAAATCCACCAGGCCGGTGCTGTAGCGCTGTCTCGCCAGCGTCGCGGCGTTGCTCGCGGATTCCGCGGCGGCAGCCAGCGCCTCGCCCCGCTCCCGGTTGCGGGAGAGTCCGACCAGCGCGTTTTCCACTTCCTGCAATGCGTTGAGCACTGTTTTTTCATACGCAATCTGCGCCTGCTCGCGCACCGCATCCTGTTTTTCCACCTGGCCGCGCAGGCGGCCGGCATTGAATAGGGGCGCGGTGATGCCCGAGAGCAGCGACCAGGTGCCGCCACTGCCGAGTGCGCCTACGGTGAGCGCTTCCAGGCCGATGGAGCCGGACAGCGTGAAGGTCGGATAGCGTGCCGCCTCGGCCGCCCCCACCCGTGCGGTTTCCGCCGCCAGCGTGCGCTCCGCGGCCCGCACGTCGGGGCGGCGGCGCAGGGTGTCGGCCGGGATACCGACGGCTATCCGGTCGGGCAAGGCCGGCAGCTCGCCGGCGGCGGCAAGACGGGCATGCAGCGTTCCCGGCGCCTTGCCCAGCAGGACGTCCAGGCGATGCTCAGCCTCGGCGAGGCTGATTTCCAGTGTCGGAATCTGTGCCCGGGTCTGCTCCCGGTTGCTGCGCGCCTGCTCCACGTCCTGGCTGGTGACCAGCCCGGCCTGGGCGCGCCAGGAGGTCAACTGCAGCGTCTCCGACTGGCTGGCCAGGTTCTCGCGGGCTATGCCGAGCCGTTGCCGCAGGGAGCACACCGTAACATAGTTTCTCGCTGTTTCGGCCACCAGCGTAACCAGTACGTTCTGCAGGTCCGCAACCGATGACGCCAGGTCGGCTTCGGCGGCCTCGACTCCCCGGCGAACGCCACCGAACACGTCCATCTCCCAGCTTGCGTCGAAGCCGACGCTGAACAGGCTGTTCGTGCCGCCACCGCCGGTTTCCCCGCTCGTCCTGCCGCGGCTGGCGCTGCCGGACGCGGTGACTTCCGGGAAAAGTCCGGCCGCGGCGACCGCCCGGCCGGCGCGTGCCTCACGCAGCCTGGCCTGTGCGCTGCGCAGGTCCGGGCTTCCCTTCAGGGCCTCTTCCACCAGCTCGGAGAGTAGCGGATCGTTCAGGTTCCGCCACCACCGGCCGGGATCGTCGTCGGCAGCGGTCTCCGTCGTCGGACCGGCGGTTGCGTCGAGCCGGCTCCAGGTTGCCGGCACGTCCAGGACCGGTGTTGTGTAATCCGGGCCGACCGTAATGCAGGCCGGGAGTCCGAGCATGGCAAGTACGATAAGCGTGCGTGGTATCCGGGAAGCCCTCATCTGTGCGGGCCTCGGGATATCCGGCATTGACCGCGGATTGCACGAATCCCTGCCAGGGCGAACTTCATCACATGCTCGATATACGCTCCAAGGTCATGAATGACGACCGGCGCTTCAGGGATCTTCAGTCTCTGTCTGGCCCGCTGCATCAACAGCGGATGCATGCACATGCCGAGGATGCAGGTTTCGCACAGAGCAACCTGCTCCTCGGTCGCCTCCGGCCCGAGCAGTTCCCGCACCACCGACAGGGTCTTTTCCCGCAGCGGAATGAGCTCCGATTTCATCACTTCATGCAACAGGCCGGTCGGATTGGCGAACTCCATCTGCGAGATGAAGAAATCCTTGCTCGACTCGTCGGCGATCCGTTCAATCAATGCTTTCACCTGACCCCGCAGCCGCTCCTCGGGAGGCGCCGCTTCGCTCACCCCGCCGTCCTGCGGATGGGCCGCGATGGATTCAGCGAAAGAATGGCGCCACGCCTCCTGATACAGGGCCTTCTTGCTGCCGAAATAGTAATTCACGGCGGAGATGTTTGCCCCTGCACGCCTGCATATCTCAGCCACCGTCGCGTCTCGAAACCCCTTTTCGACAAACACGTCGCTCGCCGCGATCAGCAGTTTTTCCCTGGTAGCTCCAGCCGCCTGCCTTGTCATAACGCCTCGATAAATCCAAACGTTTATTTTAAATATGAATTTAAAATTGTTATTTGAAAACTTCAAGCAAAGTTTTGTAAAGAAAAAGCCCTGCCGAACAACCGTTGTTCGACAGGGCGTCTCTTTCATCAGCACATCAGGCCAAAGGCATTTTATTGCCGGACAGCACGACGTCACTCTACAGACTGGTTCGGCTGCCACCATACACCTGCCGTGTCCGTCGAAGCAACGCCAATCTTAACCGGCCGCTCGCGGGGCGGCCGGCAGCAGCCCGTTCAGGGCGTCGTCGCCAAAGCGCCCGGCGTGTCCTTCATCTTACCTAGTAGCCGCATCTACAACCCAACCAGGCATTTCATCACCACTTGCTTCTTGCTTGCCGGGACCTCGTTCGCATTCCACAAAAACAGTAAGGATCGTTGTGAAACCTGCCCGTCATGGCATAGGACATAGCGCTGCATCCGCCCCGGCACTCGGTGGATTTTTCGCAACCTTCGCAAAACTCGCCGAGAGCTTGAGATGAAAACCCGCGATTATAACTGAACGCACCGCTGTCAAACCATATGTCCCAGAAATCTCTTTCGCGCAGGTTTCCTTCAATCAGCTCGTCCGGCATTGAGAGGCATCCCTTGACTCCGCCGTCGCTGGTGATCCCGCAAGAGATCAGGCCTGCCGGGCATCCATTCCAAGGCAGGTCGGCGTCGTCGAGTTCAGTAAAATAGCCGAATGCGTCACCAGTGCGCATTTCCATGCCTTTTTCCCTGGCGAGCGGTTTCCGCTCGGCAACGAACTTGCCGAAATCCAGGAAATCCTGATCGGACAAGAAGAGCTCTCCGCCGCGTGATGCCCTTCCAAGCGGAAATAACGGCTGGAGCCGCCAGTTCGTAACTCCCGAGTCAAGAAGCAAGTTCATCAGATTTGACAACTCATGAATATTCAGATGATTCACGCTGGTAATAACCGTTGATGACAAACCTTCCCTGATTGCGTCCTGGATTGAGGCCATAAGGTTTCTAAAAAGCCCTGGGCGGCCACGAATGTAATCATGGGTCGGCTCCAACCCGTCAATACTTATTCCGACCGCAACGACACCCGAGTCCTGCATAAGACGAACTGCCTTTTTGTCCAGCAGTATCCCGTTAGTGACCATTTTTACCGTGATGCCGTAGTCATTGAGTCGCTTTGCCAGGAGCGGCCAATCATCACGCAATAAAGGTTCACCACCGGTAAAGTCGACCTCCTGCACAAGCATTCCAGGAAACTGTTCGCATAAAGCCAGTGCTTCCCCGGTGGTGAACTCTTTCTCTCTCGGCAGTCCCGCAGTTGAACCGCAATGACCACACATGAGGTTGCAGGCCAGAGTCAGCTCCCATCCGAGAATAAAGGGAAATCCATCAAACATTGCCGAATCTTCGGAAATCTTCATTTCGTAATCTCTCAGACGTGGAGAATTTGTCAGCCGACCCTTGCCGCATACTGCTGTAAGGAGATGTAATCTCCTGACCTGATTGTCGGGGTCTTGCCGGCAAAAATGTCGTCGGCAATGTTCAGAATCGGAGACATAATATCATGCGGCGGCAATGTCCCCTCTTTTATGTAGGCGTTCACATGCTTGCTTACGACATTCATGAGTTGTTCGGTTATACCAAGCTCAAGAATATCCTTGAATTTAGGAAGTCCGTCCGGACCAATCACAAGATACATTACTTCTATTTTACGATGAAAAACCCATGATGGAAGGGAAACGTTCAATCTTTTGATCTGCATGGTTATACCTCCTGAGTCTTAATTTTCTTGCTATAGTACGTCTCTGCTTAAACCACAATATCAACCATGGCCATCACCCCTCTCTAACAGATGATCACAACAACCGGGCCGAAGTATTGCCGGTAGTTGACCTGAAGTCACTTGTCCCCTCCCTTGCTTTACCGCGGAATGATGTCGAGTAGTTAAATGAAATTTGCTCGTTACATCAATTCATAAACTTCCATCAATCTCATTTCCCCAGGCGGAACTTGACCGCGGTCCAATCAGGACAGGCGGAACGGGAAAGGAAAAATGCCGGCGGCTTATTGAAGAGAAGCCGCCGACCGAAAATATCAGGAAGTCCGGACTGAACCGGCCATTTCGATGAATGGGCCGACCGACAGGGAAAGAGGGGTATTCGAGGTTGGTGCGTCAATCATCAGATGCCGGGATTCAGCACAAAAGTAATTTAAAAAAATAATTATTGATAGTCAATGATTTTAATATTTTTATTTTGATCGAAACAAGGAGGCCGAACTACCCCCGACCCCCTTTCCAAGTATCCTTTCCTGTGGTAGTATCCAACCCCTTTCAAAACCAGGTGCGAGGCAAAGATATCAAAACCGTTACCGCCGGCATGGTCGTTCTTGTCGGTCGCAATCCAGAAACATCTCATCAGATCAAGAGGTTACAATGTCCCTGACTGAAATCGACATCGCCCGCATCCTGGGCTGGATCACGGAGGAGAGCGGGCTCGAGGCCTTTCAGGTCGAAAACACCGTTGCCCTGCTGCGGGAGGGAGGAACGGTGCCGTTCATCGCCCGTTACCGGAAGGAGCGGACCGGCGAGCTGGACGAGGTGGCAATCCGCGGCATCGAGGAGCGTTTTGCCTACTTTGCCGAACTGGAGGAGCGCAAGCTCACGGTGCTCAAATCCATCGAGGAGCAGGGGAAGCTGACAACCGAGCTGGCGGCCAGGATCGGGGCGACACGGCAGAAGACCGAGTTGGAGGACCTCTATCTCCCCTTCAAGCCCAGGCGCCGCACCAGGGCCACCATTGCACGGGAAAGAGGACTGGAGCCGCTGGCCGACCTGCTGGCGGCCCAGGAGTTGACCACCGGGACCCCCGGGGAGGCGGCCGCCCCCTTCGTCGACCCGGAGCGGGAGGTACGCGACGCCACGGCGGCCCTGGAGGGTGCCGGCCACATCCTGGCCGAGCGGTTCGCCGAGGACGCCGACCTGAGGGCACTGGTGCGACGGCTGACCGGCGAGCAGGGGATCATGGCCTCGCGGGTGGCGGGCGACAAGAAGGAGAGCGTCAGCAAGTTCGAGATGTACTACGACTACCAGGAGCCGCTGAGGGAGATCCCGTCCCACCGGATGCTCGCCATGCGGAGAGGGGAAAAGGAGGAGGTGCTGTTCCTCTCCATTATCGCTCCGGTAGAGGAGATCCTCGCGGGCTTGAAGTCGCGGATCGTGCGCGGGAACAGCATCTTCGGGGAGCTGCTGGAAGGCGTGACAGAGGACGCCTACAAGCGGCTGATTGCGCCCTCCATCGAGGTGGAGCTCAGGCTGGAGGCGAAACAGCGGGCCGACGAGGCTGCCATCCGGGTGTTCGCCGATAACCTGCGCAACCTCCTTTTGGCGCCGCCGGCCGGGGGGAAACGGGTACTCGGCATCGACCCGGGGCTCAGGACCGGCTGCAAGCTGGCCGCCGTGGACGAGACCGGCCGGTTCCTCGACCACGCCACCATCTACCCGCACACCGGCGAGGGGAAGGCCGAGGCTGCCCGCAGGGAGCTGCTAAGGCTGATCGACGCGCACGACAGCGGGATGGTGGCGGTGGGAAACGGCACCGCCGGCAGGGAGACCGAACAGTTCGTAAGGGAGACCCTGGCGGCAGCGGGAAAAGGCATCCAGGTGGTCATGGTGAGCGAGGCCGGGGCAAGCGTCTATTCGGCGTCGGAGATCGCCCGGGAGGAGTTCCCGGAGCTGGACCTGACGGTACGCGGCGCAATCTCCATCGCGCGCCGCCTGCAGGACCCGCTGGCCGAGCTGGTGAAAATAGATCCCAAGAGCATCGGCGTGGGCCAGTACCAGCACGACGTAAACCAGGCCCAGTTGAAGAAGGCCCTGGACGCGGTGGTGGAGTCGTGCGTCAACTACGT
>JARKPN010000074.1 GCA_029975275.1 Geobacteraceae bacterium | reverse complement strand
TCATCCTGCCGCTGCTGGTCAGGGCGCTGAAGACCGCCGACGAGGCCGCCCTGTCGGCGGAGGCGCGGGGCATGGGAGCGCGCAAGGAGCGCACCTACTACGACGCGCGGGAGCTGGAGAGGTATCTGGCAGAGAGCCGAGAGAACTCGCATCCCCCGGACAAGGGAGATAGCGGAAAATTGTCATAATTTCCATCCGGAAGCCCTGGAAAATGTTATGAGGGACGGGTCGGGGCTTCGGGGAAGCTCCGACCCGGCACCTGTCGACACTTTCCGGACGGAAACTATCTAATATTACACGGGAGATTAAAAGAGATGAAACCTGACGTGAAATTTCTCTGGAACCGTTTTTCCATGCGGGAGGCCCTGCTGCTCGGCTTCTGCGCCACCTTCATCGTGGTCACCAAGGCGACGCTCCGGATGAAGCTGGGCATATCCGGCCATTCGATGTTCTTCCTGATGTTCTTCCTGATGCTGGCCCGGGGCATCGTGCCGAAGACCGGGGCGGCCGTCCTGGTGGGTCTTCTTGCCGGCGGGATCAGCATCTCGCTGGGCCTGGCGCACAAGGGACCCATAATCATGCTCAATTTCGTTCTCCCGGCACTGGTACTGGACGTAGCCGGCATATTCATCCCGAGATTCATGTCCGGCTTCCTGTCCTGCATCGTCGTCGGGGGCCTGGCCTCCGCCACCAAGGGGGTTACCGAGGCCGTGGTCCTGGCCGCGACCGGCGCCCCGGTCCGGATCATCCTGCAGAACGCGGTAATCGAGAGCGCGGGAGCCGTCCTTTTCGGGGTGCTCGGCTCCCTGGCGGTCCCCCCCATCATCAGGAAGCTCCGCACCAACAGGCTGATCCCGGACAGCTGACAACAGCCACGAATTCCGCTGCCGGCTCCCTGCTCATAAATGAATTGACTCCGTCCTGATTTTCCATTATCAGAAATCAAACCGAATCCGGCAGGTTGTTCCTTCAATGTGAAGGACTGTGACCGCTTACCGGAGGTTTCGCGGAAGGCACCCGGCCCTGACCGAGGATTACCGGAGGGGAACGAAGGGCAGGAGGAAATGTCATGATCCGGAGATTCGGCCGCAGAAAATTTATTGAGCACATCCTGGAAGAACTGGATATCGAGAAGCATCGACTGCAGCGCTCTCTCAACGCATTCGACCTTACCGTACTGGGGATCGGAGCTATCATCGGCGTGGGCATCTTCGTCCTGACGGGTGCTGCCGCGGCGAACTACGCCGGTCCGGGGATTATTCTATCCTTTGTCATTTCAGGGGCCGCATGCGCCTTGACCGCACTCTGTTACGCCGAGCTCGCCTCGTCAATCCCGGTCGCGGGCAGCGCCTACAACTATGCCTACGCAACCATGGGCGAAATGATCGCCTGGATAATCGGATGGGACCTGATACTGGAATACATCGTGGCATGCATTGCCGTTGCCATCGGATGGTCGGGGTATCTGGTAAATATACTTTCGGCAATCGGCATACAAGTACCGGTCTGGTGTTCTGCGGCCCCCGGCACCGTTCCAGGGGCAGTAATCAACCTTCCCGCGGTTCTCATCGTCCTCTTCCTTACCGCCATGCTCGTGATCGGCATAAAAGAGAGCGCACGGTTCACCGGCGCCATGGTATTTGTCAAGTCAATCACCATACTGGTATTTATCCTGGTCGGGATATCCCACGTGAATCCGGCGAACTGGTCCCCGTTCTTCCCGTTCGGTCTGAAAGGTGTCGTTGCCGGCGCGGCCATCGTCTTCTTTGCCTATATCGGCTTCGACGCGCTATCCACCGCCGCGGAAGAGACCAAAAACCCCCAGAGAAACATGCCCATCGGCATACTCTGTTCACTCGCCATCTGCACCGCCCTCTATATCACCGTAGCCGCGGTCCTCACCGGCATGGTCCCTCATACCCGGCTCAACACGCCGGCTCCGGTGGCGCACGCCCTTACCCTCACGGGTTTCCGCTGGGGATCGGCCCTGGTATCGGCAGGGGCGGTAGCCGGCATTACCAGTGTGCTCACCGTCATGCTCATGGGACAGCCGCGAATCTTTTTTTCCATGGCGCGGGACGGCCTGATCTGGCCGTGGCTCTCCAAGGTCCATCCCCGTTTCCACACACCCTATGTTTCCCAAATCCTCACAGGCGTTGTCGTAGCCGGTTTTGCCGGTTTCGTCGACATCGGGACGGCCGCTGAACTCTGCAATATCGGAACGCTGTTCGCATTTACCATTGTATGCGGGGGTGTTGTGGTGCTTCGCAGGACCCATCCGGAACTTCACAGGGCCTTCCGCTGCCCGATGGTACCCTGGGTTCCACTGCTGGGGATACTGCTCTGCGGCGGGCTGATGCTCTCCCTCCCCAAAGTCACCTGGTTCCGTTTCATCGGCTGGCTGTTCGCCGGGCTGATCATATATTTCTCTTACGGGATGTGGAACAGCCGTCTGAACGTTCAGAAACCTTCAACGAAGGAAAACAACAACGGCAAAAATCCCGGCTTCAAGCCATAACCTTCCATCCATCTGGTATCATCATTGCAGAGATCAAGAAATCGCATGGCAGACACGGACACCCATCCGTAACATGCCGGTGCTATACTGGCACGGAGCCGGACATAAAGTGACGGCCTATACCCATTTCCGCCAAGCGTCCAAAAACGAAACCGGGGAAGAAAATGAGCGAATCAGACCAGACCACGCCTGCCGCCTGCAACGATACGGTTGCTTCGCCCTCGGATCCGCGTCCTAAGAAGCATCTTTCCGGGAAAACGGACAGAAAGGGAAGGCAACCCGCTCCGACGTCGTTACCCGTACCCGCCTCGCCGGACACAAAAATCCCCCTGGAAGACCTCTCCTCTCCCTCCCTCTACCTCAACCGGGAACTGACCTGGCTGGAATTCAACAAACGGGTGCTGCACGAGGCCCTGGACGAGCGGACCCCGCTGCTGGAACGGATCAAGTTCGTTGCCATCGTGAGCTCGAACCTGGACGAATTCTTCATGAAACGCATCGGCGGTCTGAAGCAGCAGCTCGGCGCCGGGATCCGCGCCCTCACCGTGGACGGCAGGACTCCCCGACAGCAGATCGAAGAGTGCCACGCGGTGGTGCGGGAGATAGAGCAGGTCAAGCTTGAGCTGTTGCCGACGCTGCTGGAGCTCCTGAAGGAAAAGGGTATAGCCATCCTCTCCTACCAGGACCTCAACGCCAGGGAGAAGAAACAGCTGCGGGAGTACTATTCCCGCAACATCTTCCCCCTCATCACCCCCCAGTCCATGGACCCGGCCCACCCCTTCCCGTTCGTCTCCAACCTCTCCCTCAACCTGCTGGTGACCCTTCGCTACGTCAAGGGGAAGGACGCCTCGCTTGCCAGGGTAAAGGTGCCGGTGGGGGCCGGCATTCCACGCTTCCTCAAGGTGGGCGGCGCAGACCGCTTCGTCCCGCTGGAGGAGGTCATGCGCCACAACCTGGACATGCTGTTCCCGGGGATGAGGGTGGTATGCTGCGAGCTGTTCCGGGTCACCCGGAATTCCAACACGGAGAAGAACGAGGAGCAGGCGGACGATCTGCTGGCCATGATCGAGTCGGAGCTCCAGGACCGCAAGTTTGCGCCCATCGTGCGTATGGAGGTCATGAAGGGGATGGATCCGGGCCGCCGCGGCATGCTGGCCGCCGAACTGGACCTGAACGAGACCGCTGACGTGTTCGAGGTGGACGGGATGCTGTCCATGCGCGACCTGTTCCAGATAGCCGGACTGGACTACCCGGAGCTGCGCGACCCGCCCCACTACCCCATCGATCATCCCCTGCTCCAGACCCCGCGCAACATCTTCCACACCATCCGGGATGCGGGCTCCATCCTGGTGCATCATCCCTACGAGTCGTTCTCCACCTCGGTGGAGCGTTTCCTGCAGGAGGCCGCCGAGGACCCCAAGGTCAGGGCAATCAAGATGACCCTCTACCGCACTGCCCGGGAAAGCAGGATCATAGAGTCCCTGATAAACGCGGCCCAGCACGGCAAGCAGGTGGCGGCGGCGGTGGAGCTGAAGGCTCGGTTCGACGAGGCGGCCAACATAGTCCTGGCGGCACGCATGGAGGAAGCGGGCATCCACGTCACCTACGGGGTCGTGGGACTCAAGACCCACTGCAAGGTGATCCTGGTGGTGCGCCAGGACTACGACGGACTGCGCCGCTACGTGCATATCGGCACCGGCAACTACCACGCCGAGACGGCCCGCATCTACACGGACCTGGGCCTTTTGACCTGTGACGAGGGGATCGGTCAGGACGCCACCGAGCTGTTCAACTACCTGACCACCGGCTATACCCCAAAGCGCAAATACCAGAAGATGCTCCCGGCACCCAAGTTCCTGAAAAAGGCCCTGCTGGCGGCCATCGCCCGGGAGATCCGGCTCCATTCCGAGAAAAGGCCGGGACTGATCCGGTTCAAGATGAACGCCCTGGAGGACGCTGACATAGTCCGTGCGCTCTACGAGGCGTCACGGGCCGGCGTGAAGGTGGACCTGGTCATACGCGACACCTGCCGCCTCCGGCCCGGCATCCCCGGGGTCTCCGAGAACGTCCGGGTTGTCAGCGTGGTGGGGCGCTTCCTGGAGCACTCCCGCATCTACTATTTCCGGAACGGCGGCAAGGAACTCTACCTGATCGGTTCGGCAGACGCCATGAAGCGGAACCTCGAGGCCAGGGTCGAGGTGGTGGTGCCGGTGGAGGACCGCAGGCTGCGGGCCGAAATCCGGACCCTGTTCGACGTGCACCTGGCTGACAACCGGAACGCCTGGGACATGCAGCCCGACGGCAGCTATGTCCAGCGCAGGCCGGCCGAAGGGGAGGCCGCCCGCGGCAGCCACCAGGTGCTCATAGCGCTGGCCGAAAAGATGCTGAAAAAGGCGGGGAGGCTGAAGAAGAGAAAGGCGCGCGGGCCAGGGGGGAGAAACCTGAGGTAGAACGAGCACGAGGAATTCGAGCCATTCCAGAAACGAATCGAGATCTCGGATTACGTTTGTTTTTGTAGTAAGGTCCGCCTTGTTCTGGCCAATGGCTCGGATTTTGCCCGGTCATCACGGAAAATTGCTGACACATAGGCCTGTTGGTTAGAGTTGAACTTGTGAAACGCGGCCTATCTCCCAACCTGCCCACTCATCAGCCAGCACACCAACTCATTGCATCTCCTCCAAAAACATACTATAACCTCCCCATGCCTATCGAAAAACGCTTCGACATTCCCTTCATCTCCGCCCTCGCCCTGCGGGAAAAACAGATCCAGCAGAACTACCGCCCGATTATCGCGGTGCACAAGTGGTTCGCCCGCCGTCCGGGAACGCTCTTCCGCGGCCTTATTCTCTCAGAATTCAGTGACAGGCCGCTCCGGGAGGCCTTCTACTCGGCAAACGACCTGAAAGGAATCACCGTTGCCGACCCGTTCATGGGAGGCGGTACCCCGCTTATCGAAGCGAACCGTGTCGGGTGCGACGTGGTCGGCTACGACATCAATCCAATGGCCCACTGGATCGTCAGTCGCGAAATCGAGCATCTGAACCTGGACGATTATCGGAAAGCAGCGGCGCAAGTTACCAAGGATCTGGAAGGAACAATCGGGTCTCTGTACCGTACCAACTGCCTGGAATGTGGCGACCCTGATGCCCATGTGAAATATTTTCTATCGGTGAAGCAGCGTAGCTGCGGCCACTGCGGCAAGGCATTCGACCTCTTCCCCGGTTATCTATTGGCCGAAGACCGGCGACATACGGAAAACATCCTGATTTGCCCTTCATGCGGCGACCTGAACGGGGTCAAGGATCGCAAACACCCAGGTTCCTGCCGTTCATGCGGAGTTCAACTACAAACCGAAGGACCTGCCAAACGGAACAGGTGTGCCTGCCCCCATTGCGGCGAGATCGCCCCCTACCCAGATCCGAACTACGGACCGCCAAGACACCGGATGTTCGCCATCGAGTATCATTGCCGCACCTGCAAACCCAACCATCAGGGGCGATTCTTCAAGAAGCCGGACAGTGACGACCTGGCGATCTATGGCCGGGCAGTCACTCTCCTGAGCGATACCGGCACGCGCTATGTTCCGGATGATGAGATACTCCCCGGCGATGAGACAGGCCGCCTGTTGCGCTGGGGCTACCGCAGATACCGGGAGATGTTCAACGAGCGACAGCTCCTGGGGCTGGAGCTCAGTTGCCGCGCCATAGCCTCAGTTGAAGATGAGCGCGTCCGCAATGCCCTGATCACGAACATCTCGGATCTCCTCCGTTACCAGAACACGCTCTGCCGCTACGACACCATGGCCCTAAAGTCCCTGGACATCTTCTCAGTCCACGGCTTTCCCGTGGGTCTTGTCCAGTGTGAATCCAACCTGCTCGGCATCGCCAACGGCGGCGGCACGAGCGTTGGGAGCGGTGGCTGGAACAATATCGTTGAGAAATACATCAAGGCAAAGACCTACTGCGATCACCCCTTCGAGACGCGCCATGAAGGGGGAAGAAAAACCATTGTACCAATCAAGGGAGAATGGATAGGGGACCGGCTGAATGGCAAAGGCCCAGTTGGGCTACGCAAGGTAAGGCTCCTCTGTCAAAGCGCAACAGAAGCGGATTTGCGTGATGGAAGCCTCGACGCGGTCTTTACAGATCCCCCTTATTTCGGCAACGTGCAGTATGCCGAGCTGATGGATTTCTGTTATGTCTGGGTGCGAAAACTGGCTGATGGAACAACTCCGGCTTTTTCCTCCCATACCACCAGAAACATCGATGAACTCACGGGCAACGTCACCATGGAGCGGGGTCTCGACCATTTCACCGAAGGCATGTCGGCCGTGTTCCGCAAAATGGCAAAGGCCCTGAAATCAGATGGGCCGCTGGCCTTCACTTATCACCACAACAGGATGGATGCATACTTCCCTGTTGCCGTCGCCATCCTGGACGCCGGTCTTACCTGCTCCGCGGCTCTCCCCTGTCCTGCTGAGATGGGCGCATCAATCCATATCAGCGGCACCGGTTCCTCAGTTGTCGATACCGTCTTTGTCTGTCGCTCAACCGGTTCCGTATCGCGCAGGTCATTGGCGAATACGTGTGAAGAATTCGTCGATCTTGTAGTCAACGACTTGGACAACCTGCGACTGGGCGGGCTGAAGCCGTCGCGGGGGGATGCCCGCTGCATCATCTTCGGGCACTTGGTAAGAATGGCCGTCTGGCATTTAAGGTCGGGATGGGATGATTCTCTTTCCGCAACCGAAAAACTCGAAATTGTTGCCAAGCATGTCGCATCATTGCCGCAACCCGAGGGCATCGAGGACGCTGTATCCCTCGCCGAATTCCCGGCACGACGGTTTGCCGCGAATGAAGATGCAACCCCCTATGAGGCCGGGTCCGAAGACGTAATATTCTAGTCTGAACCAAGGAGTCGAAAATGCCTGGAGAGCGACCTTTTGAGTTAAGCCCGGAAGAGCTTGAATCGAGGATCGAGGAGATGGTTGACGCCACTTTCAACGATCTTTCCTCTGAATTCCTGTTGATGCCCACCGGGACGGGCTTCGTACGTTACTCCGATTTTCAGCGGGCATATGAGGTCCTCAAAAAGGAAACGGGAGGTCTGGAAAATTTTACCGTCGAAGCCATAAAATCCGCGCTGTCGGGAAATAGCCTCGTCTTCGGCGTGCTGCGCTCGGTTCTCGGAATGTCGGCGCCGGAATGGGCAGAGCTGGCGCGGGTCGAGCTGGACAGCGACATTTACACAAGGTTCAGCTCGGGCAATAGACAAAAACTGCAAAGCTCCCGACTATTATCGCAGACTGGCTGCACGGAAATCCGCGACCAAGACACTGGAGAGGATCGACGCACTGGTAAGAGTCGCCATTCAGTACATTGAAAAAGGCGCTCCCGCCGAACAGGACGGCTTTCTACACCGGCTTTCAAAATTCGACACCAAGTTCGGCAAGGAGTCTTTGACGCATGCGACGCAGGAAAACGTTCCTTATGCGGTGCTTCTCTATGAGCGCTATCTGGGGAGGCCCTTCGCCACGCACCGGGATGCCGTCTCGGAACTGGTCGGAGAAGTCATGGAAAACGCCATCGAACAGAGACTTCGCGAAGCAGGCGTGTCCTACCGCAAGACGGGTCGGGCGGAGAGAATCCCAGGGTTCGGCCAGGCGCCGGATTTCTGCATACCAGATGAACTCAATCCCAGCGTGATAATCGAGGCCAAGGTCACGAGTGACGACGGGACGGCTAGGGACAAGGTGACTCGGATCAAGGAACTGGAAACCCAGAGAAACAAGCACCTGCAGGAAGGAAGGCAACCCTATGAAGTAGTCGCATGCATCGACGGCAGGGGTTTTCGCCAGAGACGGGCCGACATGCGCGATCTCCTGCTGCGCCTGACTGGCAAGGTCTTCACCGCCGCAACCCTTGACCGGCTCATCGAGTCCACCGGAATCAGGGAATTCAAAAGCAAGTAAAACGACAGTACCCAAAAGGATGCTGCATCAAGTTCAGTTGGAGGCGCCATGTCGAAAGAGCTGTACGTGGGCAACCTGCCCTATGAGACAAACGAGGGAGATCTGCAGAGGCTGTTCACCGTGGCCGGGACCGTGACGTCGGTCCATATCATCACCGATCCCGAGACCGGCGAGTCCAAGGGGTGCGCCTACGTGCGCATGGCAACGGCCGAGGACGCCAGGGAGGCCATCGAGGCCCTGGACGAGGCCCTGGTGGGGGATCGGGTGATTACCGTCAGCGTGGCCCGGCCCCAGAAACAGCCGCAGAAAAGACCCGGCGGCTACAAGGGGAAATCGCGGCCTGGCGGACGTTCCCGCCCAGGCAGGTAGGTGACCGGAATCTTCTTCCTGGCCCCTCCTGAGAGCCGACCATGACGGCGGACGGGAGCGGGGGCGGGACGACCCGCCCCATTGGCTCCCTCCTCAGCCCGGCCCCGGCGGCGGTGAACACCCTTCCATCCATGCTCAAACGGCAGCCGCGGATACTGCGAAAGCCTCCCGGCCATTCAGGGCGTAGCGGCGGGGGCGTGCGGAGTCCTTTCGGATTTCATGACCTCCTGGATCTGATGAATGAATTCCCGGGGACGGAGCGGCTTGTGAATAAGTTGCCTGTTTTCGCTGAGCAGCGCTTTCTCACAGATAATATCGTCCGAATAACCGCTCATGAACAGAATCTTGATATCCGGACGAATTTTCAGTATCTCTTCGCAGGCTTCTCTCCCGTTCATGCGGGGCATGACGACGTCCATCAGGACCGCGTCTATCGAATCGCTGTTTTCCGTGAACCTGGCCACCGCTTCGGCCCCGTTCACCGCTTCGACGACCCGGTAACCGTTTTCGGCCAGAATGCTCCTGATCAGGGCACGCACGCCGTCCTCATCCTCTGCCACCAGGATCGTGCCGCGCCCCTTAGGCAGGGGAGCATCCTCCCCTTTTTCCCCTTTTTCGGGTTCCCCTTCGATCAGGGGGAGGTAGATAGTGAAGCGTGTGCCGACGCCCGGCACGCTCCTGACATCTATCTGGCCGTTGTGCTGCCTGATGATTCCGTATACCGTCGCCAGGCCGAGCCCCGTCCCCTTGCCGACCTCCTTTGTGGTGAAAAAGGGCTCGAAGATGCGACCCAGCGTCTCCTCGCCCATTCCGGCGCCGTTGTCCTCAACAGCCAGTACCGCATAGGCTCCCGGACTTCCGACCCCCTGGCTGGTCACCAGTTCGCTATCCAGGCTGACCTTATCGGTGGAGATGCCTATACCGCCCCTCCCGGTTATGGAATCCCGGGCATTAACCACCAGGTTCATGAGGACCTGTCCGATGCGGCCTTCGTCAATCAGCACGACCGGAGCCGGCTCGGCGAGCTTGAAGTTCAGCTCGATATCTTCGGGGACCAGGCGGCTGAAAAGGCCGGCTGCACGCCGGACGGCGTCGTTCAGGCGGGTCCGGTGCAATTCCACGCTCTGCTCGCGGCTGAAGGCCAGCAGGCTGCGGGTAAGAGCCGCGGCACGCTCCGACGCCAGTGTCACCTGGTCCACATGCTCGACCAGGTCCTCCCGGTTCTCCAACTCGTTCCGCAGCAGGTAGATCCGGCCGATTATGGTGGTCAGGATATTGTTGAAGTCGTGGGCCACCCCCCCGGCAAGCTGCCCGATGGCCTCCATCTTCTGCGCCTGCCGGAGCTGCTCCTCCAGGCGCTTCCGGTCGGTTATGTCGGAATGGGTCCCCACCACGCGGAGAGGATTCCCCCGCTTGTCGCGGTTTATCACCTTGCCGCGGGAGAGCACCCACTTGTACGACCCGTCCCGGCATCTGATACGGAATTCGGACAGATAGACGGGGGTCTCTCCCCGCAGGTGGCGTCGCACTTCCTCCATGACCCGGTCATGGTCGTCCGGATGCACCATCCGTTGCCATGTTTCATCGGAGTCCCCTATCTCGCTGGGTTCATAACCGAGCATCCGTTTCCACTGATCGGAAAGGAACTCCCTGCCTGTTGCTATATCGTGATCCCAGACACCGTCGCCGCTCCCCTCCAGGGCGAACTGCCAGCGCTCCTCGCTTTCCCGGAGCGCCTCCTCGGTGCGTTTACGCTGATGGCGGCCCGACATGAGCTTTCCGAGCAGGGCCGTTCCGGCGGGATAGATAAACATCACCGGGATGCCTATCCTGACGATGGTCTCGGCCACGAGAGGGCCTGGAAGCAGCGACATGAATCCCAGCATGACAAGATGAACGGCTATCCCGAACAGCAGGAGTTCGCGGAAGGTGATCTCCTCAAGACCTTTCCTCCGCAGGCTTCTCCAGCCGATACCGATGAAACCCGACGCCAGGATCACCGATATGCCCATCCAGACCCCGCTCCCTCCCAGATGGAGACGGTACGCGGCGGTCATCCCCATGGCAACCAGGGCGGGAACGGCGCCGAAAAACAGCCCTGCCATGCTCAGCAGCACTGACCTGGTGTCGAAGATAATCCCCGGATACCAGTACAGGGGATTCATCATTACAGCGACCCCAATTACTCCGAGGATTGCGCCGGTAAGTGCTCCCTGAACCTTCGGCCGGGTTGTCCAGTAGTTTAGGGACAGGGTATCGTACACCAGACACATGGCGAGCAGCAGCGCGGCGTTGTTCAGGAGGCCTGCTAGAATAGACGTGTCCATGCGTCTATTCTTCCCTTGGAGTCCATCCGGTGAATTGAGCGGGACTAGTAGCCGGTCGCCCTTCGCGGCGCAGTTGCGTCACGATCTTTTTCCCCTTCTCTCGGGACCCGAATAATCTATCTTGCGGATCCGGTCCTCCCCTATCCTGACCCAACCGCTGGAGCGCTTGAATGCCTTGATCTTGTTGGTGATGATAAGCTCGTTGAGCATGAAGTCCTCGACCATATCGTAAGAGTCGTCTGTATAGATCACCGGTATGAGCACGTAAACCGCCTCCCAATATATTGATTGGTGTGCGGTACAGTATATATAAATTTGAGAATTTTTCCAAACGCATTCATGAAAATAATCGCTAAGAAATCTCAGACGGTACCCCGTAATGCGGCAAAGGCCGTTCCTGTACGGATACGGCCTTTGTCGGACTGGCGTCAAAGGGAGAGTTCCCCGGATTTTTCCGTTATCCTACCGGATTGTGAGGCGCACCCACTCATTGCGGCCTTTCAGGGCGTCCAGCAGATCGGCTTCGGTCATTACCTGTTCATTTCTGTAGAGTTTCCCGCTGTCCAGCCAGAAATCGGCATCGAATCTCTCCAGAAAATCGGCAAGAAATCCGGCCTTCACGTAGACCCCACGCCGCAGGAACGATTCTCCCAGGTCGGCCATGACCTTATTGAAGAGCTTCATATGGATAAGCCCGTCCTCATGCGCATGCTCTCCCCCTTCCTCATGGTAGGTTATGGAGGAACGCATCCAGGACAGGCCGTCCCTGCGCATGGCCGCCCCCACCAGGCCGGGCATTGCCGCCGAAAGGGCGATGATGGAGCCGTCCTTGATGATGGCGGCATCCAGGTCGTCCACCGGGCTGAAGTCGAGAAAGATGACCTTGATCTCCTTTTTCACGTATTCAGGGCTGATGTTGAACTGATCGCACAGCAGCTCCGTCATGCTGCATCCGGTGCGGACCCTGACGAAGCACCCCTTTTTAAGGAGCGTGGCAAGCCTCGCCGTCTGACTCTCGGACGCTTCAATCGTGACCGTCGCAATCTCCCCGGCGGATGTTACCGCCTCCAGTGTCTGCCGTTCTTCGTTCTGCATGGATTTCCCCCTGTAGTCTGATCTGTGCCCGATTAACGCATGGAAAAGAGAGCTCTACCGCAAGACCCTCTCGAAATACACGTTTATGAAGTTTCGGAGCGGAAGCGAAGACTTCATCACCTTGGAAACCAGCAGCGCCCCCTCGAAACCGGAGAGGAAGCATTCGGCGGCGTAGCCGGGTGACAGGTCGTCCGGAATCTCACCGGCGTCCCTCGCCTCGCTCAGGCATCTCTCGAAATGACCTATCCACGACCGAAATACCGCCACGAGCCTTTCCCTGAACTCCTCGCTCTGGTCCGACATCTCCTGGCCCAGGTTGGCGGCAAGACAGCCTATGCTGCAACTGTTCTCCTCGAACCTGGCAACCAGGCTCTCGACGCAGTTCTTCAGACGTGTGAGGGGCGAGGCCGAATCGTCGGTCAGAAACAAGGTGAAGATCCCGTCGATATCACGGGCGAAGTGATCCAGGACGTTCAGCCCGAAGTCCTGCTTGCTGGAGAAGTAGTGATAGAACGAGCCCTTGGGCACATTGGCCCTTTTCAGCACGGCGTCGATCCCGGTGGAATTGAATCCCTGGCGCGCCATGATGCCGAGCCCGGCCCTTATGATTTCCGCTTTCGTGTCCCTTGTCGCCATGCTGCTACAAATAGACCGGTCGTCTAGTAAAGTCAAGCCGAAAAATGACGGAAATCGGTCGCTGTCGGCCGAAAGAAAAAGACCTGCCGGGTTTCGAACACCCGGCAGGTCTCAGGTTGTCGGTTCCCCTAGTGTCCTGTGCGGCTAATTCCTTCCTTACAATTCCGGGCCTTTTGGTTCCTGGCCGCGTTCCGGCTCCTCGGATTAGACCCGGCTAGGCCTGTGTCGCCGCGCCTTGCCAGGAACCAAAATCCCTCGGAATTCTTGCGGTGAACTAACCGCACAGGACACTAGTGCTGCCTGCCGCCGGAACCGTCCGAAGCCGAACGACGGTAGACCACGGCCGGTTCGTGCGTCTTGCCTGGCCTGCTCCAGGTTTTCCCCCGACCCGCGCTCCCTTTCCCGTTTCCAGGGGCCGAAGCCGGACCGCGTCCGCCGAGACGTTTTCCGTAAGGTTTACCCGATCGTGCCCCCGGTCCCTTGCGGTTCGTTGGCCGGCTGAGGGGTCGGGTCGGCTCCAGCCCGGGGATCTGACGCTCCGGGAGCGGTCGGCCGATATACTTCTCGATACGTTCCAGGTAACTGACATCCTGCAGCGACGCCAGAGAGATGGCGACTCCCGAGGCCCCGGCCCGACCGGTGCGGCCGATGCGGTGCACGTAGTCCTCGGCCGCCTTGGGCAGGTCGAAGTTGATCACGTGGCTGATTCCCGAGACGTCGAGACCGCGCGCGGCCACGTCAGTGGCCACCAGGAGCCGGATCCTGCCGCGCCGCATCGCCTCGATGGTCCGGTTGCGCGCCCCCTGGTTCATGTCACCGTGAAGGGCGGCTGCCGAGTGGCCTTCCGCCTTGAGCGTGACCGCCAGAGTATCGGTGTCCCGCTTGGTGGCGGAGAAGATGATCGCCTGCCGGATCTCGCAGTCTTCAATCAGGTGGCGCAACAGG